>JAQUTL010000005.1 GCA_028709805.1 Victivallaceae bacterium
ATCGTCACGCTGTTTCCGTAGCGGATAATAGACGGCATTGCGGATTTCAGTATAGGAAACAAAACAAATGGATGCAAAAGCCTTTTCGCTTTTCAACACAAACTGTTCGCCGAGTTTGCCAAGTTTCCTCGCATAGCTTAACTGGTGCAGCGAGATTTCATTGTTCACAAACGCACGGGCAAAGGAGAAATAGGAATCGTCGGCGCGATATCCGATAACAGCGTCAAAATCCTTGAGTTCAATCAGATAATGCGCGGTCAGCCATTCCACGGCACGTTGCATCACCGGCGTGGACACGCGAACCATCCGGTAGTGCATCAGCAAAGCCAGCCAATGCAGTATGGTATAGTCATCGGAAGAAAGGTTCAAGATGTTCAGCTCATCGGACGGGATCTCATATTGATTCACATACCCATCGGAATTTTCACTGCATGCCCATTCCTTGGCTAGCTCGATATTCTCGGTACAATAGAATCCCTGACCGTAATCGTTATACGGTTTTCCTTTGCCGAATTCCGGCTTGGAAATAATTTCCGGCGAGCCGTGATATAAGGTCAGTTTGTTCATTTTTTCTCCTGTAAAATACTTCCATAGAGTTATCCTTGTGATTAATATACTTCCATAGACGCACTTTTTCAAGTGGCGTTTTGAAACAAAACTATTTTTACGGCTCCCATCGGCCGTTGTAAGTGAAATTTCTAAAAAACCGCGAAAAGTAAGTGTTTTGATAAAAAAGTAAGAGTTTCTGCAAAACCTGATATGCCGCAAATGGACGCAATTTCGGGCCGATTTTCCGACGGGACGTTTTTCCTGTTATTCCGGTGTCCAAATGTAATTCATCTAAAATTGACGGCCTTTTGTTGCCTTGATGGAAACCGAGTTTCTTGCTCAAAATATGCGATTTATGACTTGACAAAATCTCCGTTTGACAGTATCATATATTACTGTGTATTCGGCATGCGATAGACAAAGTTTAGAAGAATCACACTTGCTCTACGTTTTTTTGCGGCATAAAAATGAAAAGCCGCAACGGTTTTTCCGTTGCGGCCATATGGACTCTGCGGCAGGCGTGCCGCCGCCGTCATTGTTTTTTCAGGATCACGTTGTTCAGAATGGACCAGCGCTCCGGCTTCGGCTGGACGTTGATGCCTTTGATCCAATAGTCGTATCCGCGATCAAATTCGCCGTTCAGCCGCTTGAGTTTCAGCCACAGGTTTAGGTATTCCAGAAACTGGGTGTCGCCGTTCTCAATGCCGTAGGCGATAATGTCACGGAACTGGCGTTTGGGGATGAACAGATCGTATTCCGGATGCAGAATAGTCCAGGCCGACCCGGTCTCGGCGGTGGTAAGCAGCGCTTTGGCCGGACATTTGCCGCTGAAAAATTCATCGTAAGAGTTCAGCTTGACCAGCAGATGGTTCGGAAGATATTTCTTCAGCCGGTCGAAATCGGCGCCGGCAAGGGCGGCGATGGCGAATGACGGCGTGAGGATCATCCGTGGATTTTTTATCAGTTCATCCTTGCGGTAGTCGGGCACTACCAGCGCCAGCGACAGTTCAAGATAGTGGTCGGTAAACGCCAGCTTTCCCAGCCGTCCGGCGCTGATTGAAAGATTGCTCATGACGATGTCCACCTGGTTGGCGTTGAGCGGTGAGGCCGGATCGTCGAATGATATCGGATAAAATTCAATGCGCGTGCAGCCGAGGTCGGTGGCCAGCTGGTGGGCCATTTCCACGTCCAGACCGATCAGTTCGTGACGGCTGTTGAAGAATGCGAACGGCATCATGTTCATGTTGCTGCCGACGCGCAGAACCCCGGTCTTGCGGATGCGGTCGAGGTGTCCGGTTTCGCACGGCGGCTGCGGCGGCGGCAGCGCGGCGAACACTTCGGTGTCCAGCGTACTTTTGATGCGCATCGCGTCGAGCGTCTGCCGTTGGTCGGCCGGAGGACGCACCACGTTGGAAAGCACAAAACCCAGACCGGCGAGAACCGGTGCCGAGATTACGCCGATAATTATCAGTCTCGGAGCCAATTTGCGCCAGCTCCAGACGGCCCGCCCGGTCATCCACGCCGCGAAAAGCGCGGCGAAGCAGAATACGGCGAACGCCTCCACCGCATATTTCACATTGTCGGTAATCACGCTGGAGACCGTAAACAGCTCGAACATATCCGACGGCAGTTGGAAGATCGAAAGCAGGAACGGAATCGCCACCTTGGCGCTCCCGAACAGCGTCAGGGTTCCGGTGCCGTACAAATTGAGGTAATCAAGCGGCGCGAACTGCACGTTGTTGAACCACGCCGCAAACAGAATGAACAGCAGATCCATCAGCTGGCCGGCGCACGGCAGAATAAATGTTATCGGGATGATGATCTTCGCCATGTTCCGGCTGTCTTCGTTGCTTATCCGGTGCAGTTCAAAAAGCTTTTTGGTGTTGTCCACCAGCAGCGGCAGCACGATGAACAAATTTCCGGTGAGCAGCACGGTGAGCATCGCGGTGCGGCTTACCACCATGAGCTCGCGGTATTTGAACGGCGTGAACGCGGTGAGCAACAGCGGCAGGATAAGAAAGAACAGCAGTCCGCCCATGGTCAGGAACGCGGCGAGATAGACCACCAGACGGCTGAGCTGTTCGGGGTACATCGTTCCGGCCGCGTCGGCCACCAGCGCGAAAATGCCGATCGGCGACAGTTTCACCAGCAGCAGTGTCAGCCGTGACAGCACCTCGCCGGAGACGTCCAGCAGCGCGAGCAGGTTTTGTTTGCGGGGAATTCCCATCAGCACAACGCCGCACATTATGCTGAACAGCGTGACGGCCGGAACCACATTGTTGGCCAGTGCGTTGAATGGATTGGCCGGAATGAACAGCTTGATGTAGTCCAGATCATTTGTACCGATGAGGATGCTCGGGCTGAAGAAAGAGGAGGACTGCCAGTTCGGAAACGTCAGCGGCATCAGCGTCATCAACGCAAACACCACCGACCACAGCGCCAGCACCATGATTATGCCGCGCTTGGCCAGCGATTTCGCCTGCCCCGGATCAAGACAGCCGAAGCTCTGGATCAGAGAAACGAAAATATAAGGCAGCACACTGACCTGCATCAGCGCGATGAACGCCTGTCCGATGACTTTCAGATGCTGACACCATTCACCCAGAAAAAGTCCGGTGAGGATTCCGAGAGCAACCGCCAGCAGGATCATTATCAGCAACAGCGAGGAACCGTTTTGTTTTTTCATCTGTTTACCGTCGGACGACGCCTTTCGTGTTCTTTGAAAATCCGGTGTCTAATATACATCGTGATTGAAAAAAGCCATAGCGACTTTATGTTGCCGGTCGAATAAATCACAGCGCATTCCTCATGAACTGTCCGTGCAGGTCGCCGAGCATGGCGAAACGTCCGCGTTTTGCCCGGTCATAGTCGCCCTGCCGGGCGGTCAACACGATGGCGAAGAAGCCGTTTTCAAGATCGGCGATCATGGTTTGGCCGCTCCATCCGGAATGATAGACGGTGCGCGCCGGAAAGCCGGTCGGCTTGAACGGATCGTCGATCAGAAAGCCGACGCCGCGCTTGATGTGCAGCGCGGCGGGAATGGTGTTGGTGGAAAATTCCGCGATATCGGAGGCGTTGAGCAGTGGCGCGCCGCCGTTCAGCAGCATAAGGTTGAACTTGGCCAAATCGGGGGCGGTGGTGAAGGCGCCGGCGTTGCCGGCGCAGAGGCCGTCGCGATAAATGCGGAAGCTGGTGGGGTCGGATATTTCACCGGCGTGCGGCATGGCAAAGGTGCGGGCCAGCCGCGAAATGTCGTCCGTCACCGGACGGCCGAGTGAAGTGTCGTTCATTTTCAGCGGCGCAAATATCGTGTGTCGGCAGAACGTATTGAGCGGTTCGCCGGAAACTTTTTCCACGATCGCGCCCAGCAGCAGAAAGTTCCAGCAGGCGTACTCGTAACGGGTGCGCGGCGGGAAGATCGGCGGACGGCGCAGAATGTCGCGCATCATGGCCCGGCCGTCTTCGGAGAAATAGGGAATCGGGCCGCCGTTCAGGGCGAAACCGCTGATGTGGGTGGCGAGGTCGCGGACCGTGACCGGCGCAATCAGGGCGGCGTGAAAATCGATATAGTCGGTGAACGGGCGGTCCATATCCACGCCGAGCAGCCGCAGCGCCGGAGCGACGGCGATGACTTTGGTGATACTGGCGACGTCGAATATGGAATCGTCGCGCATCGGCACTCCGCCGCTTCTGTCGGCGAACCCGAAGTGTTCAATCCGTTTGATTCCGGTGCGGTCGCCGGCGCAGACCACCGCGCCGTCTATTACTCCGTCCGCGATTTCCGCGGCGATCTCATCTTGGTAGGCGGACATGCTGACAACAACCTCCATTGCTTATTACGAAAAAGCCGCCGCGCAACGGCGCGGCGGCGGCGGAATCGAAATGTCATTTTACCGAATAGTCGGCGTACAACGCCAGCGAAACGACCAGCTCGGCGCCGTTCCCGCTGTCGATGCTTACGCTGCGCGGCGGCTCGGCCTTCAACAGTTTGCCGACTCTGAATCCGCCGGAAGCGGCAATCCGTTCGGCTTTGGTCTTTGCGTCGGCTCCGGCGGCGGCAAGCAACTCGTCGTAGCACTGCCTCGGCTCGGAGCAGGTGTAGTGGATGGACGAAACGGACACTTCCGCCCCCTCGGCCATCAGCTGCTGCGGAAGCTGACTGCCGTAGTCGGCCAGCGGCAGATTGGCGGTGGAGACGTCGACGGTGCGGCTGAGTACGAAGAAGCGGATTTCCGCCGTGTCGAAGCCGTTGCGGTCACGGACGAACGTTGGCATGAGCGTTATGGGCGAGCTGGAAAGCTCGTCGGCCTTGAAGCCGGCGCCGTACATGAGATTACGGGCTTTGGCGCATTCGGCTTCGAGCCGGGCGTAGCCGGCGGAGATGTTTTTGCTGTTGACGGTGACGGTGAAGGAAAATTCGGCGCGGTCGGCCGGAACCTTTCTGCTCGCCAACCCGATTACGTTGATGGTGTCGCTTCCGTCCTTGAAGTTGATCTTGAGATTGGAGAGCAGCAGGGCCGAGGCGATGGCGGCAACGCCGATGATTCCGGCGCAGACAACGATGGTTTTATTAAACATTTATTTACCTCTAACGGGTGGAAAATTCCAGTGCGACGACGATTTTTATGACCTTTTCCGGCGACGACGTGTCATATACGCCATAATCGGACATCTCCGATGACGCCGGCCGGTTGATCTGGATTACTCCGAGTCTGGCCGAAAGCAGTTCCTTGAGTTCCGCTCCGCCCTCCTTGGCCATGATTTCGGCTCTGGCGGCGGCGCTTTTGCTGGCTTCGGCGGTCAGCGCCAGCTTGTAGGCCTCCGGATTGCTGATGAAATACTCCGGAACGGCCACGTTTATCTGGATGCCGTTGGCCAGCAAGGTGTTGAGCTTTCGGTAGTTGTCGCTTATTCGTTTCACGTCTTTTGTACAGATGCGGATGGTCTGGCTGAGGTTGAAATAAAGAAGCTCGCCGGTCTCTTCGCCGTTGACATAGCGGAACACCCGGTTGAAAACCACGCCGTCCACGTTGATCTCCTCCGGTTTGAATCCAAATTCGGCCAGCATTTTCGTGACTTCCGCGCATTGCGTTGAAATGGTCTTGTATCCGGCGGCGAGGTCGGTTGACTGCACCGTAAGAGCGGCGGAAAAACTGCCGAGGTCGGCGGTTACCAGTTTCTCGGCATAGCCTTTTGCCGAGATGGTGGTTTCCCGCTGGATCTTTACCATGAAACGGCTCAGCAGCCATGCCGAAGCCACCATCGCCAGTGCCAGAAAAATGCTTCCGGCGGCAACCATCATGAATTTGCCGCGGGGGGCGGTGAATGTCATTTTCTTCTCTCCTTGTTTTTTTATTTCAGACTTGTTATAAACGATACCATTCCGGCGGCGCGATTGCAAGCATTTTTTCGAAAAAAAGATATTTACCGGAATCGTGCCGCGATTTGACTTTTTATTTTTATAATGTATATTCCGTTTCTCAAGAGGAAAAGAGAAAAATTCGCCGTTTCCGGCGCATTGTATTGCATTGTTCTGCGCAACCCAAAAGAAGAGGAGGATCGTATGAACAGAAACATCGTTGTGTCTTTGTTGGCCGCCGGTGTCGCGGCCGCGGTCGGCGGAGCCTTTGCCGTCAGTCGTGCGTCGGCGGAGGACTCCGCCGCGACAACCACCCAGACCTATGCGCCGAACCGGTTCGCGCTTTTGGCCGGCAAGGTGGATGTGAATTCCATGGTCAGCGGTCAGCAGTACACTATGAACACCATTGTTCTGCTGGACGGGCAGACCGGCCATGTGTGGATGCTGCAGGCCACCGTGAGCCAGAACAATGTTCCGGTGCTTTCACAGGCCACGTTTGTTCCGGCGCAGGTGAGCAATCAGGCGCTGCTGCCGCCGCCGGGACCGAACTCGGAGTTCAACGGCGACATTCAGCCCAATGCCGAAGGCGTGGACATGCCGATGAGTCAGACCGGGCCGAACGGTCCTTACGGCGGAGACATCACCACCAATCCCAACGGCAGTGTTTCCACCAACGCCGTTGGAGTGACCGCGCCGATGGGCGAAGCCGCGACGATGGGCGGAATGTAGTCGTTTCCGGGCTGGCGCTGTCGTGCGGCCGGATTCTTTTTCATGGCCGCACGACGCGCTCCGGACGTTTGGCTTTTTAAGAAAACCCGACTTGAAATGCGGTCATTCGGTGCTAAATTCTACACCGTCATCAAATGTAACTTGAACGCAATGGAGGTCGGTCATGGAAATGGGAAAGATGCTGAAGAGTCTGATTGTCGGAGCGGTCGCGGCGGTCGCCGCCGGCTGCAACGCGCCCTACGGCGCCGGCGTGCTGACGGCGGAGTGGACGCCGTTTCAGATCGGCGCCCGCCCGTTCTTCGCGCTGTTCAACACCGAGCGGTGCACGGCGGACAAGGACCACGAGATAGACTTCACGGAGTTTCCGTCGGTCTACGGCGCGGAGTTCAACTTCTACTGCGGCGGCATCGACAATCTTGTCGGCATCGGCGCCGGACTCGCCAGCATGACCGCCAACAATTACGGTATTCAGGTTTCGGCGCTGGCCGGAACCCGTTACAACAACTATTTCATGAATATGATCGGCGTATGGAACTTCTCGGCCGGCAACAACTACGGGTTTGAATTCGCCACGTTCAACCTGCCGCTGGAATACGACCGGATGAACCGCAACTACGGTGTTGAACTCGGCGCCGCCAACATTCAGGAGAATCACGGCGTTCAGATCGGTCTGGTCAACGTCTCCGGCGGAAAGACCGCGGAGGATGTTTCCGGACTTCAGCTTGGCGTGTTCAATGTCAATGACACCGACGCCGACGGGCGCTGTTGTCAGATCGGTTTGCTTAACATCAACAAAGGCTGGTATGTGCCGCTGATACTGTACCGGTAAAAATTGCGTCAGTTTCTTGTTCCGTCCGGCCAAAACAATAAATGGGGGGAGTGCGGTATGGAAACGACGAAAAAGGCAAAACATTTTCTGACGCTTCTGGCGTCGGCTTCCGTGTTATGGCTCGGAAGCGGCTGCGGCGGCGCGGCGGGAACCGGCGACATTCCGGCGGTGACCGGATTCGATGCGGAAAAATATCTCGGCGTGTGGCATGAGGCCGCCAGACTGCCGCAGTGGTTTGAACGCGACACCACCGGCGTGACCGCGACCTACACTAAGCTGGATGACGGCCGGATCAAAGTTGTGAACCGCGGCCGGCGCCACGGAGAAGCGGTCTCGGCCGAGGCGGTGGCGGTGTTCCGCGACACTCCGGACATCGGCTGGCTCCGCGTCAGTTTTTTCCGTCCTTTCTACGGGGATTACAAAATCATTCTGCTGGCGCCGGACTATTCGTCCGCCGTTGTCACCTCGGATGACCGGGACAGTCTGTGGATATTGTCGCGCACTCCTGAGCTGCCGCCGGAAATCATGGCCGGTTATCTGGAGAAAACCGCGGCATGGGGGTTCGACAACTCAAAACTTGAGTTTCCGGTGGCGTCGACCGGAGCCGCCGCGAACGCCGATGCCGGCGCGTCAGCGGATTCACTTTGAATTGCGTTCGAGAAATACGCCGTTGTCAAAGCCTTGTATTTTCCGGTCGCATCCGGCTTTTTCGAGCCGGGCGGCGGTCCAGCGGCAGTATTCCCGGTTCATCTCCACCGCGCAGTAGCGGCGGTTGAGTTTCCGCGCAGTCACCGGAGTGGTGCCGCTGCCGGAGAACGGATCGAACACCATGTCGCCGGAATTGGAGCTGGCCAGAATAAGTTTGGCCAGCAGTTTTTCCGGTTTCTGGGTGGGGTGGTCGGTGTTTTCCGGCATAGACCAGTAGGGTACGGAAATGTCATCCCACAGGTTTGACGGACAGGTCAGCCGGAATTTTTCGCCGTTTTCATCCTGAGTCCAGTCTTTGGGAACGCCGTTTTCGCGGTATGGTGCGAGCACGCGGCGCTTCTGTTTAACCGCGTCGAGATTGAAGGTGTAGCGGCCGCTTGTTGTGGCGAACCAGATGTCTTCCGAACAGTTTTTCCAGTTGCGCAGTGCGCCGCGCCCTTTTTCCCGCTGCCAGGTTATGCGGTTGCGTATTGTCAGATATTTTTCCAGAAGCGTGAAGCAGGCGGCCGAATTGTGCCAGTCGCAGCAAAGATAGACCGAGGCGTCCGGTTTGAGCAGCCGGAGCAGCGGCGGAAACCATGACTCAAGATATTCCAGATATTCGGCGTTGCTTGAGGCGCGGAACTTGACTCCGTGAAAATCCTTGTCCAGATTGTACGGCGGGTCGAGAATCAGCAGATCGACGAATTTGTCCGGGAAAAATTCGAGGCATTCCGGCACTGCGGCGTTGAACACCCGGTTTTCGGCGTCTGCCGCCGACAGCGGAAGCCGCGGCGGCGGCGACACCATCGCGTCGAATTTTGCAGCGGCCTCCGCGTCGAGCCGCAGCGTCCGGTTGTTGGGGGCTGGATTCTTCATAATGGTTTAAAATACACCGAAAAACCGGAAAAACCAGTTTTTATTGTTTTAAACGTGCGCGAAGCGGTGTATATTAAGAAGTTCAGTATGAAATCAACGTTTAAGTTTTCAGGAGATATCCAATGAGCCACATCCACGAACTGCCCAAGGCCTACGTTCCGGCGGACGCCGAAGCGAAATGGTACCCGTTCTGGGAGGAAAACAAACTTTTTCACGGCCGGGTCAATCCGGACAAGCCGGCTTACAGCATAGTAATTCCGCCCCCGAACGTCACCGGCATATTGACGATCGGCCACGTCCTCAACAACACGCTGCAGGACATTCTGATCCGTTATCACCGGATGCGAGGCTATGAAGTGTGCTGGTTCCCCGGGACCGACCACGCGGGCATCGCCACTGAAAGCAAGGTCCAGAAGAGCCTGAAGGCCGCCGGACAGCCGGGACGCGACGAGCTCGGCCGCGAGAAATTCATCGCAAAGGTGTGGGACTGGAAGGAGAAATACGGCGGCACGATCATCAGTCAGCTGCGCAAACTCGGAACCGCCTGCGACTGGGAGCGGGAGCGCTTCACCATGGACGAGGGGCTGAGCCGCGCGGTGCGGAAGGTGTTTGTCGAGCTTTATAAGAAAGGATATATCTACCGCGGCCAGCGGATGATCAACTGGTGTCCGGTGTCGAAGACGGCGCTGTCGGACGAGGAGGTCATCTACAAGGAGGTCGACGGCAAGTTCTACCATATCAAATATCCGCTGGCCGACGGGTCGGGATTCCTTGAGGTGGCGACCACCCGTCCCGAAACCATGTTCGGAGACACCGCCGTGGCGGTGAATCCTGATGACCCGCGCTACCGGCATCTGATCGGCAAAATGGTCAAGCTGCCGCTGACGGACCGGGAGATACCGATCATCGGAGACGAGCATGCCGATCCGGAAAAGGGGTCTGGCTGCGTGAAGATCACTCCGGCGCACGACCCGAACGACTTTCTGGTCGGCCAGCGCCATAATCTTGAGGTCATCAACATTATGAACGCCGACGCCAGTCTGAACGATCGCGCCGGAAAGGAGTTCTCCGGGCTGGATCGTTACGCCGCCCGCGACAAGGTGATGGCTGAACTTGAGAAGCTTGGACTGGTCATCGGGGTGGAGCCGATCCGGCACGCGGTCGGCTTCTCCGAACGCGGCGACGTTCCGATCGAAACGCTGATAAGTTATCAGTGGTTCTGCAATATGAAGGAGCTGGCCAAGCCGGCGATCGACGCGGTGGAGTCCGGAAAAATCAAGTTTTACCCGGAGCGTTGGAGCAAGACCTATTTTCACTGGATGGAGAATATTCAGGACTGGTGCATCAGTCGGCAGATATGGTGGGGACACCGGATTCCGGCATGGTACAACGACGCCGCCGGCGAAGTCTATGTGGGAATGGAGGCTCCGTCCGCGCCCGGAAAGTGGCGGCAGGAGGAGGATGTGCTGGACACCTGGTTCAGTTCGTGGCTGTGGCCGTTCTCCATTCAGGGGTGGCCGGATGACACGGCCGAGCTGAAATATTTTTATCCGACCTGCGATCTGGTCACCGGCCCGGACATCATCTTTTTCTGGGTGGCGCGCATGATTATGGCCGGCTGCGAGTTTATGGGCGAAATACCGTTCCGAAACGTCTATTTCACCAGCATTATCCGGGACGACACCGGCAGGAAGCTGTCGAAGTCGCTCGGCAACTCGCCCGACCCGCTGGACGTGATCGCGGAATACGGCGCCGACGCGCTGCGTTTTTCGATCATTTACATCGCGCCGGTGGGAATGGATATCCGGTACAGCAATGACAAATGCGAGCTTGGCCGCAATTTTGCGAACAAACTGTGGAATTGCTGCCGGTTCCGTCAGATGCAGGGCGAGGTCAGCGACAGTTTCCGCAAACTGAACGCCGATCCGTCCGGGCTGACCGCCGACGAAAAATGGATGATCGCGTCGATCGACGCCGCGGTCGGATCGATCGAGACGGCGTTCCGGGAGTTCCGCTTCCATTCGGCCGCCCACGAACTGTACGAGCTGGTCTGGAGCAAGGTCTGCGACTGGTTCGTCGAGTCGGAAAAAGTCCGGCTGCGCGGCGGCGAGGCGGAAAAGCTTCAGGCGGTCCGTGTGCTGGACTATGTGATATTCAAGGTGTTACGGCTGCTGCATCCGTTTATGCCGTTCGTCACCGAGGAGCTGGCGCATTCGATGGGTTACGTCGAAGACGGCGAGAGCATTATGAACGAACGCTACCCGGAACCGGGCGAGGACGGCGTGTTTGCCGATGCGGAAATTGTCAAGTATGTGGAAAGCAAGTTTGCGCTGGTTTCCGCCGGTCGGGCGCTGCGCTCAAACTGCGACATTCCCGATAACCGCAAGGTCCGCTATTACATCAAGGCGGTCGATGCCGCCGCCGCCGATTTCCTGAATACCGAGGTTGAATCGCTCAAAATGCTGATGAACGCCTCCGATGTGGAGATCGGTCTGGCGGACTACGACGCGGCCGGCAGCGGCGCCGCGCCGTCGGCGATCGGAGACATCGGCACGGTTTATCTGCCGCTGGCCGGTGTGATCGATCTGGACGCCGAACGCGCCAAGTTGAAAAAACAGCGCGGCGAGTTCGAGGGATGGATCCGCGGCACCGAGGCGAAACTCAGGAATGAGCGTTTTGTCGCCAAAGCTCCGGCCCAGGTGGTGGAGGACGCGAAGCGGCAGCTTGAAGAACTCAAGCAGAAACTTGAGCGGGTTAATGAACTTTTGTCGGCGTTGGACTGATAAATACTTACAGGAGAAGAAGAAAATGATGTTCAGGGGCGTATATACCGCGTTGGTCACTCCGTTTTCCGGAGGCGAGGTCGATTATGGCAAACTGCGTGAACTGGTGGAGCGTCAGGTGGAAGGCGGCGTGGCCGGCATCGTTCCGGTCGGCACCACCGGCGAGTCGCCGACGCTCACGTATGAAGAACATATCCGGGTCATCGAAGAGACGGTGAAGCAGGCCTCCGGTCGCTGCGCCATTATCGCCGGAACCGGAGCCAACTCCACCCGCGAGGCGGTGGAAATGACGCTGAAGGCCAAGGCCGCCGGCGCCGACGCCACGCTTCAGGTGGTTCCCTATTACAACAAGCCGACGCAGGAAGGCATGTACCGCCACTTTATGACCGTGGCCGAGCAGACCGGAATGACGGTGGTGCTTTATAATGTGCCGGGGCGGTCGGGCGTGGGGTTGAACGTCGATACAATCGCCCGGCTGCGCAAGGCTTCGCCGCTGATGGCGGCGGTCAAGGAAGCGGCCGGGAGCGCCGAACGGGTCTCCGCCATACTTGATCTGTGCGACATCGCCGTTCTGAGCGGCGACGACGCGTTGACGCTGCCGATGATCTCGGTCGGCGCGATGGGGGTGATCAGCGTTACCAGCAACCTGCTGCCGGGAAAAATGGTTGAACTTGTGGAGCTGTTCTTCGCCGGAAAAACCGCCGAGGCGCTGAAGCTCAACCGCGAGTTGTATCCGTTTTTCCGCGATCAGTTCATCGAGTCGAATCCGATTCCGATCAAGGCCGCCATGGCGATGTGCGGACTTATCTCCGAAGAATATCGGCTGCCGCTGTGTGAACTTTCCGCCGTCAACCGTGACAAGCTGGCCGCAACCATGAAGCGGATGAATCTGATATAGCCACCGGAGCGAGATGAGATTTTCGTTGATGTTTGCGCTGGCGGCGCTGGCTGTCTGGACGGCGGCCGGCGGAGACGCGGGACGGATCGTGTTCGAGCGAGTGCCGTTTGAGCTGAAACTTGCGCCGGGAGAGGGTAATCCGGGAAATAAATTCGGCGTAAATGTTTTCAAACTGGCCGGGCCAACGGATTTCCGCGATTCCGCAATCGAATTTGATATCGCTTCGGTTCCGAAAAACTGGAGCTATCTGCGCGTCAGGTTCTACAACGCCGGAAGCGATATGCCGTGTCTGGGGTTTGTGACCTGGAGTGTGCGGCCGGGGCACGTCCGGCTGCTGCCGTATCGCGCGGCCCGGCAGCCGTGGTACTGGCAGACCGTCGGCCTGCGCGAGGAGGTGCCGGATCGGATCGACCGGATGGAAATCGCGGTCGGTTCGGCGGGCGACGCCGAGCCGGTGGCATCTGAAATCTCAAACGTGATGCTGGTGCCGGCAAAAGTGGAGCCGACGGCGTTTTCAGCGCCGTCCGACGCTCCGGCGGCAGTTGAGCATCCGGCGTGCGACATCGCGGCGGCGGACATTGAACGCGGCCGCGTCAATATTGCAAAATTCAAATGGGCAGCCGACCGGCTCGAATTTTTCTGCGAACAGTCGGCGGAGATCATGCGTCTGCCGGTCTCCGAGATCATACCGGACGGCGATGTGATCGACTGCGTGTACTGTCCGAAGTGCGGCGGCGGCGACGACTCGTTCTTTCTCACTGCCGACGGCGAACACCTCGAATGCCGTTACTGCGGCGTGGAGTTTCCCTCCGCCGAGCTTGCGGAGGAGTCGACGTTTGAGGTGCTTCCCGGCGTTTTTTATCCCTGTCACGTCGGCGACCGCGAGATGTTTGTCGGAGATGACAGCGTGGGCAACCGCTATTATCTTACGCTGCTGCTGAACAACCGCAAGTTTCAGCGTTCTTTCAAGCTGCATTATCCGGCCTATGTCTACGCGCTTACCGGAGATATCAAATACGCGGCCCGGGTGCGCGAGGTTCTGCTGGCGGCGGCCGACCGCTATCCGAAGAATCTGCTGAAGTTCCGGACCTCGTTTTATCAGACTCCGCTGTTCAATTATATGGCCGGCCGGCTTGGCGGCTGGAAATTCGGCGACAGTGTAAGGGTAGCCAATTTTGCCGCCGCGTATGACCTCACCGTCAACTCCGGACTGTATTCCGAGGCGGACCGGTTGAAAATAGAAAACGACCTTTTCCGGGAGTTCGTCAATATCATCATCGCCCATCGTCCGAATGCCGACGTCACCAGCAATGCGGTTCCGGCGCATCTTACCGGTGTGGCGATGTGCGCCGCGCTGCTTGGCGAAGATCGGTTGATCGAGGATTATGTTGTGAACGGCGAAAGCGGCTTTGCCGACTTTGTCCGTAGAAATTACCGGCGCGATGGAACGTGGACAGAAAATTCCGCGTCATATGCCGAAATGAGCACCACGCCATTCATCAAACTGGTTGAGCTGCTCGGGAGGCGCGGCGTTGACCCTGAACTTTACCGTCACATTTTTTCCGCTCCCGGCCGTCAGGTGATGCCGGACGGGTTTCTGCCTCCGGTGAACGACTCCAATTACCGCGAATATTACCGTCCGGAATACGCCGAACTCGCCTATCGCCATTTTCCGACGCCGCGCAATCTGGCGCTGCTTCTGCGCACCGTTGCGCCAGACGCCGGGAGCGACTATTCTTTGTTCCGGCGCGACGCCGCGCTGCCGCCTCCCGATCCGGCGCAAAACCTTTTTTTCGACCGGTCGACGGTGATCGCCGGCTGCGACTGGACAATCCTGCGGCCAGAACGTTCGCCGCGCTCGACCGCGTTGCTGCTGGACTGGGGATCATATCCCAACGGACACAGCCATTTCAGCGTGCTTAATTATCTGTATTACGATCGGGGACGCGAACAGTTGTTCGATTACGGTTATCTCGGCTGGGCGCATCCGCTGCGCGGGTGGCAGGTGTCGCCATTGGCGCACAACACCGTGACGGTCGACGGGCGGATTCCGGCGGTGTCGCGGCAGGGCAGACTGGAGTACATGGGCGGAAACCTGGACGTTCAGGTGGTGTCGGCCGAAGGCGCCAACGCCTATCCTGGCTGTTCCACGCTGCGCCGCACGCTGTTTCTGGTCACCGGAGACGACGGCGGAAATATGTTGGTTGAACTGACGCGGGTGCGCGGCGGCTCGGAACATCTCTACACCGTTCATCCCGCCGGACGCGGACTTGAGCCGGGCGCGGAAACGACACCCTTTGAGTGGGGCGATCCGGCTTCCACCGGCGCGAAATATATGAAGACGCTCGATGTTTCGCCGGACTCCGGCATTGACGACGGCGAATTGTTTGTGCCATGCGCCTCCGGGCAGACTGTCTATCGGTGCGAAGTTCCGGCTTTGCGCGACCGCCGTCGTCCCGACGGGCGCGAGGTGTGCGGAATGTACGCGGTGAAAATTGCCGGCGGCGCCAGTGATTTTGTGCTGGGGTTCAACTGCCGTCCGGAGCGTTTGGCGGTAATTGGCGACGGTGCGGCGGTGAAGTTCGGAGAATATGTCGCGGCGGTCAAATATTCCGGCGTCCGTCTGTCGGCCGGCGGCATGGATTTTTATGACGACTACACGGTGGCGCGCAACGGCGAAGTCATTTTCCGCTCGGCGCCGGACACGGAGGGAAGAGTCGTTGACATTCTTCCGGAAAAAGATCATAAAATTCTTGTTGACTTTAATAAAAACGGTGATATTTTTAATTCAGCGTATATTTTCTTTGACCGTCGCGCCGGGGCGTGCCGCATTTTGGGGAGAGATGGCGGCGTGCTGGAGCTGGATGACGACGAAGGCAAATTTATGCGGAGTGGTGACACATTCCGTGCCTTCAATGTGTCGAAATGACACAGCAAATGGAGCAGTCCGGCGGCGTTCGACAATGGCATGGAAAATGCTGAACGGTTGTAAACAGGCAAAATCACAACGCGGAGGAGGCGGGTTATGCAGGAAAACAACATTCAGGAAAATCAGTTGAAGATCAAGGAGAAGTCGGCGTTCATTCCGGCGCTTCGCACCGAAATGTCGAGGGTGATTGCCGGTCAGGATGAGTTGATAGACCGGTTGATAATGGCGCTGATCGCCGGCGGGCATGTGCTGCTCGAAGGCGTTCCGGGGCTGGCCAAGACTCTGGCGGTCAAAACGCTGGCCGACTGCGTGTCGGGAACTTTTTCCCGGCTTCAATTCACGCCCGACCTGCTGCCGGGAGACCTGATCGGCACCCGGATATACAATGCCGAAACTCACGATTTCTCCACCCGGCTCGGCCCGGTGTTCGCCAATATCGTGCTGGCCGACGAGATCAACCGGGCTCCGGCAAAAGTGCAGAGTGCGCTTCTGGAGTGCATGCAGGAGCATCAGATCACCATCGCCGGAGAGACGCATAAACTGCCGGAGCCGTTCATGGTGATGGCCACCCAGAACCCGATCGAGCAGGAGGGGACTTATCCGCTGCCGGAGGCTCAGGTGGATCGGTTCATGATGAAGCTCAAGGTGGGGTATCCGTCGCGTTCGGATGAGCGCATTGTGCTGGAGCGCATGGCGCATCCGGCACCGAAGGTCGCGGCCGGAAAAGTGGTGACGCTGGAGGAGATATCCGCGGCGCGCGAGGCGATGGATCTGGTGTATGTGGACGAGAAAATAACCGATTACATCCTTGATATAGTGAACGCCACGCGGCCGGGTTGCCGCGGCGCACTGTCCGATCGGCAGTCGGAGGCGAAACTGAACGATCTCCAGAACCTGATCGAATACGGCGCTTCGCCGCGTTCCGGAATTGCGCTAAGTCTGGCCGCCAAGACGCTGGCGTTCATGAATGGCCGCGCCTATGTGGTGCCGCAGGACGTGAAGAGCGTGGCGACGGACGTGCTGCGCCATCGGCTTACGCTCAGCTATGAGGCCGAGGCCGAGGATGTGACTTCGGACGAGATTGTCAAGCGTTTGCTTAACGAACTGCGTACGCCGTAGTGCGCGTGGCGGAGGTGCATTATGAATCCTGCTGAATTGCTGAAAAAGGTTCGGCAACTGGAGATTCGCACCAACCGCGAGGTGGACGAGGCCATCGGCGGCGCATACAAGAGCGTCTTTCAGGGGCGGGGCATCGAGTTTGACGAGGTGCGCGAGTACGCTGAAAGCGACGACAGCCGCGATATTGACTGGAACGTCACCGCACGGATGAATTCTCCATTTGTCAAGAAATACACGGAGGAGCGCGAACTTACCGTGATGCTGCTGGTGGACGTTTCCGCATCCGGAGATTTCGGCACATCGGGCGTCACCAAGCGCGGTCGCGCCATTGAAGCGGCCGCCATGCTGGCGTTGAGCGCGATCCGCAACAACGACAAAGTCGGTCTGCTGATGTTCAGCGACCGGGTGGAAAAATTTCTGGCGCCGCGGTCGAGCCGCCGTCACGGTCTGCGTCTGATCCGCGAGTTGGTGGCGCATGAACCGGGCAGCCGCGGAACCGATATTGATCTGGCGCTGCGGGAATGCCGCAATATTCTGCATCAGCGCAGCGTGGTGTTTCTTCTGAGCGATCTGATCGCCGGGACGGACTTCACCAAGTCGCTGCGCATACTCAACAACCGGCATGACGTGGTGGTTATGCGGCTGAGCGATCCTTCGGAGCTTGAGATTCCGGCGGTGCCGGGGTTTGTGCTGGAGGACGCCGAGAGCGGTGAAACGCTGGATTATCCCGGCGGCTCCGCCGCGCAAACTTACGGCGCGGAAGGGAAAGCACTTTGGGAGCGGCGCAGATCGGAATGTGAAAAGTCCGGTGTGGAGGTTGTTGAAATCTCCGCCGCGCAAGACGCGCTTGACCCGATGATCCGGTTCTTCCGCAATCGGCGGAGAAGGAGACGGCCATGATTAATTTTTCAATGAAAGCCAGAAGATGGACAGTTCGACTTTCCGCGGCGATGCTGATTTTGCTGCTGGCGCTGGCGTCGGCGGTGTTTTTCACCGCCCGGAGTTCGGCGGTGAGCGGTGAGGTCAGAGTGGTTGAGCCGCTGCGGTTTAAGAGCGGGACGGCGGTTTTGGGCGGCGGCGTTGCCGCTTCCGCCGTGATCGCGGTGCCGTGGGGACAGTCGCTGACCGGGGCGGTGGCCGAATTGGATAAAGCCGCCGGAGTGTTTGAGCTTGGCGCGGTCTCCATTCGTCACGAATGGCTGCATTGGGGGTACTCGCTGTACAAAGTGGGCGTCACGCTGGTGCCGTACCGCACCGGCACGGTGGCGCCGGGGAAAATGGTATTCGACTATGATCGCGAACGAGCCACATTTGAACTTGATCCGTCCGCCGCGGCGCTGGCTTTTCCCGATATTGAGGTGAAGCCGCTGGAGGTTGACCGTCAGAGCGGTCTGCCGCTGGCCGGAGAGCTGCGCGGCGAAACGGTGAAGCCGAATTATGTGAAATGGGGCCTGATCGCGTTTCTGGCGGCGTCGGCGCTGGCGCTCGGCTGGGTGATTTACCGCCATCTGCGGAGCAAGACTGCGGAGTGGCTGGCACCGCCTACGGCATGGGAGGCGGCGCTGCGCGAACTTGGCGAATTGCGGGGAGAGTCGCATTCCGGCTATCCGGCGGTCTGTTTTGCGCGGTTGAGCGACATTCTGCGGCGTTACATTGAACGCCGGTTTTCGCTGCCGTCCACCACCACCACCACTCCTGAATTTATGGTTGAACTGCGGCGCACCGCGTTGCCGTTGACCGCAGCGCAGCGTTCCGGGCTGGCGGCGTTTCTGGAGACCGCCGACATGGTGAAATTTGCAAAGCGCGAGCCTGATGAAACGACGCTGGACGGCGCCATCAGTCAGGCCGAACAATTCGTCCGTGAGACGGTTCCGCCGAAGGACGGGGAGGGCGCCGATGTTTAGTTTTACACATCCTTATCTGTTGCTGCTGCTGCCGGCGGTGCCGGCGGTGATGTACTATATTGTCAAAGTGCGGAAGCGGCCGAGTCTGGCGGTGGCGTCGGCTGAGCCGTTCGGCTTTGCGCGGCGGAACAAGTCATGGGTGTCCGCTTTTGTCTGGAGCGACTGGTTTTATCTGGCGGCGTTTACGCTGGTGCTGATCGCACTGACCCAGCCGCGCTGGGGTACGGAGCGGTTTGTGGTGCGGGCGGAGGGAATCGACATTGTTCTGGCGCTCGACCTGTCCCAAAGCATGAGTTTGTATGACGCTCCACCCGGAGTCAACAGCCGCTCGGCGCTGATTTCCGGAGTGAAGGACGGCGAGATCAAGGATCGCATCGCGGTGGCGAAGGAGGCGCTGATAAAGTTTGTCGAGGCACGGCCGAATGACCGGTTCGGGCTGATCGGATTCGCGCAGGCGGCGTACAATTTTGCTCCGCCGACGCTGGATCATAAATTGATAATCGCGTATCTTGACGCGCTGGAGCCGGGGGCGTTGCGCACCGGTTCAACCGGTATCGCGTCGCCGATCATTTCCGGCGTCAGGCGGCTGGCGAAGTCGTCGGCGCCGCGCCGGGTGCTGGTGCTGTTTACCGACGGTGTGAACAACGTTAAGCATGCCGCCACGCCGCTTGAAGCGGCGGAATTGGCCAAGGCCAAGGATGTTGCCATCTATACTGTCGGCATCGGGTCGGGGCGCGGGTTCACGGTGTACAATGATTTCGGCGGACTTGAAGTGGAGCCGGTGCCGGACGGATTTGATGAGCCGCTGTTGCGCGAGATCGCCGGAATCACCGGCGGGCGTTACTTCACCGCGTCGGACGGCGAAGAGATGACCCGGGTCATGAACGAGATCAACAAGCTGGAAAAAACCAGCGCCGAACAGCCGGTGGTGATGGATTACCGCCATTTTGCGCCTAATTTGGCGCTGTTGGCGCTGATTTTGACGCTGGCCGGGTTCACGCTGGAGTCAACGGTGCGGCTGAGACTGCCGTAATATGGTCTCGGAACAAGGAGATATGATATGAAATTCATCAATGGATATATGCTGTTTCTGATCCCGGCGGTGATCGTGTTTGCGGCGGTATTGATCTGGAATGCCGCCGTCCGCCGGCGGAGCGGTCTGCTGGCGCTGTTCGGTCCCGGCGGCTCGGCCGGCAAGGTGCGTCTGTCGCATTTCAAGCGTCAGGTGCGGTATCTGACGCTGATTGCGGCGATGCTTTTTCTGGGGCTGGCGGCGGCTCGGCCGTGGTGGGGGGAGGAGCAGGTTAACAGTTCAGGTCGCGGGCGGGACATTGTTTTTGTGCTGGATGTTTCCAAGAGCATGTGGGCGGAGGATGTGGCGCCGTCGCGGCTGGCGCACGCCAAATACCTGATCCGTGAAATTATGGCGGACAATCCGGGCGACCGTTTTGCGCTGGTGGCGTTCGCCGGAGACGCGATGCTCAGTTGTCCTTTGACCAATGATTCGGCCAGTCTGGACATGATGCTTTCGGAGGTCGGGCCGGATTCGATTCCGGTCGGCGGCACCAATGTGGCGGCGGCGCTGAAGCTGGTGCTTAGGGCGTTCGCCGGAGCGGAGTCGGAGAGCCGCGCCGTGGTGATGATCTCGGACGGCGAAGAGTTGGAAGACGATGCGTCAACGTTGCTGGCGGAGCTGAAAAGCCGTCATGTGCCGTTGTTTGTGCTGGGCGTGGGCAGCCGGACGGCGGGGGCGATGATCCCGGTGCGCGGCGAGTCCGGTCAGCTCAGTTATCTGCGTGACAATCAGGGCAGCGTGGTTCAGACAAAACTGAACGAGGTGTTGCTTTCTCAACTTGCCGAATCCACTGGCGGAAAATATTTCCATTCCGGCAGCGTGGACACCCGGCTGGCCGACCTCAATGCGGCTTTGCGCCATGTCTCCGCCGCCGAGTTTGAAAACGGCGAGAAGCCGCGGGTGATTGAGCGGTTCATGCCGTTTGTTTCCGTTGCAGCGATATTATTGCTGGCGTTCATGATGATCTCGGAGCGGCCGTACCGCAATGCGGCGGCGCTGTTGTTGTTGTGCTGTGCGCTGCCGGTGTGGGGGAAGGACGTGCCGCCGGCGGTGCCGGTTGCGGCCGACGCTCCGGTTGCAGCCGGGCAAAGCGTGCCGGACGAGCCGGCCGGACTTGAGAACTGGCAGTATTATCAGGCCGGGCGCACCGCGCAGCTGGCCGACGAGCGCGACAAGGCGCGCGACAATTACGAAGCGGCGTTGCAGAACACCTCCGGCGCCCGTCATGAGCTGGTGCAGCTTTATTCCTATCACAATCTCGGCGTGCTTGAACACGAGACGGCGCGTGACGCGATGACAAAAGCCAAACAGAATGTTCGCGGTCAGCAGCTTGACGGCGCGTTGAAAGAGCTTGAGTCGGCCGGAAAACGTTTGGATCGGGCGGAGGAACTTTATTTGAATGCCATGCACAATGCCGGTGCCGGACAAATCAATCCGGCGACGCCGGAGGTGCAGCAGCAGCTTTTGCTGGACCGTTCCGAGGTCGAACAAATGAAACGGCAGATCGAGGAGCTTAAAAAGCAACAGGAAGAGACAAAAAAACAGATTGACAAGGCTCAGCAGCAGAACCAGCAGAACCAGCAGGATCAGCAGAACCAGCAGGATCAGCAGAACCAGCAGGATCAGCAGAACCAGCAGGATCAGCAGAACCAGCAGGATCAGCAGAACCAGCATAACCAGCAGAACCAGCAGGATCAGCAGAACCCGCAGGATCAGCAGAACCAGCATAACCAGCAGAACCAGCAGGGGCAGTCCGACAAGGCGCAACAGTCTGCGGAGTCCGCAAAGCAGGCTGCGGAAAAACTGGCGGAACAGGCGGATCAGCTTGGTCAGCAGGAGATGAAACAGCAGGCGGAACAGGCGGCGAAGGAACTGGACGAAGCCAAAAATCAACAGGATCAAGGCGACTACCGCAAGGCCGGAGAACATCTGCAGAACGCACTCAACCAGTTAAACCGCAAAACCCCGCGTGATAAAGAGGAAAAAAAGCAGGATCAGCAGCAAAAGAGCGGAGAGGAAAAGCAGGAGTCGAAAGACCGTAACGGCGAGGACAATTCGGAGCAGCCGGCTGGCGAGAGTCCAAATGATGCGTCATCCGGGCAGAACGGCGAGAAGATCGACGGCGACATGGCCGACCAGATGCTCGACCGGTTGAATCAGGACGAACGCGATTTGCGCAGCCGGTTGAACCGGCACGGCGATTCCGCCCCGTCGCGCGTGGGAAAGGACTGGTAGTAAATGAGGATCGAATTCGCAAAATTGCCGATTTATCTGCTACTGTTGACGACGCTGTCGTTCACCGCGACGGCGGCAACGTTGAGAAGCTCGGTTATGCCGCCTGTCGTGCGGCAGGGCGAGCCGTTCAATCTGATATTTGAATCCGACACCGAGACGCCGCCGCAGTTACTGTCGGCGGTTCCCGATGTCCGGCTGATCGGCACTTCGAGTTCGGTTCGTCTTACCAACGGGGCGGCGGTCAGCACCGCCGTCTATACCGGCGTCGCCGGCCGGAGCGGTGAATTGAACATACCGCCTCTGGAGCTGAACGTCGGCGGCAATTCGATGAAATCGGAGCCGTTGAAGCTCACCGTGCGTCCGGCGGCGGTTCCGCCGCCGGTGGAGGAGAAAAAATCCACCGGCGCTCCGACGGTCGTCTCTCCTGCGAACGATAATTCACCGGGATACGGCGAGCCGTCGCCCGGCAAGCTGGTGTCGGCGGTCGGGGTGCTTCCGGGCGGGCGAACCCGTTTTTACGTCGGTGAAGTCATCCCGCTTGAACTGCGACTGTTCTTCAAGCCGGAATATTTGTATCTGGATCGGATAGAATATCCGGATATGCAGCTCGGCAAGTCGCTGATAACCGATTTCGGCAGCATCAACCGCCGCAATCCGCAGTTCGCGTCAATGACCCAGAACGAGGTGACGGTGCGCGGCGTGCGTTATGTGCTGATCGACTTTCTTACCTCATTCAAGCCGATTTCGGTTGGAACGATAAAATTGAAAGCCACGCAGAATCTTCGCATGAACACCATGGACGGCCGCGCCGAACAGACGCTGGACTATTCGCTCCCGGAAATAACGGTGGAGCCGCTGCCGCCGCCGCCGGCCGGATTCAAATCGCTTAATCTGCTTGGATATTGGGAGGTCAAGGTTGAACAGAATCTGACCAGCGTTCCGGCGGGGCAGGCGGTTTCATTGACCGTTACCGTGGTCGGAGACGGCTCGCTGGACAATCTGAAGCCGCCGGAGCTTGAAATACCGGACTGCCGGGTCTATCCGCCGGAGATCAAAAAATTCGACGGATATAATACCGCGCAAATCTGCTATATCGTGGTACCGCTTAAGCCGGGCAAAATCGATTTTCCGCTTGATCTGGCCACCTTCGACACCGCAACCGGGACTTATCGGACGGTTGACGGCGGTTTCCGGCTGACCGTCGGGCTTGGCGAGACCGCCGCACCGCCGCCAATTCAGGCCGCCGTGGAAAACCAGCCGTCCTCGACGGAGACGCTGCCGCTTAATTTCAAACTTCACCGGATGGGCGAAGTCAAACTGCCGCTCTGGAAAAATCATCTGTGGATTTCACTGATTCTGCTTTGCGCCGGTCCGGTTGTGCTCGTGGTGTCCGAGTTGGCGCGCCGCCGTCGCCGTCGCCGGCTGTCCGATCCGGAATGGGCGCGGCGCAGTCGTGCGGCCGGCGAGCGCGGCGGCGTGCTTTCCGCGTTGAAGACGGCGCCGGATGAAAAATTGGCCGGAACCGTCAACCGCATGCTGGTTCCGTTTCTGAACGACGCTTTCAATTATCCGCCCGGGACGACCGCGGCCGAGATCGCCGGACGCACCGGCGACGCCGAATTGGCAGAATTGCTGTTCAAGGTGGCTGACGCCGATTATCTGCCGGCCGATGAAAAGAAACTGGCCGACCCCGGAACGTTTCGCCGTCGCCTGATCAAGGCGGTGCGCCGACTTACCGTTATTGCCGTCGCGCTGCTGCCGCTGACCGGATTTTCCGCGACGGATGATTCCGCCGAATGGGATAAAGCATGCAACCTGTTCTACGGCGACGATTCCGCCGCCGCCATGCGCGCCTTTGCCGATATGCGCAACGTCTCCTCCGCCGACCCTGCCGTGCTGTTCAACTTCGGCAGCGCCGCCGTCCGCGCCGGAGAACATCCGGCGGCGCTGCGCGCGTTTGAGCAGGCTCATCTGCTTGCACCGCGCGATTCGGACATACTCAATTCGCTGAACACCCAGCGCCGTCGTTTCTTTATTCCTCCGGCAGGCCGCAACGGCACCACCGTTCAGATGCTGCTGTCGCTGCGCGATTCGTTCCGGCCTGACGAGTACCTGTTCGGCGGCTCGCTCGCGGTGTTTGCCTTCTTTATGCTGCTGACGTTTCGCCGTCATGTCGGGAAATGGCAGCTTCTCTGCGGACTCGGACTGTTCTTCGTGGTGGCGGCCGGTATGTTCGGCGCGGCATGGAGCCAGAATGTGGCGGCCTACAGCCCGAACCGCGCCATTGTAATCAAAAATAATGTGCGGCTGCGGACACTGCCATCCGACGGCAACGGCGTCGGCGGCATTCCGGTTCAGGTCGGCGGACAGGTGGCGATAACCGATCGGCGCGGCGGTTTCTATCAGGTGAAAAGCGGCGATTCCGTCGGCTACCTGCGCCGGGACGAGGTGGAGAAACTGCTTGCACCGCCGGAGAGCGGCGGATCGGAGACGACAACCGCCGAAACGCCGGCGGAGCGGCCGCGATAGCGGCGTGTTAAGACTGCGGCTCCGGCCGGAAATATCCGCGCCGGGGTTAGGAGTTTAGTCCAGCATTTGCCGGTGGGACAGCGCGGCGGCGATGGTGGCGCCGTCGGCGTAATTAAGGCTGGCTCCGGCCGGAAGACCCTGCGCCGGGACGGTGATTTTTTCCACCCGGCCGCGATATTTTTCGGCCAGAAAATATGAGGTCCCCCGCGATTCCACATCCGAACCCAGCGCAATTATCAGCTCTTTTACGCCGCCGGAAGCTATCCGTAAGGTCAATGACTCAAGATTGAGGTCGGCTTCGGTGCGGTTGTCCAGCGGCGACAGCTTGCCGCCGAGTATGTGGTACAACCCGCGGAAACTGCCGCTTTTTTCCACCGTATAAAGCTGCGCGAGATCCTCGACAACGCAGATCAGCGACCGGTCGCGGCCGGGATCGGAACAGATCGGACATTCTTCGCCGTCTCCGGTAAGATTGCCGCAGACCGGGCAGCGGACCAGACTTTCAGGCAACCGCCCGATCAGGCCGCCGAATGCCCGCAGATTGTCCGCCGGCCATTTGAGCATGGCCAGCGCCATGCGCTCGGCGGAGCGGCGGCCGACGCCGGGCAGCCGCCGTATCTGTTCGATCATTTCCTCAAGATCGGCCGGATAGTCGCGCATAAATCAGAACAGTCCGGGGATATTGAGTCCGCCGGTGGCCTCGCGGATTTTTTCCTGCATCGAACTTTTGGCGTTGTCCAATGCGGCGTTCACCGCCGCCGCCGCCAGTTCGCCGGCTTCGGCCGCGTCGACGCCGGGAGCAAACGACACACTGACTACCCGGAGATCGCCGGTCACCACCGCAACGGCTTTGTCGCCGCCGGCGGAGGCTTCAAATGACGCGGTCGCCATTTCCTCTTTGATCCGTTTGATGTTCTCCTGGATTTCCTTGGCCTGTTTGACCGCCGCCGCCATCGCTCCGAGATTACCGAACATATTATTTCAGCCTTTCATTGATGTTTTTGCCATATAAAACGCGGCAGCGCCGCTTTTCCAATAATATAGCACGCCGCAATACCGGTTTCAACTTGAAGAAAACACCGCGCGGGGTTATATTATCGGAA
Source organism: Victivallaceae bacterium (assembly GCA_028709805.1). GTDB lineage: Bacteria > Verrucomicrobiota > Lentisphaeria > Victivallales > Victivallaceae > CALXXL01. The sequence goes on from JAQUTL010000005.1 coordinate 25,608, forward strand.
AGATAAACTCGGAGGATATCAATGGGCGGCTTTTTCGGCGTGGCGGCGGACTATGATTGTGTAAGCGAACTTTTTTACGGCACCGACTATCACTCACACCTCGGTACAAAACGCGGCGGTATGGCGGTGGCCGATCACACCGGAAGGATCACCAGGTCGATCCATGACATCACCAACGCGCAGTTCAGGTCAAAATTCGACGACGATCTGTCAATATTTTCCGGGAATGCCGGCATCGGCATCATCAGCGACTTGGAGGATCAACCGTTGCTGATAACTTCACGGCTCGGGAATTTCGCCATCGTCACGGTCGGAAAAATCAACAATATCGAAGACCTTACCGAGCGGATGCTGAAAAACCGCTTCGCCCACTTTTCCGAGACCGGCGACGACGAGCTTAATCCGACCGAACTGGTGGCGGCGCTCATCAGCCAGAAGGACTCCTTTGTCGACGGCATCAAGTACGCCCAGAGTCTGATCAAAGGCTCGTGCAGCATCATGATACTTTGCGGGCAGACCATCTATGCCGCCCGCGATCTTTACGGCCGCACTCCGGTCATCGTCGGCGTCAAGGAGGGCGCCCACGCGATTACCATGGAGACCACGGCGTTTCCGAATCTCGGCTACGAGCTGAAATATGAACTCGGTCCCGGCGAGATCGCCGAAATCACCTCCGACAAGGTGGTGCAGAAACGCGAACCTCTGGCCGAAATGCAGATATGCTCCTTCCTGTGGGTCTATTACGGTTATCCGTCCAGTTGTTACGAGGGGATAAACACCGAGACCGTCCGCTACGCCAACGGCGCGCTGCTGTCGGAGGCCGACGGCAAGGTGGACGTCGATTCGATCTGCGGCATTCCCGACTCCGGAATCGCCCACGCCATCGGTTACAGCAATCACTGCAAGATACCGTATCAGCGCAGTTTCGTCAAGTACACCCCGACCTGGCCGCGCAGCTTCATGCCGCAGAACCAGTCGGTCCGCAATCTGGTGGCGAAAATGAAACTGATCCCGGTCAAGGAACAGATTCGAGACAAGCGCCTGCTGTTTTGCGACGACTCCATTGTCCGCGGCACCCAGCTGCGCGACACGGTGGTGCGGCTGTACGAAGACGGTGTAAAGGAAGTGCATATGCGTTCGGCCTGCCCGCCGCTGGTGTTCGGCTGTAAATTTCTCAATTTCTCACGTTCGCGCTCGGAACTTGATCTGGCCGCGCGGCGGGCGATCCAGAAATTCGAGGGTGAAGACCCGTCAGATGAAGTCATTGCCGGCTATCTGGTGTACGGCAGCGAAAAATATGAGAAAATGGTTGAATCAATCCGGAAGGAACTGAATCTGTCGTCATTGAAATTCCAGTCTCTGGACAATCTGGTGGCGGCGATCGGTCTGCCCAAGGAGCGGCTCTGCACCTATTGCTGGGACGGGTATGAGCCTGAATCGGCAAAAGCGGAAAAATGATACTGGAAGTAAAAAAATCAAAACTTGACGGTCGGGTGGCGGTTCCCGGCTCGAAGTCGCACACCATCCGCGCGGCGGCGGCGGCGCTGCTGGCCTCCGGCAAAAGTATTCTGCACAGTCCGCTGATTTCGGCCGACACCGTGAGTACGCTGAACGCGGCCGAGGCGCTGGGCGCCGCGGTGTTGAGGGTTGACGACCGCTGGGAGATAACCGGAACCGCCGGACGGCTGACCGACCCCGGAAGAGTGGTCGACATGGGAAATTCCGGCACCGGGCTGCGCATGCTTTCCGCGTTGTGCGCGAACTGCGGCTTCCCGGTGACGTTTGACGGCGACGCGAGTCTGCGGACCAGGCCGATGAAAAATCTTGCGGCGGCGCTGCGTTCGCTCGGCGCGGAGGTATCGGCCGATTTTTGTCCGCTGACAATCCGGGGGCCGCTGACCGGCGGCCGCGCCGAAGTCGAAGCGGTAAGTTCGCAGTTTCTTTCCGCATTGCTGTTCGCCCTGCCGCTGGCGCCGGATGATTCGGAGCTGACGGTTACGCTGCTTAACGAGGCGCCGTATGTCGGTATTACGCTGGACTGGCTGAAACGCTGCGGCATCCGGGTCAATGCGGCGGCGGACTATCGGCGGTTTGAGGTTCCGGGACGGCAGAAGTATCTGGCGTTCGACGCGGCGATTCCGGCCGACTTTTCCACCGCCTGCTTCCCGCTCGGCGCCGCGATGACCACCGGCTCAAAAATCATTATCGACAATCTCGATTTCAATGATCCTCAGGGCGACAAACTGGTGTTCGACCACTTCGCCGCCATGGGGGCGGAAATCGAACGCGGCGCCGGCGGAACCGCCGTGTCGCGCGGCAGGAATTTTATCGGACGCGACATCGATTTGAATTCGACTCCGGACGCGCTGCCGGTCATGGCGGCCTGCGCCTGTTTTGCCTCAGGCGTCACCCGCCTGCTCAACGTTCCGCAGGCGAGAATCAAGGAGACCGACCGGATCGCGTGCATGACGGCCGAACTGCGCAAAATGGGCGCGAATGTCGAGGAGCTGCCCGACGGAATGGTGATAACCGGCGGCGCACTGCACGGCGCTGAACTGGACAGTCATGACGACCATCGCATCGCCATGGCTCTGGCGGTCGCCGCAATGGGAGCCGGCGGCGCGCCGAGCACAATCCGGCACGCCGAGGCGATTGCCGTGACCTATCCGGGATTTGTAAATGACTTTGTTCGACTCGGCGCGGCAATGCGTCCGGCGGTAGGAGCGTGCTGAGATGGCGCACCGTGAACAATCAAAAATCATCCTTTATCTGGAATATATACCGGTTTTTCTGCTGTATAAATTTGTGCGGCTGCTGCCGCTGCATGCGGCTTATTGGCTGTCCGCGGTGCTGTTCCGGATATTTTTTGCGCTTGACCGCAAACACCGCGTCCGCACGATCCAGCACCTGATGCACGCCAAGGTGGCGCCGGACCGCCGGCGCGCGGTAGCGATGGCCAAGGAGTGTTTCCGGCAGTTCAGTATGCTGCTGGTGGAAATCTTCAAGGGCGACCAGATGACGCGGCCGGATTCGGTGCGCATCGTCGGCAACCTCGAACTTGCAGCAAAATGCGGAGCCTTCGGCGAAGAGCGGCGGGTCTATAAAAACGTCATCATCGTCACCGCCCATTACGGCAACTGGGAAATTGCCGGTGGATTCTGGGTCAGATGCGCCCATACGCCGATGCTTTCGGTGATGCGCAGCTTCACCAATCCGTATGTGGGTGAACTGATTTTGCGCAACCGGCGCGCCCCCGGTCACGAGCTGGTGGACAAGGTCGGTGGCTTCCGGGCGGCTTACCGGGCGCTGAAACAGGGAAAGAGTCTGGCGCTTCTGGTCGATCAGCATGCCAATCATACCGAGGGGGTGGAGACCACGTTCTTCGGTCAACCGTGCCGGACTCACGCGTCGGCGGCGCTGCTGCATCTTAAAACCGGGGTTCCGCTGATACCGGAGGTGACCAGAAGAGCCGGCAATAATTTTAATTTTGAGTTCGTCGTCGGCGATCCGATTGAGTACGAGCCGACCGGAGATCAGGATAAAGACGTCAAGGCGGTCACCCAGATTATTACCTCCAGACTGGAGAAACTGATTGCCGAAAAACCCGAGCAGTGGCTCTGGACGCACCGCCGCTGGTTGAATATCAATCGCAAATCGCGTTGACCGGTTTGCTTTTTTTCAAATCAGGTGCTATTGTAATGAGGTTTTGCGAATTTTAACGTACGGATTTTGTCATGTCATTTTTCAATACCGGAAAATATGCGACGATGCGGCTCAATCAGGAGCCTCACAGCCGCCACATGGAAGTTCCCGCCGGAGCATGGATCAAATGCAAGGCGTGCGGACGGACGCTTTATGTGGATCAGCTGGAACAGAATCTCAACGTTTGCCCCTACTGCGGTTGCCATCTGCCGATGACCGCCGCGCACCGGATAGAAAGTCTGTGCGATGCCGAGAGTTTTGTCGAGCTTGACGGCGGGCTGCGGTCCACCGATCCGCTCAAGTTCTTTGATTCAAAATCATATCAGTCGCGGCTGGCGGACAGCGAGGAAAAAACCGGTCTCACCGAGGCCGTGGTCTGCGGAACCGCCACGCTGGACAAACATCCGTTCGCCCTGGGCGTGATGGATTTCCGCTTTATGGGGGCAAGCATGGGGTCGGTGGTCGGTGAGAAGATAACCCGGATGCTCGAATGCGCCGTTGAACACAAAATCCCGGCGGTGCTGGTTTCAGCCTCCGGCGGCGCCCGCATGCAGGAAGGCATACTTTCACTGATGCAGATGGCGAAAACCTGCGGTGCGGTGGAAAAACTTCACGCGGCGAAACTGGCGTTCATCGTGATAATGACCAATCCGACCTACGGCGGCGTCACCGCGTCGTTCGCATCGATCGGAGACGTGATTCTGGCCGAACCCAAGGCGATGATCGGCTTTGCCGGTCCGCGGGTGATTCAGGAAACCACCAACAGCAAACTGCCGGAGGGGTTCCAGACCGCCGAGTTTCTGCTGGACAAAGGATTGATCGACCGGGTGGTCGAACGTAAAAATCTGCGGCGCGAGCTTAGCTTGTGCCTCGAATATCTGTCATAAAAATTTAGCCGTCCGGACCGGACCCCGGCGCTGACGAACTGTGAATCGAGTCAGGTGGGGAACCAAGCAGCTCTAAGCAGCGGGTCAGGCGCCGGGCAATCCGGTTCGGGCGGCTTTTTATTCCACAGCGGAGGGAGAAAGCTCGATATGGGAAGCAGAATTGACGGGCGTGAATGCGACGAACTTCGCCGGATCGAAATAATCACCAATGTTCTGGCGCATCCGTTGTCCAGTGTTCAGATAAATTTCGGCGGAACAAAACTGATCTGCGCGGTTTCGCTGGATAAAAGCGTTCCGGCCTGGATGCGGGCGCAGAAGGTCCCGGGCGGCTGGCTCACCTGTGAATACGGCATGCTGCCGGCCTCAACCTCCGAACGTAACAAACGGGAAAGCGCATCGGGCAGACCGAACGGGCGCAGCATGGAAATTCAGCGCCTGATCGGGCGTTCGCTGCGGTCGGTGGTTGACCTCGGAGGCTTCGGGCCCAATACAATTTATATTGACTGCGACGTGATCGACGCCGACGGCGGCACCCGCTGCGCCGGAATCTGCGGCGCGGCGACGGCGCTGCAGCTTGCGCGGCGCACCGGCTTCGGACGGGATAATTTCAGCGAAACAATGATGCGGGAAAACGTGGCGGCGGTGTCGGTCGGGATAGTCGGCGGCCGGGCGATGCTCGATCTTTGTTACGAGGAGGACTCGAACGCCGAAGTCGATATGAATGTGGTGATGACCGAGTCGGGAAAAATCGTTGAGATTCAGGGAACCGCCGAGCGCGCTCCGTTCAGCCGGGCGCAGGCGAACGAGCTGCTTGATTTGGCCGAGCACGGTCTGAAACGGATATTTGAACTGCAGAGGCGCGCGGTGGAAAGCGGAGCTGCCGCGCCGGACGGCGGAGCGGAGCGATGAGCGAATATCAGGTCATCGCCCGAAAATGGCGGCCGAGGACTTTCGGCGATGTGGTGGGGCAGGAGCATGTGCTCCGGACGCTGAAGAATGCGATCAAGGCCAACCGGACCGCGCACGCCTATCTGTTTGTGGGGCCGCGCGGCGTGGGCAAGACCACCACGGCGAGAATTTTTGCCAAGGCGTTGAACTGCACCAATCTGCAGGATGGCGAGCCGTGCGGCGAATGCCCGTCATGCGTGGCGATCAATCAGGACGCGTCGCTGGACGTGATTGAGATCGACGCCGCGAGCCACAACTCCGCCGACTATATGCGCGAACTTTCCGAAGAGGTCATGCATCTGCCGATCGCCGGCAAATATAAGATTTATATTATCGACGAAGTTCACATGTTGAGCAAGGCGGCGTGGAACGCGCTGCTGAAAACGGTGGAAGAGCCGCCGGCGCACGTCAAATTCATCTTCGCCACCACCGAGGCGCACGCGGTGCTTCCGACTATTGTGTCGCGCTGCCAGCGGTTCGATTTGCAGCCGATACCGAGCAATCTGATTCACGACCGGCTGGCAAAGATTGCGGCGGCGGAAAAAATATCGATTTCGGACGGCGCGTTGCAGGCTATTTCGCGCGCGGCGGCGGGCGGCATGCGCGACGCGCAGTCGCTGCTGGATCAGATCATTGCGTTTTTCGGCGGCGCCGACGGAACGGAAATCGACGAGGAAACCGTGCTTTCAATGTTTGCGCTTACCGCTGGAAACGAACTTGAAGCGCTGGTTTCCGCGCTTTTGGCCAATGATCCGGCCAGTCTGGTTCGCGGTGTGTCGGCATTGGCGCGGCGCGGACGCAATCTGGAAACTTTGTTCGAGGACATTTTATCGACATTGCGCGGAATTGAACTGGTCATGCTGCTCAAAGACCAGGCGGCCGAGGTGCTGGACGAGGACCCGGAAGCGATCGGGCGTTTTGTCCGTCTGGCCGGAATGAGCGACCAGACCACGGTGCGGCTGCTTCTGGAAACCCTTTCCTCCGTGGGGCGGATACTGCGCGACGCGGTCAATAAGCAGATATTTCTTGAAACCATCATGCTCAAGGCGATGCGTCAGGCGCACGCGGTCCGGCTGGACGATGTTCTGATGAAGCTGAAAAATCTGCGCGCGGCCGGCGAACTTGAATATCTGGACAAGGTTCCGCCCGGCCGCCCGCAATCCGCGGTTGCGGCCATGCCGATGCCGGAACCGGTGAAGAAAACGGCGGTTGAACCTGCGGCGTTGAAGACGACGCCGGCGGAGCCTGCCCCGGAGCCTGTGGAAAAAACGGTGGTTGAGCCGGCGAAGGCCGTTGCGCGGCCGGCGGTTCCGGCTAAGACGGGGGTGACCGGGAAGTCTGCGTCGGAAACGGCTTCGGCGGTTGAAAAAGAAAAAGTTCAGATGTCCGGTTCGGACGGCGCGGCGCTTTGGGGGAAACTCGCTGAAATGGCCGGGAACGAGTTCGGTCCGGCGTGGAAGGAACGTTTCGACGGCGCAACCGTGAGCGGATTTGAGGACGATACCTTGAAAATTGAACTGCCGTTTGATCCGGCCGCTCCGGTTCCGACCGACGAGGTGCGCACTGTGGAGTCGCGGCTGATCGCGCTTATGCAGAATCTCACCGGCAACTGGGCGTCGGCGCTGCGGCTTGAATACCCGGAGTCCGACGGCGGCGGCGGAGAGCTGATTAAACCGGAGGCGGAGAAGTCATTGCCGTCGGCGATCGACGCGGCGGAGCCGGCGGTTGGTATGGTCGACACCGGGAATGCGGACGTTGCGGCGGACGAGGCGGCGAGCGGCGACGATTCTGACGGCGACGGTGAGGATGAATGCGTCCCGGAAGCCGATTCTGAAATGACCGCCTTAAATCAGGAAGATATTTCTCCAAGTCTGTTCAATGATCCGGACGAATACCGCAAGGCTCAGGACGATCCGGCGGTGAGGATGCTGCGCGATAAATTCGGCGGCGAAATCGTTGATATACACCGTCTTTGAAGCGCTAATCCATTTTCACGGGAAACAGCATGTCATTTGAAATTTTAAAGAAAAGCTCCGACTGCGCCGCGCGCCGCGGCGTGCTCCATACCCGAAGCGGCGATGTGCCGACTCCGATTTTCATGCCGGTCGGCACCCGCGCCACCGTCAAGGCACTGTCGCCGCGCGAACTTGAAGAGGACTTGGACGCAAAAATCATTCTCGGCAACACCTATCATCTTTTTCTGCGTCCGGGAATGGAACTGATGAATCTGGCTGGCGGACTGCATAAATTTATGAACTGGACTCGGCCGATTTTGACCGATTCCGGCGGGTTTCAGGTGTTCAGTCTGGCCAAACTGCGGAAGATAGAACCGGACGGCGTACGCTTTGCGTCGCATATCGACGGAACCAGATTTTTTCTTGGGCCGCGCGAGTCGATGAGCATCCAGCGGACGCTTGACTCGGATATCGTTATGGCGTTTGACGAATGCACACCCTATCCGGCAACCCTGGAGCAGGCGGAAAGATCGCTGGAAATGACCAGACGCTGGGAGACCATGAGTCGCGAACAGCCGTTGAATGACGGTCAGCTCCGGTTCGGCATCGTTCAGGGGTCGACGTTTCCAGAGCTTCGCCGCCGCGCCGCCGCGCAGATATGCGAAATAGGATTTGACGGCTATGCCATCGGCGGAGTTTCGGTTGGCGAAAGCGAACCGGAGATGATGACCGCGATCGACGCGGCCGCCCCCGGACTTCCGGAGGACAAACCGCGTTATCTGATGGGCGTCGGCACGCCGCGGCAGATCGTGGAGGCGGTGGCGCGCGGCGTGGACATGTTTGACTGCGTGATGCCGACCCGTCTCGGCCGCCACGGCAGCGCCTTTATGCACGACGGTTCCACGCTGCCGGTGAAAGCCGGAAGATTCACCCGCGACTTTTCGCCGGTGGATCCGGAGTGCGACTGCTACACCTGCCGCAATTTTACTCGGTCGTACATCCGCCACCTCTTCAACGTCGGAGAAATTCTCGGCGTGCGGCTGCTGACGCTGCACAACGTTCACTTTTTCCTGAAGCTGGCCGCCGAAATCAGAACCGCGATCGAACATGACAATCTGGCCGGACTGCGGGCGCGTTTTTCGGGATAAAATTTGCTCTTGGAGCATAAAAAAAGACGGCGCTTTTTTACGCCGTCTTTTTTTTTTTGTATCAATCAGAAGAAAACCACCGGCTTGATCAGATCGGCCGGTTTGTGATTCATCAGCTCAAGCCCCTCCGGAATGTGCTCCATGCCGTAAAAGCGGTGTGTCACCAGCTTGGCGGGATCGACCCGGCCTGAGGTCACCATGGCCGCCATGCGCTCCATTCGCACCCGTCCGCCTGGAGTGAGTCCGCCGTTAAGCTGTTTATGCCCCATGCCGACGCCCCATGCGACCCGCGGCAGCGGCAGATAGTCGCCTTCGCCGAAATAATCGACGTTGCCGATCACGCCGCCGGCCTTGCATATCTTCACCGCCTGCTCCAGAACCGAAGGCGGTCCGCCGGAGATCACCACATGGTCAACACCGCGTCCGCGGGTGGCGTCGAGTATCTGCTTTACGATGTCGCCGTTCTTGTAATTCACAATATCGGTGGCGCCGTACTCGCGGGCGACGGCGGCGCAGCGCTCGCGGCTGCCGACCGCGAACAGTCTGGCGGCGCCGCGCAGTTTCGCCCCGGCCACCGACATAAGCCCAACCGGACCGATGCCGATTACCGCCACGGTGGAACCCAGCTCGATATGGGCAAGCTCGGCGCCGTGAAATCCGGTGGTCATCATATCCGTCAGCATCACCGCCTGTTCCAGCGAGATGCCGTCGGGGATCAGCGCAAGGTTCATGTCGGCGTCATTGACATGAAAGAGTTCGGCGAACACGCCGTCTTTGACGTTGGAATATTTCCAGCCGTTGAGCATGCCGCCGGAGTGCTGCGGCGGGACGCCCTCTTCGATGTCGGTGGTGTGCCAGTCCGGAGTGATCGCCGGAACGATGACCCGGTCGCCGGATTTGAAGTCGCGGACGAGTTCTCCGACTTTGTCCACCACGCCGACAGCTTCATGGCCGAGAACCATATCCTTCCGCTCCCCGAGCGCGCCTTCGTACACGGTGTGGATGTCGGACGTGCACGGCGCCACCGCCAGCGGTTTAACCAGCGCGTCCAGCGGACCGCACTCCGGGACCGGTTTGTCAATCCATCCGGCGGCGCCGATGCCGAGCATTGCATAAGCTTTCATAATCAATACCTCCTCGTTTTTGTTTTATATTCCCGGCACGACAAGCGCCGTGAATATATATTTCCTCATCTGAAAGACAATATAATACAAAATAACAAAAAAGCAAAAAGGCGGTTTTGCTTTTTGGAGCGGCCGGGATATATTGCTTTAATGAGGAAATGCGGAGACAAGGAGGAGGAACGGCTATGAAAATGTTATTTTCTGTCGGAGGCATGAGTTGCGCTTCATGCGCCGCGCATGTGGAGAAGGCGGTGTCGGCGGTGCCGGGCGTGTCCAAAGTGTCGGTCAACTTACTGCGGGACAACATGCTGGTTGAGTTTGAGCCGTCGGCGGTTGGCGCGGATGCGATTGTCGCCGCAGTGGTGGCAGCCGGGTACAGCGCGGTTCCGGAAACGAACTGGACGGCGGAGTCATCCGGGGTTAAAAAAAAGGACTTTGCCCGTCAGGAGGCGGCGGCGGTTGGACGGCGGCTGGTCTGGTCGGCGGTTTTTCTGATTCCGCTTGGCGTCATCGGGATGTGGCTTCACGGCTGGCCGTATGTCCAGCTGGCACTGACCGTGCCGATATTATGGCTTAACCGCGGATATTTTATCGGCGGCGGCCGGCAGTTGCTGAAATTGTCCCCCAATATGGATTCGCTGGTGGCGCTTGGCGCCGGCGCCGGAGTTGTTTACAGCATTTTTGTGTTTGACCGCGGCATGCTATATTTTGACGCGGCGGCAATGATTCTTACGCTGATCACGCTGGGGAAATATCTTGAAGCGCGGTCGCGCCGGCGCACCGGCGACGCGATCGGCAAACTGCTCAAGATAGCTCCGAGCGCGGCGACGGTGGAGCGCGATGGCAAAAAGATTGAGATTCCGGCCGGAGAACTCGCGGTCGGCGACATTGTGATCGTTCGCCCCGGAACGACCGTTCCGGCCGACGGTGTGATCGTTTTCGGTGACGGCGCGGTGAACGAGTCTGCCTTGACCGGCGAAAGCATGCCGGTGGAGAAACATTGCGGAGACCAACTTATCTCGGCCACCGTAAACACAACCGGATTTTTCAAATTCCGCGCCGAACGGGTCGGCGGCGACACCACGTTTTCACAGATTGTCCGGCTGGTCGAAGAGGCGTCGAGCAGCAAAGCGCCGATCGCGAAGCTGGCCGACCGGGTCAGCGCGGTGTTCGTTCCCGCGGTGATCGTCGCGGCGCTGGCGACCTTTATCGGCTGGCGGATGAACGACGGGGCTTTGTATGACGCGGTGTCGGCGGCAATCGCCGTGCTGGTGGTAAGCTGTCCATGCGCTCTGGGGCTGGCTACGCCGGTGGCGATTATGGTGGGGACCGGAAAGGGGGCGGAACTCGGAGTCCTGTTCAAGTCGGCCGAAGCGCTCCAGACGCTGCACAAAGTTTCGACCGCGGTGGTGGACAAGACCGGAACCGTGACATTCGGACGGCCGGAAGTGACCGATGTTTATCCGGAGTCCGGCGTCAAGCGCGTTGAACTGCTGAGGATTGCGGCGGCGCTGGAGGTGTTTTCCGAACATCCGCTGGCGCATGCGGTCGTCGAAAAGGCGGCGGCCGAGAAGCTGGACGGCGGATTGACGGTAAGCAATTTTCGCTCGGTAACCGGCCGCGGCGTATCGGGAATGCTCGACGGAACGAAGATTCTGGGTGGAAAACTTGATTTCATTGAAGAACACGGCATCGGCGTGGCCAATCTGCGGCGCTGGGGACGGACGCTGGCCGAAAACGGCAAAACCCCGATCTATTTTTCACGCGGCGGCGATCCGCTCGGAGTGATCGGAGTTGCCGACGTGGTGCGCCCGGAGAGCCGGCCGGCGATCAAAAAATTTCATGATATGGGTATCACCGTCGTTCTGCTGACCGGCGACAACCGCACCACCGCCGGCGCGGTCGGCCGCGAATGCGGCGTCGACCGGATTGTGGCCGACGTTCTGCCGGATCAGAAAGCCGGCGTCATCGGTGAAATGAAACGCTCCGGCGGCGTGACCGTGATGATCGGAGACGGCGTCAACGACGCTCCGGCTCTGGCCGCCGCCGACGTCGGAATGGCGATCGGCTCCGGAACCGATGTGGCGATCGAGGCCGCCGATGTGGTGCTGGTCAAAAATTCACTGGCGTCCGCCGTAACCGCGGTGGAGTTGAGCCGGGCGGTTATCCGCAATGTCCGGGAAAATCTGTTCTGGGCGTTCTTCTATAACGTTCTGTGCATCCCGCTGGCCGCGGCGGGGTATCTGCATCCGGTGGCGGCGGCGGCGGCGATGAGCGCAAGTTCAATCTGCGTGGTCGGCAATGCGTTGCGGCTGCGCAGGTTCGGGGCGCGCAAAAACGCAAAGGCCGGCGCATGAAACGGCGGACGGCGGTGGTGCTGTCCGCGCTGATCGTCATCTTGTTCTGCGGCGGCGCGGCGGCGCTTTTGACTTCGAGCGATTCCAAAACTGAAAATCCGGAGGTCGGTATGAATGGACAAACCTCGCCCTGCGGCGAACTCTCAACGGCGGAAAAAGCGGTCATCATCGACCACGGCACCGAACGGGCGTTTTCCGGGAAATACGACGACTTTTTTGAGCGCGGCGTATATTGCTGCCGCAACTGCGGCCGTCCGCTTTATGTTTCAGACGACAAATTCAACTCCGGCTGCGGCTGGCCGGCGTTCGACGACGAACAGCCGGGAGCCGTAAAACGCACTCCGGATCCCGACGGCCGGCGTACCGAAATCAGCTGCGCCGACTGCGGCGCCCATCTCGGGCATGTCTTTGACGGCGAAGAGCTGACGGCAAAAAATTCCCGGCACTGCGTCAATTCCGTGTCGCTGGTTTTTGAGCCTCAGACCTCCGGCCGGCTGCGCCGCGCCGTGTTCGCCGGCGGGTGTTTCTGGGGAGTTGAGGCGATGATGAGCCATCAACCCGGCGTGGTCGCCGCCGTGTCCGGGTATACCGGGGGGAACAAGGACAACCCGTCGTATCGCGACGTCTGCACCGGAAAAACCGGCCACGCCGAGGCGGTGGAAGTGTTGTTCGACCCGGAAAAAACCGATTTTGAAACTTTATGCCGCTATTTTCTGGAAATTCATGACCCGGCGCAGAAGAACCGTCAGGGGCCGGACGTCGGCACTCAATACCGCTCCGCGATATTTTATCTGGACGACGAGCAGAAGGCGACCGCGGACAAACTCCTCGCCATTTTGCGTAAAAAAGGCGTGTCCGTGCAGACCGAGGTCGTCCCCTTTTCAAAATTTTGGAGTGCCGAGCCGTATCATCAGGACTACTATGACAGAAACGGCGCGTCTCCATACTGCCACATTTACACCCGGCGCTTCTGATTCACTCCGATAAAAAAAGGCGGACCGGAATTTTCCGCTCCGCTTTTTTGCAGTGACGCTTTTCTCCGGCTATTCTCCGTAAACGTCCTTCACATAACGGCGGAGGTTGGCCAGGCCGATCTTCAATCCCAGCTCGTTGTCCTCCATCCCTTCGAATTCGATTGAGAGCACGCCGTTGTAGTTCGCCTTTTTCATCACGCGCAGGCACTGGACCATCGGCACCACGCCGTGACCGATGATGGCGCCGCGACGGAATTCTCCGGCTCGCGAAGTGAACCATCCCTCGCCGGGATCGGGGCCGTTGCCGTCCTTCACATAGAAGTCCTTGGCGTGAACGTGGAAAGCGTATTGCATCGCAATGCCGAGCGACTCCGGCGGAAACTGGTCGGCACAGGTGAAGTTGCCCATGTCCACCAGCCAGCCGAAGTTGGGATGGTTGACCGCGCAGATCAGCTGTTCGACCCGTTCGGCGTCCTGCGAAAAGAACCCGTGGTTTTCCACCATGGTGCGAATGCCTTTCTTTTCGGCGTATTCGGTGACGGCGCGGCATCCGGCGGCGAGCCGGGGCAGCGCGGCGGCGAAGCTGCGCGCTCCGCGCACCTCCGGCAGATAACCGCCGGTGGCATCATGACGCATCCCCGCGGCGCCGAGTATTTCCGCGATGTCGGCCTGCTTTTCCACCTGCGCGATCTCTTTGTCCAAATCGCCGGCGGAGCCGTTCAGGAAGTCGGCGCCGATGGTGTAGTTGCTGACTTCGTAGCCGGCTTCGTCGCAGGCTTTACGGACTTTCACCGCCCATTCTTCAAGTTTTTCGCCCTCCGGAACGGTCAGTCCGGCGTATTCGATCGCGTCGAATCCCATGGCGCGCGCCTTGGCCGGAAACGCGAGATCGTTGAGTTTACCCTCTTTGTAATAACGATGGAAACTGTATGCGCTTACTCCGATTTTCATGGTCAGAACTTCTTTACTTTTACAAATTTACCGGTTGCTCCGGACTCGGTGACGGCATTGCAAATGGCGATGGCTTCCCGGCCGACGCGGCCCGGAGTCAGCTGGACGGAACGGCCTCGGATCGCTGCAACGAAATTCTGCTGGCTGTTCTGACGGTATTCCTTGCTTTTTATCTCGCGCGGTTTTTTGGCTCCGGTCTTCTGGTAGTAGACCTTCCAGTCGCGGATGGCGATCACGCCGCCGGTGCCTTTAAGTTCAAAGGAAAATTCTCCGACCGGAGCGGTCCATGAAAGCTCGATCGTACCCATCGCGCCGTTGTCAAATTTGAATATGGCGGTTGCATTGTCCACCACGTCGATTCCGGGGAACCGGGTGGCAGTGTAGGCGGCGGCTTCAACGATCTGCCGGCCGCTGGTCCACTGCATGAGTTCGGAAAGATGCACGCCGATGTCCTGAATCAGACTGCCTTCGTGCGCCGCCTGAACGAACCAGTCCGCCCCCGGACTCCATGCAAGATGCGGCGGCTGGGTGGCGCAGAAAACGCAGCTGCCGGTGCAGAAGTCGCCGAGTTTGCCCTGTTCAACCATTTTTCTGATGGTGTGCCCCAGCCCGTTGTAATGCCAGGAGTGGTTGATGTGCAGGAGTTTGCCGGCCTTTTCGGCGGCCTCGATCATCTTGGTGCACTGGGCGGTGTTGAACGCCATAGGCTTGTCGCAGAGGACGTTGAGTCCGCTGGCGAGGGCGGCGAGGGTCATGGGGTAATGGCAGTCGTTCGGAGTACAGATGCTGACAGCGTCGAGTTTGGCCGATTTCAGCATTTCGTCGAAACAGGTGTACTGTTCAGGGGTGCCGAGCTGGTGCTTTTCAATAGTTGAGGTCATTTTTTCCGGCACGATGTCGCAGAGTGCGGCAATTTCGACATTTTTGCAGCTTTTGTAGCCGGGAATATGGTTGCAGTCGGCGATTTTGCCGCAGCCGACGATCCCGATTCTCAGTTTTGCCATTTTCAGGAAACTCCTTGTTTTATTTTTCAAATACGGAAAACTGTCCGGGTAATATAGAGCCTCGCTATAAAAAAACAATGGTTTTTTCGGATAAAAATTTGGAAAGTGCCGGCGATAAGTGTATTTTAAGGAAAAACGAGGACGATTGTTTATGGAAATAAGCCAAGATGAACTGAAAAAAGCCTTGATCGCTTTGCTTGAGGCCAATATGGACGGCAGCGCCGAAGGCGGCGCCATATTTATTGATCGTGACGGTCGTGTCGTTTCCGGCGGCGGTCATGCCGACGGACGCGAAAAGGGCTGGCTGCACACTTTATTCGAAGTGAAATGCACCGACGAGGACTTTCACCTGATTGTCAACCCGAAACTCAACTTCCGTCAGGAAATCGACCTGATGGACGAGGATGTGCCGGACACCGTTCCTGAAGCCGTCGATTTTTTGTGGGATGACATCATGTGCGGCGTTTCCGAATACACGGAGTGTTTTCAATAATCAGAACATCCGGCCGTCTCGCGCGGCCGGTGAAACGGGACTGAAAATGAGACTTAGTATTCTGATGGCCTGCTATATGCAGGAAAAATATGTTTCCGAAGCAATCGACTCGATCCTTTCATGCGGATTCGATTTCAAGGATACCGAGATGATCCTGTGGGACGATTTTTCGACCGACTCCACTTATAATATTCTTCTCGATTATCAGCGCCGTTATCCGGAGCTTATCCGCGCCATGCGGTCACCCCGCAACCTCGGCGTGGCCGACTGCGCCGCCGAAATGGTCAAGGCCGCCTCCGGGCGCTACATCCTGCTGTTCGATCATGACGACGTTATGCTGCCGTTCGATATCTCCGGCGTCCTCGATTTCCTCGACGCCAATTTGGACTATACCGCCAGCTATGGGCGCAAACTGCTGTTCAATGACCGGAACGGCCTGGAGGGTGCGTCGCTCGGCGGCCCTTATCACGACTTTCTCCTGCTGCTGCATCCGCCGATCAACAACAACGCGCTGATTATCCGCCGGGAGACCGCGCTTGCGGTCGGCAATTTCAAAAGCACCGACGCCGGACGCGCGTCCGGCGCGGCCGACATCTTTATGTGGATCAGGCTCCGGCTTGCCGGGAAACTCCATTTTGATCCCACTCCAAGACTGCTTCACCGCATTCATCCGCGGCAGGTGACCAGCCGGAACAACCAGTCGAAGGTCTATGTCGACGACTACCGTTTTTTCCTCAACTATACGGCCGGAATATATCCGGAGCTTTATCACAATCTCAGCACCGGCACCGGACTTAATCTGTCCGCCGACCAGATCGCCCCGGCGCTGATCCTGCTCGGCGGCATGGTGCGCAACTCGAACAATCCCAAGGATGTTGACCGTTATCTCTTTTATGCCAAGCAGCTCGCTCCGGACGACTTCAGCGTTGACCAGCAGATCTGCGAATTCGCTTTCCGTATCGGGCGATACGAAGACGCGTTCCGGCGGTATGTCAATTTATTTGTCAAGTACGAGGGGGATTACGAGCGGCTGAACACGCTGGCCGGTATGAAAAAAACGTATGAGCAGCTGAAACTTCCGACCGATGACATCGATTGCGGCGCCAATCTGGTCAGCCGGCGCTACTTCTCGCTTTCCCCCGAACACGCCGCAGTGGTCGCCGGCCTGCGTAAATACGACGCGTGAAAATGAACCGCGCTGTTTTGCATTATGAGCCGTCTTCATGCGGCGGACAACGGGAGCTGACGCTGTTGAACGCTCTGGCGGAATTTTATCCGCTTTCGACTGTCAGCGGCGATTTGGAACTGGAGCTGACCATAACCGGTGACGGGTCGGCCGCCTGTCGCGCGGACCGTTGCGGCTCTGGGGGATTTCAGGTGACTGCGGCGGATACCGCGCTGGCCGCCCGCGCCGTCGGTTCGATTCTCGCCGGCGGCGGAGAAATGGCTGAAAAACGCGACTTCAGAACCTTCGCCGTCCTGCTGGACTGTTCCCGCAACCTCATATTCAAGCCCGATTATCTGCGCCGTTATTTCGCCGCGCTGGCTCTGTCCGGCTGCAACATGGTAATGCTCTACACCAAGGACGCCTACCGGCTGCCGGGCGAACCGTATTTCGGCTATCTGCGCGGCGCTTACAGCAGCGATGAACTGCGCGGAATAGACGACGCGGCCGCCGCGTTCGGCATTGAGCTGGTCGGTGCGATTCAGTCGCTCGGTCATCTTGAGCCGGCGCTGCGCTGGCCGGCCTACGCCAAAGTCTGCGACACGCCGTCGGTGCTGCTGACCACCGAGCCGGCCAGCTATGACCTGATCGGGAAAATGCTCGACTTTTATTCCGGAACGCTGCGCAGCCGCCGCATCCATCTGGGCATGGACGAGACGCACGATCTCGGCCGCGGCCGCTACATGGACCTCAACGGCTACCGGCGCGGCTTCGACATCTACAATTCCCATCTTGAGAAAGTCATGGCGATGTGCCGGACTCGCGGCCTTGAGCCGATGATCTGGAGCGACATGTATTTCCGCATGGGCAGCCGGTCGCTCGATTATTACGATTTCGACGCGGTGATTCCGCCCGATGTCGCCGCCGCCATCCCGTCCGGCGTTACGCTGGCCTATTGGGATTATTATCACACCGATGAGGGCTTTTATTCCGAATGGCTCCGCCGCCATTTCGCTTTGGCCGGCCGGCCGGTGATGACCTCCGGCATCTGGACATGGGGGACGTTCTGGTACGACCACGCCGCCACCGCGGCCACCGTGGAGCCGTGCGTCGCCGCCTGCCGCAAGGCCGGGGTGGATGAGATCGTCTTCGCCATGTGGGGCGATGACGGCAGTTATTGCGACTGGGGGTCGGCGCTGGCCGGCGTCGAGTTTGCCGCTTCACGGCTCCACTCCGGGAACGCCCCGGCTCCGGCGGCGCGTTTCCGCGTTTCGGGAAACGGAGACTACGATTTGCATTTGAAGTTGGGAAAAATCGGGGAAAGGCTGTGCGGACTCGAACTGCTCGCTCCGGCCGTCCTCTGGGACGATCCGCTGCTTGAGATATACTGGAAGGAGCAGACCGCGGCGCACGGCCCGGAGTACTGGCCGACGGTCGAAAAGCTTTATGACGAACTTTACACCGCGGCTTCCGCCGCCGCACCGGACGATTCCGACCGCATCTCCGGCGATCTTCGCCACGCCGCGCTTCTGATCGATGTGCTGCGGACAAAACTTGGAATGATCCGTGAAATGCGCACGGCGCTGACTGACGCCGCCGCACGGAAATCACTTTTGGCTTCCGGCGGATTTGAACGGATCGTCCGGTTGCTGGACCGGCTTGACGAGTCGTTCCGGAGTCACTGGCTCCGTTTTGGAAAGCCGCAGGGCATGGAGCTTATGCAGATCCGTCTGGCCGGACAGAAGAGCCGCTGGCGCGAGGCGGAGCGCCGGTTTCTCGAACTGCCGCCCGACGGACATATCGAAGAAATGGAAGAGTCGGCGCCGTCATGCGGCTCCGTAAATCAATATAAATATTTTGCAACCGCGTCATTTTTCATTTAAGGGAGAGATCATGAACGAAAACGCAAAAAGAATGGCTGAGGATTTCCTCAACAACGAAACGCAGTTTCATCTTGGAATGCTGCCGACCGAGCAGTCCAATCCCAAGACCCGCGATCTGGACAAGGTTTTTGCCCGGAACGCCGCCGAAGGCGTCAAACTGCTTCTGTCGGTGGACTATGATATTATTCCGATGGCGAAAAAAATGTTCAAGTCAGAACAGTTCGCCAAACTGGTGGAGACCGGATATGAAACGTTGACCTCCGGCGGGCGGATTATTTTCTCCGGCTGCGGCGCCACCGGGCGCATTTCGATCATCATGGAGTCGGCGTGGCGGCGCTTTTTCGCCGATCTGCGCGAAGGCCGGCCGGAAGTATATGAAAAAGTCAAGGATTTCGAGAACCGCGTATTTTCGATTATGACCGGCGGTGACTATGCGCTTGTCAAGTCGGTGGAGTGTTTCGAGGACTTCGCCGAGCTTGGCCGGGAGCAGGTCCGGCAGTACAACGCGAACAGCCGTGACATGCTGGTGGCCATCACCGAGGGCGGCGAAACCTCCAGCGTGCTCGGCACCGTTGATGAATTTCTGAATCGCGGCGGCAAGGTCTTTCTGCTTTTCAACAACCCGGCCGACATCCTGTGCAAGTACATCGAACGCTCGCGCAAGGCGATCGAGGACCCCCGCGTGACGGTGCTTGACCTCTATTGCTGCCCGATGGCGATCGCCGGTTCCACCCGCATGCAGGCCACCACCTGCGAACAGATGACCGCCGAATACGCCCAGGAATGCTGGATCAAACGCTATTTCAAGGAACGGCTCACTGCGGTTGAATACGAAAGTTTCAAGTGGGTCGATTATGATCCGGCCGAGGCGCTGAACGCCAATATCGACGCCATCCGGCGCGACGACAACGCCGAAAGCATCGCAAAACTGCTCAAGACCGAAGTGGAAATCTACAAGGCGCACGGTCTTGTCACCTATTATGCCGACGCTTTTCTGTTCGACATCTTTACCGACACCACCGAACGCTCCCCCACCTTCATGCTGCCGGCGTTCAAGAAACATGATGACGCCACTGCGGTTCCGAGCTGGGCCTTTGTCAAGTGTCCGCTCGGAACCACCGCCGAAACCTGGCGCCGCCAAATGTGCCGCGACCTCCGCTGCCTGGACTGGACGCCTGACGATTACCGCCGGATGAACATCCCGGATTTCATCGTGGACAATCCTCCCGCCATCAGCGCCGCCGAACTGCTGCGCTTTCAGGTCGGCAATGAGTTCGACGGCGAACGCGTCAGCCGCCATCCGGCGGTGGCGATCACGATCAACGGCGAGATCGAAAACCGGACCGTCGACAAGTTCAACTGGGAAATGGCCAAGTACGCCCCCAAGTTCGACAAAACTTATAAATTGTGGATCGGCGGAAAAACCAATCATGCCGAAGCCGACTTCTTCGTCCGGGCCGAGACGCCGAACTCTCCGCTTCATCTGATGGATAAACTGCTGGCCAAGCTGGTGCTCAACACCATGAGCAGCGGAACAATGGTGCTGTTCGGCCGCATTTCAGGAAACTGGATGAACTATGTCCAGGTCTCCAATAAAAAACTGCGCGACCGCGGCATCCGTCTGGTGGTCGAGCTGTGCGGCGTCGATTACAAAACCGCTTGTTATGCCCTGCATGAAACGATGGAGGAGTATTCTCACAAGGACTTCAGCGGACGGGAGCTTCCCGCGCTGGTTCAGATCACTATTGACCGGGTCGGCCGGAAAAACTGACGGAACGTTCCGTCGGACAGCCGGAAAAGTGCGCGGGGGGCTCCGCGGCTTTTCCGGTTTTTTATTGCGCCGGAGGCGGGTTGATGAGTAGTATGGTTGAAACCGGCAATGATAATGGTAGCTTTTTAAAAAAATGGTCGTAGGTTCGGCTTTCAGACATTTAGAGGAGTAATTATGAAGAGGAGAAAATTGCGTATAGGTGCCTGAAAGATACGAACCTAAGACCACCTTTAATATAGCATGGAAAAAATTAATTCCTATACGGCTATGTAAAAAAGAATGAAAATAATTTTTGATCCTGCTTTTTTTGCTGAAAAAATATTGTCTTTTTCCGATTTTGATGCTATATTCTCCGGTATACGGATTTGAAGGGGGCGCAACGGAAAGAGGTACAAATTATATGGACAATAACGAGAAGCTGTTTCAGGCGGCGGCCGACCGTGCGGGAACCATGTCGAAACTGGCCGTTTTCAGCGGTGTGGTTTCCGCATTGTTCGCGCTGGTTTCGCTGACCTGCGGCACAATATGGGACGAGGTGGCCGGGAGCGACATTTTCAGTCTGGGATTTCCGGTTTATCTTATCGCTTTTATTTTTTCCATGTCGGCGCTGATCTATGCGGTGCTGTCGCGCGCGTCCAATTTGGAGGAAGCCGACAAGCTTCAGCTGGAGAAGCGCAAGGCGGGGCATCACGCGTTCGATGTGTCGGAGGACGTCCGGTTTACCGCCGGCCGGAGTTTTGCAAACTATAAAAAATACGCTCCGTATGTGGTCACGCTGCTCGGGGCGGCGCTGCTTTTGCTGCTGCTGTCCGGATACGCCGCCTACTGGGAGGGGCCGGACCGCATCCGGGCGGGTTCCAGCAATACGCTGAGGTCGCTGATCATTGCGATATTGATGATGACGCTGAGTGGATTTACGGGGGCGTTCTATATCGGTCAGGCGCGCGCGGCGAGTTTCCGCTGGCTGCGCGCCGTCGGCGGATGGTTTATCGTCGGATTCATCCTGATGCTGGGGGCGGCGGTCGAGTCGTGTCTGGCCCACTTCGGTGTTCACGGCGCGGAAAGCGCCATCGCCTGGACCGGATGGGGGCTGGTGCTGGTGCTGTCATTTGAACTGGTGATCGGCTTTGTGGTTGACTTCTACCGTCCGCGGACGGTGGAGGAGGCGCGGCCGATGTTCGAGTCCAGTCTGCTTTCGCTGTTCACCGAACCCGGCGGCGTGATGCGCAATATCGCGGACACGCTTGATTATCAATTCGGGTTCAAGGTGTCCGGCACTTATATTTACGGTTTTATTGAGCGGGCGCTGTTTCCGGCGCTGGCGGTGTGGGTGGTGCTGCTGTGGCTGTTCTCAGCCGTCGATCAGGTCGGTGACGGTGAGGTCGGGCTGCGGGTGCGCTGCGGCCGGCTTGTCAGCGAAAAACCGCTGGTTCCCGGACTTTACTTCAAACTGCCTTGGCCGTTTGAAACGATAGACCGCTACAACTGCAGCGTCATCCGCGAGATCGTGGTCGGTAACGATCACAGCGCCGGCCATGTTCATGAGGCCGAGGAACCGGAAGCGGACGACGGCCACGGCCACAGTCACGGTCCGGACAAGGCCGCTTTGGCCGCCGCCGAAGCCGAGGCTGAGGCGCGAAGCCGTCATCTGATGTTCTGGGACAACCACGAAGGCGAGGAGACGAGCAGCTATATGGTGGCGGTTGCCGCCGCCGGGGCACGCTCCGACGCAGCGTCCGGCGAGTTGCCGGTGAATATCGCGCTGCTGAATGTGACGTTCCCGGTGCAATACCGGATACGCGAGGAGCGGCTGCTGGATTATGTGTATCACAACATTGATCCGTCCGCGATGCTGAAGCTGATCGGCGAGGACGTCGCCACCGAATATCTGGCCAGCGCCAGACTTGAGGGCGTGATGGCCACCGACCGGGGCAGGGTGACCGAGGCGATGAAAACCGGCATGCAGAAACTGGCCGACGGACTCGATCTCGGCGTGGATATCGTGGATGTGGCGATGATCGACGTGCATCCGGCTCCGGCCGTGGTCGAGGCGTACCGCAATGTGCTGAACGCGCAGGAGGAAATGCGCGGCGCGGTGTTGGCGGCCATGATTGACGAAATAAAAATCGTGCCGGCGTCCGAGGCCTACGCCAATGAGATTGTCGCCGCCGCCGAATCTTACAGCGGCGGACAGCGGCGGATCGCCGAGGCCGACGCCAACCGCTTCGGAAAACAGCTTGAGGCGTATTCGGTTCTGCCGGCGCTGTTCCGGCTGCGCAGCTATCTTGATGTGCTGGAAAGCGAGACGGTGAACGTCCGGAAATATATCATCAGCGAAGCGCTGCGCCGCGAGGTGTATGAGCTGAACTTTGAAGAGAGCGTCAATTTCAATTTTTCCGATATGGAACTTGGCAAATAGCAAATAAAATTTTTATCACATAGGAGGAGCGTATCATGGAGAATCAGGAGAAGCGCGGAGGATTTTTACGCCATTGGCCGGCGGTTCTGCTGGGCGCGGTGGTCAGTTTGATTCTGATTTTTGCGATATTTACATTTCAGGTAAATGAGAACACCGCGGCGGTGGTGACCACGTTCGGGCGGGTGAATACGGAGGCTCCGCAGCCGGGGCTGCATTTCCGCTGGCCGTTTCCGGTGGAGAAAATTTATAAGTTCGACAAGCGGTCGCGCGCGTTCACCGGAACCGCCGCCGGCGCGGCCGAGGAGATACTGACCAGCGACGGGAACAATATCGTCGTCAGCATTTTTGTGGTTTACCACATAGCCGATCCGGTGCTGTTTTTCGAGACGGTCAGCAATCTGTCGTCCGCCGAGCAGCGTTTGAACGATATGATGCGCAGCGCGAAAAGCTCCACGTTCGGGCGATTCCCGTTTTCAGCGCTGATCAATCCGGACCCGGCCAAGATGAAGCTCGGTGAGATATCCGAACAGATGCGCGGCGAGATCGCGTCGCAGGCGGAAAAGATCGGGCTGGCCATTGAGCGGGTCGGTATTAATTCGCTCAACGTTCCCGGCAAGATAACCGAAAAAATCTTCGAGCGGATGCGCAAGGAGCGCGAGGTTAAGGTTCAGGAGTTCCGTTCGCAGGGTGAGAAGCAGGCGCGCAACATCCGCACCGAGGCGCAGAAAAAAAGCAGTCAGATTGTTTCCGACGCCGAAGCCCAGGCCCGCGAGATCCGGGCCGAGGGTGACGCCGAGGCGGCAAAATATTACCGCGAGTTCAGCAAGAATCCGGAATTGGCCGAGTTTTTGCGCAGTCTTGAGTCGATGCGCCAGATACTCCGTACACGCACCACGCTGGTTCTTGACACCGCCACGCCGCCGTTCGACCTGTTGAACGGCAACGCGCTGGGGCGTCTGTCCGAAGGTTCGGCGGAGGTTCCGGTTCCCATCCCGGCGGCGTCCGGCGAAACTGCGGGAGGCGAGGAGGCGGACTTCTCGACGGCGCAGCAGCCGGTCGGCGGAATAGTTCCGGTGTCATCGGCTCCGTCCGTTCCCGCCATCGTGGACAACAAATAACAAGCGGGCCGGAGGAACTGGATTATGAGCGAACAGCCAAATATCTTCAAAAAGGAGCCGGTCGCGCCGCCGATGGAGGCGGGCGGGGCCGTTGATTCAGGAGTGAATTCACTGCTGAAGTCGCTGCGCTTTGCGTTTCTGACGCTGGTGGTGATAATCGTTGGAACGATGATTTACTTTGTCACGCTCGGCGGCTATATTGCCGTGCCGCCGCAGGAGGCGGTGATCGTGCTGAAGTTCGGCGCATACGAGGAGACCGCGCAGCGCGGTCCGCACTGGTTTTTTCCCTATCCGGTGAATGAATTTGTGCATATCCCGACTTCGCCGCAGATGATCACGGTGGCCTATATGCCTGATGGTTATGAGCGCGACGGAAAAATGCCGGAAAACAGCCGGCCGTGGATTAATTCCGGCATCGACGGTTATTTGCTGACCAGCGACACCAACATCATTCACACCGCGTGGAGCTTCACCTATATTGTCACCGAGCCGGAACTGTACTACACCAAGTGCATGACGCCGGATGATCCGCGCAACGCCGACGAAATGTTTCAGTACGCCAAGACGCCGCCGACCGGCCGCGGACCGCAGACTCTGCTCAAGTGTCTCTTGAACGAGGCGGTCACCGAGGTCACCGCGCAAATGCCGGTGGATGAGATATTGACCAAGCGTTCGGAGTATCAGGCAAGAGTGTTCTCGATTTTCGCGCAGTCGGTTGCGGAGATGAACCTCGGCATGGTGATCGACAATCTGACGGTCAGCTCGATCGAGCCGCCGTCTCAGACGCAGGCGGCGTTTCTTGAGGCCACCAGCGCCGGAACCACCCGCGACACCTATATCACCGAGGCCAACGCCTTTGCAATCAGAACCGAGACCGAGGCGCAGAGCCGCGCCACCAAGCTTCTGGCCGACGCCGACAGCTACAAACGGCAGGTCGTTTCCCAGTTGCGTTCGGAAAGCATCTACTTCAACAGCATTCTGGCCGAATACAACAAGAACAGCAATTCCACGCTGGTGGCGCTTTATTATGATGTGCTCGGCGAAGCTATGTCTGGAGTCGGTGAGAAATTTTTCCTCGGCGGCGACGGCATGAAGGAGCTTCGTCTGAAACTTAATCCCGAGATCAAAAAGGCCCCCGCGGCCGGGCAACCCCAGAATGGAGCGCAACTGCAATGAGCGATAAAATAGAAAGAAAAATCTCCGGAAAGCTGGCATGGCGGATCGGGCCGGCGCTTTTCGGCGGAATATTGACGTTGAATTCATTTCTGCTTTCCTGGCTGCTGCCGGGGCAGAGTTACGCCGCGCAGTTCAGCGCGATCGCCGGCGCATTGGTGCTGGCGGTGCCGATATTCATAACCGCGATCGCCGATCTGGTGTCCGGAAAAGTGCATATGAACGAACTGGTGGCGCTGGCGATTCTGGCCGCATTCGCCGGAAGCGATTATCAGACCGCCGGGGTGGTGGCGTTTTTTCTGCTGCTGACCATCATAATTGAGTCGCGCACCGCTTCCGGGGCGCAGCGGTCGATCGAAGAGCTGATCAAGCTGACGCCGACCACCGCTCACCGGGTGACGGATGGAACGGAGAGCGATGTCGAGGTGTCCGGTCTGGCCATTGGCGACGTGATCCGGGTGCGGCCGGGCGAGAATTTTCCGGTGGACGCCGCGATTGTAACCGGTGCGAGCACGGTAAATCAGGCTTCGATCACCGGAGAATCCATGCCGCTTGAGAAGGGGCCGGGCGATGAAGTGTACGCAGGAACCATGAACCTGACCGGAATGGTCGAACTTACCGTCACCCGCATCGGAGAGGACACCACGCTTGGGAAGGTGAAGGATATGATTATGGCGGCCGAGCAGTCGCGGACGCCGATTGTCCGGATCATCGACCGTTACGCCGGATATTACACGCCGACCGTTCTCATGCTGGCCGGCATCGCGTGGATATTGAGCGACTATCAGCTGGACCGCGTGATCACGGTTCTGGTGATTGCCTGTCCGTGCGCGGTGGTGCTTGCCACGCCCACGGCGGTGGTCGCGGCGGTGGCCGCCGCCGCCCGTCTGGGTATTTTTATCAAAAATGTCAGCCACCTCGAACTGGCGGCGAAAGTTCGTGCCTTCGTTTTTGACAAGACCGGCACGTTGACCGACGGGTTGCTGTCGGTGGTCAAACTTCAGCCGATCGGTGAAATTAAACCGGCCGGGCTGCTGCGTTATGCGGCCAGCGCCGAAGTACACAGCAATCACCCGACCGCGCTGGCGTTTCAGAAGCTGGCGGAGGAGGCCGGTCTGAAACTCGGCGAGACCACCGATTTCACTGAAACTCCCGGCAAGGGGGTGACCGCCAAGGTGGACGGCGAGCATTGCGTGGTCGGCAGAGCGGCGTATCTGGAAGCGCACACAATTCATGTGCCGCCGCATGAAGGCGGCGAGTCGGACGGGATGAGCGTGGTCTATGTGGCGGTCTCCGGCGTGGTGGTCGGCTGGGTCGGGTTGAAGGACAAGTTGCGCGCCGAGGCTCCGGAAATGCTTGCCGAACTGCGCGGTCTCGGTATTCGGCACTGCGCCATGGTCACCGGCGACCGAGTCAGCGTGGCCGAAACGATTGCCGGAAGTCTGCAGATTGACGAGTTCCGCAGTGAATGTCTGCCGGAGGACAAGGTGGAATATGTCGAAAAGCTCAAGAAGAGCATGGTCACTGCGGTGGTCGGCGACGGTGTGAATGACGCTCCGGCGCTGGCGGCCGGCGATCTCGGCATCGCCATGGGCGCGATCGGCAGCGACATTGCGATCAACAGTGCGTCAATTGCGTTGATGACAAATGACCTGCGCAGAATACCGCTGTTGCTGGTTTTGTCGCGGAGGTCGCGGATGATCATTTCGCAGAATCTGCTGCTCGGTCTGGTTATTGTGGTCGGCGGAACGGTGCTGTCGCTGTTGGGAATGATGACTCCGGTGTGGGCCGCGATGATCCATACCGCAAGTTCAATATTGGTGATTTTCAACAGCGCGCGGCTGGTGCGTACCGGCGAGGAGCTTACTTTGGCCGAGCAGAAGACCGCTGTCGGGCGCAATTCAACTTCCGAGGGTAAAAAATGAGCGAAGCAACGCAAGACAAAAAAATTGTGGTCAAGGCCATCGGTCTGACCAAGGTGTTCCGCGACTTCTGGAACCGGCCGAAAGCCAAGGCGGTCAATGATATTGACTTTGAAGTGCGGGAAGGCGAGGTCGTCGGTTTGCTGGGGCCGAACGGATCGGGCAAGTCGACCACCGTCAAGATGATACTCGGGCTGCTGTATCCGAACGCCGGTCAGTTGACCGTGCTGGGCAAGTCGCCCCGGGCGGTGGACGCCAAGCGGGAGATCGGCTATCTGCCGGAGGATTCATATCTCTACAAATATCTGACCGCTGATGAGACGCTGGACTTTTTCGGGTCGCTGTTCAACCTGTCGCGCACCGAGCGCAAACTGCGCATCGAACAGCTGCTGGACATGGTTGGATTGGCTCACGCCCGCAACCGGCGGGTCGGCGAGTTTTCCAAGGGCATGGCGCGGCGCATCGGGCTGGCGCAGGCGATGATCAACGATCCGGCGCTGCTGATCCTTGACGAGCCGACCAGCGGACTCGATCCGCTGGGCTGCCGTGAAGTGAAAGATCTGATATTGATGCTGAAAAAACGCGGCAAGACGGTGATTGTGACCAGCCATCTGCTGAGCGATGTGGAGGATGTTTGCGACCGTGTCGTCATTCTCTACGGCGGCAAGATCCGGGCGCAGGGAACGCTCAGCGAACTGCTGGAGGTTTCGGATGCCAACCGGATCGTCACGCCGGCGCTGCCGGCGGCGGCGATGACCAGGCTGCTTGAACTTTTGCGCGCCAGTCTGCACGGCGAGGAGTTCACCATCGACCATCCGCGCCGCTCGCTGGAGGATTTCTTCCTTGACGTTATAAATCGGGCCAAACAGGACAGTGTGGAAACCGCCGGCGTGGTCGGCGGCGGCCGGATTGCAAATTATCTGCAGGAGGGCGCAACGGACGAGAACAGGGTGTTGGAAAATCTGGTCAAGCCCGACCTTCCGATTATCGCGGCGGAGAAAAAACGAGAGGAGGAGGCGCTGCGGCGCGCCGAGGAGGAGTCCGAAAAACAGCGTCTGGATCAGGCGCTCGACGGGCTGGATAAAAACGAGGTGCCGGAGAAAAAACCGGATGACAAGGCCGAAGTCCGCGAAAACGTTGCGGAAGCCGATGAAAAACTAAACAACCTGCTGAACGACAAGTAAGATGAAAGCTTTTTGGACAATCGTAAAACTGACCTGCCGCAACGCGGTCCGATCGCACATCTTCCAGCTGCTGCTGGCAATACTGGTATTGTGCGTGGTGTTTATTCCGGCCACCATTGAGGGGGACGGGACGGTGCGCGGCTTTATTCAGGTGTCGCTGAAATTCAGCTTGTTCGCCGTGGCGCTGATGCTGTCGCTTTCCGCAGTATGGTCAAGCTGTATGACCATGACTCAGGATATCGAGGGCTACCAGCTGCACATGGTTATCACCAAGCCGGTGGGGCGGGTGACGATATGGCTGGCAAAGTGGTTCGGCATATTTCTGATCCACCTGTCGCTGTTGCTCATCGCCGCGGCGCTGGTTTATGTGGTGGTGCTGGCGCGTTACAACGCGCAGCTGGTGCCGGACGGCGAGCTTGAACGGGTGCAGACCGAGATCGCCGCGCTTGAGGCGAAGATGCGCACCATGCCGAACACACTGGAGCGTGACGGTGTTGAACTCCGGTTGAATGAACGGCGAGACATGGCCAAGTCGCTCGAAAAACGTTTGACCGAGGATGCCAGAATCCGCAATGAGGTTCTGATCGCCCGCCGCGCCTTTGTCACGGTCGGCAGTGTTCAGCTGGAAGACGGGACTACGGTGGATATGCCGATGGCGACGCCGGAATTTGTGGCGGCGAAGGCCAGGGCCAGGTTCAGGACGATGCTGCGCGACAACGAGATACGTGGAGTGGTATGGGATGCCGGCACCCAACGCGAACTGCTGAATGATGTGAAAGTCGATGTTGTCAAAGACGAGTCGGTGGTTCCCTATGGCGTGGACAAGCGGAAAGTTTGGCGCATAACCGGACTGCCGGTCGGCGGGACCAATCCGCTGTATCTCCGGTTCCGTATTTTTGTGACCAAGATTTCCGACTCAACCGAACGCGATACGCTCGGTCAGTGGTTCTACGGCCGGGTAATCAGCACCGGGAACGGTGAAACGGCGGCCAGCAATGTCAGCTGGGAGCCGTTGAACCAGCTGCC
Source organism: Victivallaceae bacterium (assembly GCA_028709805.1). Lineage (GTDB taxonomy): Bacteria > Verrucomicrobiota > Lentisphaeria > Victivallales > Victivallaceae > CALXXL01. The sequence goes on from JAQUTL010000005.1 coordinate 54,812, forward strand.
GCGGCTGTACCGTACCAACCACTTTATTGAGGAGCGGCTGCCGTTCGAGGCGGTCGATTCGTCCGGAACCGTGCTGCTGTCGTTCATCAATTTCGATCCGCAGCAGGAGGATATGTTCTTTCAGATATGGGACGGTCCGAACATCTATGCCGCATACGGCGGGTTCACGATGAATTATGTCAAATGCGTGATGATAATCGCAATGGCGCTGATGGTGCTGTGCGGACTGGGATGCGCGGTTTCCGGCGTTTTTTCAATGCCGACCAGTATTTTCTTTGTAATCGCGTATCTGTTTGTCGGCGGGCTGGCGGCGGCGGTGTCCAGTCAGGGCTACCTGATAACCAGCGATCCGTTGATTGCGGCTCAGGCCGAGGTCGGGTCGGCGGTGGGCAAGGTGATTCTGAAACTGGTGATTCCACTGCAGCGGTTTGACGTGTCGTCAAAAGTCGCGGACGGCGTGATGGTGGAATGGATATACATCTTCAAACTGCTCCTGTATTACTGCGTGATGCGTGCTGTGCCGCTGTGTCTGCTCGGCATTTGGCTGTACCGCCGGCGGGAAATGGGACTGGTGATCAAAAAATGACAAAATTCAAGACAATTTCAATTTATACGGCGCTGATTTTGGCGTCGCTGGTGATGCTGTTCGGCATCAGTCGGCTTGAACGTTCGATCGAGGGCGACATCAAGACCCATCACCTCCGTTTTACCGGAGAGATCAAGAATGCTCCGGGCTGGGTGAGCTTCACCACGGTGGCGCTGGGGAGTTTTCGCGGTCTGCTGGCCGATTTGCTGTGGCTGCATCAGATTTCGCTGAAAGACCAGGGCAGTTATTTTGAGATGGTTCAGCTGGCCAACTGGATCACCGACCTGCAGCCGCAATTCGCCGGTTCGGCGGTATATCTCGGCTGGGAAATGGCCTACAATCTGTCGGTGACCTGTTCAAATTTCGAAGATCGCTGGCGTTGGATTCAGGAGGGGCTCAAACTGTTGCGCGACAAGGCGATGATCTATAATCCGGAAGATACCAACATCTATTTTGACATGACGCGGATTTATACGGAAAAACTCGGCAACGTATACGATGACGCCCACCTGTTCTATAAGAACAAACTGTTTATGGAAACCACCCGGGTGATGGGCAAGAATCCCGACTGGGAGGCAATGGCGGCGGTGGTGCCGAATTTTAGACTGTCTGACTGGGACCCGGCGCGGATTTTCAACGAAAAGTTTCCGCCGAAAAGCGATGCCAGAGCCATTATCGAGGCGGCCGGCTATCCGGATTTTGACGCGCTGCTGCAGGCGTACAGCAAGTTCGACCATATGCCGGATGGACTTGGGAAACTTTCCTCCGAAGAGCGCGACTGGCTGAATACCTATTTGCGCGCCGCATGGATATGGAACGCTTTCCGGCTTAATCCGCACCGGGTGCTGGCCGTGAACCGCGAGTTCGGCGATCTGGACTGGCACACTTGCGAAGCGTTCGGGATTTACTGGTCCTATCTCGGTCTGGAGTTTCGTCCGCCGAATCAGCGCCGTCGCCAGCTGGACAATTTCATCGCGATTTCGCTGCAGTCCTCATTCCGTTCCGGACGGCCGCTGGTGACCGATCCGGAGAAGATGGTGTACTATATCGGCGTGCCGAATTTCAGCGTGGTGGACCGTACGCTCCGCGCGGCGCAGGAAGGATACGAACTCAACCGCAACGATACGTCTTTCCTGCTGTCGCGGAACTACTTCCTGCGTGACGCGGTGGTGCTGTTCTACACCTACGGACAGACCGCTAAAGCGGAGGAGATGTATAGACTGTTGAAGAAATACGATGTCGGCATGACCGACTCCAAGTTGACGCTGGAACAGTTCTACAATCAGGAGCTTGCGGAGACCATAAGGTTCGCCACAGTGAAGGACATCGGTGAACTGCTGGTCGGCACGATTTATCGCTCGATCCATTTCTGGGTTTTGGGCGACAACCGTCACGCGGCGGAACTTGACGCGTCCGCCGAATGGATGTACAACCGCTTTGTTGAGATGAATAAGGCCCGCGAGCGGGGAGTGGAACTCCCTCCGCTGGAGGTGATTTATCGGGTTGTGGTCGACAATTTTATGAAGAATGCCCCGAAGCCGCTGGCGGAGCGGTTGCGCAAACTGCTTGAACAGTCGGCGGAACAGGCCAGACTGACAAGAGAGGCGGCGGCCGCGGCAGAGAACAAACTCCCGGAGATAAAATAGCAATGTATCTGGAAAAGGAAGCGTATGCCGGAAGATGACCGACTGTATCCGCTGCTGCTGTTATGCGGCAGTATCGGATTTGCGCTGGTGGTGTCGTTCATCTGTTCATTGCTGGAGGCGGCGCTGCTCAGCATAACACCGAGTCAGATGGCCGACATCCGGCAGCGCAATTATCGCGCCGGATGTGTGGTTCGCGATCTTAAGGAGAATATTTCCCGGCCGATCGCGGTGATTCTTATCTGCAACACCGCCGCCCATACAATAGGCGCGGCGGTGGCCGGCGCCCAGTTCGGCCGGCTTTACGGCAACAACTGGCTGTGGATATTTTCACTGGCGTTTACGCTGGCGATGGTGCAGTATACCGAGATATTGCCGAAGAACCTTGGGGTCAGGTTCAACCGGCAGATATTGGCGGTGTCGGCCGGGGCGCTGAAGCAGGCGGGAATCGTCATGCTGCCGCTGATCCGGCTGGTATATTTGATAAACCGGCCGTTTGAGGTGAAGGGAGAAGCCGAGGAAATCGACACCGCGGATGAAATATCGGCGCTGGCGGGCGAGGCGCGCGATGCGCAGGAGATCAATCCCCGGCAGGAGCGGATTATAAAGGCGGCGCCGAAACTGTCGGATCAGACGGCGCTGCAGGTGATGCTGCCGGTGGAAAATATTTCGTTTCTTGACGCGAAGCAGACGGTGGAGGAGTCGATCAAAACCGCGCATATCGACTTTCACACCCGGTATCCGGTATGTGAAGACGGCGATCGCAACCGGGTGATCGGCTATGTGAATTTCAAGGAGATGGTGGCGCTAAGTCTGAACAGTCCGGACAAGGGGCTGACCAGTATTCTGCGGCCGATCTCATTTTCCGGACCGGACGATACCGCCGCCAATCTGCTGGAAAAATTCGCCACGCAGCATGTGCATTTGTCGATCGTTCGCGGTCCGGACAACCGGACGCTTGGCATGGTCACACTTGAGGACATTGTTGAAGAGCTGGTCGGCGATCTGGATGACGAGTTCGATCCTTTGCCGCGGACATTTTACAGCCCCAATCCCGGATTCTGGGTGATCGGCGGCGGCAATCCGATGAGCATGCTGGCGCGCGAACTGCATCAGGAGCTGCCGCGGCGGGCGGAACCGTTGTCCATCTGGTTCAACCGCATGCTTAAGCATTCGCCGCGGGTCGGAGATGTGTTCCGGTATCGCGGAATGGAGTTTACGGTGCGCAAGGTTCGTCGCGGCCGGGCGCTGGAGTTCAATGTCCGAAAAGTACAGGTTTGAAAATACGAGAGGTGAAAATGAACAGAAATGTGTTCAAACTGCTGGCTGCGGTCTTTGCCGCGTGCGTTGTGTCCGGGTGTATCGACATTGATTACGTCGGCCAGCGCCTGGATCCGCTGCCGTCGGACATGCCGGTGGTGTTCTTCAACGAAGGACAGGATTTCGATGTGGCGAAATATGCCGAGGTCGGCCGGGCCACGGTCACCGCTCCGGATGGAACCAATATGGTTGAGATCAAGGAGAAACTTCAGGACGAGGCGCGTTCCGTGGGAGCCGACGCGGTTAAGATAATAGCTTTCAAACGGGTCAACGAAGGGGTGATCTACGTCACCGGTGGCGGGAATGACTCGCCGGACGCCTATGTGACCGGAAATCAGAGCCGATCGGTCGGCGGAGATCCGATTTACACCGACAGTTTCGGGCAGACCGGCAACCTTTCCACCTCGGCTGAACCGCGCTATGTGGTGCGGCTCGACGTGATTTTCCTGGCGTTGAAGACCAAATTCGACGCGGCGATGATTGAGCGCCGGCAGCAGCGCGAACAGTCCGCCGCCAAAGCCGCCGCCGACCCGCTACCGACGCAGTTGCCGCTGGACGCTCAAGAAGTAACCCGCCCGGCCGCGGAAAATTGACGGACGTTGTGAAGCTTTTGGACCTGAAAAATTAATTTCCCCGCTCCTCCGCAGACTGATGCGGCGTGGGGCGATTATTTTTGACGGCCAACAGTTTGATAAACCGCTTTTTCAATATTCACGCGAGAGTTTTCCCGTACCGGTTGAGCTTATGTGCGCGGCGCGGCGGATTGCCGAATCCGGCGATATTTTATGCTATTAATATTTGACATTGATTTGTAAACTTGTATTCCAATGGTATTTTATATAAAATGTAGTTATGCGTCCGGAAGCAGTGTGATGCCGACGAATCTCTTTTGCCTGGAGGAATCAGATGTTTTTTGCGTCTTTGCCGTCTTGGAGCATGGAAACGGCAATCATTGGCGGACTGGTGTTCGCAATTGGATTTATGGCGGGAGCGGCTGGCGTCGCCATCGCGGTTGTGCTGCGGAAAAAACGCAAAGAATCGCTCCGGGCTGCTGACGTAACCGCGCTGAACACGGCCTGCGTCGAAGTGCTCTCAGCTTCGGGGGACGGCGTTGTGTCAATGGATGCCGGCGGACGGGTTCTGTCTCTGAATCCGGCCGCTGAAAAGTTGGTCGGAGTGAAGTCGGTTGAGGCGGCGGGGCGGCATTACAGCGAAATCGTCCGCATGGTCGAAGCCGAGGACGGCTCGACGCCGTTTGACCCGCTGGCCGGCGGCGGCGATGCCGGAAAAGCGGTCATAGCACGGCGGAACTTCAGAATTATGATGCCGGACGGCAAGTCATGGAATATTACCGATCGCGTCATGGCGTTATTTTCTCGCGGAAGGTTTCCACGTATGTTCATCGTTATGCACGATGCCGGAGAAAATTTGACGCAACAGCACCGGTTGCAGGAGGCGCTTGACAATTCCAACGAATTGAATAACAAATTAAATTCACTGATCACCGAATATGAGATGTTGCTCGACACTATGCCGGTGTATTTTTATATCGAGGACGCCGAAAACGGGTTCAAACATGTGAAGTGCAACCGGCTTTGCAGTACACTGTGGGGCATCCCGGTCGACGAAATCATCGGAAAATCCGACGAGGAGCTGTTTGGAAACGCGGAAGAAGTCAAGAAGTTCCGCGAGACGGACATCATCGCCATGCAGACGGACGGCGTGTATGAAGACGTGCTGCCGTTCACCGACAAGGCCGGCAACCGGCGTGTCGGCCACTTTTACCGTCGCGGTGTGACCATGCCGGACGGCCATCGCCAGCTGTTCGGTCTGGTCGTCGACATTACCGAGGAACAATATCAGCGCGGACGGCTGGACGCCGTAATGAATGCCTTTGAATATGCGTTTGACATGACCCATACCGCGGTATTCCGGCTCGACATCGAGACGCACGAGATGTTCGGAGCAAAGAATCTTAATACATTGTGGCCGATTCACAATGGTATAGGTGCGGTATGGACCGAGGTGGTATATCCGGAAGATATTGAAAAATTTGCCGCTGAACAGGCAGATCTGCTGTCCGGGCGAATTGAAAAAATGAATGTCAACTATCGTTCCACCTGTTTCGGCGAGTTGAAATATTACCGGATGGAGGCCGGTCTGGCTCGCATAACCGGCGGCAAGACCACCATAGTCGGCATTATACAGGACGTTACCTGCGACAAAAAACGCGAACTGGAATACAACGCGGCGCTTCAGCAGCAGAATTCCATACTTAACGCGATTCTCAGTTCGATACCGAGTCAGGTGTTTATCAAGGACGTGAACGACGGATTCCGCTATAAACTGGCCAATCGCAATTTCACCGAGTACTATCGTATGAACAAAGACGATGTGATAGGACATACCGACTATGAAATATTCCCATCCACGGTTGCGCAGCAACTGCGCGACCATGACCTCAAAGTGTGCTCGTCAACCGGGACGGCGTTCAGATTTGACGAGGATATTTCCTATTGTCAGTCCGGCAATGAGATATTCAAGTCATTGAAGGTCTGCTTTGAAACCGGGGACCACAACAAATATCTGCTTGGCGTCTGTGTGGACGTAACCGAGCTTGAATGCGCGAAAAAGCAGGCCGAGGAAACCGCCGAATGGCTGCGGCTTACCTTGAACAGCATTGGCGACGGCGTGCTTACCACCGATCTGGACGGCAATGTCTCCATGATGAATCCCGTGGCCGAACGAATGACCGGCATACCCCTGAAACAGGCCAAGGGACAGCCGCATGAGCGGGTGTTCCGGATTGTCAGCTCGGTGGATGACGAGCCGATGGCTTCGCCGTTGACACGGGCGATCCGCACCGGCAACGTGGTTGAGCTGGCCAATCATACCGATCTGATCGGCGCCAACGGCGAGCGTTATCACATTGCCGACAGCGCCGCTCCGATTTTTAACGCCGGACACGAAATCATCGGCGCGATTCTGGTTTTCCGGGATGTGACCGATGAGTATCTGCGGCGGGATATGCTGCGTGCCGCCATGGCGCAACTTGAACTCGGCGCTGAAATGACGCGCGTGGCCACGTTCCGGGTGGAGCCGGAGACGCGGCGGATAAGCGGCTCCAGACTGTTGCCGGAGCTGTGGCCGTTAAATGGAGACATCGCGGAGAAACCGGAAAACTGGGTGTTTCAGGACGATCTGAAAGAGTTTATGGACGTGGTATATTCCCTGTCGGACGGGGAGTCCGGTACAAGAAGCTGTGTGTATCGCGCCGGCGCGGCTGGCGCGGTGCGGCAGTATCAGATCAGTATGATTCCCGACCGGATGAATGGCCGGGTCAATGACATTGTCGGCGCGATTCAGGACGTTACCGAAATACGGGAAAACGCCGCCAAGTTGAAAGCCACGCAGGAGTTGTGGGAGCTGGTCATCAACTCGATTCCGATCATGCTGTTCGCCAAAGACGCCGATGACGGATTCCGCTATGCGGTATGCAATCAGGCGTTCGCTGAATTTTTGGGTAAGACTCCGGCCGAAGTGATCGGGAGAACAGATGCTGAACTGTTTGAGCTGCCCGGCGAAATCGAGCAATATGCCAGCAAGGACCGGCTGGTTATGGCTTCCGATGCCGGCGACAGGTTTGAGGAGGTGTCAACCGATTTCCGCGGGATGAAGCATTTCATCCGTTCCTTCAAGCGCCCGATAACCGGGGTCGGCAATCGGAATTTACTGCTTGGCGTGTGTGTGGACATTACGGAAATGCATAATTTGCTGCAATACGAACATGTCAGCAACACGCTGCTGACCTATGCGGTGTCGGTGCCTGACTTTGCTCCGCTGGTTGAAAAGGTGCTCGGAACCGTGCTTGCGTCGCTGAAATGCGACCGGGTGATATTTGCCGTGATCGGGGAGGACGGGCAGCTGCACCGTTATCGTGATATTTATTCGGACCGGTGCCTTCCGCTGGAAAATATAGGCGTTGACGTTCATGAGGGACTGTGGAATGTTCAGCTCGACCGCTTTAAGAACGGGGAGTTTGTCGCTTATGAAAAATTTTCCGATATTCCCGGCAGCGAAAAGTTGCTGGCGATTAATCCGGCGTATCCGATCCGGTCGGCTGCCGGGGTGCCGGTCTTTGCCGGGCGGGATTTTGTGGGTGTGCTGTTCGTGTCGTTCACGGAGCATCACACCATTGAGATTTTTGACGACCGGTTTATGCATGCCGTGGCCGGTATGATTGCGCTGGCGCAGATACGGGAAATTCAGCGTCAGGCCGTCAAACGGGCGGAGGAGCGCAATCAAACCATTCTGGACAACTTGAATATTCCGATCTGGCTTTATGATCTCAACGGAGCGGTTGTGCAAACCAACAATGCGTCGGAACAGCTTTTTCCAGGCGTTATGAGCAACCCGTCGCCTTATGCCTGCCGCGGCATACTCGACTGCCGGAAATCGGATGATGAGTGTCCGGTTCGCCAATGCATAGTCGGCGGCAAGGCTCAACAGTGCGATTACGAGCACATCAACGGCCATTCGTTCATCGCGGAGACGCGGCCGATATTTGACGGTGACGGCAAGATGATTAATGTGGTGAAGAGTTTTTTTGATATAACGACGCTTCGGGCCATGATCGGCAACCGGCAGATGGTGAACGAATGTCTGGCCAATCTGCTGCGCGAAAAAGATATTATGCGCGCGCTGGAGCTTTCATTGAAGTCGATTTGCGAACATGCCGACGTGGACCGCTGCGTGATTATGCGGTTCAACCCGGAGCGGAGGACGCTTTCAAGTTTTATTGAAGTGGCGCGATCCGGTGTTCCGCCTTCGCTGGGCGACTGTCACGAGCAGCCGTATTCGGTCGAGCCGTCCTGGGAGGAGCGATTCAGGCGGCAGCCGATATTGGCTATTCCCGATTTGCCGGGCAGTATCGATGCGGAGGGGCTGACAAGCTGGAAGACGGTGATCGACAATTATGATTTGCGCTCTTTTTATGCGCACCGGATAAAATTCGACGGCAGAATCTGGGGCTATATCGGTATTATTTACGAGAAACGCCGGAAAGTTCTGACGCCGGAGTCACTGGACTTGTTCGGTTCACTGGCTTCGTGCGTGGAGTTGACGCTGGATCGGCGGAAGAATCAGCAGGAGGTGCTGGCGGCGCTGGAGAAGGCCAAAGCCGCAGATCGCGCCAAGAGTCTTTTTCTGGCGTCGATGAGTCACGAGATCCGCACGCCGCTCAATGCGGTGATCGGATTCTCCGAACTGCTGAAGGACGGCTCGCTGCCGCCTGACGAACGGCAGGACTACCTTGCCAATATCACGACCGCCGGCAACGCTCTGCTGCTGCTGATAAATGATGTGCTTGACTTGTCCAAACTTGAAGCCGGTCAAATGGTGTTGACGCCGGAGCCGGTTGATTTTCCGGCGCTGGTTCGTGAGGTCGGCGGAATCTTCAAGCAGAAATGCGCCGAGCGCGGGATCAGTCTGGTGCTGGATGTTCCCGGCGATATGCCGACAATATGGCTGGCGAAACTCCGCATCCGGCAGGTTCTGTTCAATCTGCTGGGCAATGCGGTAAAATTCACCGATCACGGCGGAGTCACGGTGAAGGCGGAATTTTTGAGAAAGAGCGACACCGTCGGTGATTTCTCATTTCATGTCATCGACACCGGATGCGGTATCGCGCCGGAAGATCAGAAAAAGCTGTTCCAGCTTTTTGTTCAGGCGTCGGCGCTGCGCGGAACCAAGACCGCCAACAATGGCACCGGGCTTGGTCTGGCCATCTGCCGGCGGCTGATTGAACAGATGAACGGCGGAATAACGCTCAGCAGCGAGCCGGAACGAGGTTCGGATTTTCTGGTGACGCTTCATGATGTGCGCTATGATATGGCGCGGCGGCCGGCTGCCACTCCGCCGGAGGCCGGCGCAGCGTGCATGGATTTCGGCGGCGAATTCACCGCGCTGCTGGTGGACGATGTCCGGATGAATCTGAAAGTCATGGCCGCCATGCTGAATAAACTCGGTGTGCGTTCGCTGCAGGCCTCCAACGGCAACGAGGCGCTTGAGCTGCTGGAGAACAACCGGATTGATTTTGTGCTTACCGACATGTGGATGCCCGGACTGAACGGCGCCGAACTGGCGGCACGGATACGCAAAAACAAAAAGACGGCCGATCTTCCGGTGTTCGCCGTTACGGCCGATATCGAAGCCAATGAAAATTTCTCGGTTGACGCTTTTTCCGGTATGCTGTTGAAACCGGTCACCGGCGAAAAACTGCGGAAGCTGGTGGCTTCGTTCGCCGCCCGGCGGACCGTGGCGCGGCAGTAGCCCAGCGCCCCGGGGAAGGCGGCGTTGCTGCCGCCGGGTTCCGCTTTGCGCCTATTGGCGGATCACTTTGAGCATAAGATCGCCGGAATAATCGATGACGCGGCTTTCACCTTGTTTCAGCATTCCGGCTTCAAACTCGCGGCCGCCGGAAGAGAGTCGGTCAATCGCGGAGAACGCAATGTCGCGGTTGGCGGTGATTTCGCATTTGAGATCGCGTTCGGTGAAGTTGGAGCGATAGTCAAGCACAAAATAGATGTACGCGCCGTCGGCGTTGCGGCGAACCGAAACGATTGCGCCGTCCGGCGGAACAAGCGACAGCGGCATGGTCGCGGCGGCCTCCTTGGTCAATTCGGCGAGTTTGCGGCGATATTCCGGAGTGATGTCGCCCGGCAGGCCGCTGTCACGGTAATTTTTCGTCATTTGGGCCAACTGTTCGTCCCGGAGCATTGAGACTTGGGAAGCCGGAATTTCGGCAAGCTGCTGCTCCAGAGCGGCGGAGCGCGGCAGGTCCCATTCGTTATTGATGCCGTTGACGCCGCACAGAACGAGGCGGCCGCCGGAACGGACGAAATTTATGACCGCCGCCATTTCCGCATCATTCAACGCGAACGCCCGGTACAGGATCATGGTGTGATAGGGGGGGCGTTCGAGCGACGGGAGCTTCTCGGCGAAAACGGCATCAACCGGAACGCCCTGACCGGCGAGCGCGGCATAGAGGCGGACAAAGCTGAAATAGTCGTTCTGATTGGCGTGCTCCGGCAGTCCGGCGATCAGCGAACGCTCGGAAAGCACCAGCGCTACCGGAGCGGCCGAGACGCGGCGGAGAAGCGACGCTTCATGGTCGGCAACTAAGCCGAACACGCCGTTGAGCAAGTCCCAGTATTCCGGTCGCCAGTTGTCGGCCAGGTCGCCGCCCTGGTCATCCAGACTGAGGGCCTTGCCGCCGTGCTGCCAGAAACTGTTGGCGTCACGGTATTTGTCGCAATACATCAGGGTCCAGAGCTGGAGTCCGTCGCCCCATGCCAGACCGTTGAGCAGCGAGCGGACGAAACTGCGCGGACTTTTGCAGGCGTAGCCGGTTCCCGGCCACATGATTACGGTGGAGTTCAAGGCGCAGGAGTTTTTCAGGAGCTGCAGCGCCACGCCCTCCTGCAGGGAGCCGTTGTTGTAAAGATCGGTGCCGATGTAGTCGAAGTTTTTTCCGTAAGCGGTGTAGCTGCAGGCCGGAGTGTCCAGCGGAACGGTGTTCTGGATTACGATTGACGGCAGCAGCGATTTTGTGCGCATTGAGTCGTAGAAATCCTTCAGGCTTTCCGGCGCATAGTTGGCTTTGAAATTCTGATACTCCATGTAGGCGACCCATTCATCCGGCGTTGACGGGTGTCCGGCGAACGGTGTATCCGGCAGCGCGGGCAGGCCGCGAGCGGCGAGTTCTATGTTGCGGCGGGCGGCGAAATCCCGGTAGGCGGCGATGAAGTCCGGCCGGTCAAGCAGTTTGCCGAACTGATGGTGATTGTCGCGGATCGCCGGTTCATCGACCTGGAGGCCGGCGAAATGCGGCATCATGGTGTATGGTTTCAGGAAAACGTCCGCGTCGGCGGTCATTCTGTCCGGATGTCCGTAATATTGATATGAAATAATATCGCCGTCCTGAAACGGCGCGCCGTCTGCCCACACGGTGAACGGGATGACGGTGTTCGCGGCGAACTCTCCGGTGCGTTGCAGTTTTGCCGACTCGCCGCCGATCTCGCGCTTGATAATCAGACTGACCAGATTGGCTCCGGCGGCGGCCAGATGCTTCGGCAGGTGCGGGTATGCGTAATTGTAACCGGGGTGGACCAAGCGGCTGTGGCTCCATGAAATGTCCGTGACGTCGATCGCCCGGACAAAGGTTTTGCCGCCGGTAATATCCTGTACGGTGGTCCGTGTCCGGTATTGCAAATCTTTACGGTAGGGCGCGGCGGCGGCGAGAAAACCGGCGGACGCGGCATCGGCCTCGCGTTTAAAGTCATTAATTGCGGCGGAAAACTGCGCGATCAGCCGCATCAACGGCAAATTTTCGTCCGATGCCGGGCGCGGCTTCAACAGTTCGGGCGGCAGGCTGACGGTGAGTTTTCCAATCTCATCGCTTTTAAACGGATTGGCGCCGGAAAACACCATGTTGCCGTAAACATAAAGGCGGATCGCCACATGGCCGCCCTTGTCGCAGTCAACGCCTTCGACGGTGAGTTCGGCCGGTCCCGACGGCGGCTCCGGCGGAAACCACTCGGTGACCGCCATGCGGTGGGAAGTCCGCCGTCCATAGACGAACAGCATTTCGCCGGTGGGGAAGGGGGCGTAGTTTTTGCGGTAGACGCCGACGGAAAACGAAGAGAGCGGCACGGAGAAAACGGTGCCGTCCGCCCATTTGAAGGTGAAGCTTTTGAATCCGATCCATTCCGAGTCAGGTGCCGCCGAGTCCTCGGTGTTTTCAACCATGATGAGATAATTTTCCGGTGCGCGGCGCAGCCGGAGTCCGTCTCTTATCGCGGCGCGCTGCTCATCAAGTTTAAGAAAATTTTTCCGCAGTTCGCCGTCCAGCCGCCTGCCGGCGGCGAGCAGTTCCGGCGGTATCGTCCGCCCCTGAGCCGACGCTTCGGCAAGATCATAATTGGCTTCGTCAAGTTGACGGCCGGCGGCGGCATAGGCGAGGTCGAGCGCTCTTCCGGCTTCGGCGTAGCCGGCAAGATTCTCATTGTAGGCGCCGTCTGCGCCGCAAAGTGCGCCTGCGGCGGCGAATGCCAAGACGAACAGCATTGCGGATAACTTCATAATGCACCTTCCTGTCGGATGTTTATAACTGCATGCCGCCGGCGACCGGAAAGTCTCCGCCGTTAATGTAACTGCCGGCGTTGGAGCAGAGCAGGAGAACCAGTCCGGAACAGTCGTCTGGAGTGCCGAACCGCCCCGCCGGTATCCGGGACAGGAGCGCGGCGGCCAGCGCCGGGTCGGTAAGAACTTCATGGTTGCGGTCGGTGTCGATCACCCCCGGCGCCACGTTGTTGGCGGTAATGCCGTATTTTGCGTACTCTCTGGCCACGTTGGAAATCAGATTGTTCTGCGCCGACTTGGTTGCCGCGTAAATCGCCAGCCGCGGCGACTGCCGCCATTGATTGATGCTTCCAATGGACACGATGCGGCCGAATCCCCGCGCGGTCATGCCCGGCAGAAACGCCTTGATCAGCCGGAATGACGCGCCGACGTTGGCGGCGAACTCCCGTTCAAACTCCGCCGGATCGAACTCCTCCACCGTGGCGTATTTCTGGATGGAGGCGTTGAGAATCAGCAGGTCGACGTCGCCGGAGCGGCTGGCGAGTTCATCCGTCGCCGCTCCGTCGGCAAGATCGGCGGCGAGCGACCGGCAGGAGATGCCGCGTCCGCGCGCCTCCTCCAGCGTCCGGTTCAGCGCTTCAGAGTCTTTCGAGGCGTGGAATATCACCTCTTTGGCTCCGGCTTCGCCCAGACGCATGGCAATGGCTTTGCCGATGCCGCGGCTCGACCCGGTCACCAGGGCGCGGCGGCCGGAAAGATCGAAACAGTTGACGGTCATTTTTCATCCTTTCGGTATAAGATGCGGAAAAACTGCGGTCGGCGGAACTCAAGGGTTCCGGCAGTCAGCGTGCAGCGGCGGTCGTCATGCCGCCAGTCGTGGAAAGGCTGCCAGACGGTTTCACCGAAGTTCAGGCGTTCGACCGCGGAGATCGGGCGGTCAATATGGAGCGTAAGTTCGCATTCCGGTATATCGTCGAGTGAAAGAGCGAAGATTCCGGTGAAAACGTCGTCTGGCCGGTCGAAGCGCAGCGGCAGCAGCGGCCGGTCGCCGGTGGCATACAGCGGAAGCGCCGCGTCAGCCGCCCATTCCAGCAGCGAGTGAAGCCAGCGTTTGCGGGCCGGCGTCCGGAAGCCGGGGCCGAGTCCGGCCAGCTCCAGCGGGAACACCGCGATGCGTCCGCCGAGCCGGTTGTGAAAGATGAAGGTGCCGGGATAAAGCCGCTTGAAGTCGGGATCGACAAACTCGGTGACCGCTTCGCTGCCTTCATGCAGCTCCATGACGGTGAACAGCGGAACCTGATTGTGGATCGCCAGTGAAAATGTCTGCAGCTCGTCCGGAAAAAACCGGCGGTTGCAGCAGCGTTCGCCGGCCAGCGGATGACGGGTGTTCAAGATAAAAGAATCGACGCATTCGGCACCCAGCAGCTCGGAATATCCCATGTCGCACAGCGCCTTGAAGGCGGCGGCGTCAATCAGTGTGCCGCCGGAGAGTATGCGGTACAGTTCTTCCGGCTGGGCCGAACGCACAGTCTGGCCGGCCAGCACGGTTACCGCGGTCTCCTCCGGCTCAACGGTGGCGGCGACGCCGAGTTGTTTGAACAGCTCCAGCACCGGTTCCGCCGCCGCCGCCAGACTGCGTCCGCCGTCTTGGGGCAGCTCCTTGGTCTGTGCTGACTTCTCCGAAAAATAGACTCTGACGCCGCGTTCGGCGCCGCACGGCCGCAGACTTTTTTTCAGTGTGGACAGAAAATCCTTGTTCGCATTCAGCGATTGCAGGATATCCTCGGTGTCGCGCATCGGCGTTCCGCAGTGGTCGTATAAATTCAAGGTCAGCGCGTTGTTGCCGGAGGCGATCGCCACTGTGTTCTGAAGCGCGGTGAAAACGTTGCTTTTGGCGTACCCGGTGTACGGATAGTTTTCGATTTCACCGGCTTCGATGCAATCGGCGCCGAACGCCGCTCTGGTCATGCCGATCAGACTGGAGGTGGCGCACAGTCCGGCGGGATTCCCCTCCATGTAATTGCCCAGCGGCGGACGGCTCAGCACCGGATAACGGCCGCCGGCGGACATGATTTGCTTGATCGCGCGCCAGTCGCGCCCCTCGGCGGCATGCATATCCGGGCCGCTGGACATCAGGCCGAAAACCGTGTCCGGCGACACCTCGTGCACCGTTTTTTCGCACAGTGCCAGCACTTCAAGCGTGACGGTATTCAGAAGCTTCAGCCATTTTCCGCGCAGCGGATCCGGGTTCCCCGGCGCAAAGACGCGGCGCGCCAGCTCCTCACGCGAAAAATTGGTGTGGTTGGCGGCGTTGAACCGGCGGAGATGCTCGGCGCAGAAGCATCCGACGCCGACCGGTCCGTGATTGAAGGTGCGCAGGTCGTCCTCCATCCAGATCGCGTCGGGCATGGTCTCGGCGTAGAGGCGCCACTGCATGCGGATGTAGTCGCGCCACTGCGAGCCGCTGTTGCAGGCGCAGTCGCGGGAGGAAACGCCGTCGGGGGCGGTGCACATCGGCCAGTCCGGATGAAGCGAACAGATGTCGCGGCCGCGGTCGCCGTGCCCCTGGGTGACGTTGGGGTTGAGTGAATAACGGATTCCGGCGGCGTTGAGTTCGGTCTTGACCGCCAGCAGTATTTCCCGGTAGTTGCGCAGCCACTTTTCGTCCGGAAAATAATGGGTGAACGTGCCGGTGTCGATTTTTACGCATACTTCGTCAATCCGGTATTTTCGGCACATTGCCGACAGCTCATCAAGTGTTTCGCGCCAGCGCCACGGCGGAATGGTCCGCCGCAGCATATACAGATAACCCGGAGCGTTCCGGACGGTATCGGCATAGTTGTTCATAATATTGAAGCCCTTTCCCCTGCGCGGTTGAGATTCGCGCGGCCGGATTAAAAGTATCCGCCTTTGTCGATGATTTCCGAAATGGTGTCGCCCTGACGGACCCAGCTGAAAATATCCACTTCATTGCGTTCGATGTCCTCGGCGCGCCGCAGCACCTCCCAGGCGATTTCGCGCGGGATGCACAGGACGCCGTCGATGTCGCCGAAAATGATGTCGCCGGGGCGGACCGTTACTTTGCCGATGCGGACCGGAACCTGATAGTGGGTTATCATGCAGCGGCCGAGCGAACCGTTGCTGGTGCGGTATTTATAGAAAACGGGAAAGTCCTGTTCCAGAATCTGCTTGGTGTCGCGGATGCCGCCGGAGATGACCGCGCCGCGGATGCCCTTGGTCTTGGCGGTGGCGGTCATCACGCCGCCCCACAGCGACGCTTCGGTGTCTTCCGACGTGTCCCAGACCACCACGCCCTCCGGCTTGAAGTCGTCCAGCATCTGGGCGCGGAATGTCATTTCCCCCTCGATCATCACATTGGGGGCGCTTTTTACGGTGAACGCTTCGCCGCACACCACCATGTTGTCACGCAATGGCATGATGGCGGAGGGGAGGTTCTGATCGAGAAGGCACATTTCGCGCATCACGTCGTTGATGCAGCCGGTATATAGTTTTTCGTAGCGGCGGCACAATTCAGCGACCGGTATCGGGAACTCTCCGCCGGGAATCCTCTGGCGGGCGGCGATCAGCCGGTCAAGTTTCATCAGTCCGGCCTCTTTGGCCTCGGTTCGCATGTTTTTCAGAGACGGCATATTGCGGTATTCCTTTCAATTAAAGTGTCAGAATGCGTATGGTCATATTTTAGCTATAATATGGTTCGATGATCAGCTCCAGAGCCGGTCATTCGACCACTCTTTGTCCCATTGTTCGGTCGACTCCCACGCCACCGGGAAATCCGGATGCAGCTTCTCGGCAATCAACGCTTCGTTCAGTTCGTCGATGCCGAGTCCCGGCTTGTTTGGAACTTCAATGTATCCGTCTTTTATCAGCGGAACCGGCACGCCTTTAACAATGTTTTCCCACCACGGCACGTCAACGCTGTGAACCTCCAGCGCCATGAAGTTGCGCGTGGCCGCCGCCGCGTGGACCGCCGCCATGCAGCCGACCGGACTTTCCGCCATGTGGATCGACATTGATACGCCGTATTCCTCGGCCATGTCGCCGATCTTCTTGGTTTCCATAATTCCGCCGGCGGTCAGCACGTCAGGATGGACCATCGCCAGTGCGCCGGACTCCAGCAGCGGCCGGAACGACTCCTTTAAATAAATATCCTCTCCGGTCCCCAGCGGCGTGCAGCTGGCCGCGGCCAGCCGGCGGTACTGGTCGGTCAGCTGCCACGGAACCGGGTCTTCCATCCAGGCCAGATTGTACTTCTCCAGCCGCCGCGCCAGCTTTATGCAGTCCTCGACCGGAATGTGGCCGAGATGGTCGATCGCCAGCGGTATCTCACAGCCGACTTCCTCGCGGCAGTCGCGCATGTATTGTTCGAGATGGTCAAGTCCTTTTTCAGTGATGTGGATGCCGGTGAACGGGTGGGCGATGTTGAACAGTTCGTACGCTTCGCCGCGCATGGCCCGCGGATCGATCGAGCCGTGCGGCGTGGCGAACACGGTCTTTTTGTACTGCCGCATCTTTTCCATAAAGCCGGCCGGTCCGCTCAGTGCGCCGGGAACGTCGGCCAGCAGCTCGATGCCCAAGTCCATCTTGAGAAAGGTGAACCCCTGTTTCATCCGCGCCTTGAGTGCCTTGCCCATGTCGCGGCCGCCGCCGTCGGAGTCGGTGTCGCAGTATATGCGGACGCGGTCGCGGAATTTGCCGCCCAGAAGCTGCCACACCGGCACGCCCCACGCCTTGCCGGCCAGATCCCACAGCGCAACTTCCACTCCGCAGACGCCGCCGGCCTGCCGCGAGGTGCCGCCGAACTGTTTGATCCGGCGGAATATCCGTTCCACATTGCAGGGATTTTCTCCGATGATACGGCTTTTCAGCATGGCGGCGTAGGTGCGGCTGGAGGCGTCGCGAACTTCGCCGTAGCCGACGAGGTTTTGATTGGTGTACAGTTTCAGCAGAGTGCAGCGCTTGGGGGCGCCGCAGATGTCCGCGAAGCGCATGTCGGTGATCTTCAGAGTTGACGGGTCAATTTTCATTTTCAAGCCTCCTGCCGGGTTGTCCGCTGTGATTTTCCTGAACTGTTGTTTACAGAGCATTTTCCGGCGGCCGTTCGCAGCACGCCGGTCATTTTTTCCAAATTGCCGCCGGTAAAATCCGATTCGGCGCCGATCAGTGTCAGCGCCGCCGTCACCGAACCTTTTTCATCGTATATTGGCATCGACATCGCCGCGATGTTCCAACGGTTTTTACGCAAATTGATCGCATATCCGCCACTGCGGACATTGCGCACATTGGCCAGAACCAGTTCCGGATTGCGATTTTCCGGAATGTCGCCTTCGCATTCCGCCGCGATCTCTCTTATTTCAGCGTCGCTGCAGCCGGAGAGCAGCGCCGCCCCGACCGAGCCTTCGGTCAGCGGGAAACTGGAGCCGACATGTCCGGCAAGTGAAAACGGCCCCGCCGCCTCGGCACGCATCAGCGTGACTTGTTCAAGTCCGCGGCGGATCGATATCTTGCAGGCGATGTCATAAGTTTCCGCCAGATCGTCGATCACATGCTGCGCCCGCTCCAGAACGCTCATGCGCGTTTTGAACGGATAAACCAGCGGCAGCAGACCGTTGTCAAGCGTGTAGACGCCGGAGGAATCCTTCATCACCCATTTGTGTTTCAGCAGCGTCTGGAGTATGCGGTATGCGGTGCTCATTGAAATATTGAGTTCATTCTTCAATTCAGCCTGAGTGGCGCCGCCGGTCAACCCGGCCAACAGCTCAAGCATCATAATGGTTTTTTCAACCGCCGGGATATTGTTGTTCATATTTGAATATTCTATGTTGTTATTTGAATGTTGACAATAAAATATCCCGAATCGTTATTAAAGTCAAGCGCTGGAAAAAAAATTTTCAAAAAAAGTTTTTTTATTTATTAATACGGTTGTAAAATCAGAGATGAGATTGCTGATCCGGCAGTTTAAATAAGTTGAAACGTTAATAACCGGTATTTTTCAGCATTGCCGTAAACATTTGGCGGACAGTGCGGTGCGTCAAGAGCCGGATTGCGCGGTCAAGTTTCCTGATTTGACAATATTTTTATCGAATGGCAATTTGAAAAAACAAAAAGATGTGATATTATATTGCCCCATAAAATTATTTTTATTGAAGAGAGACGTTTTCCGCACGCGGTCAAAAGAGCCGGACAATCTTCCGGCGCCGACAAAAATCAGTTTTTACAACGGACACAAATAGTATGAATATCTCAGGTGTTTTCCACCGTTTTTTCAGCAATATCCGGCGTTCTCCGGCCAAGCGCGCCATTGCTGCAGTATGCTGCGGCTGTGTTTTGTGCGGTATGGGCGGCGGCATTTGGGCGTTTTATATTGAGCCGGCGAGTTTTCAGGTCAACCATTATTCGGTCCGGCTGCACAACTGGCATGATGAGCACAACGGATTGAAAGTTGCGGTTCTGACGGACATCCACCTGCTGAAGACTCCGTATGAATTGATGCGGCTGCAACGGATAGTGGCGGCGGTGAACGCGGAGTCGCCGGACATTGTGGTGCTGCTCGGCGACTACATGGGGAACAAAGTGGATTATATGAACCATAACGCGTCGGCGGAGACCATCGCCGGCATTCTTCACGGATTGCGCGGGCGGTACGGCTGCTATGCGGTGCTGGGCAACCATGACGTATGGTGGAACGCTGACAGAATGTGCGACGCCTTGTCGGCGGCGGGCATAACTGTGCTGGAAAACAGCCACCGTTCGCTACTTATAAACGGCAAAACGCTGAATGTCATCGGTCTGCCGGACAAGACAACCAGAAATAATTTGTTCGATCCGTCGGTTTTGCCCGATCCGGCGATTCCGGCGCTGCTGCTGTCGCACAATCCGGATTATTTCCCCAATGCCGCTCTGCATTATGAATTTATGATGGCCGGACACACCCACGGCGGACAGGTGAAATTGCCGTTGGTCGGGGCGCTTGTGATGTCTTCAAGGTACGGCCGCAAATATACGGAGGGGTTGTGCCGCGACAATGGCCGACAGTTGTTTGTGTCGCGCGGGATCGGAACTTCGATACTGCATTTGCGCTTTATGTGTCCGCCGGAAGTGGCGATCATCAAGATTTACCGTGCGGAGTCCGGGCGGTAAAGCACTGTCGCGTTGGCTGAAAGACAATAAAAAACGGCGCCCGGAATAGTTCCCGGCCGCCGTTTATTTTTGCGCAAACGCTTACTTGATCTCGACTTCACGGCCTTCCGCCGCCGAACGGTAAATGCCGTCCAGCATCTTCTGCACCGCCAGCCCCTCTTCGCCCGGAGCCGTCAGCTCCGAACCCTTGAGGCAGCCGTTGACCCAGTTGGTCAGCTTGCGGACGAAGTTTACCGTCCACGATGCTTCCGGCAGATAGTTCGGTACGATGTTGACCATCGTGCCGGCCATGTCCTGATAGATTTTCGGCGGCATCCAGGAAGCGCCCGCCTTGGTGCCCATCACTTCCCAGGTGAACACGTCCTGCTCGATATGAGCCACGAACGAGGCCTCGATCTGGAGAATGGCGCCGTTTTCAAAACGGATCTGGCCGATTGCCAGGTCTTCCACCGTATAGGTTTTGTAGTCCCAGTTCGGCCACGGGCTGACGGTGTCTGACTTCTTGTCTCCGAAATAGGTCCAGACGTTGCCGGACGCGGCCACCGGTTTCGGCTCGCCCATGAAGAAGTGGGCTGACTCCAGCACATGCACGCCGATGTCGATCATCGGTCCGCCGCCCTGAAGGGCCTTCTGGCCGAAAACGCCCCAATTCGGAATTCCGCGGCGGCGCAGTGCGCGGCACTTGACGAACATGATGTCGCCGAAAGTGCCCTTGTCGCGGGCACGGGTCAGGAACGAGGTGTTGTCATGATAGCGGTTCTGGAAGCCGACCGCGAGCTTTACATTGTTTTTCTTGGCCGCCGCGATCATTTTCTCGCATTCGGCGGGATTCATGGCCATCGGTTTTTCGACTATGGCGTGCAGTCCGGCGTTGCAGGCGTCGATGACCGGCTGCATGTGAACGCCGTTCGGAGTGCAGACGTCGACCGCGTCGAGTTTTTCCTTGGCGATCATGTCGGCCCATTTCTCATAGCCTTTTTCGATGCCCCACTTCTCTTTCATGCGGTCAAGCCGTTCCGGGAGAATATCGCAGCAGGCCACGATTTCGGCCTGGGGGATTTCCTTATAGGCGTCCATATGGGTCTGGCAGATGCCGCCGCACCCGATGATGCCGATCCGCAGTTTTTTTCCGGAAGTCTTCTTCTTCTTGCCGTCGAGCGCCAGCGACTGGGTTCCCACGCTTTTGTCAGCCATTTTCAACGATCTCCTTATATTGATGTAATGGTTTCGGACAATGTGAGATTAACATAACACGGACGGGCGAATTTTCAATGTTTTTTTATAATAAATTCGTATCTTCCGGGTCGGTTTCGATCTCGTCGTCGCGCAGGTCGGGCGGTGCGCACTTCCAGCGGTCGGGGCGGCGGTTCTGGAGCCACGTCATGGCGGCGCGCACGTCAGGCGGAACAAATTTGGTGACGCTTCGTTTTTTGACCTCGCCGGTCGGCTGGCCGGTCTTGCGGTCGACGATCTCCTCGGAATAGATTTCGGTATGGCGGTAGCCGAGGGCGCGCTTGAGCAGCGCCCGTTCCACGCGGTCGTCAGGATTGCTGTTTGCGCTCATGTGCTGCGGTCCTTTTTGAGTCAGGGCCGGCTGTCAACCCATGAGGTCAGATTTTAAGAGTCAGCCGGTGTTTTTTCAGCCGCAGGCAGACAAGCGCCACGGTCAGGGCATAGCAGAACGTCTGGAATGCTCCGGCGAACGGGGCAAGACCGGGCAGTCCTTCCGCGTCGCACAGCGGACCGAGCGACTTGAACAGCAGCTGGAACATTGTTTGTCCGTCGCCGGCCGGGATCAGCGTCAGCGCGTTGCGAAGCAGCGAGCTGAAGACATAGGCGCTCAACGCCACCGAGCCGACGCCGAGCAGAAAGCGGGTGACGAAATTGTTGATTTTCCAGACGTCGGAAAGCCGGTAGATCACCACCCATGCCGCGGTTGTCCATCCCACTGTCGTATAAACATAGGCGGGGAAGGTGCCGTCTTTGTGCAGACCGTAAAGTTTCCGCAGCACGATTCCCGAGGCAAACGCCAGCAGCGCGAACCAGATCAGGAAGCCGGTCATCTTCCGATGGCGTTCCGCTGCGTCGAGCTGTTGAAAATCAAGTATTTTTGCACCGGCGACCACGCCGAGCATGGTTACCGACGCCTGACCGACGGTGATCATCACCCGGTCTCCTCCGGAGAGCCACCACCATTCTTTCAGTCCGCCGCCGAACGCCGTCACATGGATCAGCGTGGCCAGCAGCACCGCGAACATCAGCAGTTCCGCCCTCCGGCCGATCGCCAGATAAATCGTCGCCGCGATCAGATAGGCGCGGCCGATCAGACCGAGAATTCCCCACCATGACGGCCGCAGCTCGGTTCCAAGCACCTCCGGCGCGTTTGACGGCGAGGCGTAGTAAAAATAATAACCGACCAGCGCGGCAATTCCCAGCAGCCGCACGATTTCGGACACGACGCGTCCGGCCCGGTTTTCGCCTTTGTACTGATGCCACACCAGCACGATGATCGCCAGTGAGATAAAGTGCCACCATGCCGCGGTCAGCCCCATGCGGGTGACGTCGAATCCGGTGTTGACGTAGATTACGCCCATAACCATGAGTGTGGCCGCCCGGTAGCAGACATGGTAGAAGTTAAGCGCCTTGCCGGAGAAGGTGGCGGCATAGCGTGCAAACGCCAGCGGAATGGAGACGCCGGCCAGAAAAAGAAACGCCGGAAAGATTATATCGACAAATGTGATTCCGTCGCCACCCGACGGATAGTGTCCGCACCATGGCGGCTGGCGGTAAAATCCGCAGTTGACGAATATCATTGCGAACATCACCAGTCCGCGCAAAATGTCCACCGACCCGACTCTGTCCACCTTGGTATTGCCCATTTGTTTGCCGCTCCGTGTGCGTGTGTCGTATTCGTACATCGAAAACAGGCGCTCTTGCGGGAGCGCCTGTTTTGTCAGTATTTTTATATTCTGGCTTTAAGGAAGTCGATTGCCATGGCGATGTCTGCCTTGGGATTGTCACCGACCTCGCGTTCAATGGTCAGGAAGCCGTTGTACCCGATTTCCTTCAGCGCGGCCATGTATTCGTCCCAGTTGACGTCGCCCTGGCCGAGCGGCATTTCGCGGAAGATCGGTCCGGCCTCTTTGACCATTTTCTCGAAGCCGCCGTCGGCGAACGCCGCGTAGACTTCGGCCGGATCGCAGGGGCGGAAGTTGTGTCCGTCCTTGGCGTGGGTGTGGACAATGTATTTGGCCAGCGTGTGCGCGGCTTTCGCCGGATCGTCGCGGCAGACCATGGCGAGGTTGGCCGGGTCGAGGTTGACGCCGACGCCTTTGCAGCCGATGTAATCCAGGAACTTCTTGAGGCGGGTTGCCGGTTCCGGTCCGGTTTCAATGGCGAGGGTGATGCCTTTGCTTTCGGCGTATTTGCCGCATTCGCGGAGCGCGTCGGCCATCAGTTTGTAGTTATGGCTTTCGGGATCGGCCGGGACCACGCCGATGTGGGTGGTGAGCACCGGTGCGCCGAGCAGGACCGCTTTGTCGACAATTTTCTTGGTTTTGGCGATGCGTTCCGGATTGTCTTTTTCAGAAGCGAAGCCGTGGCCGCCGAGATCGGCGCAAACCGCGCTGACTTTGAGGCCGAGCTTGTCGCAGTGCTGTTTGATTTTGAGCATTTCCTCGTCGCTCATCTCCAGAAAGTTGTGGTCGCCGTAGACGGCATAGAGCTGGACGCCGGTGGCGCCCATGGCCTTGGCGGTGTCAAGCGACTGGAACAGCGGCTCGCGGAGCATTTCCGCAATCATTCCGATTTTCATTTTTTGTCTCCGTTGGTTTTTTATTGTATATACAATATGGATCGTTTTATTCAAGAGATAACATACTCGCGGTCTGGAGTTTTTCAACCGCGGCTTCTGTTAAAGTGCGGAAAATCAGCGCTCACCCGGCGTTGCCGGAGCCGCTCTTGCTGTTTTGCGGTTCAGGCCTGCGGTCGTCCGGTGGTTCGTGGAGTGTCCCCAAAGCGATTGCCGGCCCGACCGGTTTTTTTGTAAAATAACGGCGCTTCGGCGGTGACGGTCTGGAAAAAAAGGCCGCCCCGTGATATATTAACAAATATTCATAACAGATCGGAGTTGAACGGCAATGGGCGGTGCTGCGGGTGGAATCTCGTTGAAAATGCTGGCGGCGGTAATGGCGGCCGGCGCGGTTGGAACGTTGTGCCGGTATTGTGTGCTGCGCTGGCTGACCGCGGTGTGCGGCGAAGGTTTTCCGGCCGCGACCATGGTTGTCAACGTCTTTGGAGCGTTTGTCGCCGGACTGGTGTTCGCGGCAGCCGGATCCAAATTCGACTGGTTTGCTCCGTTTATGCCGCTGGCGATGATCGGCTTTCTCGGCGCGTTCACCACTTTTTCGACCTTTGCTCTGGAATGTGCGGTGCTGCTGCAGAACGGTATGTATGGGCGCGCTCTGCTCAATTTTGCGCTTCAGAACTTTCTGGGTATCGCGGCGGCGCTGATCGGCATGCGCTTTGCGCGGCTTCTGGCTTAGTCCGTCTGCCGCATGAATCCGTGAGCGGTCGTCTGCGGCGGACGGAAAAACACCATCTCCGCCGATTTGACTTTAACGGTGTCGCGGAGTATAGTAATTCCGCGAAATGGATTTTTTACGGGGTTGAATTTTTTAATCATTTGACGGATGGAATGAGTGTGCGGTGGATTCCCTGCTTGAAAATATAAACGGCGTTGCAGATCTCAAGGCGCTTCCGCCTGAACAGCTTCCGGCGCTGGCCGGAGAACTGCGTGAATATATATTAAAGGTCGTTTCCGAAAACGGCGGACACTTGTCGAGCAATCTTGGAACCGTGGAGCTGGCGATTGCGCTGCTCTACTGCTTCGAGCCTGAAAACGACGCGATTGTCTGGGATGTGAGTCATCAGTCCTACGCCCATAAGATTCTGACCGGACGGCGGGAATTTTTCCGTACTTTGCGGCGGTTTGACGGCTGCTGCGGATTTCAGACGCCGACGGAATCGGCGGACGATCCGTGTTTTGCCGGTCATGCCGGAACGTCGATCTCCAGTGCGCTGGGTATTGCCGCGGCGAAGTCGGCGGCCGATCTTCCGGGGGTGGCGGTGGCGGTGGTTGGCGATGGAGCGCTGAATTGCGGACTGTCTTTCGAAGCGTTGAACAATGCGGTGCGCTGCGGGAAAAAACTGGTTATTGTCCTGAATGACAATCGAATGTCAATTTCCCACAATGTTGGAGCTTTGCAGTCCTATTTGCATCGTCTGATTACCGCAAACCGTTATATGGGGGTGAAAAACCGGATCAAACGCTTTGTCGACCGCTGTCCGGGGCATGACTGGCTGCTGTCGGCAATCCGCAAACTTGAGGGGCTGACCAAGGCCGCGCTGCTGCCGGGGGCGTTTTTTGAAGAACTTGGCATCCGTTACCTCGGCCCGATGGACGGGCATGACATACCGGGACTTATAAGGACGTTCAACCACGTCCGGGAGTCTTTCGAGCGTCCGGTGCTGATTCACGTCATTACCCGCAAGGGGAAGGGATACCGCCCGGCGGAGGAGGACCCGGAGGCGTTTCACGGCGTCGGGAGGTTCGATGCGGCGTCGGGAATTCTGCCCCCGGCGTCGGTAAACAATTTTTCCCATGCTTTCGGCAGCGCGATGATGGAACTGGCCGCCGCGGAGTCGAACATGGTCGCGGTGTCGGCGGCAATGGCGTATTCAACCGGGCTGAGCGACATGCGCAACGCATATCCTGACCGGCTGTTCGACGTCGGAATCGCGGAGGGGCACGCTGTCACGTTTGCCGGCGGACTTGCCACCGGCGGTCTGCGGCCGGTGGTGGCGATCTACGCCACGTTCATGCAGCGCGCGTTGGACAATGTTTTTCACGATGTGTGCCTGAATAATCTTCCGGTGGTGTTCGCGCTCGACCGCGCCGGAGCCGTCGAGGACGGGCCGACCCACAACGGGATTTACGATCTCGGATTTCTGCGCGAACTGCCAAATCTTGTCATCATGCAGCCGGCGACGGAAAACGAATTGCGGGCGATGTTGTTTTTCGCTTACAAACTTTGCCGTCCGGTGGTGATCCGTTATCCGCGTGGCGGGTCGGGAACGCCGTTCGATCCGGCGGCGCCGGTGGATAAGATCGAGCTTGGACGGGCGCAGACGGTGAAGTCGGGAACCCGGCTGGCCATCTGGTCGTCGGGGGCGGAGCTGGCGACGGCGCTGAAGGTCGATGAACTTTTGGGCGGCGGTTGCGCCGTGGTCAATGCCAGATTCGTCAAACCGCTGGACATTGAACTGCTGCGCCGGCAGGCGGCGGCCGGCATGCTGATTGCGACGATCGAGGATCATGCGGCGGTCGGCGGACTGGGGGCGGCGGTCGCGGCCGAACTGGGCGGCGGAGTAATGGTTTTCGGCTGGCCGGACAAGGTCATGCCGCACGGCAAGACCGCCAGACTGCGCGCCGAATACGGCATGACGCCAGAGGCGATTGCCGGAAAACTTGCCGGTTTTTTGCAGGACGTGTAATTAAAGCAGCTGTATTCGTCGCGTCCGGAGCCTTGTCCGGTAAGTCGTCAAATAGCTGTTTGCGGCTTAAAAACGTATAAAGGAGAAGGCAATGAGGCGTTTAGTAATTTTGATGCTGCAGCTGGCGGCGATCTCTGCCGGGGTTTTCGCGGCGGCGCAGGAGGTCGGCGGCGACAATTATGTCATTTATCAGAATCTGGACAGCGGAACGTATATTGCCCACCGGCTCTGGAATATTTCCGAAACCTCCAGAATCGTGGTGGTGAACAACGACTGGTCGGAGCAGTATTTTTATGACCGCAACACCAAGGGCGGCCGCACGGTTCAGAGCTCGGAAAACGGCGTCACCCGCCGCGAGATTTCCAACGTCGGCGACGGAAAATTCAAACTTCTGAATTATTCGACCGTCACCGACGGCGATGAACTGACGATAGAGGTTTCCGGTCTGCTGGACAGTGCCGCCGCGCCGGGATTCATGGAATATACGCCGTTCATGCTTCAGACCGCGCCGCTGAAGGACGCCGTTTTTACCGCTGAACTGGCGGACGGCTCCACCGTTTCCGGTGACTTCAACGAGGTAAAAGAACACGGTTATGAATGGATCCCTCCGTTCCGCAAGCTGCGGATGCTTTCTTCCGAAAAAAGCTCCGAACTGATTATCGAGGTGGTGGAGGGCGGGCCGCTGCGGGCGACCGAGCTGCGCAACAATCCGTGGTTTGAGCGCACTTACGGCATCCGGCTCGGAACGGACATTCCGCTGACGCCGGGAAAAACGATGAAGCATGTGATCCGGGTGGTCTGTCGTCTGGTGACCGATGGTTCAACCGCGGAGGTCGCCGCGGTTTCCGCCGGTGAAAATAAAAAACTGCCGTCGATATACAGTGATCGCTATTTGGATGACGCTTCATTTCCCGACCTTTTCTCCCCGTCCGTCCGGACTTTGGGCGAGGGGCGCTATGTCATCGGTTCCGGTTCACGCGGGATGAAGCTGACCGCCGCTGAAAACGTTTCCGCCGCCGATTGTGCAAAGCTCGAGCGCGCCGCCGGCAGGATATTCAGTGACATCGGTTGCGAGCCGGCGGTGAATGTTGAAATCACCGGCGGGGACGGCGGCGGCGACGCTTTCAGCATCGCGGTTGACGGAGACGGCGTAAAAATTATCTCCGGGAATTGCCGCGGCGCGTTTTATGCGCTCCAGTCGCTGAAATGGCTGGTTCGCGACGGCGGAATTGACTGTCAGACCATTGTGGAGCGCCCGGCGTTTGACTATCGCGGCGTGATGTTTTTCTCCGCCTCCGGTTCGCTGGAATTCAACAAGACGCTGATCGACCGGGTGTATGCGCCGTTCCGGATCAGCAATCTGGTCGTCGAGGTCAGCCGCGCCCACTGGGATTCGACCCCGGAACTGCGCAACGCCAACGGCATATCCAAGGCCGAGCTGAAAGAGCTGATCGCCTATGCGAAGGAGAACTTTATCGAGGTTTCTCCCCACTTGTCAACGCTTGGCCATTGCGACTGGCTGTTTGACAACGGCAGCAACCTTGATCTGGCCGAGGATCCCGGACGCCCCTATGCCTATTTTACGTCCAATCCGCGTCTTTATCCGCTGATGCTCAAACTGTTCGACGAAATATGCGATACGTTCGGCAATCCGCGCTATTTCCATATCGGTCATGACGAATGGCTGATGTCCGGGCGTTATCCGCTGCGGAGTGAAACCAAGGCGCAAACGCTTCAGGACATTTTTTATAAGGACGTGATGACCTATCACGACCACGCCGCCGGCCGCGGCGTCCGGCTGATGATGTGGCAGGATATGCTGGTGACTTATGACGAGACCAAGCCCAGCAGTGTCGGCGCCGGCGGTCCGCCGCACAACCTTGCCGAGCTGCGCAAGAAGTTGCCGAAAGACATTGTTATTGCCGACTGGCGTTACGAGACCGAGGACGAATACCGCGATGTGGCCGCGTTGTGCCGCGACGGTTTTCCAGTGATCGGCTGTCCGTGGAATGAGCCGGGAAATGTGGAAAAACTTTCCAGATTTGTCCGCGACTGCGGCGGAGTCGGCATGCTTCAGACCACTTGGGCCGGATTTTTCCCGCGCGAAACCGTGATGCGTGGCGAATTTTCACAGATCGCCTCATACATTCGCGCCGGAGTGTTTTCATGGAATCCGGACAATCCGGATATCGACTATTTTGACGCCATGCGCCGGGTCTGGCTGCGCAATCGCGCTTTGCCGTCCGCGCCGGGGCTGGCGGTGCGGCTGCCGGGGGTGAAATCGAATGACGCTTCTCTGCTTCCGGCGGGAACAACGTTCCTGTGCGGTTATGTGGACGGCGTATTTTTTGACCGGTTTGACGGCGGCACGGTAAAGCTGCGCTCCCGGCTTCAACCGAATTCGCCGGACAGCGTGGTCATTCCGGTGAACGCCAGAGCTGAAAAACTGCATTTCCTCCATGCCACACGGCTTATTCCGTCGGAGCCGGCGGGGAAGGCCGGCAGCTACACTTTGAATTATGCCGACGGAACCATGGAAAAAATCGTTGTCAACGCTCCGGCCGATGTGCAGCCTTTGACCGGTGTCGCCACATTGATGCCCGGAGTCGCGGCTTATCCGGGTGCCGACGAGCGTCTGCGCGGCTGGTCAGCGGACAACCCGCATCCTGAAAAAGAGATTTCCTCAATCACCGCGGCGAATGAGTGGCGTCTATTGCCGTTTGAGCTTTTGGCGCTGACGCTGGAACAGCGGCCGTAAAGCCGCCGCCGCATGGTCGGCGGTGTCGCGGCGGTGAAAAAGATGACGAACCAATGTGCCGGCCGAGTCCGGTTCGCCTCCTGATCGCGCTTATTCGCGTCAATCGGTTATTTCGAGCCGATAAGTGACCGCTGCCGCCGGCTTGACGTTTTCCTCCCACGGTCGTGAATAATTCAGAATCACCGTGGTTTCGCCGGGTTTGAGCGCGGCGATTCTCGCCTCGCAGCGGCCGGGCGCGCCGCACAGTCCGCTTTCCGCTCCGACATGGGTGAGTGCTACTACGGAAACCTGATGGTTGTACACCGCGTTCCAGCTGTATCCGGTGGTCTGGTTTTCATTGAGCAGGATGGTCAGTACGTCGCCTGTCCGCATTTTGACCGCGGTGGTTTTTATGCCGTCCTCCGGTGCAAACTCGGCTTCCGGCGGCGGAACGCTTTTGCAGGCGCTGAGCACTACCGCCGTCAACAACGCTATAACTGTCTTTTTCATTTTTTCCTACTCTCCTCTGTATGTCTTGTCCGCCGCGTTGCGGAGTTCCGCACGCCGCGCGGGTTGGTATTTTCACCGCCGCCTTTTTCCCGGCGGCGGATTCGGTCAGCGTAATTTCAGGGTGGCCAGTCCGATCAGCGCAAAGATTCCGGCCAGTATCCAGAACCGGATTACGATCTGCGTCTCCTTCCAGCCTTTGTATTCAAAATGGTGATGGATCGGCGTGCAGCGGAACAGTCGTTTGCCGTGGGTGAGCTTGAAATACGGCACCTGAAGCATTACGCTGCCGGCCTCCATCACAAAGACGCCGCCGATGATCGCCAGCAGCAGCTCCTGACGCACAATCACCGCCAGCATTCCGAGCGCGCCGCCGAGCGCCAGACTTCCGGTGTCTCCCATGAACATCGAGGCGGGGAAACAGTTGTACCAGAGGAACCCCGCGCAGCTTCCGGCGATCGCGGCGGAAAACACCAGCGCTTCGCCGGCCGACGGAATATACGGTATGAACAGATATTTTGCAAAGACCACATGGCCGCTGAGATAGGCGATAACCGCGTAGGCGCCGACCGCGAAGATCACGCATCCGGAAGACAATCCGTCCTTGCCGTCGGTCAGGTTCACGGCGTTGGAGGCGCCGATCACCACCACAATATCGAACAGCAATACGAAGTTTGACGAAAACCACGGCTCTTTCATGAACGGCACATAAAAGCTGGTCAGCGGCACGCCGTATTGCTCCGGCATGGCGTAGAGGAACAGCAGCCCGATCATCACGGTCAGGAACTGCCCCAGCAGTTTGGTTTTTGCCGATATGCCGTCGCGTTTCTGCTTCGCTACTTTTGCGTAGTCGTCCACAAAGCCGAGCGCCGAGAAACTCAGCAGCGTGGCCAGCAGAACCACCGCGATTGGATTGGTCATTTTTGCCCACAGCACGGTGGATAGCGCGATCGCCCCCACGATCAGTACGCCGCCCATGCTCGGCGTTTTATCCTTTTCCCGGTTGATCATCTCCTCCGGCATCAGTCCTTCATAGCGGCAGGCGGCGGTGGCGCGGAAGCGTTTCAGCTGGCGGACGGTGTATGGCCCGAGCAGCATCACGGTTAAAAACGCCGTGACCGCGGCGGCGGCGGCGCGGAAGGAAATATAGTCCAGCACCCGCAGCATGCCCAGTCCGTCGATATCGGAGAAAAGTGACAGCAGATAAATCATTTTGTCGACCGGCTCCCCTTACTTCCTTTCGGCGCCGGCTTTTTCCGCCGCCTCATAAACTGCTCCGGCCAACTGGAAACAGCAGCGGCTGAAAGCTCTGGCGACCACGTCAGGCTCGCGATTGAGCGACTGCGCCCGGAATATTTCACTTCCGGCGCCGACGATGCTGCCGGTTCCGTCGGCACGGCGCAGTTCAAGCACATATTCCACGCCGCAACGGGCTTCGGAGGTGTCCACATCAAACTCAAACAGGAAAATGGTTCCGCGGATTTTCAGCACCGGCGCACCGGGCGCCGACTCCGGCTGATTGCCGAACGCAATCGCCAGATAGCGGCTGACCATCATGTCCGGCGGCTGTACGAATTTGTTGTATTCGTCCACCAGTATCTCTCCGGAACCGGTTCGGAAACACATCCGCTGCCGCACCGCCGTGTTATTCTGAAACGGCCCGATTTCCACCTGCACGTCCATTTTGTTCAGCGGCTCCGGGGTCTGCAGATCGTAATAACGGGTCTGGCGGTAGTCTCCAAGCGAACACCCGCCCAGCATGGCCGACAGCAGCAGCAGCGCCGCCGGGATTCCGGTTTTCTTCATTTTATATTTGTCTCCGTTTTTCGGTTTTGTATTGCATGATTTTCCGGTTCAGTACAGATACGGCGTGACCGCCGCCGGTGTTTTTTGTTCTGCCGCATCGTATCCAACCTTAGCCGGGGCGGTATCTTTCTCCCTCGCCGCGGACTTGCCATTTTGCGGCCGGATGGCTTTCAGCTGCTCCGTTGTCAAAGGCGGTATCGGCGGCAGTTTTGTGTCAACCGGCGGTGTTTTTTCTGCCGCCGCCGCTGAGCTTCCGGCTCCGGCGGCTTTTATCGCCTCCGGCGTCGGCAGTCTGAGCTTCTGTCCGGCATGCAGCGCGTTTGGCGACTTCAGCACATTCTTGTTGCATTCATAGATCACCAGGTAAAATTTTGAACTGCCGTAAAGTTTTTTAGCGATTTTTTGCAGGGTGTCGCCCGGACGCACCTCATAATCGGTGCTTCCGGCCGTTGTCGGCACCGCGGCGTCCGGCGTGTTCTCCACCGGCGGCGGTGCGGCTGCCGCCGGTGTGGCGGCGGCGCCCGGAAGCGGCTCCGCGATGAGGCGTTCAAACTCGCCGATCTGCCAGCGCAGTTCGCGGTTTTCATTCTGCAATTTGAGCAACTCCTGACGCACCGCCGAATTCCCGGCGTCGGCGAACTCGGAACTCCACTCGATATAGCATCTTTTCCGGGCGGCGGCGATCCAGCGGTCAACTTCTGCGGCGTTCGCGTTTTGCGAGTTTTTCTGATAAAGGCGGTATTCGGCAATGGCGTCAAGCGGACGGTTGAGCCGTTCATCGTAAAGATTGGCAAGCAGGAGATGGCCCTGCGCCGAATCCGGATTGCGGGAGAGGTAATGCTCAAGTTCGGCCAGCCCGACCGCCGGATCGGGATCGCTCAACGCCAGCCGGACTCTGGCAAATGAAGGTTTTTCGCTTTCGTTCCGGCAGCTCACCGCCAGCGAGATCGCCGCTATTGTTATCAACAGCGCCGCCAGCGAGCCGGCGATGATCCAGACTGTCGGCTTCATTTCCGCCCTCCGCCGCTCCGGTTGAGATATTTCAGCAGCATAACGCCGCCGGCCGCCGCGGTTTCAAGCCGCAGAACGGTCGACGCAAAGTTCCACGGCATGAATCCGGCTGTCAGCATCGCCGCTTCCTCTTCGCCGGTAAAACCGCCTTCAGGACCGATGAACAACGCGCAGTCGCCGTCCGCAACAGCGTTGAAACTCTCCGGGCGGTCATCCGGCTGCCGGACGGCGCCGAAACGAGCCGGCCAGCCGGAATGTCCGACTCTTTCGACCGCGTCGGCAAATTCCTCCGGCACGGCAATTTCCGGCGCAAAGGGATTGTGCGACTGCTTGCACCCCTCCATGACGATGGTCCGCCAGCGATTCAGCGCCGCGCCGTCCGGCGTCGCCACCGAGCGTGCGCAGTTGATGAGGTTCACCGATGCAGCGCCGGTTTCCGCCGCCTGTTTCAGCAGCAGATCAAGCTCTTTGCGGCGCGGCGAGGCGCAGAATAAATGGACGCGGAACGCCGGAAAAGTGGCTGCGGCGCGGGATATTACGGTCAACTGCCGGTCGGCCGTCACTTCGGCTTCGGCGGTGACGCCGCGGCCGTTGATGAGGCCGACGCGGTCGCCGGGGCGGGCGCGCAATGTAACGAACAGATGCTCGGCCTCGTCGCGGTCAAGGGGCTGTTTTTCTCCGGGCGCTCCGGGATTGTCGGCAAAAAAGAAACGCATCACTTCTCCAGTTGGCGGTCGATAAATTCAGCGGTCATGCGCTCGTATTCCGGGTCGAAACTGTGGCCCATGGTCGGAACGTAACGGATGCGTTTTTCTCCGGTTATCCGGTTGTAGAATTTTGCCACGCTGAACGGCGTGCAGCCGACGTCCACCATCCCGGCCGAAGTCATGAACGGGATGGTTATCCGTTTTGCAAAGTTCGCTCCGGCGAAATACGGC
The DNA here is from genome assembly GCA_028709805.1 of Victivallaceae bacterium. Classification (GTDB taxonomy): domain Bacteria; phylum Verrucomicrobiota; class Lentisphaeria; order Victivallales; family Victivallaceae; genus CALXXL01. The sequence goes on from JAQUTL010000005.1 coordinate 88,214, forward strand.
AGACGGCTCATCAGCGAGTCGTCGCCTTCGCGGTGGGCGCGCTCAATGATTTTTGAATAGTCAGACGGCACGTTCAGCACCATTGCGGTCAGGTTGCGGTTGAGCGCCGCGAGCGCCACGCCCATTGCGCCGCCCTGGCTTGACCCCCAGTAAACCATGTGTTTGCGGTCGGCCTGCGGCAGCGCGGCGGCGTAGTCAAACGCCCGGTTGATGCCGAGGATGGCGCGGTAAAAAAAGAAGTATTCCAGTTTTGCGCTGTTCAAACTCCAGTACCCGCGCGACTCCGGGTAATGGCCGGCTATGAGTCGTTCGGCCTCGGCGCGGTCCGGCGGCAGCGGAAAAGGAAACACGTTCATCACCAGCGTGATGACGCGTTCGTTGTGTTTGTCCAGCGGTTTTAGATCGTTCGGACCGGCGCCGGGGACCGCGCAGTAGATCGGGTATGGTCCGTCGCCGTTTGGGATGGTGAGGAATCCGTATATTCTGGTGTTGCCGACGTTGGCGAAACTCACACGGTAGGCGGTGTATTGCCCGGTGGAATGCTCCGGGAGGTTTTCAAGCTGCGGATCAAGCGGTATGGCGGCGGCTTCGGCTATTGCGTTTTTCCAGAATTCGTCAAAATCGGCCGGTTCGTCGACATAAGGAAGTATTTTTTTCGGCGATATGCCGACGCCGCAGGAGGCGGAGTTTGTTCCGTCGTCGGCTTTAATCATTACAAAGCCGGGGACTTTGCAGGGCACGGTGAATTTGTGTTCGCCTTGCGGCATGGTGAAATCCGCAAAATTCGCATAGTCGCCGGATATCGAAACGGTCACCGGCCGGTCGCATTTCAACTCTATCGCGGCGGTGTCGCCGATCTCATACAATGCATTGGTCCGGTCCGGAGCAAGCGTTATGGCTCCGGCGGCCGTTATTCCGCAGAGCGCCGTCATGATCATAAGTCCCGATTTCATTAATTTTTCCCTTTGCGTGAAACAATATGATGTAATATAACATTGGAGAAACAAAAAACAATAAAAATCAACAATTAAATTTGTCAAAGCGGCAAAAAAGCTGTATCTTTAATAAAACGAAAGGGAGCAGCAGTGGAACGGGAAATTTTATTCGACGCGCAGGCGGTGGACGACGCTATCGGCCGGGTCGCAGACGGGCTCATCTGCGAATTCCGCGAAAACGGCGGCAGGCCGGAGGATTTCGCGTTGGTCGGCATTCACAAGCAGGGAGTTCCGCTTTCGATTCGCATTGCTGAGGCGATCCGGAGCAAGTCCGGATACGAGCCGGTAATGGGGAAACTGGACATTTCGATGTATCGGGACGATATCGGCACCCGCAGCAATCTGCCGATTATCCGGCCGACTGAAATCGAGTTTGACGTCAACGGCTCCAATCTGGTGCTGGTGGATGACATCCTCTCCACCGGGCGCACCATCCGCGCCGCGCTCGACGCGGTGACCGACTACGGCCGGCCGAAGGTTATCCGGCTCGCCGTGCTGGTGGACCGCCACGCCAGCGAATTTCCGATTCACTCGGACTATGCGGGAATCAACGTCAGAGTCGCTCCGGACATGAAGCTTATGGCCGAGTTTACTCCGGAGGATCCGGCGGACGTGGTTTGGCAGATGAAATGGCAGCATAAATAGGCACACAGTTTTAGCACATATAGGGGTGGAATTGATGGAAGTTAAGTGGACGCGTAAGGATCTGCTCAGCCTCTACGACCTGTCGGCGGAGGAGATCGTGTTCATTCTCGACACCGCCGAGGAGTTCAAAAAGGTTTCGGAACGCAATGTGAAGAAGGTGCCGGCGCTGCGCGGCAAGACGGTGGTGAATTTTTTTGTCGAACCCAGCACGCGAACCAGGGTTTCATTCGAGCTGGCCGAACAGCGGCTGTCGGCGGACATCATCAATGTGCAGGCTTCGACTTCGAGTCTGCTCAAGGGAGAGACGCTGCTGGACACCATTAAGAATCTGGAAGCGCTTCAGGTGGATCTGTTTGTGATGCGGCATGCCGCTCCCGGCGCCCAGAATTTCATCGCGCAGAACACCCGGTGCGGCATTGTCAACGCCGGAGACGGCGCACACAGCCATCCGACTCAGGCGCTGCTGGACATGTTCACCATCCGGGAGAAAAAGGGACGCATCGCCGGACTGAAGGTGACGATCGTGGGCGACATTCTGCACAGCCGGGTGGCGCGCAGCAATATATGGGGGCTGCTCAAGTTGGGGGCGGAGGTCACGGTGGTTGGGCCGGCCACGCTGGTTCCGCACGAATTTGAGAGCATCGGCGTCCGGGTGACGCACAATTTGAAGGAGGCGGTGCGCGATGCTGACGTGGTCAACGTGCTGCGCATTCAGCATGAGCGGTTGAACGCCGCGTTTTTTCCGAGCGACGCCGAGTACGCCAGATTTTTCGGCATTACGCCGGAGGTGGTGGCAACGATGAAGCCGGACGCCATCATCATGCATCCGGGGCCGATCAACCGCGACGTGGAAATCAGTTCGCTGGTGGCGGACGGTCCGCGGTCGGTGATTCTTGAACAGGTAACCAACGGGCTCGCCGTGCGCATGGCGGTGCTCTTTTTAGTAGCGGGGTGCGTGAAAAAATGATCGAAGGAATAAACAATTTCATTCTGCGCAACGCCAGGGTCATGGATCCTTACACCGGAGAGGACAATGTGCGCGACATCGGCGTGATGGACGGCATGCTGGTCGATCCGGAATGCGTGCTCAACCCGTTGACGGTCGATCTGGAAAATCTGGTGGCGGCGCCGGGATTCATCGACATGCACGTTCATCTCCGTCAGCCCGGCAACACCGCGGCGGAGACGATCGCCACCGGAACCATGGCTGCGGCCGCCGGCGGATTCACCGGAATTGTGCCGATGCCGAACACCAATCCGGCCTGCGACAGCGCGTCCACCATCGAGTATCTGCGGCGTCACACTGCGGTGGACGGCGTGGTTCGGGTGTATCCGTGCGGCTGTCTGACCAAGGGGTTCGCCGGCGAGGAGATGGCGCCGATCGGCAATCTCAAGACCGCCGGAGTTATGGCGCTGTCCGACGACGGCCGGTGCGTGCAGAATCACGATCTGATGCGGCATATTCTGGAATACGCCAAGTCCTTTGAGCTGCCGGTGCTGGATCATTGCGAGGACAATTCGCTGAAAGGCTCCGGAGTGGTTCACGAGGGGCAGCTGTCGATGCTGCTGGGAATGAACGGGATACCGTCGTTGGCCGAGGAGCTGATGGTTGCGCGGGACGTTATGCTGGCCAGGCTGGTCGGCTGGAAGATACATATCCAGCATGTCAGCGCCAAGGAGAGCGTTGAGTTGATCCGCCGCGCCCGCGCCGCCGGGATCATGGTGACCGCGGAGGCGACGCCGCATCATATCGCCTTGACCGACGAGTTCATCCGCAAATATGACACCAACTACAAGATGAATCCGCCGCTGCGGACCGAGGAGGACCGGCAGGAGGTCATCCGCGCTTTGGCCGACGGCACCATAACGGTGATCGCCACCGACCACGCGCCGCACACCGCCACCAGCAAAATGGTGGAATTCGATGTGGCGCCTTTCGGCATTGTGGGGCTGGAGACCGCGCTGCCGATCTGTCTGACCGAACTTTATCACGCCGGTCATCTCGGGTTGATGCAGCTGATCTCAAAGTTCACGGTGGGGCCGACCGATATTCTGGGAATCGGCAATCATTCGCTGACGGCCGGCAATCCGGCCGACATTACGATTTTCGATCCGGAAGCGGAGTATGTGATTGACAAGAACCGCTTCTACACCAAGTCGCGCAACACGCCGTTCCACGGCATGCGGGTGAAGGGCATGGTGCGCGGGACCATGGTCTGCGGCCGGCTGGTTTACGATCAGCTGGCGGAACGCCGCGTCGAATAGCGAGTGTATAACAATCTTTACATCCATCTGCCGTTCTGCCGGAACAAGTGCGGCTACTGCGCATTTTATTCGGAGCCGGGGCGGACGGAGATGATCGACAGCTGTCTGGACCGGCTGGAAAAAGAGATTGCCGGGCTGGAAAACCCGGTTTCCACGGTTTATGTCGGCGGCGGGACTCCGACTCTGCTGAATCCGTTTCAGCTGGAACGATTGGGGCGGATGCTGCCGGCGGCGGCGGAGCGCTCGATTGAATCAAATCCGGAGACGATCACTCGGGAGAAGGCCGGAATCATGGCAGCGTACTTCAACCGGGTCAGCACCGGAGTGCAGAGCTTCGACGCCGGAACCCGGCGCGTCATCGGGCGCGACTGTTCGGATTATGCGATCGGTTTGGCGCTGGAACTGCTGGCGGCGCAGCCGTTCGATCATCGCAACATCGATCTGATCTACAATATTCATAATCAGACCGCGAAACAGTGGCGGCGCGATCTTGAGCTGGCGCTGGAGTGGCCGATCGATCATCTGTCCTGTTACGCGCTTACGCTCAACGAGACCGGCGGCAATCCGGACGACCGGTTCGGTGAGCGCGAGGCTGAACTTTCCGCGGTTACACTGGAGGTGACCGGGCGGCTCTTGCCGCGCTATGAAATAAGCAATTATGCGAAACCCGGCTGCGGCTGCCGTCACAATCTTAATGTCTGGCGCGGCGACACTTATTTGGGAATCGGCCCCTCGGCGGCGAGTTTCGACGGTACCGACCGGTTCCGGCAGGTTGCCGATATCGACCGCTGGCTGGCCGGCGAACCGCCGGAATACGACCGGTTGCCGGCAGCGGCGCGCGAGCGCGAAATCTTTGTGTTCAATCTGCGGACGGTCGCCGGCTGGCGGCGGAGCGACTGGCCGGGAGACTGGCGCACCGCCGTCGGATTGGCCGGAGAAAACGCCGGACTGCATCCGGAGTTCTGGGAAATTTCCGCGGACGCGATAAGGTTGACCGCGCTCGGTCTGGATTTCTGGGATATGGTTGCGGAAGAAGTGCTTGACGACTGATTTTTATTTTTTGTTTGATACAACTCTGTTATTTATTTCACGTTGTGCTATATTTTATTTTCAAAAAATAAAGTGATGGGGGTGGTATGCTGCTTTCCGATCGTCTTGCGTCGCTGTGGAGCGAACACCGGCGGGCCGTGGTATTCTGGGGATTCATGGTGCTGCTTTCGCTGAATCTCGGCAGTAACGAAATTGTGCGGCTGGATGTGCGGTTCGCATTGATGGTGCAGGAGATGGCGTTGCGGCCGATCGGCTGTTTCCCGTTGCTCAACGGTCAACCGTACTGTGATTATCTGTCGACGATGCCGTTTTTTTCCTATCTCGCCTCTTTCGGCGGGCGCTGGCTCAACTACTTTACACTGGATTTGCCCACGCTGCTGTTGAGTTCATACATCGCCTTGAAGGTGTTTGACATCGGCGAGGCGCTGCGTCGGAACGGCGGAGCATGTGCGGTGATGATGCTTCTGTTGTGTTATGAATATGTCAATCTTACGAGGACGATGAGTCTGGATATCGCGGTTGCGGCGTCATCGGCGGCGATTGCCGGCGAACTGCTGGCTCCTCATGGCGGCGCCGGAGGCAGACCGCGCCACTGGCTGATCGTGCTTGCACTGCTCTTTGCGTTCTCGGTGCGCGGCGCGATGGGGGTAATTATGGCCGGCAGTGTGCTCGGCGGCATCCTTTCGGCGAAGGCGGAATGGAAAATGCTGATCGGCTGGGCGGCGGGCGGCGCGTTGATTGCGGCGGCGTGCGCGGCGGCGCTGCTGGGGTGGATCATTCATACCGGCGGACGTGACCTGCTGGAGTGGGCGTGGGATTGGCAGGTGGCCAGCCGGTTCAATGAAAATAAAAGTCACATTTATTATTTTATTGATGCGGTGGGTTCGTATGCGCCATTGTATCCGCTGGCGCTGGCGGTGTTTGTGTTGTCGTGGCGGAAGATTTTTACTGGCGGCGGCGACCGGACGGCGGTATTTCTGCGCTCATTTCTGCTCTGGTATCTTTTGCCGACGCTGGCGGTCAGCGTGCCGGGGTGCATGCATTTGCGCTATATTGCTCCGGCACTGCCGGGGCTGGCGTTGGCGGCCGGCTATGGAATGGCCGGAATCACCGATTTTCCGGGGGGAGGGGAGTTGAAGCGCGTGTTGGAAATATTTGCCCGTCTTGCAATTCCGGTCGTTTGCGCGGCGGTGGTCGCGGCCGGTGCGGTCTGGGTTGGATGGTTCGGTCAGGGGGCGGCGGCGTCCGGAGCGGCGTTGGCGGGGCTGGCGGTGTGGTGGTGGTGGCGCAAGGTGAAATGCGCTGACGGAGAAACGGCTTGGCTGAAAACGGTGTCAGGATTGGGGGTGTGCGGTGCGCTGCTTACGGTGGGTGTGTTGTCGCCGCTGGACTCGCTGATTGCCGGAAGCGGTGATTTTGTCCGGCGCTGCGAGGAGTTGCGTACCGGGGGCATTTGGCTGCTCAATATCGGCGTCGATCACGACGATCTCAAATACGTCATCGGCGTCGAGCCGGAAAAGCGCGGCGGCATCCATTATCTGCTGGATAAACCGCTGCCGGACAAACTGGCGAAGATGTACCCGGTTGACGGCGGAACCGAACAGTTGAGCGGTCTGCCGGCCGGCGCTCTGGTGCTGGTCAGGCGCGACAACTGTGAAAAAGTGTTGGATTCGCCGTATGGTTCCGGCTGGCGCGAGGCGGCGTCCGGAAAGCTCGGACGGCGTGAATTTATCTTATTGTGCAGGGGAAAAAAATGAGAGCCGGATTTTTGTGCGTCGTCGCCGCGCTGTTTGCGGCGGCCGGCTGCGCGACCGGCGGAGGAGCGGAAAAAATGACAGAGCGTGGCGAACTGCTTCTGGCGATGGCCGATCGTGAAAACGGCGGCGTCGCCCGGATTGACGACGGATTGACGATGAATGATTTCCTGCTGCTGCCCGGCGTAAATTATCTGATTCGGAGCAACGGCGTTGTTTACGGCGCGGTGGATGACGGGCGGGTCGGCGTGGCGGCGATCCGGGATGGCAAACTGTTGACGATCGAGTACGGCGAAGGGCGGACATCCTGTCATCTGGCGGTGTCGCCGGGCGGGAACTATCTTTATCTGGCCAATTACGGCGACGGCAGCGTGGACGAGTTCCGGTTGACCGGCGGACTGCCGGAATTTGTGCGGAACCTGAAGCTGGGCGAGGGGGCTCGCGCCCATTTTGCCGGATTCGCCCCGGACGGCGAACTGGTGATTGTCGATCTTGGGAGCGACGCGGTGTGTTTTTTTGATTTTGACGAAACTTCCGGCTGCGGCGCATTGGCCGGACGGGTGGACTTTCCCGAAAAGTCCGGTCCGCGCCATCTGGTCTGGCTGGACGGCGACACTTTTGCGGTCGCCTGTGAATTGAACAGCACACTGGTGATTGTCCGCGGGCGGAAGATTGTTCAAACGCTGGCAACCACCTTTTCCGGCACAGAGAATTATCCCGGCGCCCTGCGCCTTTCACCGGACGGCCGCTGGCTGGTGGTGACCAACCGCGGCGACAACACGCTCGGATTTTTCACCTGCGGCGGCGATGGCGACTGGAAACTCGTTTCAACCGTTCCCTGCGGCGGCGTCTGGCCGCGTGACTGTTATTTTCATGACGGCCGCATCTATGTTGCCAATGACCGCAGTCACAACATTGCCGAGTTCGAGTTTTCCGACGGCGCGGCGAAGCTGCTTGCCAGTTCCGCCGTCCGTCGGCTTCCGATGAGTTTTTTAGAGCTTGAATGACAGTTTCCGGTTGTCGTCCGGCACGTCGTTGTATCCGGCGGAGACGATGGAGCCGTCCACGACCTGAAATGATTTTCCGGTCATCGGATCGTCAACCGGCATGACTTTCGGAGCTGTGCCGGTGCGTTTCGCCAGATTGTATTCCACGGCGCACTGCGCGATTTTCAACCGGATATAGCCGTTGATCAACGCACTTTCAAGATTAATTCCACTGAAATATTGTCCGGCGATTTTTTCAGCGTCATTGCTGCTCTGTTCCATCCGGCTTACAAAGTCATCAATGGCCGCCTTGCGCCGGTTGGCGGGGAGCTGATGGATTTTTAGAAAGAACTCTGTCGCATCGATCAGCGCTGTCCGGTACTCTTCGGCGGAGGCTGGATCGTTCAACTTTGCAAGCAGCAGGTCGTTTTCCGACTGGGAAATGTCCGGTTTGGAATGAATGATCATGATGACATCCGTGGCGATCGCTCGATCGGCGGCTTTCCAGTAGTTTTTCTCAAGACCGGTTATCGCTTTCTGAATCTTCTCCAGATCGGCGGGGGAAAGTGCCGGCAGAAGTCCTTCCATGCTTTCCAGCGTCATTGTTTCGATTCCGATGGCGACGAGTTGCGAGATTATCAGCGGGTCGTCAGCCAGAAACCCTGCAAGCCGATAATTCTGGACGACGTATCCGGCGGCTATCTCCGGTTCGTTCCGGCGGACGGCTTCGGCGATTTTTGACTGATTGTATCGCGCGGCGGTGCGCAGTTTACCGAGTTCCGGCAGCAGCGTGTTCAGACCGCGGCTCCAGTCCCGGTTAAACATCAGGCTCTCACGCAGACACAGTTTCTCAAGCAGTTCGCCGGCGCGCTCGTTGCCGCGCAGGACGACGTTTTCTTTTGCGTCAAGCTCAAACTTGAATCTGGTCAGTTCCGATAATTCCGGAACATCGTCGCCTTTCTGGTCAATGCCGTTGACGAGATGTTCCGGCAGTTCGATTTTATAACGGGCAAGCATGGCGTTGATATCGGCGTCTCCGCTGGAAGCGAACGCCGACGGGGTCAGCGCCGCGGTTCCGGCGGCGACAGCCAGTGTGATAACGGCAAGCATGCGGTGTTTGGACGGCTTGTTCATACATACCTCTCTGATTCTCAGTCGAAGTTTTTTTGCGGTCGCTCCCAGCGGGGCGGAGGGAACGTTGGCGCACCTGCCGCCGCGCTGCTGCTGGAAAGCCAGCAGCAGACGGGCGTAGACCGCCGGTTCGGAATTGTGCCGCGCGGAACCGTTATTTGCCGCCGCGTCGCAGTCCATTTCGCTCACCATCGCGAGACGGGAGGCGAACAACCGCAGAAACACGTTCGGAAAAAACAGGTCCTGAAGCAGCGCGAGGAAAAAAGACGTGGAATTATCGGAACGCCGGAGGTGCTCAAGTTCATGAATCATCAGCATTCTGATCTCCGAATCGGTGAGGAAGTTCATTTTCAACAGGGGGCAAAGAACGGCGCCGCCGCGCCGCGTTCCGAATGTTGCCGGCGACGACAGAAGCGTACTGCCGTTGCGCAGCGAAATTCGGTCGGCGGACATGCCGCGGTTCCGTATCTCCTGCCGGAATATTTCCCGCACCCGACCTCCGGTGATCGCTTCGCACCGGAGGATCCCACGCCGCCAAATCAGGTATGTCGCGAACCGCCTTGCCCACAGTATCGCAACAATTCCAAGATAGGTCGCAAAAAAGGCCATGTTCCAGTTGATCGGAACAGTATCCGTATTGTCACTCAAGGAAATGAGCGGTTCGGCCGCCGTTCCGGTTGTCGTTTCCGCCGCCGTCGCCGGGGAGTCCGCCGCCTGGGTTGGCCGCGCGGCTTCCGGCTCCGCCGGCCATTGGCTCCAGTTCGCAGTGCCGGCGCAACCCGGCGCACCGCCGTTGGTCAGCAGTCCTGCCGGCAGTACGACCATGGCAATCAGCGCCAGATAAAATATCCGGAGTCCCGGAAACAGCAGCCGGCGTCTCAAGGACAGCTCGACCGCCGCGAGCGTCAGAAACAGAACCAGTCCGCGCAGACAGGAGAGATAAAGATAGCCGAACAGCATTGCGGTCATTTTTTCTTGTCTCCGGTATTTTGGGCAATTTCGCGTTCGAGCTCCGCCAGATCCTCCGGAGTGATTTTGCCGTGTTCTGCGAAAAACGACAGCATCGAACGGGTCGCGCCGCCGAAAATACTGTTCAAAAAACGGTCGGCCGCCGCCGCGGCGTACTCATCTTTTTCGACCAGAGCCCGGTAGCGGTAACTGCGTCTGGCGCCGCTTTGCTCGACAGCTTCCTTGGCGATCAGCCGACTGAGCATCGTGCGGATGGTTCCGAGTTCCCAAGCGTTTTTCTTCTTAACCGCCGTTACGATTTCCGGCAGAGTCAGGAGCGGCTCCGCCCAGAGAACCTTCATGATTTCAAGTTCGCCATCCGCTATTTGCAACTTTTTCACCGCGACCTCCCGATATGGTGTTTGTTTATATGCTACAACTGTATCAAATAAAAGTCAAGTGGCGGAATGAAAAAAACGGAATTTTTTAACAAGCCGGCGGTGCGAAAAAAAGGACGGCGGTTTTTACCGCCGTCCTTTGAGTAGTGCGAGGGCTTATCAGACAAGCTCAACCAGCAGGTAGTCGGCAAGTTTGCCGGCCGGAATGGTGAAAAACAGCGAATTCTGTTTTTCCGAGACCGGGACTTTGACCGCGCCGCGCAGCGTGTAGAGGTTGGCGGCGGAGTATTTGAAGCCGGCAAGGTCCGCCGGTTTGCGGAGTTTGACCGCGATTGGTTCCGGATTGGGAGCGAACGGCACCGCGTCGGCATGGGCGAATCCGGCGCCGGGCGCGTCTTCGATCAGCGTGTCATGGGCGTTGACCAGTTGAACGGTCAGGGCGCCGGTACGGTTGTAGAAGCTTGACGCCAGCGTGTCGGCCGGGGCGCCGGAAAGCTCCACTTCGCTGCCGCCGATCGCTTCAAGTATGACGGCGGCCAGCTTCGCCCGCCGGTCGTTCTGTTCCGGAGTAAACGGCTGCCACGGTCCGTCGGAGGGGAGGTGGACGCCGTCCTTGTCGATTTCGGTGCCGTAGGTGAAGGCGCGCTTGTAGGACGGTACGCCGAGAAATTCCGGCGGAACCATCATCAGGCGTCCGGAGCCTTCGCCTCCGAGGAGAACCCGGAGTTTTTCCGGATTGCGCATCGAGCATTCCACACAGTCGCCGAGGCCGCAGTTGTCGGACCAGATCAGGGTGCCGCCGTTGCGCATGAAGTCACCGAGTCGGGCGATTTCGCTGTCGGCCATGAAGCGGGCGGACGGAACCGCAATGACTTTGAAGCGGTTGAACTCCTTCCAGTCCTGATAGCCGACGATCCGCAGCGGAATATTGGCGAAGACGCAGGCCTGACCAACGCCGCAGATCGCCTTGTAAGTTTCGTCAGAATATGCGCCGTCAAGCTCGCGGCTCCGGGCCGAGTCGTAGATGCCGACCACGGCGTTCGGTTCAAGATTGTTGAGCAGCTCGAAATGTTCGGCTTCAAACGCGCGCAGCGGCCCTTCGCCCATTAAGTCGTTGCTGTGGGCGGTGCCTAAATACTTGTGTCCGCAATAGAGCGAAAGCGCCCAGGCGAACTTCTGAAGATTCGGCGTACTGGGGTAGTAAAGCGACATGGCCGGAACGCCGTAGCGCCGGCACACCGCCGACCGGTGATGGGCCTCCAGCACATATTCCGGCCAGGAATAGCGGATCGCGCCGCAGCAGCATTCCTGAAAGCCCCAGTCGAGCCGCGGCAGATCGTCGAAAACATAGGCCCACGGGTTGGCCCAGCTTAGCGCGGTGGCGATGTAATTCGGGCGCAGCATCTTGAGGCCGAGCGAGGTGTAGTGATCGACCACCGCCTGATGAAATTCGCGCGAGGAATTGTAGCGGAAATTTTTCCAGGCGAGGAAAAGTTTGCCGTTGGTGTCGGCAAGCATTTTTTTCCACGCCTCGGCGTCGCCGGAGGGAGGAAGTTCAAGGCCGAACTGTGCGGCGAAAAGTTTTCGGCAGTGGGGGCAGTCGCAGGCGTCAAGGTCGTAAAATTCGACGTCATCGGTCATAATGCCGTCCACCCCCTGGGCGTAAACCGATTCGAGATACTTAAAGTAACGTTCGCGGTAGAGCGGATTGTTCGTGCACATGGCGAAGGCGTAATACAATTCGACCCGCAGCGTGTCGCCGGTAATGCCGGAGTGCTGGAGCAGGTCGCTGAGTTTTACGCCGTCCACCATGCAGTCAAGCTGCATCTCCTCGTCCAGTTTCGGATAATCCTTGACGGTGGCGCGCCGGAACGCGTTTTTCTTTTCCTCTTCGTTGCGATAGCCGCAGAAAAGGTTGCAGGAATGGTGCTCCACCACATAGATGCCGCGGGCGTGGCAGGCGCGCACGATCTTGCCGATCGTTTCGTTGATCTGCGGCCAGTAACTGCGGAAGTTCCAGCGGAAATGGGTGGAGGAGAACGTCATGACATGGGTGATGCCGGCGCGGTGAAAGTCTTCGGCGATCTTGGCGATGTCTGAATCGGATGCGTGAAAGATCTCCCGTTCCTTGAACCAGAGGAACCCCCATTGGGCGTGGTCGGGACGGGTTTCAAATTTGACTTCGGACATTTTTATTCCCTTTTGTTATGTCGGCGCCGCCATTTCCGGTCGCGCCTGAAAATTGTGCTGACGGTTGATTTGCCATAGTTATCAGGGAATAATATAACCGGAGTTGTCGTCAAATACAATTTTACCGGAAAAAATAAGCGGCAAACTTGTCATTTTTCCGGCATGCGTATATATTACACGAGCATATATTGCGGAAAGAAAGGGACAGGTATTATTTTATGGACGGCACACCAGTATCAAAATCACCCCGTGTGGTCTCGGTTGACATGTTGCGCGGACTTACGATTTTCGTGATGATTTTCGCCAATTTCGGATTCCTCAACGCCCCGTGGTATATGAAGCATTACGACTGGCGGGCGTTTACCGGAGCCACTTATGTCGACTATATTTTTTCAATGTTTCTTATTCTGGTCGGAATCTCAATACCGCTGGCGTTCCGGAAATATGAGGACAGTCTGCGCGGCAACTGGAAGCTGATCCGCCATATTTTCGTAAGGAGCGCTTCGCTGCTGTTCATCGGTTTGTTGTACATCAACACTCCGGATGTGACGAAAATGGGAATGTGCGGGTTTCTCGCCTCATTGTGCGAATGGTCTGGTATAGCTCAAATTGACGCCGCCTTCGCCGTCTGGCGTCTGCTGGTCACCACCGGAGTCATTCTGCTCTTCAACCAGATATTGATCGACGACTACCGCTGGCGGCGCGTTTCGCTGCTGTTGAAAGTGATCGGACTGGCCATACTCGTCTATTATATGAGCGTTTTCGAGCCGGCGTCGGTGCAGACGCTGACCGACGCGGAGCAGAACGCCAACTTCCTGGTTCGCGGTTTCGACTCGGTTTTCCTTGGTCGCGGCAACTGGTTTCGCGGCGGCTGGTGGGAAATCATCGGGCTGATCGGCTGGGCCTATCTGGCCGGCGGCCTGCTGTATATGGTGGTGCGGAAAACGCCGGAACTCATTTATCTGGCATTGACTTTTCTGCTGTTGTTCGCCGTCTGCGGCGCTTACTCCAGATTCGACGGCGTTCCGTTCCTCGACCGCTACAACGGTCTGCTCAGCAAACACACGATCGTGGTTATGCTCGGCGTCGGACTCGGCGCCATGATGCTGCGCGCTCAGGGCAGTCATCGGGTGATTTACGGCATGCTGCTGCGTTTCGCCTTTATCTGCGCCTTGATCTGCGCGATCATAACCCCGGTGTTCGGGCTTGAGAACGGCTCTCCGGCACAGCAGGCGGACGGCGTATATAAATTTCTGTTTTCACTGAACAAAAACAACTGTTCGCTCGGCTGGATATTCTCCACCGGCGTGTTCTGCGCACTGCTCTGGATGGTATTCTATTATCCGTGCGATGTGAAGAAGAACCGCAATTTCATAGTGCGTTTTTTTGCCGCGCTCGGCAGTGTTCCGCTGACCGCCTACATTTTTCAATTCTGGTTTTTCGCTTTTTTCAACGCCACCGGGTTGCTGGTGTTCCGTTGGAATGAAAAATATTGCAACAACTGGACTTCGGCGCTGATAAGTCTGGCGGTAACGCTGCTGATTTGCGGCGCCGCCGTGCTTTGCCGGAAATATAAATTCAGCTTGAAACTTTAAGCCGCGCCGTTTCCGGCGGATCTGCCGGAGCGTCGTTTTACTCAACACGGGAAACGGAAAAAATGAAAAGATCAAGGATGGCTGCGCTGTTTGCCGCAGCGGCGGGAATGCTGCTGACCGCATGTGCGTCAATAGAGAAGAACGATCCGGCGGATGGACAAAGGGGAATCACACTGTCGCCGCTGTTCTCCGAACATGCGGTGCTGCAGCGCAATATGCCGCTGCCGGTGTGGGGATACGCCGAACCGGGAAGTAAAGTGGCAGTGGAGCTGAACGGGTCAAAAGCTGAGACACTGGCCAATACCGAGGGGTATTTTATCGTCCGACTTCCGGCGCAGGAGGCCGGCGGACCGTTTGAACTCAGGATTGCCGACATGGATACCGGAGCAGTCAAGGTTGTTCCCGATGTTTGGCTGGGTGAAGTCTGGCTGGCCGGCGGACAGTCAAATATGGCCTATCCGGTCGGTTCCATGCGCGATGTTGATCTTACCTCTCCCGCGCAGACGCTGCGTCCTCAAGTCCGCTATTTCCGGGTTCCGCTGTTGACCGAGCCTGGAGAGTTGCGCATGCTTCCGGGCGGAGAATGGAAGCTGGCCACGCCGGAAAGCATTGCGGAGTGTTCGGCGGTCGGTTATTATTTTGCCAGAAAGCTGAATGACGAACTTGACGTTCCGGTCGGCATTATTCACTCCAACTGGGGCGGGACCATGGCCGAGGGGTGGATCAGTCGCCGCGGTTTGATGACAATGCCGGAAAAACGCAGTGCGCTGTTGAGTGACAAAGCGCTGAATGCGCCTGAATGGTGGCGGAACTACGAGGCGAAGTTTGTGCACGACTGGCTGCTGGACGATCATCGCGAACTTGGAAAGCGGTTTGAGGCGGCGCGTACGGCCGAACAGCGCGCGATTTTGTCGGACAACGTCGGCGAGCGGGAAAACTGGGGCGGCGCGGAAATCGACGCCTCCGCATGGACCGAAGTTAAGATCCCCGGATATTGGAGCGAAAACGGCGATGCGCTGAACACCAATGGTTCGATGTGGTTCCGCACCGAGTTTGAGATTCCGGAGGCTATGGCGGGGCACGACCTTAAATTGCATATCGGCGCGATCGATAAGATTGATGAAACCTATGTCAACGGCGTCAAGGTCGGAGCCACCGGTGAACTGTTCAATGAAAAGGTGTGGGATCTCAACCGGGTGTACGAGGTTCCGGCTGCGGTATTGAAATCAGGAGTGAACGTGCTGGCGGTGCGTAATATTTCGCACATTTACGGCGGAGGTTTGACCGGCCCCGCCGCAGAGATGTATTTTACCGACGGACAGGAAAAAATCCCGTTGTCCGACCGGCGCTGGCTGGGGCGGATTGAACACAATCTGGGCAAGGTTGGCGGAATAGATTACCCGGCCAGCATGTATATTAATGGCATATTGTACCAGAACATGATTGCGCCGCTGTTGCCGACGGCGGTGCGCGGAGTGATCTGGTATCAGGGTGAGTCCAACGCCGGAAATCCGTGGAATTATTGTGATCTGATGAAGACGCTTATTAATGACTGGCGTTATAATTTTGAGAGTCCCGACATGGCGTTTCTGCAGGTTCAGCTGGCCGGATACGGTCCGGTCAAGGATTTTGACGACAATTCGAGCTGGGCGTTGATTCGTGATGCGCAGCGTCAGTCGGCGGTCGACACCGGTAATTTGCTGGCCACCGCGCATGACATTGGTGAAGAGAATGACATTCATCCGCAGCACAAGGCGGATGTCGGGGAGCGGCTGGCGGAGTGTGCGTTGCGTCAAAGTTACGGTCGTGAATCGACCACCGGCATGGGGCCGACGCTGAACTCGGCTGACTGGGGTGCCGACGGCAGTTGGGTGACGCTGCGATTTGTCAATGTTGGAACCGGCTTGCGGCTGCGTGGTGGAGATACGGTTAAGACAATATATGTGAGTGGGCAAAGTGGTGAATTTGTTGAGGCGTCCGGAACGTTGTCCGGGGATAGTTTGACGGTGACGTTGCCGTCCGGGGTGGATATGATCAAAGAGGTTTGCTATGGCTGGAGCAACAATCCGGCGAATGCGAACATTGAGAATTCCGACGGGTTGCCGATGGTTCCATTCAAGGTCAAGTCGCAGTTGAAAAAGGAATAATCTGAGGTTATATTAATAAGTTGAACGGGCCCGGGTAGCTCAGTGGATAGAGCAGAAGTTTCCTAAACTTTTGGTCGGAGGTTCGATTCCTCTTCCGGGTACCATTTATTTTCCCATCATTATCAAGCACTTACGCAACAAATACGCTATCTTCTCAATTCCTTTATTTTCCCTTGTTTTACCCTGTTTTTTGAGGGTGAAAAGTGCCGAATAGTCAAGTAATGGTCATGTAACTTTTTGAGGTTGCCACCCTACGCTCAAACTCGTGGAATAATTACGAGAATTTCTCTCTATAACAATGGCAATATTGTTGGTGAACAAACATTTACCACTAACGACGAGCAGCTTTCTGAATGCTGGATCACATATTCTGGAGGCAAACAGCTGATTCAGGGAACTAATTTCGAGATAATTTCAAAGTTGACCGGTCCACGTTTTGAATATGAGAATTACACAGGAAAACGAAGTGTGGAATATGATAATAACAGGCGCGATCTGGATAAATATCTGTGTAATATGTTTCATAAAGGGGTTAGGTCATTTCCGCCATTGCCGGTTGAGTGGAATCCGCTTGAACGAAAAGTGATACACCTCAAAGACGGTGGAATTTTGTTCTGGGCAAAGGGAGCCTCAGTCGTGTCGGATGCTTATTGCAATCCAGAGCTAAGAAAAGAGTATCAGCTAAAAAAAGAGTGGCTGTGACAGTGCGTAAAAATATTACTTACAACAAAGCAAGGTGTTTTTAGATTTATGCGTGACCGCCGCAACCGACGGCCGCGGAACTGCGAATATTTCGTATAATTCAGACAACACTGTTGCATTTGAAGAGATTCCATACTATACTAACCGACAGATGAAATATTTGTACGATGCGACTGGCAGAATGACGGCGCAGGGAGTTTACAATTCGTCGACCGGGGAGTGGGAAATGCAGACAACATACACTTATGACGCGATGAGCAGACTGGCCGCGATTGCCGGTCTGGGCAAGAGCGCGACGTACACCCGTTTTGCGGAGTCGAACCGGCTGAACACCGTGAGCTTCGGCGCGTCGTATCCGCAGGTCAACTACAGTTATGACACTCAACTGCGCATGACCTCCAAGGGACTGTGGACGCGGACGTTCAACCCAAAAGACGAGGCAACACAGATCGCGCCCGCCGCCGGGGTTCAGACAAACAACCTCAACTGGTATCACAGTTATGACGCCGCCGGACAGCTGTCGCAGGGGATATTCGGGCTAATGGGGCCGGACGGCCCCGCCGGAACCGCTTACAATTACAGTTACGACCAGATCGGCAACCATCAGCTTTCCGGCGTGACCTACAACACGGTAAATCAGCCGTCGAATCTGACTTACGACGCGAACGGCAATATGACGGTGAAAGACGGAAAGCAATATATTTACGACGGCGAAAACCGTCTCGTCCGTATTCTGGAAAACTTCTACGACGCCTGGAAGCAGGGTGTGGAGTTCCATTACGACTACGCCGGACGGTGTTATCAGCGCAACGACGTTTTCATTGATTACACCGATTCGGCCAACAACTACAACACGCCTTATGAATACATTATTTACGACGGCGCGAAGCAGGTCATGACGCTTGACGGCGACAAGAATGTGACCGGGAAATACGTCTGGCAGCCGGAGAGTTCGGGCGACGCCGATGTGATCCTGTGGGATCAGGACGGCGTGTATTCGACCGACTGCAACAAGAATGTGGTGGCGTACAATATCATTCCCGAGTGGCCGGAGCAGCCAAGCGCGACCTATTACGACTACACGCCGTTCGGCGTTCCGGTCGGCAATGCGGGGTCGGCCCAACGGTTCATGTTCAGCAGCGAAGAGTGGTTCCCTGCCCGTTCGACGCTGAATTATGGTTTAATTCTCTACCTCTACCGTGCCTACAGTCCCGCACTCGCCCGCTTCCTGACCCGCGACCCGATCGAAGAACAAGGCGGCGTAAATCTCTACAACTTCGTCGGGAACAACCCGGTAACCAGATGGGATAAGTGGGGATTAATCGATTGTTGTGGGGATAACGTTCTAAAAGATAATGAATGTTGTCATAACAACAAAGCTATGAAATTGACTGATTCTGTAAGGCGGAAAGAAAAGAGTGTAGACTGCTGCATTAAGCTAGGTAAAGTATGTTTAACCGGGTCACGATATGGACATCAAAATATAACTATTCTAGATACTTCGTTTTCATATGGACTAAATAGCAGGTTTAGTATATTTCTTTTCCCGCAGTTTTGGAACTCGGCGTCAATTTATATTGCAGAAGACATGGGCGACGAGTTGTCCTGTATATATGTTCCCTTATCTATTGCGCAATCCCATCTAAAATCGTTGACGGCAGCTGTGGGAATAAGCAATAGCTATTCGCTCACAAATACCTGAATCCGTGAAAGAAACACCGTGTTTCTCTCATTATTGTTATTATGCTATAAATTTATAGCAACTTTATTTGATTTTCAAGTCTTTTGATAACAAAATCGATGATAAGTTCACTTT
>JAQUTL010000006.1 GCA_028709805.1 Victivallaceae bacterium
ATCACTATTCACCTGTTGGGTTAAACTTTATATGGTTGAATTAAGTAATCATAATATACTGTTTATCAACAGGTTTTTCTATTTTTACGCCCCTTTTTTATTCATTTCTTTCACGGACTCAGGGTATTGTCATGTTAATTTAACTTGAGAAAACCGGAAAAGCAAATCAAAAAAACGTTTTGCGGCTTGCCTTTTGCGCCGGATGTTGTATTAATAAGTCTGAAGGCTGAAAAAACAAAAAGGAGGAGCGTATGAAAAAAGGGATTTTCGGAGTAGTGCTGGTATTGGCGGTGCTGATCGCGGTGGTGGCGTGGCTGGTTAATTCCGGGCTGCGGGAGCTGCCGGGGGAGAAACTTTTCAAATACGCGCCGGACAACGGCCGCGCCAGTTTATTTGTCAAGCCGGGAGAGCTGTTCGGCAGCCGGTTTGCCAAGACGATAACCGGCGAATTGACCGCGGACGGGGATGCGGAGATCACCGCGAAAGTCGCCGGCATCGTCGCGTTCGGTGACGTGGCGGAGGGGGTGTTGAGCGTTTTTGACGAAGACGGCGATGAAGTTACGCTGCTGTTTGCCTCGCAGCCGATCGACCGGGTGATTCCGCCGTTGCTGGCTGCGGACAACAAGCGTGTTGAGAAGGTGGAGTATCAGGGGCGGCCGGCCTATCGGGACGAAGACGGCGATTATCATGTGGAGCTTGAACCCGGCGTGATTCTGCTGAATGTCGAGTCCGGTTCGCCGCTGCCGGTGAAAAAACCGGAGCTGTCAAAAGAATTGCGCGACCGGTTGACCGCGGTTCCGCCCGACGCCGCGGCGTTTTTCTTCGGCAGAACGACTATGCTGCCGCTGCCCGGAACGGCCACGCCGGGCGAGATCGATATCAACGGCGTTGTGAAGTTCGGTGAAAACGGCGAGCTGGTATTGCTGGCCAAAGCCTCCGGACTTTCCGACCGTGACGGCGAATTGGTGGCGGCGCTGCCGACGCTGGCGAAATTGGCATTGCTCCGGCCGGAAATGAGCGGCGTGAAGCCGGAACAGATGGCGTTGCTGGACGACCTGCTGTCCACGCTTCAACTGAACTACCTCAAGGGCGAAGGGCGGGCGACGCTGGAGTGCGTCATTCCGCTTGAGCTGGCCAAGCGGACGGCGGCGGCCGCCATGGACGGCTACCGGCAAAAGAAGACGTCATCGGTTTCGCCGCTCACCGCAAAGTGAAGACGGAATCATAGATGACCCGGCCGTCAAGTGCGAGGCGCAGCGTCCAGGTTTTACCGTCGATTTCAGAGCGGAGGACGCAGTTTGCGGCGGAGCCTTCCGAAAAAAGCACCGGGGTTACCGCGATGAATGCTCCGGCGCGGCGCAGTGCTGAAAACGCCATTTTCTCGGATTCCGGCGAGTTGGCCCGGATCGCCACGCGGGTTCCGGAGGCAATTTCGCCGAGCATGGCGTCGGTCAGTCCGTCGGCCGCCCGGTTTACCGCGGTTTCGGCGCCGACCGGAGCGTTGTCGCGGATTGGTTTCACGGTCACTATTGGCCCGGCTGGCGGTTCGCCCTCCGGCAGGAACCAGTCGCGGCAGCCGGCGGCGGCGATTAAGGCCGCGGCGGCCGCTGCGGTAAACACGGCACGGATGGCGGAATATTTAAGATCTATCGGCATCGGTATTTTTCCTTTCCTGAATCAAGATAGCGCACCGCGATTTTTTTTTCAATCGGAAAGTGAAAAAAAATTGGAATTCGCCGTTCGTTATGATACAGTAAAGACATGAACAGGAAAATATGGACAACCTTGATGTCGTCGTTGTGTATCTTCTCGGGCTGTCAGGAGATGCCGACCGGCAGTTATGACTCGCAGCAGACCTTCCGGGACTCGCTGAACTTCGGTGTATTCTCCGAGTTTGCCCATTACGAAGGTCCGGCCCGTCGCCCGGTCATCATCGTCCACGGGCTGCTGGGCGCCAAACTGCGCGACAAACGCACCGACCGGATCGTCTGGGGGGAATTTTCCCGTTCCGGTTTTGACGATGAATTTTTCCGCACTATCTCCCATCCGATGAAATACGGTTTGCCGCTTGCCGGGATCACTGACGGCGTGGTGCCGGCCGGCGTGATGCTGTTTGCCGAAATCCGGTTTTTCGGAATGACCTTTGAACAGGCCGGTTACGCCGGATTGATCGACATTCTCAAATCCGCCGGCTATGCGCTTGAGGGACACGAGGCCGAGGCCGGCAAACATTACCCGACCCTGTTTCTGTTCGCCTACGACTGGCGGCGCGATCCGGTGGAAAACGCCGCCAGACTCGACGCTTTCATCCGGGTCAAGCGGGCGCAGCTGCGCGGTTATTACGCCAAAAACTTCAAGCTGCGCAACTATGATGTCAAATTTGATCTGATCGCCCATTCGATGGGCGGTCTGGTGACGCGCTATTATCTGATGTACGGCGGCAAAGAGCTGCCGGAAGACGGTTCGGTTCCGGATCCGGACTGGGAAGGGGCGAGGTTTCTGGAGCGGGTGGCCATTGTCGGAACCCCTAATTCTGGTTATCTTGATACGGTGCTGGAGATGTCGGAGGGGCTTAAACTCAACCCCGCCGCGCCGCCGATTCCTCCGGCGGTGGTCGCCTCCATGCCGAGTTATTACGCCATGCTTCCCGGCTCGCCGGCCGGCGGCGAAGTGCGCAACTATCAGGGAACGCCGCTGGATCTTTACGACCCGGCGGTATGGATCAGCATGAAGTGGGGTCTGGCCGACCCCAATGAAATGGCGACGCTCCGGATACTGCTGCCGGACGCCGCGGACGACGCCGAGCGGCGCGAGATCGCGCTGGATCATCTGCGCAAATGTCTCCGGCGGGCCAAACAGTTGTCGCTGGCTCTGGCGGTGGACGAGGCGCCGCCGGAGACGCTTCGCCTTGCGCTCTTCGCGGGGGACGCGGTGCCGACCAGCAAGGTGGCGGAGGCGGGGCGGGACGGTAAACTGAAAGTCGTCTCCTATGACGCCGGAGACGGCAAGGTGCTCGGCTCCAGCGCCCGTTACGACCGTTTTTTCGGCGCGGAATGGCAGCGGCAGTATGATTCCCCGATCAAATGGGACGCCACAACCTATATCCCGGCCGCCCACATGGGAATCACCAAGAGCACCAATTTTGCGTCAAACCTGCTGGGATTTCTGTTGTTGACGCCGCCTGACATCCGGCAGGATTTCATCCCGGACGCCAATCGCTGACGCGTTGCGGTCATTCCGCGGCGTCCTCATCCTCAATGTTTTTCCGCAGTTCCGAAGGGATGTTCGGGGGCGGCATCGGGTTCTTCGTCATCGTCCGGGGCGATGAATTCACCGGTCTGGAGCGCGACCAGTTTTTCCTGAAGTTTTCTGGAGAGCCGGCTGACGGCCGCCTGAAGATTCCGTTTGCGGGCAAGCCGTTTTGCGGCGGCGGCCAGACCGGCGGCGACGGTGGATTGATCCGGGCGGTCGGCGGAGCGCGGGGCGAGCATGGCCTCGATCAGGCCGAAAAGCGCTTCGTCGGAAAAATCGCATTGTCCCTTCAGGCGCGGCACCGGATTGCGCCGCTGTCGGGTGACCAGCTCAAGTTCGCTCAACCCGTGAATTTCGCCCATCGGGTGACGGTTGGTGAGCATTTGATAGAGCAGCACGCCGAGGCTGTAAACGTCTCCGGCCGGAGTCATCTCGAAGTCGAGCAGCCGCTCCGGGGAGAGGAAGGCGTATTCCTCCGGCGGAACCGGCAGACCGGCCTCTTCCGGCGGACGGAAATTCAGCAGTTTCAGTGCGCCGTCATCGTTGAACAGCAAATGGGCGGGTGAAATTGCGCCGTGCGCCACATTGTAGGTGGCGGCGACGGCGAGCAGCGAGGCGGTCTCGGACAATGCGCTCAGGAGCAGCAGCGTGTCGGTGCGCTGGTCGGGATCGTCGGCGGTGCGCAGCGGACCGCCGCGCAGAAGTTCGCAGACCTTGAAATCGCGGTTTTCGAGCCGGCAGGTGCGGTAAATTTCGACCGCGCCGGGGTGGTCGAGCTGCGCCTGAATCTGACTGTCGTAATAGAGGCGCCGGCGCCATGTCGCCGATTTTTCCGGGTCGTCGCGATCGACTTTGACGATTTTCATCAGGATTTCCCGGTCGAGCAGCGGGTCGAGCGCACCGTAGAGCCGGGCGCTTCCGGAGTCGCACAGGCGTTTCAGCAGCCAGTAGTCGCCGAATATCTTCGGAACCACCAGCGGAGCGCCGCAGTGCGGACAGGCAAACCGGGTGAACGGCGCCACGCCTTCGACGTCGAAGCGCTGGCCGCAGGCGCGACAGGAATTGCGGAACACCGAATCCGGCCTGGCGATGTCCCCCGGCGGCAGAATCAGCGGAGCGTCATTGTTTTCGTCCATATCAGCCCATCTCCCGTGTTGTCGGAATCCGGCGGCGGCAGATTCCGTTTGCAGTTTCAAGCTCCGGCTCACCGGTCAGACATAGAATGTCGGCAGCGGATCGTCCTGCCTGGCGACGTCGAACAATATATCGTCGCGGCCGAGTTCGCTCAGTGCGTTGCGGCCGAGCCGTTCAACGATGTCGTAGCGGTTGCACTCGCGCGAAACGTGGGTGAACACCAGATGCCGGGTGCGTTCGCCGAGCAGTTCCGGCAGCGCTTTGACCGTGTCAAGATTGTTCAGGTGGCCGACCTGTCCCATGATCCGCCGTTTCAATTCGAACGGCCGGCCGGAATCGCGCAGCATGGCGAGGTCGTAATTGGACTCGATCAGCAGCGCGTCGCAGTCATTCAGCTTTTCGGCGGCGGCCTGCGAGACGCACCCGAGGTCGGTGGCGATGCCGATCTTCCGGCCGTTGCCGGAGATTACAAAGCCCACCGGCTCCACCGCGTCATGATGAACCGGAAAACCGCAGATGGAAAATCCGCACAGCAGAAAGTCGTCTCCCGGTGAAAACAGCTTCAGCTTCGCCGGAAGTTTACCCCGGCAGCGCAGATAGTCGGCGGTGCGCGGCGCGATGCACAGCGGAATGTTCATTTCGTCGCAGAACACCCGAGCTCCCTTTATGTGGTCGTCGTGTTCATGCGTGACCAGCACGGCGTGTATGGTCGTGGGGTCGATGTCGCACAAAACAAGCCGCCGCAGCAGTTCACGCCGGGTGAACCCGGCGTCGATCAGCAGATTCAGGCCGCCGCATCCCACCACAAAGGCATTCCCCTTGCTTCCCGACCCCAAGACCGCAATGTTGAATTTTTCCATAATACTGAATAAAGTAATCCCGGAAAGCTGTTTTGGCAAGTTGAAACGGTTTTTTTCCGGTGTTATATTACATGACAAGCACATGGACGATGAAGCTGAGGAGATGGAATAAATGAGTCCGGAAAACGGTTTTGGTTTGCAGCAGCGGGTGGAGCAGGAACAGATACTGTCTCCGCAGCAGCGTCAGGCGCTGGAGTTTCTTCAGGCGCCGGCGGTCGAACTGCAGACAAAAATCAACGCCGCACTCGAACAGAATCCGATGCTGGAACTCGACGACGGCGGACGCGAACTTGCCGCCGGCGATCTGCTCGGCAACGCCTTTGACCAGGAGAACGCCAGAGCCGACGGCGAACTGGACGAAGACGAGCGCGACCGCATGTTCCTGACCGACAACGACCGCTGGCGGGACAGCCTCGACTCCTATCTGCCCGAGGCCGACTCCGGCGAGGCCGCCGAACGCGCCCGCAAACGCGATTTCGTCATCGGCAATCTGACCCGTCCGCCTTCGGCTCAGGCGACGCTGCTTGAACAGCTCGCCTTCACTGACGCCGCCGCTCCGGTGCGCGCCGCCGCCGCTGAAGTCATCGGCAGTCTTGATGCCAACGGGTTTCTGACCGCTACCGACCGGGAAATCGCCTCCGGCGCCGGAGTGGACGAAGCCGCCGCGCACCGCGCCGTGGAGCTGGTGCGCACTTTTGAACCCTCCGGCATTGCCGCCAGAACGCTGCCGGAGGCGCTGCTGATTCAACTTGACCGCCGCAATGTGGACGATCCGGTGCTGCGCGACATTGTGACCCGGCGGCTGGACGACGTTGCACGCAACCAGCTGCCCCAGCTTGCCCGCCATTTCCGGATTTCGCTGGAGGAGCTGAAACAGAAACTGGCCGTGCTGCGCACGCTGTCGTGGCGGCCCGGCGCGGCGCTGGACGGCGGCGACCCGGAGGTGCTGATCCCGGAATTCATCGTCCGTAACGTCAACGGCACACTGGTGGTGCTGGACAATCCCGGCGCGTCGCCGCGGCTTTCCGTCTCCGGAAATTATGCCGCGATGCTGGAGGCGCCGGACACGCCGGCGGATGCCAAAAAATTTCTGAGGGAAAAAAAACAGGAGGCCGATCAGCTCATCCGCTGTCTTTCCATGCGCGAGACGACGCTGCGGCGGATAACCGAACTGCTGGTCTCGGAACAATACGATTTCTTTCTTAACGGTCCGTCCGCACTGCGTCCGCTGACCATGGCTCGGGTCGCCGACAAGCTGGACCGTGACGAATCCACCGTCAGCCGGGCGCTGTCCGGAAAATATCTCGGCACTCCGTTCGGCGTTCTGGAGTACAAGTTTTTCTTCTCAGGCGGCTATACGGACGCTGGTTCCGGCGAACAGCTTGCCGCCAACGGCGTGCGCGAACGTATCCGGACCATCATCGCCGCCGAGGACGGCGCCAGACCGCTGTCCGACGACAAAATATCGCGGATGCTCGCCGCCGACGGTATCGCCGTCGCCCGGCGCACCGTCGCCAAATACCGCGAACAACTCGGCATATTAACCAGCAACCTGAGAAAAAAATATTAATATGACACAGAAACGCAGGACTGTACTGTGGTTGACGATCGGATGTGTTTTCATCGTGCTGTTCACCTTTTTCTATCGTTCCGGCATCGCCGGGCGCGAACTTGAACGCGCCAAAAAGGTCACCGGCTGCGAATTTATTCCGTTCACCATCGAAAGCGGCGTGATCTACGGCCATGTCCGCAAACTGGCGGACGGCGGAACCATTGAACCGCCGCCGGGCGGCGGAGGAAAGTCGGCGGAGGAGATCATGTCGCTCGGCATGGAGCGCTTTCTCGCCTGCGGCATCCGGCTGAAAAGAGTGTTTACCGGAGCGGACGCGCCGTCGCAGTGGGAGGCCGCGCCGGGCGAGACG
Source organism: Victivallaceae bacterium (assembly GCA_028709805.1). Taxonomy (GTDB): domain Bacteria; phylum Verrucomicrobiota; class Lentisphaeria; order Victivallales; family Victivallaceae; genus CALXXL01. Next base: position 7,169 of record JAQUTL010000006.1, read on the forward strand.
GCGTTCATGAGGGCGCAGAACCTGCTTTGGATATCACTGCTGCCGGTGACCGTATTTCTGATTCTGTTTGCGTCCGGCTGTCCGTGGCCGCTGGCGATGGGCGGGGCGTTGCTGGAGGCGGTCTCTTCCGGCGCAATGGCGCGCTACACCGGAGAAGATCTGGTCAAGGGGAATTTCGGATTTCCGCTGTTGGCGCTGACGCTGTTTTTTCAACTGTTTTATCTGCGTGCGCCGGGAAAGATCAAGCTGGCGGCGACGATGCTGTTCGCTTATTTTGCGGCGGCGAACTGGGACGCGACCCAGCTGTTTTTCGGCTTCTGGGCGGCGGTCGAGCTTGGAAGATCGCTGTTCGGCGGCGCGTCCGGCGGCCGCGCCCGGGCGCTGTCCTATGCGGCGATACTGGCCGGACTGCTGGCGGCGGCCTGCTTTTCGCCCTATGGCCGCGCCCATTCGCTGGCGGCTTCGCCGGTGATATGGGTGGTGTTTCCGGCGGCGATCGGATTCAACCTCCGGCGTCCGGCGTCATGGAAATGGCGGGCGGCTCTGCCGCTTCTGCTGACTGGAGTGTGGCTGCTGGCGGTTCACGGCGGAGGGTATATGGGTAATTACAGCCATTTTTCGTCGCTGCTGGCGGCGAAGCTGGAATTCCTGAACCGCCGTCCGGTTGATCCGGCGCTGCTAACGTTTTCGCAGCGCTATCTGTGGACGCCGGCTCTCCAGTCGTCAAGCTGGAGCGACATCAGGATGATGTTCCCGGTCGCGCTGCCGCTGACCGTTGCGCTGCTGGTCTTTCTGGCGGTGCGCCGCCGCCGCGAATTTTCCGGCTGGAATTTTGCCGCAATGCTGGTGATATATTTTCTGATGTTCGTGCTGTTCTACCGGTTCAGCGTATTCGCCGCCTACTTCATGGCGCTGACGCTGCCGGCGGCGCTGGCGGTGTTCTGGCGTAACGGGTCGTTCAAGCTGCGCTGCGGTCTTTTGGCGCTGCTTTCAGTCGCGGTGATCTGGGAGGGGGCGGCCCGCTTCAGTTTGCGGCGCAGCTGGAACCCGGCGCTTGGAACGGTGGCCGCGCTGGTCGGCTATATGCGGACGCTGCCGACCGACGGCCTGACGGTGCTGACCAATATGGACGTCGGCGGCGCTTTGGCCGGATATTGCGGCGTCCGGCTGCCGGTTCAGCCGAAATTCGAGCTGCCGGAGGCGCGCCGGATCACCGAGGAATACACCATGCTGCTGTTCGATCCCGCTCCGGAGAAGTTTTTCGACTGGGCGCGGTCGCTCGGTGTCCGCTGTTTTATTTATCCGGTCGGCACCGCGCTGTGGGGGCCGTACTCGGCAAGCTACATGGCCGACGCCAAACAGATTCCGCCCTCCAGCATGGCGGCGATCGGGGAAAAAGGCCTGCCGCATCCGCGACTGATTGAACTCGAAACGCCGGACGCCGTAAAACCGTTCTTCCGGATATACTGGATAACCGACGGCGACGACGAATTTCTGGCCGCGTTCAACGCCGAAAACGCACTTGCCGCCAAGTCCGCCTACGACTTTCCCGCCGCCCGCCGGCTGGCGGTTGACGCCTATTATCTCCACCCCTCCGCCGACACTTACGATGCGTATTGCAAGGTGTTCGCCACCTATCCGGCGCCGCCGTCGCTTGAAATTTATCTTAAAGAACGTTGATGCTCTTGATTTATAGAAGAAAATGATATATATTTAAGACGGTTGACTACAGTAGGCGGTCGCCGGGGCGCAGGTCCCGGAGGAAAGTCCGGACTACACAGGGCATGGAGTCCGCTTGTTAAGGGCGGATACCGCGGACGATAAGCCGCGGGAAGGAAAGTGCAACAGAGAGGATACCGCCAGGTCGGAAGACCGGGTAAGGGTGAAACGGCGGTGCAAGAGACCACCGGGCGCCGGAACGAAGGCCGGGGTTCCATGGAAAACCGGAACCGCGCTCCATAATGCGAGAGCGGCGTCGCCAGAGGCAAACCCCTCCCGTAGCAAGACCAAATAGGAGGTGAGCCGCGGCCCGCGGCGTTATGAGCCTCGGGTTCTGGTCGCACAGACAGATGATCGCCGGGAGCGCGGGTGCAAGTCCGCGTTCTCACAAAATCCGGCTTATTCTGTGGTCAGCCGTTTTATTGATATAATAATCAAGTACGGGGTTTGTTAATGAAATATGCGATTTTCAGTGACGTGCACAGTAACATGGAGGCGTTTGAGGTCATGTTGAATGTGTGCCGGAACGAGGGGGCGGAAAAGTATGTCTGCCTTGGCGATATTGTCGGGTACGGCCCGAATCCGCGCGAATGCCTGCACCGGTTGTGGGAGCTGGAACTGGTGGCGATGGTGCGCGGCAATCATGACGAATATGTCGCTTTGACCGATGAGGTGATGTCCGGATTCAACCCGAACGCCCGTCTGGCGGTGCTGTGGACCCGCGGTCAGCTTTCCTCCGAGGAACGCGCGTGGCTGGGCGAGCTGCCGCTGCGCAGCGTGATTCCCGGTACCGCGATCACGATTGTCCACGCCACGCTGGATTCGCCGGACGCTTGGGGATATGTGTTTGACGATCATCACGCGGCTGACAATTTTTCCTATCAATTTTCTCAGCTCTGTTTCTGCGGCCACTCCCATGTGCCGGTGGCGTTCCGCAAGAAGCCGATGTCGTTCGGGGACGACAAAACCATCGAGATACTGCCGCAGTGGACCGAGCGTGAACGGGATCGGCACAATTTTGCCGAAGCCGATTCGTTGAGTGTTGAAGTGGAGGCCGGGTATAAATATCTGTTCAATATCGGCAGCGTCGGCCAGCCGCGCAATCACGATCCGCGCGCCTCGTTCTGCATCTATGATGACATTGACCGCACCGTGACCAGATTCCGCATCCCATACGACTTTTCCGCTACTCAGGCGAAGATCCGCGCCGCCGGACTGCCGGAAAAACTTGCGACCAGACTGGCCAGCGGAACTTAGAAAACACCGCCGCCGGACAGTGATGGGGTTCGGCACGACAATATAATCATACAGGCAAAAGCAATATTTATTCGGAATATGTGACAAATGGAAAACGGAGAAGCAAGTCAGCAGCATCACATGTCGCGGCGCATACGTCATGTGCGCCGCATCCTTATAGTGAAACCGAGCAGCATGGGCGACATCATGCACACTTTCCGGGCGGTTCAGCTGCTGGCGGAAACCTATCCGAAAGCGGTATTTGACTGGGTGGTGAATCCGGAATTTGAAGACCTGTTGAGTTATTCTCCGGTTGCGATCGCCGATATAATCCATTTCAAACGCAAGCAGCTCGGCCGGGTAATGACATTCGTCACCGAAATCTTTCCGCTGATAAGTGCGCTCCGGCGTTACCGTTACGATCTGGTGATCGACTTTCAGGGATTGTTGCGCAGCGCGCTGCTTACCTGGATTACCCGGCATAAGCATTCGGTCGGATTCGCCGACCCGCGCGAGCCGGCGGCACGCCACTGGTATCATCGCCGCGTGAAGGTTCCTGATACCGCTGTCCATGCGGTGGATCGCAATCTGGCGCTGGCCGGATATTACTGCGATCAGTCGCAGTTGAGCGGAGCGTTCACGCTGCCGCACGACGAACGCAATCTCCGGCGCGCGTATCGAAAACTTGAACATCGCAACATTGATCCGTCAAAAGGCATGGTGGCGATATTCCCCGGCGCGCGCTGGGCGAGCAAAACCTTTCCCGCCCAACTGTTTGCCGACCTGATAAACGGGCTGCATGAAAAGTTTCCCGATGTGTCGTTTCTGGTGATGGGGTCGATCAGCGAGAACGCCGCCGCCAGCGCGGTGCTGCGCCAGACCGGAAGTTACGCCCACAATCTGGTCGGTGCCACCCGGATCGGGGAAATGGTGGAACTGATCCGGCTTTCCCATCTGGCGATTGCCAATGACAGCGGTCCTCTGCACATCGCGGACACCATGGAGGTGCCGGCAATCGGGTTTTTCGGCGCCACCGATCCGGCCAAGACCGGTCCGCGCAGCGCATCGTCGGTGGTGTTTCAGCGCGAGGTGCCGTGCAAGAACTGCCTGAAGCGCGAGTGCGACGATGCGAAAAAACTGTGTTTCAAACTGCCTTTTGATGAAATTCTTGACAAAGCCGCGGCCATGCTTTCTCCGGAGTTGTCTAAAATAAAAGAAAAAACCACGGAGCAAATATGAAATCTGGATTGTTTGTGTTGACGTTGCTTCTTGCGGCGCTTCCGTTCGCGTCTCTTTTCGCGCAGATCGGAGTGACGCTGGATTTTCAGAAGCGCGAATTTTTGCGCTACGAGCCGGTGATCGCCAAGGTTACGCTCAGGAATGACAGCGGGCAGACCATCGTTTTCGGCAGCGGGGAGGATTTTCGCGGCGATCTCAAGTTCGAGATACTCGACCGCAGTAAACGCATACTGCCGTTGATCGATCCGGGAGTGCGCATGGTGGACGGCATTGTGATGCGGCCGGGGGAGAGTCAGGATGTTTTTGTGTATCTCAACCGGTTCTATGACTTGTCGTCACCGAACCGGTATGATATCAAGTGTGTGGTCAGCCATACGTCTCAGGCCAAAAGTTACGAGTCGAATCCGAAATATCTTGAGGTGTCGCCGGGAGTCACGGAGTGGAAGCGGACGGTCGGCGTACCGGGGTTCATGCTTGAAGCGGACAAGCCTTCGCAGGACAGACTGCGCAGTTTTACGGTGCTGTCGCTTCAGAATAACGGGCGGAAAAATCTTTATGTCGCGGTGGAAGACGATCATTTTGTTTACTCGGTGCGCTCGATATGCACGATTATGGGCAATGAGAATTTCTCCGCGGAAATTGACAATCTCAGCCGGCTGCATCTGCTGATTCCGATTATGCCGAAGGAGTTCAAATATATAGTGATTGCCATGTCCGGCGATGTGGATCGGGAGAGCATCTATAATTCCACCAATACGATTCCGGTTCTGGCGCGCGATCCTCAAAGCGGACGGGTGTATGTGGTTGGCGGAGAGGAAGCTCAAAAGGATGACGACCTGAAAATATGATTTTCTCCTTTGCACCCCCCCGCTCGACCGGGGGCGCAAAGCGATATGACACAGCAATGGATGCGCGCGGAACGGCAAATCGCGGTTCCGCGCTTTTTTATCAGTTATGGCCCGGACGCGTTTTATTCCGCCAGATGGTACTTCATCCAACTGTAGATGGTGTTGCCGATCTGGTCGTATCCGTCCCCGGAGGGATGGACGCCGTTGCGTTGGCGGAGCGTCTGCGTGCGGCTTCCGGCGCAAACCGGTTCCTCCGCTGCCGGGAAGTTGTTTTCGCAATCCAAATTAAGGTTGGTCGGGATCAGAAACAGCTTTTTATCCGGACCGACGGAAAATTTCCGGATCATTTCGGAATTGAGAAAATGCTGGTTTTTCTTGAACTGCCAGCGGGTGAGTCCGCATGCGTAGTTGCTGCCGAAGGCGTCCTGACTTTTCGCGCCGGGGGTGACCAGACCGACGCCGATTATTGCATCCGGCGCGGCCGACCGCAGACCGGCGAGCATTTTATCGGCGTTGTCCAATAGTTTTCTCACGGTTTGAGCGATGGTGTCGTCCTGCGCCGTCAGAATATTGTTGATTCCAAGCATGATGACAATGAAATCCGGGGGGCGGCCGCCGTTGTGAAGCCGGAGGTAGCCGGCGAAGTCGAACGTTCCGTTGATCAGAAACGGACTTGGGCGGAAATACGGCGGAGCGTCGGTTTGCATGTCGTGGAGCGGCGTCGGTATTTCCTTGGTCAAAAAGGTGTCCCACGTCCAGCCGCCGTAGCCTTCGTGGGCGATTCCGCCGGTCGGCGTTCCGCCGGGACCGTTGGTGCCGATCATCGTTAATTTCGGGTTGTCCGGCGCGGCAAAATTCTTATATATTTTTGCCGGATAGAGCGATGCGTCGGTCAGACTGTCGCCGATGAGCAGCAGCGTGATGTCGCGCCCGCTTCCGGAATCGCGCGGTGAAACGATCAGTGTCGTTACCGCAGAGTCGATTTCGCCGTTGTCATCAAATACTTTCAGCTCAAGCGGATAAACGCCGACATCCTCGGCGGACGCTGTGAACCGCCAGCGCTTTGCATCGTTGCGGCCTTTGACGCAGCTTACGTCAAACACATAGTTGTCCGGGGCGACCGCCAAGACCGCATTGTCGAAATAGAGGTTGGTTTCGATGCCTGGGACTGCATGGATCTCCGGCGGCAGCTGAAGTTTCAGCGTGGCCGCGTCCATTGCCGCGACCGTGGTCAGCATAAGGACGGCGAATGAGGACAGCAATGTTTTTATTACCATTTTTTTCCTTTTGCGCTGTTGTGCAACCTGTGATTCCTGTAGTATAGCCCCGGTTCCGGAAAAATCAAGCCGTCCGGCAGCATGTCCGGCGGATAAAAAAAGCTCTGGATTTTTCCAGAGCTTTTCATCACATGAAGATACTGATTTATTCAGTCAGCTTGCGCAGCGCCTCACGGTATTTTTCGGAGGTCTTCGCCACCACTTCCGGCGGAAGTTCCGGACCGGGCGCGGTTTTGTTCCAGTCCAGCGTTTCAAGATAGTCGCGGACAAACTGCTTGTCCAGACTCACCGGGCTGGTTCCGATTTTGTACTGATCGGCCGGCCAGAAGCGGCTGGAGTCGGGAGTGAGCACTTCGTCGGCCAGCGTGATTTTTCCGTCGATGACGCCGAATTCAAACTTGGTGTCCGCCACGATGATGCCGCGTTCTTTCGCGTAGTCGGCGGCGGTGTTGTATATCTTCAGCGAAAGGTCGCGCAGTTGAACTGCGTGGTCCCGGCCGATGATTTTCTCAAGCTGTTCAAAACTGACCGCCTCGTCATGCAACCCCTGTTCGGCTTTGCTGGACGGAGTGAACAGCGCGGTGTCCAGTTTTTCCGCCTGCCGGTAGCCGGCGCGCAGTTTGATGCCGGACACAATGCCGGTTTTCTGGTAATCCTTCCAGCCAGACCCGACCAGATAGCCGCGGACAATGCATTCCGCCGGCAGCATCGCCGCTTTGCGGACGATCATGCTGCGCCCCTGAAGGTCGGCGGCGTATTTCACCAGCTCCGGCCGGGTGGTTACGTCGGCCGTTATCAGGTGGTTGGGCACGTCCTTGAGCAGGTTGAACCAGAAGAGCGAGATCTGAGTCAGCACTTCGCCTTTGCCGGGGATGCCGTTGGGCAACACCACGTCGAACGCGCTGAGCCGGTCGGTGGCGATGAACAGCAGAGCGTCTCCGAGATCGTAAACGTCGCGGACTTTTCCGCAGTTGACGAGTTTCAGTTCCGGGATGTCGCTCTCCAGCAGCGCGTGATTGGCGTCATAACGCATTTTATTCCGCCGTCCGGATTACTTGACGTTGATCGCGGTAATCTTCACGCGGGTGTAGTTCTGGCGATGGCCGCGCATGCGGCGCTGGCTCTTGCGGCGCTTCATCTTGAAAGCGATGACCTTCTTGCCGCGGAAAATGTCGACGATTTCCGCTTCGACGGTGGCTCCGGCCACCATCGGCGCGCCGACGTTGAGTTTGCCCTGTTCTTCGCCGGTGGCGAGGACATGGTCGAACACCACTTTCCCGCCGACTTCGCCTTCAACCAGTTCGATGTCGACGAGTTCGTCGACCGTTACCTTGTACTGCTTGGCGCCGGTTGCGATGATTGCGTACATTTTACAACTCCTTGTATTTTCAAATTAATCTGATGTTCAGTCAATACGAATCAATAATTTACATCAAAACTTATTTTATGCAAATCTCGGCGACGGAATTTTTTTGCAAAAATGGCGATTTTTATGCCGCGGACTTGAAAAAAAAGCAAATGATGGCAATTTATACAGTAATAATATAAGGAGTTCCGCATGGTTAGACTGGCTTTGACGATGGGCGATCCCGCGGGGATCGGGCCGGAACTGATCGTCCGCATTCTGGCGGACCGCCGGTGGAACGGCGAACGGATCGCCTTTGTGGTCTACGGTTCGCCGGAGGTTATCGAGTTCAACCGGAATAAATTTGCGCCGGATGTGGAGATCGAGGTGCGGCCGGCCTGTTCGCTGCTGATGAAGAAGGTCACGCCGGGGGTGGCGACCGCGGTTTGCGGACGCGCCGCGTTCGATACTTTGACCGCCGCGGTGGGTGACGCGCTGGAAAACAAGGTGGATGCCATCGTCACCGCGCCGATGAATAAACTGGCGGTGAATCTTGCCGGGATTCCGTTCACCGGACATACCGAGCGGATCGCGGAACTCTGCAATGTGAAGAATTTCGCCATGATGCAGTCGGCCGGAAATCTCCGGGTGGCGTTTGTCACCACCCATGTGGCGCTGGCGGCGGCGCCGAAACTTTGCACTCCGGCCCGGATCACCGTGGTGGCCGGTCTTTTGCGTGACGCCTGCGTCGAGGAGGGAATCGCCAACCCGGCGCTGGCGGCGGCGGCGATCAATCCGCACGCCGGAGAGAACGGCTGGATGGGCGGCGAAGACGAAGAGATCACCAAGCCGACGCTGGAAAAACTGCGCGCTCAGGGGATGAACATCGCCGGGCCGTTCCCGCCGGACACGCTGTTCATCGAAAAAATTCGCACCAGATTTGACGGCATACTTTCAATGTATCACGATCAGGGACATATCCCGTTCAAGATGCTTGCGTTTGACCGCGGCGTCAACTCCACGCTCGGTCTGCCGATCATCCGGACCAGTGTGGATCACGGCACCGCCTACGAAATTGCTTATCAGGGCAAGGCCGACACCGGCAGCATGATCGCCGCGATCGAACTGGCGGCGGTGCGGGCCGAACACCGGAAAAAGGCCCGGCGATGAGTCGCTGGCTGCACGGCGGAAACGCGTCGGCGCTGCCGGCTTTTCTTGCGGCGGCGGCGGTGGTTGCGCTGGTTGCGGAGATGCCTCCCGGCGAATTGGCGCTGCCGGCGGCGGCGTTGGCTTTTTTTTCTTTTCTTGCATATATTTTACAGCGGCGCGACGGAACGCTTCAGGGGCGGCTTGGCCGCGCGTGGGGAGAGTTGAACGGCGATCTGTTTATGGCCGCTTTTGCTTCGCTGCTGCTGGCCGGCGGAATGGTGCTGCCGGAGCTGGCTCCGGCGCGGTGGGGCGGGAGCGTCGGCGCGGTGGTGACGGTCGGCGGAGTGCTGATGGCGGCGGGGCTGCGCGGCGAGTCCGGCGGGCGCGAGACGCTGAATCGTTTGTTTTTTCTGTCAATTCTTCTGCTGGTGCTTTTCAGTTATTTTAACCGTCAGTTGTTTCTCCGGCTGCTTGAGCCGGTCGCGCTCGGCGTGACGGCGCTTTCCGGCGTCATGATTGTGCTGGGCGGTCTGCGGCGGCTGCGGCCGGCGATAATGGTGTTCATGGCGTTGTGGACGGCGGTGCTGGCTGCGGCGGCATGGCGGAGCTGGTCGGTTCCGCTTGAGCTTCCGGTGCGCACTCAGGCCGACGAAAAGCTGCTGCGCGAGGCGTTCGGCGATGTGGTGATGATGACGCTGCTTCCCGGTCGCGACCGGGTGAGGGTGTTTTACAAGGGGAACGGCAACTCCGGCGCCGAGAGCGCCGCGGCGGCGATTATCCGCGAACTGCCCTATGTTGAGGAGCTGTCGGCGGATATTCCGGGTGCGGTGAAAGCGCCGTCGGTCGGGGAATTCGATGTGGTCATTGTGCGGTCAGGCATGCCGGAGCATCTTACCGGCTGCGAACTTATGTTTCAGGCCTACGCGCGGATGGCCGCGAACGGCGCACTGGTGGTGCGGCGCGGAATTTTCGAAGCGCTGCCGGCCAAGTCACGCGCGGCTTTGGCCGGGTTCGGATTCCGTTATCCGTTGGAGTATCCGAACGATTATGAAGTGTTTTCCAATTCGCCGCCGCAGGTGTCGCTGAAGACGCTGGATGAGCGTCTGGCCAAACTTGCTCCGGGCAATCCGCTGGTTCCGGCCGACGTGCTCGGTTATCTGATGGAGCAGGCCAACTCGCTGCGGCCGCCGGTGGAGAAGCGCTGGCCTTCGCCCGGAGGTCCTGATCTCACCGGACTGTGGGGATGGTCGTGGTGGTGGCTGTTGATCCCGGCGGTAATGGGGTGGTGGGGGTTCCGGCTGTTTTGCGGCGGGCGCGGCGTTGTTTCGTTCGTCGGGCTGGACGCGGTTGAAGACGGTGCTTACGCCGGAGCGGTTCTGGCGGTGCTGTACGGCTTCGCGTATCAGTCCGGCATGATCGACCCGATACTGCTCGGCGGCGGCGCGGTGTTGATTCCGCTGTTGCTGCTGGCGTCCGGCGGCGCGGTGGAGAACTGGCGGCGTCCGGCGGCGTTTTTGCTGCTGTTGCTGTCAGTGTGGTGGCTGCCGAACGGCATGATATGGCTGGTGGCGGCACTGGTTGTCTGGCGATGGCTGCGGCGCTGGATCATTCCGGCTGCGGCGCTGTATTTGCCGCTGCTTGCGTTATGGCCGCAGGCGGCGTTTGTGGGGGCGCTTGCGGTGCTGGCGTCCGGCATTTTGATCCGGCAGACGGAGTCGCCGGAAATGCGCAGGGAAGACGCCGGACTTTACAATTTCTGTGTTACTTCCGCCGCGGCGCTGACGGTGCTGGCTGTTTATTCTAATATGACGGCGATAATGCCGTTTGCCGTTGCGCTGGCCATGTGGCGGCTTCCGGCGGTATGGAGAAAAAAATGAGAAAGATGTTGATTGCTGTTCTGGCGGCCGCGTTTTCAGCGGTTGTGTTCGGAGAGGAAACGACGGCGTTCCAGCGGCCAAAACCGGAAAGAACCTCGCTGTTTTCCCACGAAAAGATTATTTCGGCCGCGCCGTCCGCTCCGGTGCAGACCGCACTGCCGCCACCGGTCGCGGCTGAGCCGTCCGCATCGCCGGATTCTCCGGCCGCCGCCGCGCCGGATGCTCCGGCAGCGGTTGAGCCGCCGGCGGTTCAATCGGAGGCGGCGGCTGTTTCGGCGCTCAGTCCGGCCGCGGCTGATGACGACGCCCAAGTTGAATTCTACGATACCGTGGTCGCCTCGGTGGACGGCGAACCGATTGTGCTGAGCGAAGTGTGGCTGGAGTCACAGCCGGACGAGGCGCGGCTGTCCGCCATGTTGACCGGTCAGGAGCTTGAGGACGCGGTGGTCGAACAGCGGCGCAAGGTGGTGAACAGCCTGATCGACCGCCGTTTGCTGCGCAAGGAGTTCAAGCCGGACGAGTATAAACTTGACAATCAGGTGATCGAGAGCCTGCTTGATGACTGGGCGGCGGCGAAGAACTGCAAAACCCGCGTTGACCTTGAGCGCTGGGCGCGGCGCAACCGCACCAGCATTCCTGAAATGCGGCGCAAGGTCATGGATTATCTGATCGAACAGTATGTGCTGTTCCGCCAGTTCACGATTGAAGTCAACGTCACCCCGCGTGAAACCTACGAGTATTTCAAGGCGCACGAGGCGGATTACGCACAGCGCGAATCGCTTCACCTGCGGGCGATTTATCTGGATGGTTCCAAGGCGGACTTTGCCGGCCGGGTCGCCAGTGTCGGCGCCGGTCTTGCCGCCGAACCGGGACGTTTTGCCGAGCTTGCCGCGGAATATACCGACGGGCCGTTCCGGGCCGGGGCCGGCGATCTCGGCTGGCTGGAGCGCGGGCAGCTGCGCACGCTTTTTGCCGACGCTCTCGGCGTCGCGCCGGAGGTGGGAAAGCCGATTGGTCCGATTTCGGCGCCGGAGGGCGGCTATTTTCTTATGGTCGAGGAGTTCCGTCCGGCGGTCGAGCCGGACTTCCCGGCGCTGGAACGCGCCATCCGCGAGCGGCTGGAGAATGAACGCCGGACCGCCGCTTATGATGAATATCTCGGCAAACTGCGTGAAAAGGCCGTGATCCGCTATTATTGAGTCTTGGCGGCGGAATGACCGGGCGTCCGTTGTCCGCGCCATTCCGTTTTCGCCGGTTTCTCAGTTGGGCAGATAGCCTCCGGCCGCACGGATGCTGTTCTTAAGTTCCGTCATATCGATTTTTCGGACGTCGCCGGACGCCGAGGCCAGTCTTGCGGCGATACCGGCGGCCTGTCCCATGATGTAGCAGCCGGGCATAACGCGGATTGAGGCCTGAAGATAGCGGTCCGAGCTTACGCAGCGTCCGGCGGCCAGCATATTGTCAAAACTGCGGACGGTAAGGGCGCGGTACGGGATGCCGTAGCTTTCGCCGTTCTGGTAGTGCAGATCGCTGATAAGCCGGCGGAACTCCTCCTGATCGGCCTGCTCCGGTGAAGCCGGATGAATGTCGATCGGATAACAGTAGCGGCCGATTTCATCCTCAAAAACGCGGCGGGCGCGGTAGTCGTCGATAGTCAGAATATAGTCGCCGACGGCGCGGCGCGAGGCCCGGACGCCCATGATCGCCGCGGTGAACGACAGCTCGATATGCTCACAGCCCGGAATGTAGTTGCGGTAGAACCTCTCAAATTCCACCGACTGGCGGCGGCCTTCGATCATGCCGGCGGTCAACGACTTTTCGTCCAGCGGATTGAGGCCGAAAATGTGGCCCATGTTGCCGCCGCCCAGCGTGTCGCCGGATGGATTGATGCCGGTGTGATGGGGGTCGTTGTTCCGGAACATATGGTCGGCGAACGCCTGTTTGAGGCGGGATTGGAAATCGCAGGGCGTGGACAGCCGTTTTTTCCAGTCGATGTTTCCCCAGTGACTGCACAGGGTGGAGGGCATGACCTGGCCGTTTTCGTCGCCGAACATGTATTCCCCGCCGGAGCGGGCGACCAGCGCGGCGTCTCCGGACGCGTCGATGAACACCGCCGCTTCGACGGCGAAAAGTCCGCTGGCGGCGCTGAACACCGCGCAGTCGATCCGGCGGCCGGTGGTTTCGGCTCCGATGAAATCGGTGAAAAAGGATATTTCAACGCCGGCGTTCAGGCACAGCTCGTCATAAATCCGCTTCAGACGTTCGGTGTTGATGCAGCGTCCGCCGAATCCGTAGTCGACGCCTTCGTTGCAAAGATTGTACACTTCGCGGCCGAACCCGTCGGCGTAAAAATTTGTCTTGTCCGCGAACTGCATGAAACATGGAACTCCGCCGGCGGTTCCCAGTCCGCCGAGACAGCCGAGCGTTTCGGCCAGAAATACTGTTGCGCCGCCGCGCGCGGCAAGCACCGCCGCCGCCACGCCGGACGGCCCGCCGCCGACAATGCAGACGTCAACCTTTTTACGAATCGGAATTTCACGCGTGAATTGCATTTAGTCTCTCCATGTCTTTTAAGATTCCTTTTGAGCGTCAACCACGCCGACAAACGGCAGATTGCGGTAGAATTCGGCCGAGTCCAGCCCGACTCCGACCACATATTTGTCCGGGATGTCAAACCCCTTCCATTCAGTTTCGGCGGCGTTCAGCCGGGGGCGCTCCTTGACCAGCAGCACGCAGGAGCGGACCGAGGCCGCGCCGCGCTCAAGCAGATATTTGCGGACGCAGTTGAGCGTCAGCCCGGTGTCCAGCACGTCATCGATCAGCAGCACATGGCGGCCGGCGAACGGCAGTTTCGGGTGGGCGCGGAACGTCAGACTGCCGCAGCTTGCGTCGTTTTCATAGCTGGACGCGGCGATGGCGTCCACCTGTATCGGCAGGTCGATCTGCCGCAGCAAATCGGCGGCAAAAAACATTCCGCCGTTCATCATCACCATGGCGGTGACATGTTTGCCGCGGTAAAATTCGGCTATTTCGGCGCCAAGTTCCGCGGTGCGGACGGCGACGCGGTCCCGGGAAATAAGTTCTTCGATTTTCATAATGGAGATATTATACACCGGCAAGCGCAAAATACAAACGGTCGCCGGGGTCTTTCCCGTCTTCGCCGCAGACGATCCATTCCGCTTCGGGGTGTTGATGACGGAACCAGGTCAGCTGTCGTCTGGCGAACTGCCAGGTGCGGGTGGAAATCAGCTCGCGCATGACTTCGGCGGAGACGGCGCCGGAAAGATAGTCGGCGATTATCGGATAGCCGAGCGCCTGACGGGCGGTCGGAGATTCCAGCAGGCCGGCGGCCACGGCGCGGGCGGTCTCTTCGATCCAGCCGGCGGCGAGCATGGCGGCGGTGCGTTGCCCGATGCGGCGGCGCAGTTCTTCGCGCGGGCGGTCGATGATAAATGTGCGGACATTGAAGCGCGGCTTTTTTTCTCCGGTCTGGAGTTCGGTGATCGACCGTCCGCCGGTGAGGATGAGCACTTCAAGCGCGCGCAGCAGTTTGCGCTGATGGGTTTGCCAGCGGGCGAACGCCGCCGGGTCGCGCCGGCGCATCTCGGCTTTCAGCGCGTCAAACTGTTCGGGCGCGGCATAGCGGGCGTCAAGTTCGGCGCGCAGGTCGGGGGAGGACGGCAGATCGTCCAATCCGCAGATCAGGCTTTTCAGATAGAAGCCGGTGCCGCCGACCACGCACGGCAGTTTGCCGCGCGAGGAGATTTCTTTTATCGCCGTCGTTGCCAGCTCCACGAAACGGCGCACGTCGACCCGTTCGGATAAATCGAAAATGTCGATCAGGTGGTGCGGGACTTTTTTGCGGTCGGCCGCCGACGGTTTCGCCACGCCGATGTCAAGCATCCGGTAAAACTGCATCGAGTCGCCGGAAACTATTTCGATCGGCAGCTGTTCGGCAAGGCGCATCGCCGCCGCGCTTTTGCCGGAGGCGGTGGCTCCGGCCACCACAATGAAATCAGGAAAGTTGTTCGCCGCCGGCATCGGAACGCTTCCCGTCCGCGCTGCCGCGGAATAAATTGGAGGCTATGTAGATGATTACGCCGCAGGTTATTGCGCAGTCGGCCAGATTGAAGGTTGGAAAATGCCAGCCGCCGAATTGGAAGTCAAGAAAGTCAATCACTTCGCCGCGCCACAGGCGGTCGATGGCGTTCCCGGCCACGCCGGAAAGGATGACGGCGAGCGCCCAGTAGCGTTCGATGAATCCTTCGGTGAGCCGCCGGAAGTTCCAGATTGCCAGCACCGTCACGATTGCGGCCACCGCCAGAAGCAGCACTGCGTAGCCGTGAAAGATGCCCCACGCCGCTCCTTTGTTGGTGACGAACGCCAATGAAAAGAAGTCCGGCACAACCGTTACCGGCGGATGGCCTTTGAGCAGGCGCTCCGCCGTGATTTTGGTGAACTGGTCGGCCGCAAGCAGCGCCACCGCCGTAAGACCGGACGCCGCAAGCAGCCGCAGCTCGCCGCCGGTGCGCGGACGGACGGATAGGCGGGGTTCGGTGTCAGTCGACGAAGGGGTTGCGGCCATTATGCTTTTCCCGGATGGATTTGCATTTGATGCAGTAGATCGCGTACGGTTTAGCGTCCAGTCTGGCCTCGGATATATCTTTGCCGCAGTCCTGGCATTTGCCGAATTCGTGGTCGAAGATTCTGGCGATGGCGTCGTTGATCATTTCAAGGACGTCGCCTTCGTCGGTCATCATGCGCAGTTCCATTTCATGGCGTGAACTGTCGCTGCCGACGTCCGCCATGTGGGTGGTGACTCCGCGCTTGTCGGCATTTGAGGCGTCGAGCGCATCGGCGTGATTTTTCATATTGCCGGCGATTACGTCACGATACTGCATCAGCGAGTCGTAATATTTTTTCTCTCTTGGCGAGAGAGCGGACAGTTTTTCCAAATCAACATTAGCCATGTTTCACCTGACCTTCCGTTTTTCATTTCATTTTAGCCCTATTAAGATAACACGGATTGCCGATTATTCAAGCCGTTGACTTCAAATATTATTTGTCGAGCGCGGCAAGCCGTTTTGCCACCCGGTCCACGCCGGGAAATCCGCTGAAAAAGAAGACAAGGGGCGACGACGGAATGTCAGTAAAAAATGGAGAAAGATTATTGTTTTTTACCAAAAAACGATCAATGCCGATCAGGTAGGCGTTTCCGAGTTCACCGTCGGCAAGCTGTTTCAGCCGTCCGGACAGGGCGGCGGCGTGGTGGCGGTGGAAGAGTTCGACGGCGAATCTCCGGCCGGTCGCCGTGGAAATGAATTCAAAGTCCGGAATCAGGGTTTCGCCGCCCTTGAGCCGTATCGGGCGCGGCGGTTCGCCGACCGGCGCGAACCCCGGACTTTTTTCCCGGAAAAGCCGGACGAACATCGCAAATTCTTCCGGAATATAGGATGAATAGCGACGGCTCACCGGGAGCAGGCCGGACTTCCAGCTCAGCGATATTTTCACTTCGCTTCCGGCCGGCGGCCTGGCCAGACCGGTCAGCGACCATTTTTCCTGATTCAGCACTTCCGTGAAGAATGCCGCCAGTTGCAGCGCATATTTGCGGTTTTCCGAAAACATTGCGAGCGGTCCGGATACCGCGATCGTCACCGGCTTGCCGCTGCCCGGATCGTCAATCTCGGCCAACAGGCGGCAGAACTTAAGATGTTTGAATAAGTTGCGCAGTTTGGCCGGATTGCCGGTAGCGGTCTTCACCGTTATTTTCTCGGCGAAGCAGAGCATGGTCTGAACCAGCGAGACGTTGTAAAGATTAAGCAGGGCGGCCGGAGCGAGCCGCCGGTAGCCGGTGCAGCGTTCGTTGTCCGGCAGGTCGCCGTAGATGTCGCACTCCGGCGGCGCGGCGAGCGCCCGGTAGTCCTCCGGATCGGTCACGCCGGACTTCAGGATTGCGGACGAGCGGGCAAACAGCGCGGCGCGCATGGCCGGATAGTCCAGATCGCCCGGAGTGACGAAGTCAAGCCGTTTGCCGATCAGCGCGATCATTCCGGCTTCAAACTTTGCGTTGTTGCCTCCGGCGGCGGCTGCGAGCATGGCATCGGTCTCCCCCCGGCTCATTCCCAGCCCGGCGGCCTGTGACGCCACGGCGTCCAGCGCTCCGGCGAACGCCAGTTGCGCCGGGTCGTCCGGGGCGGCAAAGCGGAATTTTGCGACGCCGTCAACCCGGCGGAAGTTCAGAAATTCGCGTGACAGCACGGCCATGGCGTCACCTCGTTTTTCCGCGGTAGGCGTCATGCTGACGGCGGCGGCGCATGACGTACTCCTCGGCGGTGTCGGAAGAAACCAGCTCGTACAGCACCGCCTGTTTCCCCGGCCGCGACCGCAGTATCCGCCCCAGCCGCTGAACGTGTTCGCGGACGCTGCCGGACCCGGAGACCACAATGCCGACCGCCGCTTCCGGCACGTCCACTCCCTCGTTCAGCACCTTGCTGGTCACCAGAACGTCGCAGACGCCGGAGCGCAGTTTGTCCAGCATGTCGCGCCGTTCGGCCGGCCGGGTGTGATGGGTGAGCACCGGCAGCAGAAATTCCCGTCCCAGCGCATAGGCGGTGGCGTTGTCGGCGGTGAAGATCAGCATCCGTTCACCGCGGTGGCGGCGCAGCAGCTCCCACACCGCGGCCAGTTTGTTCCGCGACCGGCGGCTGAGTTCGCGCTGGCGGAGATATGCGCGGAGCGCGTCGCGCCCCTCCGGGGTCCGCGAGGCGGCGAAGATAAAGTCGCGCCAGGCGTTGCGGCGCGAGAAATCGATTCCGGCGTATGTCGCGAAGCCGCGATAGGTCTGCCGGCATTGTTCGTATTCGGAGCGTTCATCCGCTGTCAGTTCGGTTTTGATTGATCTTACGATGTATGGAGCGAGGACTTTTCCCTCAAGTTCGGTCACTCCGACGTCGG
Source organism: Victivallaceae bacterium (assembly GCA_028709805.1). Lineage (GTDB taxonomy): Bacteria > Verrucomicrobiota > Lentisphaeria > Victivallales > Victivallaceae > CALXXL01. The sequence continues at coordinate 24,813 of JAQUTL010000006.1, forward strand.
CCACCACTTCGCCCAGCAGACCGGTGAGGACGGCGAAGCGTTCCGGGTCGTCATCCTCCGGCGTGGCGGACAGCCCGAGCCGGTACGGTGCAACGCATTGTTCCGCCGCGGTGCGGTAGAGCTGACCCGGCAGATGATGGCATTCGTCGCAGATCAGCAGCGCGAAGCGGTTGCCGACAAATTCCATGTGCAGCACCGCCGAGTCGTAGGTGGAGACGGTAAGCGGCCGCACGCTGTGTTCGCCGCCGCCGAGCATTCCGACCTCGCAGCCGAAGAAGTTTTTCAGCAGCGCCGCCCATTGCTCCAGAAGATCGATGGTCGGAACCAGCACAATGGCGGAGCGCTGAAGTTTGCGGATCGCCATCATGGCCAGAAACGTTTTTCCGGAGCCGGTCGGCAGCGCGGCGATGCCGCGGAAACCGTTGCGTTTCCACGCCAGATACGCGGCCGACTGGTGGGGAAGCGGAGTGAAAGTTTTGATGAAATTAAATTCGACGTGCGGAAAATCACACACCGTGTCGTCAATTTTTACTCCGGCGGCGCGGGCGGCCATGGCGATCGCCGGATAGTCACAGGCGCGGGCGCGGAATATTCCGGCGCGGGGGTCGGCGGCGAACCAGGCGGCGACCGCGTCGGGCAAAGCGCCGTCGGCAACGATCGTGCCGGATTTGAATTCGAGTTTTATCGTGTCTCGGCTCATCGGCAGTCGGGGCGGAAAGTGACGACGGTCCACACCGCCGCCGCCAGTCCCGATGCGCCGAGACAGAGCAGCGGCCAGGTCATCGTGGTCTGTTTTATGCCGGGCAGATAGAGGATGAACAGCAGCAGCGCGGCGAACATCCATGCGGCTGCCCCCCAGAGAATGCCGGCTTTCCAGCGCGGATAGCCGGCGGAGGCGCGTTGTTCGCGTTCAAAGGAGTCAAGCAGTTCGAGCAGTTTCTGTTCGTCGATCTCTTTTTTTTCTTTTTCTTCCGGCATTTCCGCATCCTTTCGCGTATATTGATGTAATATAGCACAAAGCGCCGGGCAAAGCAAGACGCCGGTTGGTTCGTCCGGGCGGGCGGCGCCGCAAAAATGGTTTTGAAAAAATGCTTGACTTTCTCTTGAAGCGCGGTTATCTTTGTCTGCATAATACATTCAACGGCGGCAATTTCAGGCGAAGGGAGATGGTATGAGCGTTTCCTATCCGGTCTACACGGTGGTGACGGAGTGTCAGGACTGCTACAAATGCGTCCGTCATTGTCCGGTCAAGGCGATTCGTGTGCGCGACGGTCACGCGGCGGTGATTCCCGAACTGTGCGTGGCCTGCGGCAAATGCGTGGAGGTCTGCCCGGTCAAGGCGAAGCGGGTGAGAAATGACGCGGCGGCGTTCCGTGAACTGGTTCGCGGAGCGGCTCCGGTGTATATATCGCTGGCGCCGTCATGGGTCAGCGAATTCCGCGATTTGCCGGCCGGAAAGCTGATCCGGGCGCTGAAAATGCTGGGAGCGGCCGGAGTGAGCGAAACGGCGCTCGGCGCGCAGATCGTGTCTTCCGAACTGGCGCATGAGCTGGACAAACTGTCCGGCGGACTGCTGCTTTCCAGCGCCTGTCCCACCGCGGTGGACTACATTTGCAAATATCTGCCGGAACTTGCCGGAAAGATCACCGCGGTGGGGTCGCCGGTCATGGCGCACTGCCGGATGCTGCAACGGGTGTTCCCGGAGTGCCGGGTGGTTTTTGTCGGCCCCTGCATCGGCAAGAAGAACGAGTCGGACCGCCACCCGGAACTGTTGGCGCTGGCGTTGACCTATCCCGAACTTCGCGGCATGCTCCGCGAAGCCGGCATCGAACCGGAAAAACTCTCCGCCGCGCCGGACGACCGCTTTGTGCCGGAGTCCGCCGAAGAGGGTGCGAAATATCCGGTCGAAGGCGGCATGAACGACACCATCGAATTTCAGACCTCCAACCGGCGCGTCCATTACGCCGCGATCGCCGGTATCCGGAATATCGCGCTGGCGCTGACCGGCGTGAAGGAGCTGCCCGAAAATGAGACGGCGTTTGTGGAACTGCTCGCCTGTTCCGGCGGCTGCGTTCACGGCCCCTGCGCCGAACACGATTCTCCTGGATTGCTGGAGCGGCTCCGGGTGGTCAACCGGACCAAGTTCCCGGACGCGCCGCAAGACCGCGCCGCCGCCGGAGACGATGTGGCGGCGGCCTATCCGCCGGACGGGTCGGCGGCGGCGGGCGAACCGTCGCTGGCCGAGCTGGAGACGGCGCTGCGCAGCGTCGGCAAAACCGCTCCGGAAGACGAGTTGAACTGCGACGGCTGCGGCTACAACACCTGCCGCAATTTCGCCAAGGCCATGCTGGCCGGCAAGGCTGAGCCCTCGATGTGCGTTTCTTACATGCGCAAACTGGCGCAGAAGAAGGCCAACGCCCTGCTGCGCGCAATCCCCTCCGGGGTGGTGATTGTGGACGGCGATCTGGCGGTGATCGAATGCAACCGCAACTTCGCCCAGCTGTTCGGCGAGGACACGGTGGAGGCGTTCGACGCGTCTCCGGGACTCGCCGGCGCCGACCTCACCCGCATCGTGCCGTTTCACGAACTGTTCCGCTCGGCGCTGCTTTCCGGCGGCGACGTTGAACGCGATTCGCTGAAGGTGGGCGACAAACTCTACAATGTCAAAATATTCAACCTTGAACCGCACGCCGTGGCCGGAGCGGTGATCTTTGACGTCACCAAACTTGAAATGCGGCGCGAGCGGATCGCCGGCCGCGCCCGCGAGGTGATCGACCGCAACATCGCCGCAGTGCAGGAGATCGCCTGCCGCCTCGGTGAACAGATGGCCGACACCGAACTGCTGCTGCGCTCCATCGCCGACGACTACGCCGACGATGCCGCGCACTGCGGCGGAAAGGAGACCGACGCATGACGGGCGCTGCCGCCGATGCGCCGCGCCGTGCCGCGGCGTCACCGGATGTCTTTATCGACACCGGATGCAGTCTGGACTGCCGGTACGGCGAACGCGCCTGCGGCGACGCCGTGTCTTTCCGCCGCATACGCGAGGAACAGCGGCTGCTCTGCGTGCTGACCGACGGTCTCGGCCACGGCGTGAAAGCCGACATTCTGGCGCTTATGACCATGACCATGGCGTTGAAGTTTATGGCCGCCGACCGCGAGATTGTCCATTTTTCCGAAGTGATAATGGACGCGCTGCCGGTCTGCCGCGTCCGCCACATAAGCTATGCGACGTTCTCAATCGTGGACTGCCGGGCGGACGGGCGCACCTCGCTGGTGGAAATGGGCAATCCGCCGTTCATTCTGATGCGCGGCGCCGAACCGCTGAACCCGGAGGGGACGGAAACCGTGTCGCCCAAATACCGCGACCGCACCATGACCCATTACGATTTTTCCACCCGGATCGGCGACCGTGTGATCGTCTTTTCCGACGGGGTTACCCAGGCCGGACTCGGTTCCCCCGGTCTGCCGTCCGGCTGGGGACGGGACGGCGTGGTGAAATATGTGCGTTCACTGCTGGAGCTTTCGCCCGACATTTCTTCACAGGAACTGTCCGAACGCATTCTGCGCGAGGCGGTGGCTCATGAGCCGATGCTCCGCCCCGCCGACGACATCTCGGCGGCCTGCCTGCTGTTTCGCCGGCCGCGGCGGATGCTGGTGTTTACCGGTCCGCCGATCGACCCTGCGCGCGACGCCGAATGCGCACGGTATTTCGATGAATTTAAAGGCGTGAAAATCATCTGCGGCGGCACCTCCGGCGAAATCGTGGCGCGCGAACTTCGCCGCAATCTGACCATCGAACCCGGCTCCGTCGGCGGCGACCTTCCGCCGGTGGCGGTGATGGAGGGCGCCGATCTGGTCACCGAGGGGATTTTCACCTTGAACCGCACCGCCGTCTATCTCGAAAAGGGAGCCGAGGGCAAAAACGACGCCGCTGGACGGGTGGCGGACTTGATGCGGCGCAACGACGTGATCGAGTTTCTGGTCGGAACAAAAATCAATCAGGCCCATCAGGATCCCAACTTGCCGGCCGAACTCGAACTGCGGCGCAACCTGATCGGACGAATCGGCAATCTGTTGCGCGACCGGTACATGAAAGAGGTTTCAATCCGTTTTATTTAATTTGTAAAAAGATTGTCCGGACGGAGTTGCTTTTTTCCGGCGCGGCATGTATGTTTATCCTTGATTCCGAAATGTTACGTCTCTTATTGCTATGTTGGTGTATCTTTTATCATATAGAAACAGGAGGTGGATTGATGAGTTGTCAATGCGGAAACGCCACGCCGGCGGATCGGGCGAAATTTGAAGAGCTGGGAAAATATATTTCCTCGCTCCCGATCGCCGAAAATCCGTCGCGGTCCAGAGGATTCCTGATCCAGACGCTGCACCGGGCGCAGAGCATGTTCGGCTATCTGCCGGAAGAGGTGCAGAAATTCGTGGCGGCGGAATTGAAGATTTCCCCGGCCGACGTGTACGGAGTGATCAGCTTTTACAGCTTTTTCACCGACAAGCCGCTCGGCCGTCACAAGATCAATGTGTGTACCGGCACCGCCTGCTTCGTTAAGGGAGCCGGGAAAGTGCTTGAGGAGTTCAAGCGTCGTCTCGGCGTCTCCGAAGGCGAAACCACGGCGGACGGCAGATTTTTTCTCGGCGCGCTGCGGTGCGTCGGCGCGTGCAGCCTTGCGCCGGTGGTGATGGTGGACGATCGCGTCTACGGCAACATGACCGCCGAGAAGGTGGCCGACGTGCTTGCCCAGATCGCCGACTGACGCCGGCTGGTTACCGTTTATCATAGAATTTATACACACATTATGGAGCAAGGTCAGATCATGAATATAAAGACGCCGGAAGCTCTGGCAAAAATGGCCGGAGTATTGAAATCACGTCCGAAACCGCCGGTGCAGATACTGGTCTCAGTCGGCACCTGCGGGCTGGCCGCCGGTGCCGGAGCGGTGCTGAAAAGCATTTACGACGAAATCGTCGAGCGCCGCCTGGAAAACGCGGTGGAGGTTGTCGAGGTCGGCTGCATGGGACTGTGCTATGCCGAGCCGGTAATAATGCTGAATGACCGCCGCAGCGGAAAGCGGCTTATCTACGGCGATGTCACGCCGCAGCAGGTTCCGGCCATCATCGCCGCGGGCACCGACTCGATCGCCGCCGGCACCCGCACCATTGAACGGTCATGGTATTATCCGGAGTTCGAAAAGCCCGAACCGGGAGAGCTTCAGGCGCGCATCGTTCTGCGCAATACCGGAAGACTGAACCCGGAGAAACTTGAGCAGTATATCGAAAACGACGGCTACACCGCGCTGGCCAAGGCGCTCACCACAATGACGCCGCAACAGGTGATCGACACCATTCTGGCCTCCGGTCTGCGCGGTCGCGGCGGCGGCGGGTTCCCGACCGGCAGAAAATGGCAGTTCGCCGCCGCCCAGCCCGCCGGCGAGAAGTTCATCATCTGCAACGCCGACGAGGGCGACCCCGGCGCGTTCATGGATCGCGCCGTATTGGAGGGCGACCCCCACAGCGTGCTCGAAGCCATGGCGATCGGCGGTTATGCGATCGGCGCCAACACCGGCGTCATCTATATCCGTGCCGAATACCCTCTGGCGGTGCGCCGCCTTGAGAACGCGATCGGCCAGGCCCGCGAAGCCGGACTGCTCGGCAAAAATCTTTTCGGCAGCGGATTCGACTTCGATATCCAGATCAAATTCGGCGCCGGCGCTTTCGTCTGCGGCGAGGAGACCGCGCTGATCCATTCGATCGAGGGCATGCGCGGCGAACCCACCGTCAAGCCGCCGTTCCCGGCGGTGGAGGGGTTGTGGAAGCGGCCGACCGTAGTCAACAATGTGGAGACTTTCGCTTGCGTTGCGGCGATCATCCGCAAGGGGGCGGAGTGGTTCAAGTCGCTCGGAACCACCGGTTCGCCGGGGACAAAAGTGTTCGCGCTGGCCGGCAAAATCTCCAAGGTCGGCCTGGCCGAGGTCCCGATGGGAACCACATTGCGCGACATCATCTACCGGATCGGCGACGGCATCCGCGACGGCCGCCAGTTCAAGGCGGTGCAGACCGGCGGACCGTCCGGCGGCTGCATCACCGCAAAGAACCTTGACCTGCCGATCGACTACGAGGCGCTGAAAAGCATCGGATCGATGATGGGTTCCGGCGGCATGATCGTGATGGATGAGGACGACTGCATGGTCAACATCGCAAAGTTCTTTCTGGAATTCACACTTGACGAGTCGTGCGGCAAATGCACTCCGTGCCGGATCGGCAACCGCCGGCTGTTTGAAATGCTCGAGGAGATCACCGACGGCCGCGGCACACTGGAGACCATCGAAAAACTCAAGGCGCTTTCGGCCATAATCAAGGACACCGCGCTGTGCGGACTCGGCCAGACTTCACCCAATCCGGTGCTGTCCACCTTGGCCAACTTCCCGGACGAGTATATCGCCCATGTCAAGGAGGGGCGCTGCCCGGCCGGAGTGTGCCAGAAACTGATTCATTTCGATATTTCCGACCGCTGCGTCGGCTGCGGTCTCTGCCTTAAAAATTGTCCGGTCAACGCGATCTCCGGCGAAAAACGGCAGCGGCACACGATCGATCAGAGCAAATGCATAAAATGCGGCGTCTGCTTCCGGGTCTGCAAGTTCCACGCCGTCGACAAAAAGTAACCGCACCGGGGAGAAAAGCTAAAATGAAGATCAATCTTAAAATTAACGACCAGCCGGTGTCGGTGGACTCCGGCTGCACCATTCTCGAGGCGGCGGAGAAACTCGAAATCAAAATTCCGACGCTGTGCCATTTCACGATGGACTGTTTCAATGTTGAACACCGCTCCGGCTCCTGCCGGGTGTGCGTGGTCGAAGTCAAGGGACGGCCGAATCTCGCGCCGGCCTGCTGCACTCCGGTGGTCGAGGGAATGGAGGTGCGCACCAACACGCTCCGCGCCATCAACGCCAGACGCACCATTCTCGACCTGCTGTTGTCCAACCACCCGAAAGACTGTCTGACCTGCCCGAAAAACCTGGAATGCCAGCTTCAGGCGCTGGCGCAGGAAATGGGGCTGCACCATCTGCTCTACAAAGGCGAGCAGTCCACGTTCAACAAAGACCTCTCAAGCTTCGCGATTGCGCGCGATCTGGACAAGTGCATCATGTGCCGCCGCTGCGAGACCGCCTGCAACAAGGTGCAGACCGTGGGGGTGCTTTCCGGCGTCAACCGCGGATTCCGCGCGGTGGTCGCTCCGGCCGGAATGAAGCGGCTGGCCGACACCGAGTGCGTGTTCTGCGGCCAGTGCGTTCAGGCCTGTCCGGTCGGCGCGCTCAGCGAGATCGACTACAAGTATCCGGTCTGGCGTGCGCTTAACGACGCCTCCAAAACCGTGATCGTTCAGACTGCTCCGGCGGTGCGCGTGGCTATCGGCGAATGTTTCGGCATGGAGCCGGGCGCGGTAAGCACCGGAAAAATGGTCACCGCGCTGCGGATGCTCGGATTCGACAAGGTGTTCGACACCGACTTCGCCGCCGACCTCACCATCATGGAGGAGACCACGGAATTGATCGACCGGGTCACGAAAAATCATGACCTGCCGATTCTCACCAGCTGCTGTCCGGGCTGGGTGAAGTTTCTCGAACACCAGTTCCCCGAACTCATCTACATGCCGAGCAGCGCCAAGTCGCCGCAGCAGATGTTCGGCGCCATCGCCAAAAGCTATTATGCCGAGAAGATCGGAGTGAAGCCGGAAGACCTGATTGTGGTTTCGGTGATGCCGTGTCTGGCGAAGAAATACGAGGCCGCCAGACCTGAGTTCGCACCGAACGGCGTGCGCGATGTGGACATCGTCATCTCCACCCGCGAACTGGCCGACATGATCCGCGAGGCCGGCATCCAGTTTGAAGAACTGGAGGACGGCGTGTACGACTCGCCGCTGGGCGAATCCACCGGCGCGGCCGTTATTTTCGGCGCCACAGGCGGCGTGCTTGAGGCGGCGCTGCGTACTGCGGCCGACTGGATCGCCGGTCAGGATGTGCGCGAGATCGACTTCAAGGCGGTGCGCGGCATGGCCGGCATCAAGGAGGCTACGGTGAACGTCGGCGGCATTGAACTGCGCGCGGCGGTATGTTCCGGACTTGGCAACGCCAGAAAACTGCTGGAGAAGATCGAACGCGGTGAAGCCAACTATCATGCGATTGAGATCATGGCCTGTCCCGGCGGCTGCATTAACGGCGGCGGTCAGCCCTATCATCACGGCGACACCTCGCGGCTGGAAAAACGGATGGCGGCGCTGTATCGTGCCGACGCCGGACTGCCGATACGGAAATCGCATCAGAATCCGGATATCATTAAGCTGTACGAGGAGTTTCTGGGCGAACCGGGCAGTCATGCCGCCCACAAACTGCTGCATACTGCGTACATTGACCGCAAAAACGGATAAAAAGACATTCAACCTTTCCGTTCCGGCCGTAAAACGCGGCGGAACGGAAAGGTGTGCGTTTCTCATCGGCGGTTATGACTCCCAAATGGCCGCCGGTGGCATGATGCGGCGGAAGTGGCGGATACCGGGTGGTTTTGACCGGGTGTAATTCGTCTGTGTGCTGCGTGTTCCGACCAGTTGCGGATGGCGGCGTGGATCGGAATTCGCCGGCGCGGTGTTGCCTTGCCGTCCGGCGTCCGTTATTGCAGATTGGAACTTTGTATGCGTCGCCGTTGTCTCGTTGCCTTGCCGTCCGGCGTCCGTTGTCGCGAATTTGAATCTGCCGTCGCCGTTGCCTTGCCGTCCGGCGTCCGTTGTCGCGTATTGGAATCTGCCGGAGCCGTCGCCCTGTCGTTGGGCGTCCGCCGTTGACAGATGAAAAAAAGAGAATTTTGCGGCGGCGGACGCCAGGTTTGCTCAATTTGCAAACATTTATAAAAAAATATCGATGTTTTTTTATCCAATCCCTTGATTTATTCCGGAAATCGTGTATTTTAAAGATAGATAAAAAAATATCGATGCAAGAATCTCCAGGTTTTTGCAGGGTTCGGTTCCGGTGGTTTTGCACCCCTTTCCGCCGGAAAAGGATCGAAAGAAAAAAACGCGTTCCGGCGGCGGGATTGCACGACGCCGCCGAAACGCACCATTCGGGAACGTGCAGCAGGGAGTAGAAGAACAATATGGAAAAGATCGTGAAGAAACAGGCGGCCGCTGAACCGGTCGACGAAACGAAGCAGCTCGAGGAGCTGAACGCCATCATTGCCAAAGTAAAAGTGGCGCAGCAGAAGTACGCCACCTACACCCAGGAACAGGTGGACGAGATCTTCCGCGCCGCGGCGTTCGCCGCGAACAACGCCAGAATTTCGCTGGCGAAGATGGCGGTTGAGGAAACCGGCATGGGCGTGATTGAAGACAAGGTCATCAAAAACCACTTTGCTTCTGAATTCGTCTATAACAAGTACAAGAACGAAAAGACCTGCGACGTCATCGAAAACGACGATTCCTTCGGCGTTATGAAGGAAGCCGAACCGATGGGCATCATCGCCGGTATTGTTCCGACCACCAACCCGACCAGTACCGCGATTTTCAAGTCGCTTCTTACTCTGAAAACCCGTAACGCCATCATCTTCTCGCCGCACCCGCGGGCCAAGAACTCGACGATCGCCGCCGCGAAAATCGTGCGCGACGCCGCAGTCGCCGCCGGAGCGCCGGAAGACATCGTGGCCTGGATCGAAGAGCCGACCGTGGCGCTGTCCCAGCATCTGATGAGTCACAAGGACATCAGCCTGATTCTCGCCACCGGCGGGCCGGGCATGGTGAAGGCGGCTTATTCGTCGGGCGTGCCGGCGGTGGGCGTCGGCGCCGGCAACACCCCGGTGGTCATGGACGAAACCTGCGACATCATGATGGCGGTCAGCTCGGTTCTGCTCTCCAAGACTTTCGACAACGGCATGATCTGCGCTTCCGAGCAGTCGGTCATCGCGGTTGATTCGATTTACGAAGCCGTCAAAAAAGAGTTCATCGCCCGCGGCGCTTACATTCTCAACGCCGAGGAAAAGAAGATCATGGACAAGGTGATCGTTCAGGACGGCAAGCTCAATCCGAAAATCGTCGGCCAGTCGGCCGCCAATATCGCCGCGATGGGCGGACTCAAAGTGCCGGCCACGGCCAAGGTACTGATCGGCGAGAGCAAGGGCGTGGGCAAGGAATTCCCGTTCAGCTTTGAAAAACTTTCTCCGGTTCTGGCGCTCTATCACGCCACCGACTTTGAACACGCCAAGGATCTGGCGCAGCAGCTGCTGGCTTTCGGCGGCCTCGGCCACACCAGCGTGCTCTACACCGCTCCGACCAACACCGACCGCATCAACGAGTTCGGCGCCGAAATGAAGACCGGCCGCACGCTGATCAACATGCCGGCCAGTCAGGGCGCTATCGGCGACGTGTTCAACTTCAAGATGGACCCCTCCCTCACGCTCGGCTGCGGCAGCTGGGGCGGCAACTCGATCAGTCAGAACGTTGCGCCGAAGCACCTGCTCAACATCAAAACCGTGGCCCAAAGGAGAGAGAACATGCTGTGGTTCCGCGTTCCGGAAAAGATTTACTTCAAATACGGCTGTCTGCATGAAGCCTTGCGCGACCTTGAAGGCCGCAAGCGCGCCTTTGTGGTCACCGACGGCTTCCTTTATAACAACGGCGTTCTGGACGAAGCGCTCAAATACCTCGAAGAATTCGGCATCAAATACGAGGTGTTCGCCGAGGTCGAGCCGGACCCGACGCTCGCCTGCGCCCACCGCGGACTGGACCGGATCAACTCTTTCAAGCCCGACACCATTATCGCCGTCGGCGGCGGTTCTCCGATGGACGCCGCAAAAATCATGTGGCTGCTTTATGAGCACCCGGAAGTGAATTTCTCCGATATCGCCATGCGGTTTATGGATATCCGCAAGCGTGTCTACACCTTCCCGAAGATGGGGGAGAAGGCGCTTATGGTCGCCATCCCGACCACCAGCGGCACCGGCAGCGAAGTCACTCCGTTCGCCGTCATCACCGACGAGAAGACCGGACAGAAGTATCCGCTGGCCGACTATGCACTGACTCCGAGCATGGCCATCATCGACACCAAGCTGGTGATGAACATGCCGAAGAAACTCACCGCCTACTCCGGGCTGGACGCTCTGGTTCACGGCCTTGAGGCCCGTGTTTCGACCATGGCCACCGAGTTTTCCAACGCCATGGCGATGGAGGCGATCCGGCTGGTCTTCAAGTATCTGCCCGACGCCTACGAAAACGGCACCCGCGATGAGAAGGCGCGTGAAAAAATTCATCACGCCTCCACGCTGGCCGGTATGGCTTTTGCCAACGCCTTCCTCGGCATCTGCCACTCGATGGCGCATAAGCTCGGCGCCGCATTCCACGTGGCGCACGGCCTGGCCAACGCCATGCTGATTACGGACATCATCCGGTTCAACGCCACCGATTGCCCGACCAAGCAGGGAACTTTCTCGCAGTACAAGTGCCCGGACGCCAAGAGCCGTTACGCTTATATCGCCCGGTTCCTCGGACTGCCGGGCAAGACCGAGGAAGATCAGGTCGAGAGCCTGATCGCCGCGATCGAAACTCTAAAGACCCGGCTCGGCATTCCGAAGTCGCTCAAGGAGCTTGGCATCAGCGAGGCGGATTTCCTCGCCCAGCTCGACACGCTTTCGGAAATGGCCTTCGACGATCAGTGCACCGGCGCCAATCCGCGCTATCCGCTGATTTCCGAGATCAAGGAACTGTATCTTAAGGCCTATTACGGCAAATAAATAGCTTTCCCTGTTCTCCTACCCCCGGGGCGGTTCGGATTCCCCTGTCCGAGCCGTCCCAACTTTTTTTGTCCGAATGCTTGATTTGCCGGTATACTGCGTGTATAATTAATCGGAACAAGCTGGGGGGATAATGCGCAAATCGGTGGTAATCGGGATTTTTATCGTGATATTCGCGTTGGGCGCACTGTTCGGGCCGGAATTGTGGGACGATGTCATGACCGTTGACGGACCGGAGTTCGTTCAGACGGAGAAGGGCGACCCGTCCGGAGCATTTCAGTTCGCCGCCCGCTGTGTGGTTGATCGGGTGGGACGCAGTCTGCGCCCGAGATTCGACCGCGCGGCAGTGCAGCGTTCTTCGGTGAAGATGGTGGCGCAGGATACTTATGAAGTAAACAGCAACGTGTATCTGCCGGACGGTTACGGCGGCAGGACGGCGTACAGGTTCAGCGCGAAAGTGAAATTTGATCCGGTCAGCCACTACTGGCAGTTGATCGGAGACCTTAACATCAAACGGCAAAGATAATGGACAATTTGTTTATAAACACGCTGATGAGTAATCCGCGGCTCGGCGCGATCTGGCTGGCGGTGGTGATTTTCTCGATCAGCTGCCACGAGTTTGCGCATGCCGCGGTGGCGACGATCGAGGGGGACGACACCGCCGCGAAAACCGGTCATCTGACTTTGAATCCGCTGCGGCAGATGGGGGTGATTTCGCTGTTGATGCTGCTGTTCATCGGAATCGCGTGGGGGCAGGTGCCGGTCAATCCGGCAAATCTGCGGAGAAAGACGAGCCGGCTGCTGGTGTCGCTGGCCGGAGTCGGGATGAATCTGGTTTTGGCGGTGCTGTTTCTGTTTGTCGCGGCGTTGTCGGTCGAGCGTTCGCATCTGTTCTGGCTGATCGGGCTGATTGGCGGCGAACTCAATCTGGCGCTGCTGCTGCTTAATCTGCTGCCGGTGCCGCCGCTGGACGGATTTACCGCCTGCCGGGAGATATTTCCCGGACTGCGACGGATGGACACCACCGAGTTCGGGCGCGGCGCGATGCTGGTGATGATTCTGTTTATTTTCTCATTCGGCAGCATCTGGCTGTTTCAGATATCAAAATGGGCAGCCAATAAGATAATGTTGTTCCTGATCGGGGTGATGTAAATCATGGATGAGCCGGTCTGGTCGGTCAGTCAGGTCAACGACGCGGTGCGCGACATGATCGAAAATTCGTTTTCGCCGTTCTGGATGTCCGGTGAGATCGGGAGTTTTTCGGCGCATCAGTCCGGTCATGTCTATCTAACATTGAAGGACGAGTCTTCGCAGATCCGCGCCACATGGTTCGGCGGTCTGCGGCAGGCCAAGGAGCTGGGGCTGAAGACCGGCGACCGGGTGGAGGTGAACGGCCGGTTGACGGTGTATCCGGTGCGCGGCGAATACCAGTTCAACATTCGGACGCTGAGACCGGCCGGCCGCGGCAATCTGCTGATCGAATTTGAACGCATCAAGCGGAAACTGGACGGCGAAGGACTGTTCGCTCCGGAGCGGAAGCGCCGTCTTCCGGCATATCCTCGCAGTGTCGGCGTTGTCACCGCCCGCGACGGCGCGGCGGTGCGCGACTTCATCCGTCTGGCGCTGGAAAATTTTTCCGGCGCCGCCGTAACGGTTTATCCGGCGGCGGTGCAGGGGGCGCGCGCCGTTTCCGAGGTGTGCGCCGGAATCGACTTTTTCAATGCGTCCGGCCGGGTGGACGTGATCGTGGTTACCCGCGGCGGCGGAAGCATTGAGGACCTGTGGCCGTTCAATGACGAAACGCTGGCCCGCAAGGTGGCCGGCAGCCGTCTGCCGGTGGTTTCGGCGGTCGGGCATGAGATCGACTTCACCATTTGCGACTTTGCCGCCGATTTGCGCTGCGCCACGCCGAGCGCGGCGGCCGTCGCGCTGTTCGGCGGATATTCTGAACTTGCGCTTCGTCTGGCCGGTCTGAACCGCGATCTGCCGCGGGTGCTGCGCAACAACCTTGAACCCCTGAAGCGCCGTCTGGCGCGGGCGGCCGGGCACTATGTTTTTCACGAACCGCGTCATTTGCTTGAGCTTTACGAACAGCGGCTGGACGAAATCGAGCGGCGCGGCGCCGTTCTGTTGAAAAACACGCATGAGCTTCAAAGCCGTCGTCTGGCGGCGGCGGAGCGTCAGCTTGCCGCGCTGGGGCCGGACAACGTTCTGTCCCGCGGGTATGCGATGGTGCGGCGTGACGACGGAACGCTGGTTACCGGCGTTTTTCCCGAGTTGGCCGGCGGCCGCGTCGTCATTGATTTTGCAAACGGTTCAGCAGCCGGTGAAATCGACAAGATTATCGCCAAATAATAGAATTTTACTCTGGACATGCAAAAACTGCATGCTATATTAAGTGCCAACTATACGATGCCTGACGTTAATATGGAAGGAGTGTGCAAAAATGGCAAGAAACCCCCTGCGCGAGGAATTTGCCGCCATGTTGAGACATGAGCTGGTGCGAACCCGGGTCAAGCAGAATGTGCTGGCCGAGTATCTTGATGTCACGCCGTCGGCGGTGTCGCAGTTGCTTCAGGGCAAGATCACGCCCAACATGAAGCAGCTTGACCGGATTTTTGAACTGCTTGGGCTTGAACGGCAGCGCGCGTTTGAGCTGCGCTGCATGCTGACCCGCATTCGCTGCGGCGCCGATACCGTGCAGTCTCCGCTTGGTGAGTTGGTGATGCGTTTGCGCAGCGAGAAAGGGATGAGTCGGGAGCAGCTGGCCGCGGCCTGTCCACTGCCGCTTAAAACGATTGAGCTTCTGGAGACCACTCCGAATGCGGTTCCTGATGTGGCCGACCTGCGTCTGCTTTCTCCGGCGCTGGGCTGCACCGAGGAGGAATTGCTCGGTACCGCCGGGTTGGACTGGCGGGTGCGGCGCGACGCTTCCGCTCCGGTGCGCGATCTCGGCGGACTTTATCTGCGAGAAAATACCGCGCCGTACAATCCGGGGCCGTCGCTGGCGAACGCTTTGTCGATGAAGTACCGCGATTTTTTGAAGCGGCTCAATGCCTTTGAGGGCGATATTTACGGCAACCGGGTGGCCGAGGCCGCCGGAGTTCCCGCCGACCGGCCGTTGGAACTTATCGCCAGAGGGAGCGAACTTGATCTGGTCGGCGGCTCGGCGTGGAAGCTGACGATCAAAAGCATGAGCACTCTGTGCTCCGGCGAACTGGCGCTGGTCCGCACCCGGGGAGCGTGTCAGATGATGCTTCTGCTGCTGGACAGTTCGCGCACCAATCTGGTGGGCCGCAAGCTGTTCAGAAAGTCCAACAAATCGCTTAAGTTGTCCGAGGAGTTGTTCGACGCGATCATCCCGGTGGAAAAGATCGAATTCATTCCGCACGGGTGGGTGTAGAAATAAGGAAGGAAGCGTATGATGGATTGCCGGAGAAAACGGTCGTCATTCGGGCGGATTCTTCTGTTGATGCTTGCTTTTCTGTGTCTGATGCTGACGGGAGCGTGGTTGTTTTCCTCCTGCGGCGGCGCGGTCGGGAACGGGCGTCCGGCGGGGACGGCGGTTGCCGCCGTTGAACCCGGTGTTTCCGCTCCGGCGGCGACGGCGGAGGGCGGAGAGCCTGAAAACGACGGCGACGTGATCCCGGAAGAGAGCGATTTCGACGGCGCCAACAACGAAGTGGTGAATTTTGCCGAATGACGGCTGAGAGGATGCGAAATGGATATTATCGAGTTGCTGAAGGTGGTGGTTCTCGCCGCGTTTCAGGGGGTGGCGGAATTTCTGCCGATCAGCAGTTCCGGACATCTTCAGGTGTTGCAGTTTCTGCTGGGTACCAATCCGGAGAGCGATCTTTTTCTTAACGTGGTACTGCATGCCGGAACGCTGCTGGCCATTCTGGTGTTTTATTTCCGGGAATTGTGGAAGATATTGGCAAGACGGGAATACAGGTTGATTTTTGCGGTGATTGCCGGCACGATTCCGGCAGGAGTGGTCGGCGTGGCCATCAAGAAATGCGGTTTTGAGGAGGCGGTTTTCGGGCCGCTGTGGGTTCCCGCCGCCGGGTTCGCGATTACCGGACTGCTGTTGTGGTTCGCCATGCGCGGACGGGACGGGGCGGACGGTGACGCCGGCGCGGTTCCGGTGGAGAAAATATCGCTGCGGCAGGCGCTGTTGATCGGCGTGGCACAGGCGATCGCGATAACGCCGGGGATTTCCCGGTCGGGTTCGACGATTGCCGCCGGACTGAAGTTCGGTCTTAAAAAGGCGGACTGCGCGCAATTCTCGTTTCTGCTGGCGATTCCGGCCATCGGCGGCGCGGCGCTGCTGGAGTCGGTAGATGCGATAAAGGAAAAAATGTCGATTTCCGCGTCTCAGGCGTTGATATGGGGGATCGGTTTTGCGGTGTCGGCGGTAGTCGGCTATATTTCGCTCAAACTGTTGCTGCGGCTGCTGCGTCGCGGCGACTTCAGGTGGTTTTCATGGTATCTGGCCGCGGCTTCGATGTTCACATTCGGGCTGTGGGTCGGATCGCAAATTCATAGGTGATCGGTTATGGACGATAAAATTCTTTTCATCGGCGCCGGAAAAATGGCCACCGCCATTGCCGGCGGTATGACCATGCGCAACCCGGAGGACAGAATGCACATTGTTGCATTCGACCCCAATCCGAAAGCGGCGTCGGCGTTTGCCGCGGCCACCGGATGTCCGGTGTTCAGCGACGACGTGAAGCCGCTGGTGACCGGCGCGGCGACGATTCTGGTGGCGGTGAAACCGCAGTATCTCAAAGTTGCGCTGTCTCCGGTTTTCGGCCTTGCGGATGACAAGCTGGTGATTTCGATTGTCGCGGGGGCGGAGCTGGCGTCGCTGGTCGAACTCACCGGCAGCAACCGGGTGGTGCGGGTGATGCCGAACACGCCGGCGCTGGTGGGCGAGGGAGTGTCGGTTTACGCTGCGGCGGGAGAACTCGCCAAAGCCGACGCCGCGACGGTGGAAAGTGTCCTCGGCGCGGTAGGCAAAGCGTTTCGCGGCGAGGAGCGTTGGCTGAATGCCGTGACCGGACTTTCCGGCAGCGGTCCGGCCTATGTGCTTGAATTTATTATGGCGCTGGCCGACGGCGGCGTCCGCGAAGGTCTGCCGCGCGATCTGGCGCTTGAGTTGGCAATCCGCACGGTAATCGGGTCGGCCAAGCTGGCCGCCGAGTCGGGGCTGCATCCGGCGGTGCTGCGCGATCAGGTCATTTCTCCGGGCGGAACCACCGCCGCCGGAGTGGCGGAACTGGACCGGAGCGCGTTCCGCAGCGCGGTGGCCGAAGCGGTTGTGGCGGCCTCCCGCCGTTCGGCCGAACTTGGAAAGCGTTGAGAACGGTCATGGCCAGTCTTGAAAATTGCGTGAGTGTGATTATTCCGGTTTACAACGAGGAAGACACCATTGTCGCAGTCGTGCGGCGGGTGCTGGCTCGCACCGAGGTCGGTGAAGCGATCATTGTCAATGACGCCAGCACCGACGGGAGCTGGACGAAACTCGGCGCTTTTGCCTGCAACCCGCGGGTGCGGCTGTTTGAACAGCCGCGCAATATGGGCAAAGGGGCGGCGCTGATTCGCGGTTTTTCCGAGGCACGGTGTCCGTTTGTGCTGGTCCAGGACGCCGACTTTGAATATTCTCCCGACGAGTATCCGAACCTTCTTGCTCCTTTGGCCGACGGCCTTGCCGATGTGGTTTACGGCTCAAGGTTCATGGGCACGCCGGGAATGGTCAGATTTTTCCGGCATGAGATGGGAAACAAGTTTCTGACTTTCTGGAGCAATGTTTTTTCCGACATCAACCTGTCGGACATGGAGACCTGCTACAAGGCGTTTCGCCGCGAGGTGATCCAGAATCTCAATCTCTCCAGCCTGCGTTTCGGTATTGAGGTGGAGCTTACCGCCAAGGTCGCCGCCGCCAGAGTGCTGCGGATATGGCAGACGCCGATCTCATATCGTCCGCGCCGGTATGACGAAGGAAAGAAGATCACATGGAGGGACGGCATAGCCGCCATGTGGCATATTTGGAAATTCAATGTGCTGGCGTCAAAGAAGAATTTCTACAAACGGCCGTGGAGGGAAATCCTCGGAGATGGAGAACAATGATCTGGTTTGTTCTGTTCATGGTTGCCGTGCCGCTGGCGGCGCTGATGGCGGCGCTGCTGTTCGTGCAGTATCGCCGTTTTACCGGAGTGATCGGTGAACTTGAACGGAAACTTGAGGCGGAGCGCAACGACTTCGGCGTCCGTACCACAAGTTTTAGAATCGAGAATGAACAGCTTCAGACCGAGCGCGAGAAGATGCAGCGCGAAAAAGAGCGGCTGACCGAGCAGAAGTTCGCCATGGCCGAGGCCAATCTTACCATGCTTGAACTTAAGGAGAAGCTGACTGAACAGACCGCCGAACTCAAGAAACAGAAATTCGCCATGGCCGAGGCCAACCTGAAGATGCTGGAGCTGAACGAAAATCTGGCGGCGGAGAAGGAGAAGTCGGCCAAACTGCTGCGGAATATTCTGCCGGAGCGGGTGATCGCCGAACTTGGGGAAAACGGGCGCAGCGAGCCGGAACTGTTCGAGCATGTCACGGTGTTTTTTTCCGATATCGTCGGGTTCACCGCGATTTCCGGAGCGCTTGATCCGGCGCTGCTTATTTCGGAACTCAGCGATATTTTCACTGAATTCGATCATATTTTCGTCCGGAACGGCTGCGAGCGCATCAAGACCATCGGCGACGCCTATTTAAGCGTGTCCGGCATGCCGTCGCCGGATGCCGGCCACTTCTGCAATATTCTGCGGTCGGCGCTTGAAGCGATAAAATATCTTGCGGAACGCAACCGCACCCACGATCTGAAATGGCAGATGCGGATGGGGATTAATTCAGGAAAGGTGGTCGGCGGCATTGTCGGCGTCGAAAAATACATCTACGATGTTTTCGGCGACACCATCAACACCGCCGCCCGGATGGAGCAAACCTCGGAACCCATGCGGATAAACGTGGCGGAAAGCACCTATTCACTGGCAAAAGACGAGTTCGAGTTTATCCCGCGGGAACCGGCGGCGGTGAAGGGCAAAGGGGTGATGCGGATGTACTGGCTTACCGGGGAACGACAGCGGCAAGCGTGACATTCACTCCGCCGTTTTCGGTCCGCACGGCTTTTCCAGCAGTGACAATCCGGAAACATTCCCGGTTCAGCCACGGCAGGGCGGCAAACAGACGTGAAAGCAGTTCGGTTGCGGCTCCGCCGCCGGTTTGACGGACGGCAAGTTGGAAAATGACGGTGCTTTCCCGGAGGTCGAAGTCCGGCGTTTCCGACATTGCCCGGACGCTGCCGCCGTTTGGCGCGGTGAATCTGGCTCCGGGACACCAGACTCCGGCGCCGGAAAACGGCACGATGCGGTTGAGTTCCGCCGCCAGAGCGTTTTCCAGTTCCGTCCAGTCGGCAACGCGGGGCGGCGTGACGAGGCCGGCGGCAGTTTCGGCGGTTGTTTCCATCAGCAGGCGGTCGGTGTCGGGGAAGGCGCTGAAGCGGAGTCGCAGCCGGTGCGCCGCGGTGCCGTTCCAAACATAATTCCACGCGGAGTTCAGAATGACGGCTGGGAAGCGCAGACCGCGTCCGGCGTTGGCGGCTGTCGGCAGCAGTTTTAGTTCACGGCGCGCGGCGGAAAGATCGGTTCCGGGCGCCGGACTGAACAGTTTGCCGGCGTCATCGGTGACCGGCAGCAGACCGTTGGATGGAACGTCGATTTCAAAACTGACGGCAAGCTCGGTTCCGGAGTCCTGAACCCAGACGGCGGGCGACTGGTCGTTCCAGTCGGAGAAAGCTGAATCCCGCCCGATGCGGGTAATCTCGACCGGGGTTCTGGCAATGCCGACGGCCTTGCCGCCGAAGAGCGCCAGCGCCGTGCCGATATTAATGTGTTCCGAAGCGTTTCCTGACATGTTTTTCCTCCTTGACAGTTTGATTTTGAATGGTCGGATCGTCTCATCGTAGCGCTGAAGTGTCAACCGCGGTGAAAGTCTTATTTCGGCGCAAAAATGTTTTTATCTTCACTAATTAGGGCAAAAGCGGCGGAAAAACTTGCTTTTTGGGTAAAAATGGATTATCTTTTTATAAAATAAGGAAAGCAAACGATGCGGAACAGAATCGGCCTCCGGATGAATATCATGCTCGGCTTGTTCGGGCTGTGGCTGCTTGCCGTATTGGTTTCGCTGTTCAATATCGGAATATTCCAGCGCGATGAATATCTGCGCCGGGGTGACGATATCGCCGTCCGGCAGTTTTTCATTCCGCCGCAGCGCGGCCGGATATTCGACAAAAAACGCACGGTGCTGGCCTGGTCGGAACGCTATTTTGATCTGACGGTTGACGCCGGCGCCGCCGAAAGCGGCGAATGGCCGGCGATCCGGGAGTCGCTTGCCGGAGTGCTGCCGAATATTCCGGAAAAGCCGGCGGCGAAAGACAGCAGTGCAAAAAACATTGTCCTGTTTCGCGGGGTTCCGGTGGACGCGCTTTCACAGCTGAAAACTCCGCTCGGCCGGTTTCATTCGCTCCGGATTCAGCCCCGGGTCGAACGGCGGGTCTATGACGATCCGGCGGTACGCCGACTGATCGGAGAAGTCGCAAATTATGACAACTGCCTGACCGGAGTCTCCGGCGTGGAACAGCAGTATGACCGGACGTTGTCCGGCGTCGCGGAAATATATGAGATCACGGTGGACAAATACGGCAACGAGATATTGTCAACCCGCAAAGTGCTTCAGAAGCCCCGCGCCGGTTATCCCGTGGTACTGCCGTTCACACTTGAAGATATTCTGAAGGCTAACCGGGAGTAGGCGGATGAACGGGCAGAAAATGGAATCGGGACGCAGCTGGGAGCGCCGGAGTCTGGCATGGTCGGCCGCGGTGCTGTGCGCGTTGCTCGGCATGTGGGGCTGCATGGCGATATACAGTACCCAGATCGCCGCGCTGCGCGACTGGAACTTTTTGGGCCGTCAAATCGTTTTTCTGCTGATCGGCGTTCCGGTGCTGGTAATATGCTGGAAAATTCCGTTCCGCTGGTACGAGCGCTTCGGAGTACCGGTGGCGTTGGCGGCGCTGTTCGGCGTGTTCAGCGTTCTGTTCTGGGGGCGGCCGATCAACGGCATGTCCGGCTGGTTTGAGCCGTTCGGAGGAATACAGATTCAGCCATCGGAATTCGCCAAGCCGTGTTATCTGCTGCTGCTGGCGCTGTTATGGCGCCGCGTCGCTCCGCGAAGCGAGCTTGCGGCCATGACGGTGTGTTTTGTCGCGGCGGCGGCGTTTTCGATCCCGGTGGCGCTGGAGCCGGACTACGGGTCGGCGGTGATTTTCGCGGCGATGCTGCTGATATTCCTGTTCATTTCCGGCTGCGGACTGTGGAAACTTCTGCTCGGCGGAACTTTGTTGTGTGCGATCGGCGCGGCTCTGGCGGCGCTGCGGTGGGATATGGTGGTCCGGCGGTTCGAGGCGGTCTTCGGCAATGCCGACATGCTGGGAAACGGCTGGCATGTTCAACAGTTCCAGCTGGCCATTGCCCGGGGCGGGTGGATGGGGTCTAAACTGGGAAACACGGTGTGGACGGAAAACTATCTGCCGCTGGCGCACAACGATTCCATCTTCGCTTCCATGGCTGAAACGCTTGGATTTCTGGGGACGATTCCGCTGTTGGCGCTGTTGTGCGCGCTGGTGGTGGTGCTGGTCAGACTGGCTCGCGGCTGCGATGACGATACCGGAAAAATATTCGTTGGATCGGCGGCGTTTCTGATCGCGCTTCAGTCGCTGCTGCACATAAGCGTGAACGCCGCGCTGCTGCCGCCCACCGGGTTGACGCTGCCGCTGATCAGTTACGGCGGCAGTTCTCTGATCGGGACAATGATGCTGGTCGGGATGGCGCTCAGCGCCGCCGATGCGGAAAAATCGGAATAAATTGCCTTTCGTTCTTGTAAAAAGTGTTAAACGGAGGTATTTTAGAATAAAGCGGACGGCGCCGCCCGATGCGGAGCCGACTGGATGTAAATCAATTAACGAGGATGGTATGAGCACTGAAAACGTGACGCTTGCCCAAGAAAGCGAACCTCCGTCTAGTAGTCGGCCGGGAACGGTCGGCGCCTCCTCGTTGTTCATCTTCTGATAGGGCATTGGATAAGGGGGGCGGCGGCAGTCGTTCCGGTCGATTCCTTGACGGTTATTCAAAAAGGAATTGCCAAATGCTTGATTATTTTTCTTTTGAGTCTCATGTTTCACCGTTTGGGGTGGCAGCATGATCCAGATGTTTCACAAAGCCAGTTACAATCTGCGCGAAGTGTCCGACCGCGAGCCGGGGTGCTGGATCAACATCTCGGCTCCGACGCCGGCTGAAGTGGACGATATTTCCCGCCGGCTGAATATTCCGCCGACCATGCTTACCGACCCGCTGGACGAAGATGAACGCGCCAGAATCGAAGTCGAGGACGATACGCTGCTGATTCTGCTGCGCGTGCCTTATTTTACCAGTGACGCCGATGTGCCGTTTCGCGTGGTTCCGCTCGGCATCATTTATTCCGGCGACTTTGTCATCACCGTGTCGAGCCGGCACGCCACCATTATGAACGATTTTTCCAACGGGCTGGTGCGCAATTTTATTACGGTAAACCGCGAGCGGTTCATATTCCAGATACTCAACCGCGCCGCGCTGCTTTACCTTAACTATCTTAAAGAAATCAACATTCGCACCGAAAATATCGAGCGCGAACTTCAGACCGCGGTCAGCAACCACAAGTTGATCAACATGCAGTTGCTGGGCAAGAGCTTGGTGTATTTCACCACCAGTCTGAAAGCGAACGAGATCATGATCGGGCGGCTTTCCAATTTGAAGATGTTCAAGGTGTCGGACGATGACGAGGAGATGTTCGCCGACGTGATCGTCGAGTACCGCCAGGCGCTGGAAATGGCGACGGTTTATAACAACATTCTCAACGGAACCATGGACGCGTTTGCTTCGATCATCTCCAACAACCTGAACGTGGTAATGCGGACTTTGACCTATATCAGCATCATACTGATGGTGCCGACGCTGATTACCAGCATGTACGGCATGAACATCGCCTGGCTGCCGTTTGCACAAAACCCTTACGGGTTGTATATTATTATGGGAGCCTCGGTGGTTGTGTCGCTGCTGGTGTGGTTCAGCCTCAGGAAGCGGAAACTTTAAAGGATTGCTGGAATGAAAAAAAATATTTTGTGCATTGGCGCCGGTTATGTGGGCAGTCCCACCATGGCGGTGATCGCCGACAATTGTCCGGACTGCATTGTGACGGTGGTGGACATCAATGAAAAGCGCATAGCGGCATGGAATTCCGACAATCTGCCGATATACGAGCCGGGACTTGACGAGGTGGTGAAGCGCCGGCGCGGGAAAAATCTTTTTTATTCCACCGACATTCCGGCGGCGATCAGAAAAGCCGACATCATCTTTGTATCGGTAAACACTCCGACCAAAACCTTCGGGTCGGGCGCCGGTAAGGCGGCCGATCTGCAGTATCTGGAAAAGACCGCGAGAAGCATCGTTGAATATGCGGATTCCGACAAAATCGTGGTCGAAAAGAGCACGCTGCCGGTGCGCACCGCTCAGGCGATGAGCCGTATTCTGCAAAGCAATCGCAAGCATCTCAAGTTTCCGGTGGTTTCCAATCCGGAGTTTCTGGCCGAAGGTACCGCGATCAACGATCTTCAGCATCCGGACCGGGTGCTGATCGGCGGACTGGAAACGCCGGAGGGGCGCACCGCGGTCGAAACGGTGGCCGGGATTTACGCCAACTGGGTGCCGCGGGAAAGGATCATCACCACCAATTTGTGGTCGAGCGAACTGACCAAACTGGTGTCGAACGCGCTGCTGGCCCAGCGGATATCGTCGATCAACAGCATTTCAGCGTTGTGCGAGAAAACCGAGGCCAATGTCTATGAGGTGGCCGCGGCCGCCGGACGCGACTCCAGGATCGGCTCAAAGTTTTTGAAAGCCGGCATCGGGTTCGGCGGATCGTGCTTCAAGAAGGATATTCTCAATCTGGTCTATCTCTGCGAGTATTACGGACTGCCGGAAGTGGCGGCGTATTGGGAGCAGGTGGTGAAAATCAACGATTTTCAGGCAAGCCGATTCGTCAAGAACATGCTCAGCTCGATGTTCAACACGGTGGCCGACAAGAAGATCGCCGTTTTCGGATTCGCTTTTAAGGCCGACACCAGCGACACCCGGGAATCCCCGGCTTGCGCCGTATGTCTGCAACTGCTTGAAGAGCGCGCCAATATCGCCATCCATGACCCGAAGGCGCTGGAAAACGCCAAGGTGGATTTGGCCGATGCCGTCGGCAATATTGAATACGTCGATTGTCCGTACGAAGCGGTCACGGGTGCGCATGCGATCGCCGTTATGACCGACTGGCCGGAATTTGCGAAACTCGACTATCGGCGGATATTCGAGCTGATGGAAAAACCGGCGTTTATTTTTGACGGCCGGAACATATTGGATCATAAGGCGCTTTATGAGATTGGGTTCAATGTCTACCCGATCGGCAAAAAAGCGCTGGTCAGGCAGTGAGGCTGCCGGGGTTGGGCTTGATTTTGAAACGGCGGGGTGACGATGAATCGTCTCGCACAAAGCATACAGGCCGCACAACCGGACGGAGGGTTGAATTTGAAACGGCGTCGGTGACGGCGCCGTTTTTTTTTGTTTTTTTTCATAAAGTCAGGAACCGGCTCTTTCTTCAGCATGTCTAAGGCAGCAGTTCCCGTTCGGCGTCTTCTCGTTCCCAAACCTCCAGGTTCGGAAATCCCTCCCCCAGAGAAGACGCCTTCTTATTTTTTCCGCAGAGCGCATCGGGGCGGCGCACCGGCTCCGAGGTCCGATTTTCCCGCCGTCCGGCAGTGAAATATTTCCGGCACTTTTGCCGATGCCCCGCCATTTGCCGCGAACCGCGTTTTTTTTGCCTTTTTTTTAACAATAAAACTTGTATTCCATCAAAGACAGGGTAAAATAGGTGTGTAATGGGTTAAAAAGGTTTAAAAAGGAAGAGAAATGGGCGATAATTTTTATCTTGGCAGATACGAGCATTCGCTTGACGCTCAGTATCGGGTTGCGATCCCGAGCGAGTGGCGCGATGGCGACGCCTGTGCCTTTATTCTCTTCAAGGGGCATGACCGGACGCTGACGCTGTTCCCGGTTGAGGTGTTCATGGAGTTTGTGAACCGGGTTCGCGGCGGATCTTTCGCCAGTTTTGAGATACAGGAGCTTCTTGCCTGGGTGGGCGAGCGGACCCGCCGGTGTCAGTGTGACAAGCAGGGACGGGTAAAGCTGGACAAGGATATGCTCGACGCCTGCGGAATCGGTTCGCAACTCGAGCTGGTCGGCGCGGTCACGCATATTCTGATGCGCGCCCCCAGAATGCCGGGGGACTCCGAGGTGCGCGACAACGCCTTTTTTGCAAAACTCAAAGAATTTTCCGGAGACGGCGGGTCCGATTTTCTGCGTGGACTGCTGGCCTCCGTGGATAAGAAATGAACGCCGGACTCGATAACGCCGGCTTGCCCGGTTCGACGGAGAAATACACCCATTTGCCGGTTTTGCCCCGGGAAGTGGCGCATTACCTCTCCTTCGGTGAACGGCCGGTGAGGTTGATTGACGGAACAGTCGGCTCCGGCGGACACTCCAGCCTGCTGCTGGCGGCGAATCCGAAGGCGTTGCTGCTGGGAATCGACCGCGACGGCGAGGCGCTGGAACGCGCCGCCCGGCGGCTGGCTTTTGCCGGTGACCGGGTGAAGCTGGTGCACGGCGAGTTCGGAGATATTGCCGCGACCGCCGCGGACAACGGATTCGCCGGCGCGGACGGGATATTGCTGGACATCGGAGTGTCGTCGCCGCAGATTGACGATCCGTCGCGCGGGTTCTCCTGGCGGAACGATGGACCGCTGGATATGCGGATGGATGCAAGCTGCGGGATAAGCGCGGCCGAACTGCTGAACACCTGTCCGGAGGAGCGGCTGGCGGCGATATTTCATGACTGGGGTGAAATCCGGTCGGCTCGGAAGTTGGCGGCGGCCGTGGTCGTCCGGCGGAAGACGGCGCCGTTTGCCGGGACCGTCGAGTTTGCCGATTTCTGCGAGAGCGTGCTGGGGCGGACGCCGCGCGGTGTGCTGCCGCTGCCGACGCTGGTGTTTCAGGCGCTGCGGATTGCGGTGAATGACGAACTCGGGCAGTTGGAGCGCGGACTTTCCGGGGCGCTGAAAACGCTGTGTCCGGGCGGTGTGATGGCGGTGATAAGTTTTCATTCGCTGGAAGACCGGATGGTAAAAAATTTTATGCGCGACGCGGCCCGCGGTTGCGTCTGTCCGCCGGACTTCCCGGTGTGCCGCTGCGGTCACCGGCCGGAGGTGGAACTGGTGACGCGCAAGGCGGTCATGGCCGGAGAGGAAGAACTGGCGGCGAACCGCCGGTCGGCTCCGGCGCGGCTGCGGGTGGCGAGAAAAACTGATTTTGAGAAGTCAAATTGAAAAATTTATAAAAACGGATGGAATGCGGGGAGCGGTTGAGTGCGATGACTACGATCAAGACAAGAAATGTTACGGCGGCGCCGCGGCGCGGCGGCGTTGCAAGGGCGTCGGCCGGATTTTGGGTTCGGCTGGGGATCCTGGTGCAGGTGATGGCGCTGCTGGGCGGCATCTTTGTGCTGTTCAGCTATCGGGTGTCGCTCGGAGAAAAGCTTACCGCCACGGCGCGTGAGACCGCGAAGATCAAACGTGAAATCCATGAACTCGACCGCGAGATCGAGGCGCTGAGAATAAAGAAAGAAGATTATTCGCGCTGGACCTATATCAAGGGACAGATCGACCGTTATCAACTGGGACTGCGGGTGGCCGATCCGGCACAGCGCCGTCAGCTGGCGGTCTCCTATCCGAGAACCAGCGGCGTTTCGCGCGCGGCCGCCACCGCTCAGCGGTGACGGTGGCCGGAGGCTTGTAAGGTGCGGAGCAATCGTGACCGGATATTGTCCAGAGTCGGGCTGCTGGCGGCGGTTCTGATCGGCTGTTCCGTTTTTCTGGCGGTGCATCTGTACCAGCTTCAGGTACGCGATCACGATATATATTTTGCCAAAGCCAAGGCTCGTTACACTGCCGTCACCACCACCAGCGGCAAGCGCGGCGAGGTGTTCGACCGCAACGGCAACATGCTGGTGGGGAACAAACCGTGCGAGGTGCTGGTGGCCGATCCGTCGCTGATTCCGCCGGAACAATGCGGCGCTCTGGCTGACATTCTCTGCTCTGAACTGCCGCTCGACCGCGAAACGGTGCTGCGCAAACTCAATACACGAATACGGATTGTGCAGCGCGGCAATGCGCCGCCGCGCGAGGTGGCGATCCGTTATGCGGTTATTGCCCGTCATGTCGATTTCGCGGTGGCGGGGCGGATCAGGGAAAAGGTGCGCGCGCTGAAACCGCGTTTGCCGCATGTGGCGTTTTTCAGCGAAGAGGAATATGTGCGCTATTATCCCAAGGGGGAGCTGTTGTCCAACGTGCTGGGGTTCACCAGTTATTCAAAAGGCGAGGATGTGCCGGTAAGCGGGGTGGAGCGGTCGTTCAATCAGTCGATGGTGCCGTCGAATGGAAAAATCCGCTACGAGCGCTCGCGTGACGGGTCGCAGCTGCCCTACGGCATGCGCGAGATCACCCGCGAGGAGAAGGACGGCATGAACATCTATCTGACGATTGACGAGGTGCTGCAGTCGATTGTCGAGGAGGAACTGGGCCATCTGTATGAGAAGTTCACGCCGCGAGTGGTGTGTGCGATTATGGCCGACCCGAAGACCGGGGAGATTTTGGCGCTGGCGCAGCGGCCGTCGTTCGATCCCAATGACCGCAGCCGCGAAATGATGGAGAACAAGCTGTCGTGGCGGCTGCTGTCCATGGACAGCCCGTTCGAGCCGGGTTCGATCATGAAAGCGCTTTCGATCTCGCTGGCGATCGACGACGGGACCGTGACCCCGGATACGATGATTGATGCCGAGGGAGGCGTCTGGTTTTACTGCGGCAAGCAGTTGAAGGACTCTTCGCGGCGCAATGTGATTCCGGTCTGGGTCGGGGTTCAGAAGTCGAGCAACATTGTCACCGCCAAGATCGGCCTGATGATGGGCGAGCGGCGGGTGTTTGACGGTCTGCGTTCGTTCGGCCTCGGACAGAAAACCGGCATTCCGCTTCAACCCGAGTCGACCGGCATCTTCCGGATGCCGAAAAACGACAAGTTGTGGGTGACCCGCGCTCCGATCGGCTACGGCATCGGCGTGACCCCGATGCAGATGGTCCGCGCCTACTGCGCTTTGGCCGATGGCGGCCGACTGCGCAAACTGCGGCTTTTCCATCACGCCGAAGACCCCGCCACCGGCGAAATCATCGAGCCGGCCGACGAGCCGCCGGTTCAGCTTTTCAGGCGCCCGGACACCGCTGCAAAAATGACCAATATGCTGAAGGCGGTGACCAAGGTGGGCGGAACCGCCAAGACTGCCGGCGTTCCCGGATTCGAGGTTGCCGGCAAGACCGGTACCAGCCGCAAGGTGATAAACGGTCATTATGCCGAGGGGAAATATTTTTCGACGTTCATCGGCTATGTTCCGGCCGACGACCCGAAATTCGTGCTTATGATAACGCTGGACGAGCCGCACGGTGCGTTGTACGGCGGCCTCACCGCCGGGCCGACGTTCCGGGCGATCTCCGAGCGCGCTTTGAAGTATCTCAATGTTGCCCCCGACCCGGCGCTGATGCCGGCGCCGAAAGGAAAGTAAAATGTTTGACGGCAATTCATCGATTCATCTTGTGGGTGTCGGCGGCATCGGCATGAGCGGACTGGCGCAGCTTTTGCGCGCGCTCGGCTGCCGGGTGTCGGGAAGCGACCGCGATATGTCGAGTCCGGAAAATCTCCGGCTGTTCGCGCTTCTGGAGAAGCAGGGAATCCGACTGTTTCCGCAGGATGGGTCGTTTGCCGGAGCGGTGAGTCCGGACTGCATCGTGTATTCAACTGCGGTCGAAGAGGGGAATCCCGACTTCGCGGCGGCGCCGGATATTCCGCGCATTCACCGGGCGGCGGCATTGGAACGGGCGATCGGGCTTTATGCCGCGGACGGCGTAACCGTGGCCGTCTCCGGCAGCGCCGGAAAGACCAGCGTCACCGCTTATCTGGCGGAAATGCTCAATCTTGCCGGTTTGGACGCCGGTTGTCTGGACGGCGGAATGGTCCGTTCATTCGCCGCCGGAGATTTTCCCGGAAATTTTCACTCGGGACGCAAATATTTTGTGTTCGAAGCGGACGAGAGCGACAAGAGTCTGCTTGACTATTCCGTCGACTATGCGGTCATCCTGAATATCGGATGCGATCATTATGATGAGAAAGAGCTGGCACGCGTATTCGGAGAGTTTTTGAAGCGGGTCAGGAAGGGCGTGGTGATGTCCGGCAAAGTTTTCGAGCGGGTGAAGGATTCGGTTCCGCCGGGAATGAAGGTGATGACCTTCTCGGAAGAGGTGTCGCCCGTGCGCGGATCGGATGATTTTCAAGTTACGGAATACGGATTGTCTTCCGGACGGGCGTTTGCCGCAGTCAACGGCGGAGCGGTGTTCGCTCTGCCGCAGCCTGGAACGCACACCGCGTTGAATATGACGGCGGCAGCCGCCATGCTTGAGATGCTGGGAATAAAATGGAGCGACGTTTCGGCGTTGTCGGCTCAAGTGCGCGGTGCGGCCAGAAGGTTTGAATTTGTCGGCCGTCGCGGCGGTGCCGCCGTGTATGACGACTATGCCCATAATCCGCAGAAGCTCGCCTGCTGTCTGAAAACGGCGCAGAGCCTTGCGCCGGCCGGCCGGGTTGTGATGGTTTGGCAGCCGCACGGCTACCGTCCGCTGGGGTTCATGCGGGATGAGCTTGGCGCCGAACTTCGGAAGACGCTTCGTCCGCAAGATGTGTTCATGCTGCTTGAACCGTTTTATGCCGGAGGCTCAAGCTCGTTTTCACCGCATGCCTCCGAGGTGACGGCGGGATGGGCCATTTCCAATGTATTTGCGCCGGCCGGGCGGAACGAGGTCGAAATTTTTGTTTCAACCGGATTGCATTCCGGCGACATTCTGCTGATTTGCGGCGCCAGGGATAATTCCCTGCCGGGTTGGGCGGCAAATTTTTCCGACGGCGACCGATAGTTTATTCGTCGCCGGGAAATATTTTTTAAAGAAGTTGCATTTTTTTTGCATATTTCCTCTTGAATAAATGGGGATTGTCGTGTATAATGTAGTCAGTAGCAGTATGATTGCAGGATTTTTTGGCTCTGACGTTATGTGGAAGATAAAAAATAAGTTTCATGCTTAAACAAAAATGTTGAAAGGATGCAGGTAATGAAGAAGAAGTTTACTTTGATCGAACTGTTGGTCGTGATTGCGATTATCGCAATTCTGGCGGCGATGCTTTTGCCGTCGCTCGCTCGTGCGCGAGAAATGGCAAAGCGCATCAACTGCGCCGGCAACCTCAGACAGTCGCTTCAGGCCTTTTCGCTCTACAGCCAGAACAATGCCGGCTGGGTGGTTCTGAACGCGCATAACAATCCGTGGTACATCTATGGCTCCATGCCGCAGGAAATGGGGCTTGAGATTTCTGCGTTGACTCCGACCAGCAAACTTGAGGAGTCGCTGCCTTCCAAGATTACCGATGAGGATATTAAGAAGAAGTATGATCCGGAGCGTCGCTCGGCGACCCATTGCCCCAGTGCCACCAATACGAGCGACCAGAGCGTGGCGTATTTGGCATGTTTTGGCACCCCGTCGTTCTCCGAGATCAACGATCTTGGCAGCGGTTCCAGCGAAGAAGCTGTGAAGTACACCTACAAACGTCAGCGTTTTGAGTTTAAATTGCCGAGTGACAATAACAACGCTGGGTTTGATAAGGAGCCGTTCAGCGATACTGGATTCTATGCGAATATTACCCTTTGCCCGTCGCAGACCACTTATATCATGCTTGGCGATACCGTTACCGGAAAGTCTGGCGTGTCTGTTCAGGAGAATCCGTTGAAAGGCAGTGAGTATTTCACTTTCGCCCGTAATATGTACAACGACAACTTTGTCAGCAGCCGCTTGAGCGGCATGCCCACCATGCTGGTTACCCGGCACAATGGTGTTGGCAACGTTGGTTATGGTGACGGCCACGTGGACACCACCACTGATCGTACTGCGCTGTGGGAACGTTCCAAGATCCAGATGATCTTCACCACTCCCGCCGGCACCAAGTACTATGATATTGAAGGCGACAACGAAAGCACCAACTAATAAATACGGTTGTGCGCTATTGCTTTCCGCTCCGGAACGGATTACCGTTCCGGAGTTTTTTTTATTTTAGGTTGATTGTTTGTTATGCGTATGGCGTTTACAGAGTGGTCAAATAGCATAAGGTGCCTCAAAAAATGCGGAATATGTCTTCCGCAACTCTTGCATTTAAAACAAGAACATGTATATTAAAGAGTGACATGGGGCAGTAGCTCAGTTGGCTAGAGCGATACGTTCGCAACGTATAGGTCGAGGGTTCGACTCCCTTCTGCTCCACCATTTTTTGTTAATCTCCGTCACGATGACACATCGCTGACGGATTTTTTGTGTTAGCTTTTGTGGCTGATTATCAATGGATTGCAGAGATTGACGATTCTCTGTTTTGCGCGGTCGCGGCCATTCCTGCCGTTCCGCCGAAGCCCGTCTCCGGCAAATTCTCTGTTTGCCCGTGTCACGTGACACATCGATTCAAAAATTACAATGAATTAATTTGTAACACTTTATGACTTTTGCCATTTTTATGGGTTGCTGAAAACGCGAAATGGGTTGATTTTTCAAAAAACGGCGCAGTGTTGATTTTCGGGATTTCCGGTGCTTCCGGGATGGCGAAAATCGTATGCGAGTGCCATTTACACTCAAATCGATGTGTCACGAAAAATCGCTGTTTTCTCATAATTGTGCTAAGCGGTGAGAAAATGATCTGATTTTCTTGAAAAAATCAGTAACACTTTTCCCCAAAAGAAAGGTGTCATCCTGAAAGATCATCCAATCAACGGGCCAAATCAATCCAAAATTCGCTATTCGGCTGCCGATAAACTCAGAGTTGCTAAACTCTACATTGACGAGGGCTATACCCGCGAGCAACTGCACCTCCAGCTGCATGTCGGCAAAAGCGCCATTTCCCGCTGGGGTAAACTCTATCAGGAAAACGGCGCCGCGGCTTTTACCGCTCCGCCAGCTGCACCGATAACACCCAATCCTGCGCCTCCAGCTCAGGATTCAATCGCCGTCCAGATCATTGAACACAAAAAAGCTCATCCCGATCACGGCCACAAACGCATCACCCAGATATTCCGCCGTTTTCTCGGTCTGCCGGTGACCGCCGGCCGGGTTCGCCGGGTACTTGAGTCTCAACATCTTCAACCTCCATCGCCAACACGGAGAAAACGCCCGTCCCCGGCCGCGACCCGGTTTTTCGAACGCCGCTCCCCTAATGAACTCTGGCATACCGACGTGATGTATTTCATCATGCCCAACCGTGAAAAAGTGTTCGTTATCGGCTATCTCGACGATTATTCACGCTATATCGTCGGTCTCGATGTTTTTCACCGGCAGACCGTTGCCAACACGCTGGATCTTCTGAAAACCGCCTGCGGCGATTATGTGTTCCCCAAGGAGATTCTGACCGATGGAGGACGTCAGTTCGTCAGCTGGACCGGCAACAATCAGTTCGGGAGCTATCTGCGCAACCACGTTTTTCTTGCAAGAAGCCTTGGACTTATGGCGAATTGCCATGAAAAATATTGTGACTGTCAGACCGGCGCTGGCGGCTGGTATTACCGGGTGCATATTTCCGGCGACCTGTCCCCGATTCCGTGCCGCAGAAAACGGCATGTATTCAATATTCGCCTGCAAAAGAAGAATGTATTGCGGACGGGATTTTCCGTGGAAGAATTGCCGGAGGATGATTTTTTCGGATTTGAACTGGACGGTGACCATCTGTATGTGGACGGGAACTTTATGGTTCATCACAATACGGGAAAATCGATTGTAATTGCCAAGATCGTTTCCGATGCAGTCAAAAATTGGAACGGACGCGCTCTGATTTTGGCGCATGTGAAAGAGCTGTTGGAGCAGAACGCGGGAAAAATCAAAGCGTTGTGTCCCGACATTCCCATCGGGATTTTTTCCGCCGGATTGAAGAGACGCGACACCTCCGAAGCCGTGATCGTCGCCGGAATCCAGTCGGTTTACGATAAGGCGTGTGATCTTGGCGCGTTTGATGTCATCATCGTGGACGAATCGCATTTGATCGCCCCGGACGGCGACGGGATGTACCGCACATTCCTCAAAGATATGAAAGTCATCAATCCGCACGTCCGGGTGATCGGGCTTACCGCGACCCCGTTTCGGCTCAAAGGCGGTCTGATCTGCCAGCCGGAAAACATCTTGAATGAAGTGTGTTATGAGGCCGGATTGAAAGAGATGATTGCGGACGAATATCTTTCCCCGCTTATTTCCAAGGCCGGACGCGCCGAAGCGAAACTCGACGGTCTGCGCATTCGCGGCGGGGAATTTATCGCCGACGAAGTGTCTTCCGCGATGGACACCGACGAATTGGTATCCTCCGCCTGCCGGGAGATTGTTGAACCGACCCGCGACCGCAAAGCAAATCCGTGCTGATTTTTACCACCAGCGTTGACCACTGCAAGCATGTAGCGGAAAAGATCGCCGCGTTTTCCGGCAGGGAATGCGCGATTGTGACCGGCGACACCAACCAAAGCGAACGCGCCGAGATTATCGACCGTTTCAAGGGAAAAGTCATTCCGGCGGATCTCTTTGGAACGCCGAAGCCGCCGCTCAAATTCTTGTCGAATGTCAACGTTTTGACTACCGGGTTTGACGCGCCGAACACGGATTGCGTCGTGTTGCTTCGCCCGACCAACAGCGCCGGACTTCTGGTGCAGATGATCGGGCGCGGAACCCGGCTCAGTCCCGAAACCGGAAAGACCAATTGCCTCGTGTTGGACTATGGCTGCAACATTCTCCGTCACGGCCCGGTGGATATGATCCGCGTCAAAGAGCCGGGCTCAGGAAAAGGCGGCGACGCCCCGGCGAAGAAGTGTCCGCAATGTCTGGCACTGATTCATGCGGCGTATTCGGCGTGTCCCGAATGCTGGTATGTGTTTCCTCCGCCGGAAACGAGCAATATTTCCAGGACGGCCTCCAGCGCCGGGGTGCTTTCCGGTCAGGTGGATTATACGGATTATGAGGTGCAGGGGACCTATTATGTCGTCCATGAAAAGCGGTATGCCGATCCCGGCACCCCGAAGACCATGCGCGTCGATTATCAAATCGGCTTCAACGATTTCAAATCGGAATGGGTTTGCCCGGAACACACCGGATACGCCCATGGAAAGTTTGAAAAGTGGTGGCGTGAACGTGCGGCATTGGGCTGTCCGGTTCCGAAGACCGCACACGAAGCCGTTTCGTTGGCCAACGAGGGGCTTCTGGCTGAACCGGAATCGATCACCGTCAAAACGGTCGCGGGCGAGAAATTCGACCGGATTACGGGCTGGAGGCTGAAAGAACGTCCCGCCATGCGTGAACCCGGCGACGATTCCAATGAACACGATGACCGGCATTCCAACAGACCGGAGGACATCGGATTCAAAACCGAACCGTTGGACGATCCTGAAATACCGTTTTAATCTTCGCACGTATCGTTTGGAGCGGCAATCATATCCGATGTCAGCAACTTTGCCGGAATATAGAAACACAAGAGGTATTCGCAAGCGATCTTAGGTTTTCCGAGGATGATTTAGGTGCTCTTAGGTATTAACAAATCAGGCATTTTTTGAATGTGCGGACACGGTATTTGATGTCTCCGCGCGGGTGTGCGGGCTGAGTGTGCGGAGCCGCGGCACAAAAAAAAGAGGCGCCCACGTCGGGCGCCTTGTTGTTGTTATCTTATTACCTGATACCCCGGCGGCAGCGCACCAAGTTGCGGCAACTCCGGGCGGAACAGCGGCGGCGAATCCAGCGACGGTTCCCATGTGGCGGATGCCTCGTCCTGCATAACCATGACCAGGCGACCGGCGGCGATGTCGTCGAGCGTTCGGTCGATCAGCCGGACGCCCATTGGGAACAGCTTGTCGCGCCAGAGGGTGGACGCGGTGTCGTCCGGGGCGACTACACAGTGTTCCTGCGCCGCGATTGGCCCGGCGTCGATATTGTCGGTCAGCCAGTAGACGCTGCCGCCGGCAACGCGATCACGCTGGCGGATTGTCCACTTAACTGCGTCACGGCCTCGATGTATTGGCAATAATGACGGATGATAGCCAATCGCGCCAATGCGAAGGCGGTTTCTAACCGCGGCGGAGACGAACAAATGCGAATGCGCGGCGATCAAGAGGTCGCATCCTGACGGCATTGTCGTTGACCGCAGCTCGTCATGGCGCACAGGTGCGCCGATTCGGCGCGCGGCGTCTGCCACCCGATCCGCCGGCGGACAATACACCGCGACAACGCGGACGTCATTGCGTGCGGCGATTGACTCAAGCACGGCGCGACCGAACGAGCGCTGCGCCGCCAGTATTACGTTAATCACCGTCCACCTCGCTCCCGACGTAGCGGAATCCCTGAACAGCGCGGAAATGTCCGCCATATCCTGCAATGATACCCCGCCCCTCCGGGTGAGCGGCGGCGCTCTTTGCCATGGTCATGATGTTGCGCAGCTTCGGCTCTCCGTACAAGCGCGCGGATACTTGGCGCCACAGCGGCGACCTGCGCAGCGCGGCGGCCAGCCCGGGGTGAGATGTGTGAAACAGCGTCGTCACAGGACGACCGGGGAAACGTCCGGCGTCGCTGCCGGTCAAATTCCACTCGCAGATCTGATTGAGGAAACGCAAGCCAACGCCTGCGCCTTGCCACTCGGGCAGAACCACGAGCCGGCACGCGCGGGCCTCAACGCCCTTGCCTTTGTTACGAGACGCCACCGCGACGTGGCAGACAGGTTGGTTATCGACGCACCCGACGTAGCACTTTGCTGCGATCATATGAGGCACCTTTAAATAATGATGCGGCTCAAATATTGGCCAATAACTCCAGTTGGTGCGGTAGATGTCGAGAGCGAGCCTGGGCCGCTGAAGATACCTCCCGGACAGCTGTCCGGTTGCGGTGTCGAATATCCAGTCTGGCGTCAGCCACGCGAGCACGTCGCGGTGACAGGTGACGATCAGACATTGACCGGCGGGTCGGCGGCGCCAGCTTTTGGCAAACGCTCCGGCGGCGATCTGGGCGACCTGACGGTCAAGCGCGCTTGAAAACTCGTCGACTATGACGCGCCCGGCGTCGGCGACAATCAGGCGCGCCAGCCCGGCGCGGAACTGCTCGCCACACGACAGCACGTGAAACGGGCGTAACCACGACGGGACGCTGCCAAGCCCCACCGCGGACAACGCGGCGGTGACGGCGTTGAAGTCGCCATCTGGCGCAATAGCGTCGATAACAGGCTGATCGGCGGGCCAATCCGCCGCCAGCCCGGAGGGGGCCACGCCCGGCCAGAACTGGCGGGCGAGCGAGCTTTTGCCGGACCCTGACGGGCCGACGACAACTCCAATCTTCCACGAGTCGTCCTCGGCGGGCAGGTCGGCGCTTATGCGAAAATCCGAGCCAGACTCACAGTTGAAGAGACTTTTTACCCGCGCGGCGCGGTAGCTGTCGTAGTCGGCGCAGCTGTTGTGTACGTTGATTATCATTATGTCGTCACCACCTTGACTGTGCGGTTGAGCTGCTTCAGGCGATTATATATTTCTGCCTGGTCTTCCTCGTTACGGCAGATGACGATGACGCCATACTGCTCTTTGTACCGGTTCATCGCGCGCTCGGCGGCGGTGGCCGGAGATGTGATATTTTTCGTCATAAAACCTTTTTTTGCAAATTAAACCACAAAAAAACCGCGACAAGCTCAAAATCCTGTGCTATATTACGCCGCCTGCAGGCGGTGGCGGAGCACTGGATTTGCGAGAGCGTGTCGCGGTCCGGCGGGGGTGAGGCGCTTCAACACCTCGCTCCCCCGCCACATCTACTATCAAGTTGTTGTTGTTATTGTCAGGTCATAGTCACCTCCGCGGCGGTCAGAACGGCACCGGATCGGCGGCGTCGACCATTTGTTTCAGCGCCTCGATGGCCTTGTATTGTTCGCGCGGGTCGAGCTCGGAAAGGCGCGCCGCGCGGTGTGCGCGGCCGGCGGCGCGTGAGCAGACGCCCAGCAAGTAATTAAAGGTCCTGCGCGGCTCCGGCAGCGCGGGCTTGAGCTCGTACCAGAGCGCCCATATTTTGCGCTCCATCGCGCTCATGTCGTCGCGGTTGGCGTTATGACCCGCGAGCATCCGGCGCAGGCTTGAGCGCTGGCTGTCTGTCAGCTCACGGCATGACGCGGCCCCGAACTCGCGGTCCAGCAGACGGCGGTACTCCGCGTCAGGCACGGCGTGCTGCTTCTGGGCGATCTTGACGGCTGCTATTGTGCACATCACATCACCTCGAATACTCGCTCGCAGAGCGTGAGCAGGTCATAGTAGGAGCCAGCCATGGCCTGACGGGTGAACGGCTCGACCAGATCGTCGCGGTTGAACCGGCGGAGTGCCTTACGCGCTCTTGCTATTATTGCCACCGCGTTCCCGTCCTCGCCGGCCATTTTTAAAGGTATGCCTGTATAGTCGATCACGCCAGCACCTCCGCGTCGAGGCTCTGAACCGCGATGCCGACGCGGCGTGCGATAGCACGCTCACAACAGGCGCCAAGCGACGTCATCCAGTCAGGCAGCAGCACCAGGCAGGTGGCCTTGTCGAGGTCGAGCATGGAGATTGCCATATACTCGCAGTAGCTGAGTCCGGGCGTGCGCCGCGCGGGGTTGATGACCTCGCACTTGTAAGCGTTACGGAGATGCGCCTCCGCGCGCTCGAATGCGGCGCGGTTGCCGTCCTGACGGTTGGTTATAGGTCCTGCGAGATAGACGACGTCCCTGTCGTTGAGATCAAGCATTTGCATTACTCCGCCTCCTGCGGCCAGACGCCGCCGGCGCGGCGCCAGTTTACGGCGGCGCGGAAGTCGGCCTCTGTTACGGTGCGTCCCTCGCAGGCTGCGTACTCGGCGGCCTTGGCCCAGTCGTCAAACAGTGTGCGCAGTTTGCCGTCGCGCTTGCGGGTGGCGGCCAGCGCACCGGCGATCAGGCGGTCGGAGGCATCCGGGATGAAGTGGCGGCAGACGGCGGCGACCTCGGAGCGGTAGACCCGTTCCGGGATGTCGACGCGGCGGCCAATGCGGCCCTTGAACTGCTCGAAATAATCCGCCTGCACCCCGGCGGCGAGGTCGCGCAGATAGACGTCGGTAAATATCAGCGCGACCGGGACGCGGCAGATGTCATACAGGTCTCTCAGAATTTCCAGCGCGCAGGCGACGCGGCTGGCGCGCGGCAGCAGAAACCCCGCCTCATCGACGATGAGCATGTCCTTGCCGGTGGCCTGATCGCAGAGTTTCTGCAGCATGACCGCGGCGGAGGCGTTGGGGCGGACGTCGACATGGAGCGCCGCGCAGAGCTGCGCGAGAAACGAGCGCCGGCTGGCGCCCGACGCGGCGCGGACCATTGTTGCGTGGTTGTCCTCCGCCCACCTGGCGGCGGTGAAGGTTTTTCCCCGGCCGGTCGAGCCGGAGATCAGGACAAACGACTGGCGGGCGCGGGCGTAGTCCAGCGCCTCGACGATCTTGGCGGTGACCACCGTATCTATGATTGCCTTGTCAAAACTCATTGTCAATTTCCCTTTTTGTGTTGCTGCTCATGAACATATCAAACCCGGTCAAATCGACGGGGTCATCGAAAAACTCATCGTCGGCGTCCGGCTCCGCCGGTTCCGGCGCCGCGGCGGCGGCCGGCGCAATGACCGGGGCGGCCGCGGCGTCGGGGTCGGCGAGGCGGTGGTGGACATATTTGTGCGAGCGACCTTTGACGCTGGCCATTGATCCTGCCGCGACCAGTTTGTCGCCCTCGACCGCGCTGAAAATTTCCGCGGGGGAAACCAGGTGCAGGCCGCCGGTCTCAGCTGCCAGCATGGTGTATACCTGTTTGATCTCGCTGCGCTGACGTGCCATTTCCTCGCCGATCCGGCGGCGGACATCGGGGTCGTCCATGCCGAGCGCCGGGATTGCGTCGCGGCGCTTGGCCTCGCAGAGCAGCCTGCCGCCGGCGTCAAAGCAAAAGACGTGACAGGGGTCCAGCCGGTCTATCTTGACCATGACGCGCGACCCGATCCGCGCTGCAAGGCAGTCGGCAAAATAAGCCACGCGGTTGAGCTCAACCGCCGGGCCGCGGCGAACGGTGCGCGAGCCAACGGGGAACAGGAAGCAGAAGGGCAAACGCTCCGCCGGGATGGCCGGCCGCGCCGGCCGGGCGGACCAGATTGCCTCCGGCGATTTGCCCTGATGGATTTTGCCGTTTCGCGGCGTCTGGTGCATTTCAACGAGCCAGGCGGCGAACGCGCTGCAGAACTCCTGCTCGCTGGGCAACTCTTCCGGGTGGCGCTCATACCAGTCCGCTGCCTGACTGCGCCCGCCGGGGCGCGAGCCCAGATAGTCGCGGAAGCTCTTATCGAACTGCTGCATCATGTCGCGGAAGCAGCGCTCGATCGTCTTGGCGCGGGCGTTGTAGGGGATCGCGTTGACCAGTTTGATGCCCAATTCTTTAAAGATTGACTGCCCCTCCAGCTCGGTGGAAAAGCCCCGCCGGCAGTAATCGGACCCGTTGTCGCAATAGGAAATCACCGGCGGGACGTTGTTGTTGTTGTAGAGATAGAGACCAAGCGTGTCAGTCAGCAGCTCGGCGTTGACGCTGGCGGTGGTGATCCAGTAGCTGACCAGGTACCAGCTCCTGGCGTCCATCATGCCGGCGACGGTGGGGCGTTTGGCGACCCAGCGTCCGGCCGCGGCGTCCCAGACCCGGACGCGGGTGTCGAACGTCCGGCTGTCGCAGACGATCACTTCGCCGGGGGCGACGTCATCCCATGACCGGTCGATGTAGCTGCCGTATTTGGCCTTGAGCGCCTCTTCGCCTTCGCG
Source organism: Victivallaceae bacterium (assembly GCA_028709805.1). Classification (GTDB taxonomy): domain Bacteria; phylum Verrucomicrobiota; class Lentisphaeria; order Victivallales; family Victivallaceae; genus CALXXL01. The sequence continues at coordinate 64,786 of JAQUTL010000006.1, forward strand.
CGCCAGAACCACGGCGCGCGGATCAAGCTGGTTTATCCGATAGAGCCACTGCGCGTAGGTTGGCACCTGCGCGTGCGGGTCTGCGCGGCGCACTTTATCCGCGGCGAGCTTATAGGCCCGCGTGGCGGGCAGCCGGTTCTGGCTGAGATAAGCGCCCATGGCGGCACGCCAGAACGCGTCGTCGCCGAAGCGCTGACGGCGGCCAACCGCGTACCTGTTGAGCAGCGCGGCGGCGCGCTGTTCGGGAGCGACGCCCTTGAGTTTTGCCGACCACTGGCGATAATTGGGATAAGTGAGCGCAGAACCGCCGCGGCGGCCGGCGCGCGGCAGCAGGGTAAACTCAACCGCGTGGCGGCAGGCGACGTAATCGACCGCCTCGCGCGCCGGATATCTGAACTGTCTGATCGCGGTGTTGACCAGCTCGACAAAGCGGACGCGCTCCGCCGCCAGGCGGCGGTTGTCGCCGAAGGCGTTGGCCTCGTCGACAGTGACCGCAACCGCGCCGGCGCGGATCGCCGGGACGGCGCGAGGTGAGGTTGGCTTAGGCAAAAATGACATTATAACAATCCCTTTTTTGTTATGTGCTGCTGTTACAGCTGTTCGTGTGCGGCGGCAATCGCGGCATCCAGCTCGGTCAGTTCGTCGACCAGATCCGCGCGGATTTGCGCGAGCTTTTCAAGGTGTTCCGCCGGTGCCGCCTTGTAGTTGGCCAGCGCCCCGGCCACCAGGCGGAATCCGGTTTTTACGCACATTTCCGCGCGTTCCGGGGTGGCAGCCGCGGCGGTGAATATCTCTGCGGCCTTGTCCTCGTTGCGCTCGGCGAAGTCCAGAAAAAGGTCGAGGCCGGGCAGCGACGGCTGGCGGCTGCGCCTGTCCTCCTTGGCCAGTCCCTGCCACGCGTCGACCAGGCAGCGCAGCTCTTCGCGGCTGCGTCCTTCGAGGTTGGGATTGGCGCGGAGAAACGCGGCGATCTCGTCGCCGCGCAGGCGGGCCAGCACGATCAGGCGGTTGTATGCGAGGGGGAATACTCGGCGATAGTGTTGCGCCGCAACACTCCCGGCGGTTGCGAGGTGGAGCAGCATGTCGCCAACCTTGCGCAGGTGGTGCAGATAGCTGCCTGACAGCCCAAGCTCCTCCGCGGCCCAGCGCAGCCACTGCGGGGTGTTGTCCATCTGCTCGCGGCGGACTGCGACGATCACCGCGAGGGTCTGGGTCGAGGTCCCGGCGGCGGCGACGATGTCGCGTGCGAGCCGATCGAGTTCGACCGCGTCCTCCGGGATTCTGCCCTCCGCGACGGCGGCCATTGTTGCGTGCAACACTGTCGTGTCCATTAGCGCACGCCTCCCGGCGCGTCGGTGTCGAGCGCCTGTTCTGCGACATCGAGGTTGAGCTTGTAGCCGGCAACCTCGCCGGAGACCACCTCGCACCCCGGCACCGCGCGGCCGGCCTTGACCTCGCGCGCCACTGCGCGATTTGACACTTTGTAGCTGACGCAGCAGAGGTCGTCAATGCCGCGGTCGCAGGCGAACCGGTACGCGGCCAGCGCGTCAGTCACCTTGACGCGGGTGGCCGAGCGCAGGCCGTAGCCGCCGAAAATCGTTTTGCGGGTTTTGACTTTGGCAAAGCGGTCGCGGTTGGCCTCGATGTAGGCGGTGAGCCTGGCCTCTGCGGTAGCGACGGCGGCCTTGTCCGCCGCGGCGTCGGCGTCAAATTTCGCCTTGATTCTGGCGATCGCGTCGTCTGCGGCGGCGGCCCGTTTGGCGAGGCTGGCGGCGGCGAGCGCGAGGTCGCGCAGCAGCGCGTCCGCCTGTTCGACGGTCATGGGCGACCTGTCGTCTGAGAGTTGTCTGCGTGCCATATTATTCCTCCTCTTCCGCTGACGTCGCGGCGTCCGCGGCGTATTCGGGCAGCGACCAGACCGCGGCGGCGGCCCGGATTACGGCGGGAGTTATGTTGCCCTTGAGCAGCGCGTGCAGCGCGCGGCCGGTCAGCCGCAGCAGACGCGCCACTGTCGCCCGGCTGGTGGTTCGACAGGCGACGCGCACCGCGCGGGCGGCGTCATCCACCCCGGAGCACTTGAGCTCGTCAGAGATCAGCGACAGCAGCTCCGCGTCGTCCGCGTCGCCCCTCAGCATGTCCGCTGCGGCCATGTCCGCAACATGCTGTTTGTCGTCAAATGCAACGTGCCAGCCGTTGCCCTCTGCGGAAAATGTCCCGTCGCCGCGGGCGCTCAGCAGCCCGGCGCGCCATCCGTCCTGCAGCTTGACCGCGACGATCGCACCGTCCACGGCCCAGGCCGGCAGCGGCGCGGGTTCGGCGGAGCGGTCAAACGTCGCCGGGGCGTCGGCAGTGTCCTCGCCGGTGTCGAACTGGGCGACGTTGTCGGGGCCGTCGGCCGCACCGGCCGCGTCCTCGCAGCGCACCACGCGCTTGATTATGCCGGCGGCAGCGGTGACCGCGGAGTCCATCGCCACGGCTTCGATAATTTCCAATGCTGCGTCCATCAATCCTCGGTTATACTCGTTCATGATCGTCTCCTTAGTGTTGCATGATTATGTAGATTATTATATTGAGGGTGCTGCCGACTACCATCCAGCGCAGCCGGAAATTAGCTGCTACCATGAAGTCCAGCCAACGTCGCTGCCGGTCGAACTTCGCCTGCTCGGCGGCTTCCAGATACTCCCGATAGTCCATTATTGTCCTCCTGTGTTGCGAGCTGCGGCGGAACGCTCCATGCCGCAGCCTGAGTGATCGAAATATTAAGCGCCTCGGCGATTGCGCGGAGCGGCGCGGCGGTGTCCCGATACGCCAGGCGCAGACAGCGCCAGTGCTCCGGGTGACAGCTTGCCCAGTCGCAGAGCGTGACTGTGTTGCGCCCGGTGACGCCCGGCTCCGCGGAGCGCGGCGTCAGGTTGTACAAATCCGCCGCCTCCGGCGGGCACGGGTCGAAGGCGTCCGCCGGCAGCGGGTCTGAGACGGCCAGCGGATGACGCGCCGCGATCCGGGCGACGTCCGCCGCGGTTGCGTCGTTGAGGCAGGCGATCCCGTCGAAGTCAACCGCCGGCGACTCGATCAGCCAGCGGGTGACGTGCCACCACTCCGGGTCGGCCGCGGCGCAGTCGGCCGCGTGGAGCATGGCGGCGACGACCGGCATGGCGGGGTATCGGTTGATCCCCCGCCAGGACGCGTCGTCGTTGGCCAGCGCCAGCGCGAGGTCGATTGTGCCGAGTGTGAGCATTGCCTGTCTACTCCTCCGCCGCGTCGCGCTCAAGCAGGTCGCGCAGGATGAGCAGCCGCGCCCGTTCGAGCCCGGCGGTCCGGTCTGATTCCAGCGCGGCGGCGATGCCTTCGCGCAGCTTGTTGATGCGGCAGTGCAGTTTGCGCGTGAGCGCCTCTTCCGGGCGTTCACGTGTGATCTGCGACGACTGCCAGCCCGCTGGATCGCGCATCACGCCAATGCGGACAAACAGGTCTGTGTCAGCAAGCCAGTGATCGTTAACAACGCGCATCCTCATCGCGGAGGCCACTACAACGCCGCCGGCGTTGACCGCTGCGTAATTGGCCCAGGAGGGGCACCCCGGATGGTCGAAAACCTCCGCGGTGAGCTTCTCCAGCCGGCGGAAAGAGACCGGAGTCTGGTCCCGTCTCCGGTGCCCGGCGCAGACCAGTGCACCGTCAGCCAGGGGGTGTCGGCACGCTCCGCGCAGGTCGCATGACTCGCAATGTTCGTCCGGCACTGTCAGATAGTGCGAGTTGTCGACCTCGAAAATTTCGCCCACGTCATACTCTTTAACTGTTATTGTTCTCACTTCTCGTTGTCCCTTTCCTTATTAATATGTATAGTGTTTGCCGTCGCGTTTCGGCGGCAGGGTTTCGGGGATGTCGATCAGCATGTGCGGGGTGATCTCCGCGAGAGCCAGTCCTCGGCGTCTGGCGAGCTTGTTGATCGCCGCGGCATAGCGCGCCGCGGTTGAATAGGTCCTGATCCCGCGACGCTCGGCGCGGATGATTGCCGAGTGGTCGCGCCCGGCGGCGGTTGCAAGATCGCGTGTTGTTACGCCGCGCTCGGCCCGGATGAGTTCAAGTATGGTCATTCCGCCACCCTTTCCGCGATTGCCGCGACCAGCCGGACGCGGACGCTAAGCGCTATCTCCGGGCAGTCGAGGATCGCGCGGTACAGCGCGTCGACGCCGTCGTCGAGCGCGGTCAGCATCCACCGGGCTGTGAAGTCAGGCCATGCCGGCGCGTTGTCCCAGCCGGTCAGCGTATCGCCGCCGATTGCGGCGATCGCGCGGTCGATCCGTGCGGTCTCAAGGTTTGACCGCGCCGGAACCGCCTGCGGCGCGGCAGTCCCGCCGGACGTGATGCTCGGCGGCAGATCATACTTGCTCCGGGCAACCGCGAGCAGATATTTACTGATTTCCTCCTGTGGCGGGTTCACAAACTCGACAATCTGCCTGAACCGTTTCTCCGGTATCGGGCGGCGGCCATTGAGTTGCGTAGCCAGCGTACCCTGCGCCACTCCTATACGCATGGCGACATCGGTCTGGGTCATGCCGGCGAGCTTGATCCAGCTTTTTATGATTTCTCCTGGGACGATCCCTTTATCCATAACAAAACGACTCCTTTCTAATCAAAAAAATACCCATTATGCGAATTTATCATCGTCTTTAGATAATAATAATCGCAAAATACGAATAGTAAAGCGTGGTTCACGATTAATTTTTGAAAAATTTGTAAAAAAAAACAAACGATGTATTTTAAATATTATGAAAAACGAATTACAGCCAGGGGAAATAATCAAGGAGTGGCTGCGTCAGGCCGGAGTGACGCAGACGGAAATGGCTACGCGTATACATATAACACAAGGGGCATTTTCCGCTCAACTGAATGGGCATAGCCCGATACCCAGAATGCGCTTGGCCCAAATAATCGAAGAACTAAACCCCCCGCAGGAGGAAATCAGTAAATACCTCCTCGCGGTTGCCCGGAGCAAGTATGACACACCAGCGCTGAGCGCCGCCGGCGCGGCGGCTATGGCCAGAGCAGATGATTTTCTGGACAAGCAGTGTGACGTGTTGGCCAAGTATTCCATTGACGCCACCGAGCCTCGCACGAGGGAACTGCTTAATATCTGGTCGCGGCTGTCCGCCGCCCAGCAGTATCGCCTGTTGGCTGCCGCCTCAGAACTTGTAGAAGGACAGGAAGCGCGGCCGATTTGCGCCGAACCGCCACAAGGAGAGGGAGCATGATTGCCGACTGTCCATATTGCGGCCGCACGCTGGAATGTCCGGACGAATACACCGGGATGGAGGCGGACTGCCCTCATTGCGGGGCGCCGGTGGTCTGCGCAGCCGGCGTTGCGCTTGAAGTTGTCGGCCGCGAGGAGTTGCCGGCGTTTGATTATGGCGACATCAAGGCCGCATGGCAGTTGCAACGGATCAATCTCATTTTCTCGGCACCCGGGCGGCGGCCGCCGCCCGGCATTGTCAACCATGCATTTTTCTCCGCCCGGGTGTGCGAAGCGCGGATACTTGGCCGCCTGCGCTCGGAGGTGGATGATTATGTGACCGGCAAGGTCAACCGCGACCGGGCGATCGCCAATTTGCAGGCGTTTCTTCGCGGCGAAGGGTATGTAACCGGCGAAGGCCTGGGGCCGCCGCCCGGCGTCAGCGAAGAAGACTGGGTGCGCAGCCGCAACCTGGCCAACCTGGCCGCCACATCCCGGCTCGGCCTGATCCTTGACGTCAACCTGCGCGAGGCTAACGCAGTGCGCCGCCACGCTGAGATGCGGGAGTCGGGAGCGCCCTATCTGCGCTACGAGGCAAGCTATAAAAAAAACAAGCGGCCGGATCACTTGAAGCTGGTCGGGATGGTGCTGCCTGCAGATCACCCGTTCTGGCGCGGTTTTCCGCGCGATTACCGCTGCGGCTGCTCTTACGAGGAGGTGTGGGACGATGGCGAGGCGGCGGAAAGTGGCGGCGCCGGCGTGGCGGTCCGACGGCCGGACGGCGGCTGGGAGTTTGAGCGGGGCGGACAGAAGATCGTTTCCCCACCCAACCCGTCCGGGTTTGAGTTCGACGCCGGAGAGGCGTTCGCCTCCGTCGGCCGCCGGACGGCGCGGCTTACCTGCCGTTATTGATGCTTTCAGACTGAGCCGGTGGAGACCTCCCCCGGTTCTTTTTTTGCCGCGTTCCGCGGCGTGTTAAAACCTGTTGCAAAACCGCCGCCCGGTGTGCGCCGGTGTTAAAACCTTTTGTAAAAGCCCCGAACGCCGCACGGTGGTTTTATAAACTCTTTAACACGACAAAAAAATATTGAATTTTTTTATTAACTTACCATCAGGTTGTTACGTCCTCCGAACAGCGTTAATTTCCCCCGGAAAGTTTAATTTTTGGTGACATTTTGGTGACATTGCGCCCCTTAGATCGGGGGCGTATTTTTTTTGCGCCTTCCGGAGGGGTCATCCCTTTCCCCTCCGTTTTTTTTGAACCACTCAAATAGCCGCCTCGGCGGCAGATAGCGGATCATGGCGGTCAGTCCGCCGCCGCCCCCGCTGCGATCGTCGCGCCGGGGGCGGCTTGTTTGTGAGTGAATTGTTTAATCCTGTCCTCGCCTTGAGGACCCCGGCGGAGTCGCGCCGGGACAATTTTTTCCGGGAGGGGGCTATGGATTTTGTGTCGATTGTGTCCAGTCTGGGCACGGCCGCCGGGGGCGGCGGCATCGTGGGGGTGCTGATCATCATGTACATCAAGCACCAGCTGGCGGCGGACCGGCTGGAGCGGCTCCAGCTGCGCGATCAAGTGCAAAAACTCGAGTGCGAAAAATTTGCAAAACTTGAGCGGCGAGTGGAGGACCACCTGCGCGAGGACAACCCCGGCGCCATGACCGCCAAGCTGACCGCGTTAACAGGAAGCATGGAGCGGGTGCTCAACAAGGTTGACCGGGTGGCGGAGGACGTCGCCGGCCTGCGCGAGGGCGTGGCGGCCAACGAACGTTACACCCGCAATATTGATTTAGCCCTTCAGAAATTAAGAGACGGAGGTAAATATGGCAATGGAAACTGATTACAACGTTTACGCGCTGCGTCAGGCGCTGCTGCGTGACTTCAAGCGCTATGACGGGACGCCGATCGGCGCCGCAGAACTGGCGCAAATATCTGTCGAGCTCCCGGTGCGCTACGCACCGCCGGGCGCGGCAGAGACGCAGTGTCGCGAGCTGACGCTGATGGGTTATCTGGAGCCGCTGCCCGGCTGGGGCGGCGTCTACCTCCGTATCACGCAAGAGGGATTGGAGCAGCTGGCTCCAGAGTTCCCTCACGACGCGTTCGTGTGGGGTCCGGTTGCGGTCAGGAGGTGACGATATGGCGCGTCAACGCAACAACGTCTCCCGTCTGCCGCAATCCGTTCGCGCCGTGATCGCCGCGGCGCTGGATGAGGGGCAGACCTATGACGCGATCCGGGCGCTGCCCGAGGTGGCGGCGGCTTGCGCTGAGCGCGGCCTGGCGCTCCACAACAACTCGTTTCTGGCCTACTCGCAGTCCGCGGAATATGACGAGTACCGGCGCTGCGTGCGCCGGTATGCGGAAGAGCTGGAGCGCCGCCGGGTGGCGGCCTACATGGTCAACGCCGGCCGCGGTGCGGACGCGATGGCGGACGTCGCCACCTACGAGCTGCTGCGGATCGTGCAGGCCAAGCTCGACGCCGGAGACGATCTGGACGCCAGGGAGTTGAGCGCCGTCTCCGGCGCGCTGGCGGCATACCAGCGCAACCGGATCGCGCAGGACAAGGACGCCGCGGCCAGGCGCCTTGAGGCTGCGAACGCGGAGCTTGAGGAACGTATTAACCGGCTTTCGGCGGACTACGAGTCGCAGCTTACAGCGCTGCGCGCGAAGCTCGCCGCGGGCGGCGACCGCACGCTGTCCGATGACGCGCTCTCCGAGATCGAGCACAGAATGGGGCTGCTCTGATATGGGCCGGGCAAAGGTGATCCCGGCGTCGGACGCGCTGCTGCTGCCGTATCAGGCGGCATGGGTCCGCGACCGGTCGCGGCTGAAGATAATGGAGAAGTCGCGGCAAATCGGTATCAGCTGGGCGTCCGCGCTCGGTCTGGTCCGCCGCAAGGGTATGTCCGGCGCCAATCTGGACGCGTGGGTGTCCAGCCGCGACGACATTCAAGCGCAGCTCTTTGTGCGCGACTGCGCGGCGTTTGCCGAGCTTTACCACCTCGCGGCGCGCGACCTCGGCGCCGAATTTCTGGACGATGAGAAGCGGCAGAAAACCTACGCACTGGAGTTTGCGACCGGATGCCGGATCAACTCAATGTCCAGCAGCCCGGACGCTCAAGCCGGCAAGCGCGGAGACCGTTTATTGGACGAGTTCGCGCTGCACAAGGACCCTCGCAAGCTCTACTCGATCGCCTACCCCGGCATCACCTGGGGCGGCCAGTTGGAGATTGTCTCGACCCACCGCGGCAGCGCCAACTATTTCAACGAGCTGGTGCGTGAGGTGCGGGAAAAGGGTAACCCGAAGCACGTAAGTCTGCACCGCGTCACACTGCAGGACGCGCTGGATCAGGGCTTTCTGCACCGGCTCCAGCAGAAGCTGGCGCCGGACGACGAACGTCAGGAGATGGATGAGGCGGATTATTACAACTTCATCCGCTCCGGCTGCGCGGATGAGGAGTCTTTCCTGCAGGAGTACATGTGCGTCCCGGCGGACGACAACTCGGCTTTCCTCTCCTACGACCTGATCGCCAGCTGCGAGTACCGCGAGGGCGAGCAGTGGGAGCGCGAGCTGGACGAGCTGCGCGACAATCCCTTGTATGTCGGCGTGGATATCGGCCGCGAGCACGACCTGACGGTAATTGCCGTGGCCGAAAAGGCCGGCGGCCGCTACTGTCTGCGCAAGCTGATCGAGCTCAAGGCGATGCCGTTCTCGCAGCAGGAGGACGTCCTGTATCCGATACTGGCGCACCGCAATGTGGCGCGTTGCTGCATTGACGCGTCCGGGCTGGGGATGCAGTTCGCCGAACGTGCGGCCGAGAAGTTCGGAAGCTATAAGGTCGAGGGCATCAAGTTCACCGCCCCGGCCAAGGAGCGCATGGCTTATCCGCTCAAGGCCGCGTTTGAAGATCGAAATATTTTGATCCCGATGGACAAATATCTGCGTGCGGACTTGCGCAGCATCAGAAAAATCATCGGGGCGGGAAACGTTGACCGGTTTGCGGCCGACCGCGGCCCGAACGGCCACGCCGACCGCTTCTGGGCGCTGGCCCTGATACTTGAGGCCGGGCGAACCGGCTGCGGCATTTGCGACGGCGTGTCGCTTGACGATGACTACCGCAGCCCTCTTGACCTTGAAGCGGTCTCCGCCGCGGAGGATGAGGCAATGCTAAAATGGCATTTCGGAGGACGATATGATTATTAAGAATATTTTCAGGTCGGCGTTATCCGCGTTGCGGCCGGCCCCAGGCGTGCTGACGCACGCCGAGCAGTCAGACCGCGTAATTGATGACCCGGCGCGCGGAATAACACCTGACAGAGTTGACGCGATCATGAGCGCGGCGGACGGCGGAGACGTCCGCGATCAGGCGCTTTTGTCGATGATTCTGGCCGAGCGCGACCATACCGCAGGCCACGCGCTGGAGACGCGCCGCAACGCGCTTCTGGGCGTTCCCTGGCACGTTGACGCCGCCGGCGAACGGGCGGAGGATAAACGCGCCGCGGAGCTGTTGGAAAAACAGCTCCGGAATTGTGGGGACGGGCGCGACGTTGACGGCTTTTATCAGCTGATCGGCGGCCTGTTCAGCGCCCTGCTTCCCGGGTACGCCGTGGCGGAGATTGTCTGGACTCCGGGCGGCGGGCTGGACGGCTTCCAGACGCTGCCGGCCGAGGCGCTGACGCTGGCGGACTCCCAAGTTCCGCGCCTGGTTACGCTGGCCGAGCCGCGCGGCGTTGAACTGCCGCCTAATAAGTTTATAATCGCTGTGAGGTCAAGATCGGGCGACCCGGCGCGGGGCGGCCTGATCCGGCCTCTGGCCTGGCTTTATTGTTTTGGCCAGGTCGGCGTAAAGGACATGCTCGCGTTTGTCGAGCGTTTCGGCATGCCTTTTCTGTTGACAAAGGTCAACGAGACCACCTACAACGACGCGGCGCGGATGAGCAGGCTCAAGCGTCTGGTTCGCAGTTTCGGCCCGTGCGGCGGCGGAATTTTCACCGAGGCGGTTCAGGCGGAGCTGCTGCAGGCCGCAAACACGTCTGGAGACGTCTATTTTCGTCTGCTTGAATATTTGGACGCTGCGAAAACTAAAGTCATCCTTGGCCAGACCGCGTCAAGCTCCGCCGGCGGCGGGTTGAGCAATGACGGCGAGCAGGGTAAGGTCCGTCAGGACATCCTCGAAAGCGACGCCGCCTGGGTGGCGTCGGTGCTGCAGGGGCAGCTGCTGCCGGTATGGACGCGGCTGAATTTTGGCGACGCCGCGCAGGTTCCGCGCCTGGTGTTTGACGCCGCGCCGCCGGAGGACGTGGTGCGGCACAATCAGGCCTTGCAGAGCAGATACGAGGCGATGGGGATCGCCGTCCGCGCCGGCGTGCTGACGCCTACTGCGGAAATTGAGTCGGACGTGAGGCGAGAACTCAAGCTGCCGGAGATGTCCGGAGCCGCCGCGGCGGCGTGGGACGACTCGAAGGGCGTCAGGCTGCCGGTCACGCTGCAGTCCGCGCTCGGCTCGGGCGGCGGCGCGGGAACGCCGGGCGCGGCGTTGAGCCTTGAGCGCTCCGCCGCCGGCGCTCCGGCCTCGCCCGGCCCTGACGATACCGCGCTGAAGGCGTTCGACGCCTTTGTGGCGCCGCTTCTTGGTGACGTTGATGCAATTCTGGCAATGGCGGACAAGGACGGGGCGCTGCGTCTGCTTCAAAAGAAATTGCCCGGCCTGACCGGTACCGCGGACGTTGACCGCCTGGCGGCCTACATGGAGCGCTCGATTAATGGCGCGCTGAAAGCTGGTGGCGGAAATGGCGGAAAATGACGTAAAGACCGGATGGCAGCTCGGCCGTGTAAATGTTCTCACCTCGAAAAAAGCGGCGGAACTGGCGAAAAGCCAGGAGTTCTCCGCCCGGGTTAAGGCTCATTGCTTTTTCTCCGCCCGGGTGTGCGAAGCGCGGATACTTGACCGCCTGCGCTCCGAGGTGGATGATTACGTGACCGGCAAGGTCAACCGCGACCGGGCGATCGCCAATCTGCAGGAGTTTCTGCGCGGCGAAGGGTATGTAACCGGCGAGGGCCTGGGGCCGCCGCCCGGCGTCAGCGAAGAAGACTGGGTGCGAAGCCGCAAACTGGCCAACCTTGCCGCCACCTCCCGGCTCGGCCTGATCCTTGATGTCAACTTGCGCGAGGCCAACGCGGTGCGCCGCTACGCTGAGATGCGCGGGTCGGGAGCGCCCTATCTGCGCTACGTGGCAAGCTATAAGCAGAACAAGCGTCCGGATCACTTGAAGCTGGTCGGGATGGTACTGCCGTCCGACCACCCGTTTTGGCGCGGATTCCCGCGCGATTACCGCTGCGGCTGCTCTTACGAGGAGGTGTGGGACGGTGGCGAGGCGGCGGAAAGTGGCGGCGCCGGCGTGGCGGTCCGACGGCCGGACGGCGGCTGGGAGTTTGAGCGGGGCGGACAGAAGATCGTTTCCCCGCCCAACCCTTCCGGGTTTGAGTTCGACGCCGCCGAGGCGTTCGCCGGGTGCGACATGAGCCGGATCAGGGACGGCGGCGACCGCCGCGCCTGTCTGGACGCGCTGCGCCGCCTATCCGTGGAGAACCGGATAGACATTAGGTGTGTCCCCGGCCACGTCGTTGGACACCCCGTTAGTCTTGACGCCGGCGCACTTGAATCAACTGTTAATGACGCATTGCGCAAAATGGCAGACACCGGCCGCCCCGGAGTGAAGTGTTGTATAAAGGTCGGCTCTTTGTCGAGCGCCCTGACGGAAAGTACCGGCCTGTCCGACACTGACGGTGAAATATTCTTTCGCACATCGGGGTCGGAGGCGGGGCTGATGCACCGCAGGTCAGTGCATCTGGCAGACTATGAGAGCGGAGCCTATCTTTCCGCCGCAAATGAGTGCGCCTCGGCTACCGACGCGGCGGCGACGCTGACCCTCACACCAAGCGGAGAAGACATAATGCACATTTCAACGTCGAAAAATATTATGACGCTGAAGCGCAAGGCGGTTGCCGGCGGGTATATGTGGCTGTTGGTGTCTGTCCACGGCGGAAGCCAGTCGTACATCACCGGCAAAAGAGTGATGTGACGCGGCGTAGCCGGTCGTCACTCCGGTGTCTCCCCCGTTCAGGGGGTGATCTCGACGATTTTTGATCTAATCCAGCGCCGCGTGTTCTATTATAGAACACAACGATTTACAAGTCAAGGAGATTTATGGAAAAAAATGAAAAAATCCTGTCCGGCCTGCCGGCGGAGCTTGCGGCGCTTGAAAGTGCGCCGGACGCCGCGGCGCCGGACCGCGTGCTCCTGTTCGCCTACGGAGTCACCGACTACGAGGCGGGCGGTAAGCGCAAGAAATATCAGTTTGACAAGGCGGACGCCGTCCGCCTGCAGCGGGATTTTTCCGCCGCCGGCGTTGATGTTCCGGTCGACTACAACCACCAGCAGCTCCGGGCCGCGACAAATGGCCAGCCCGCCCCGGCCGCCGGCTGGATCACCGCCCTGGAGGCGGAGGGCGACGGCCTTTACGCGAGGGTCAAGTGGACGCCTAAGGCGGAAGAGATGATCCGCAACCGCGAGTACCGCTACACATCGCCGACCTTTTATTTGACAAGCTCCGGGCGCGTCAACAAACTTTACAATCTGGCGCTGACCAATTTGCCGGCAACCGTGGGTTGCCGCGAGCTGGTTGCCGCCGAACAGTCATTTGCCGGAGCGGGCGAACCGCCCGGCACAACCAACAAGGAGATGGATATGGACGATTTGGAGACACTCTTGGGTCTCTCGAAAGAGCTGGCCGGCGAAGAGCTGGACGCGGCCTGCCGCGCCAAACTCGGCGAGCTGACCGCGCTTGGGCGTGACGCCGCCGCGTTGCTGGACGCGGTGCGCGAGCCGCTGGCGCTGGAAGCCGGCGCAGGGCTGAAAGAGCTTTCCGGCGTGGTGCTTACCCTCGTGGAACGGGCGAAGGAGGGCGACAGCCTTTCCTCCCGCGTGGCAATGCTGGAAAAGGATCTGGACGACAACGACAAACGCGAGGCGATCAAGGCCGGCCTGGCCGAAGGCCGCATCTGCAACGCGCATCTGACGGCGCTGGAAAAGGAAAGCTGCGAGGGGGCGAAAAAGATTATCAACGCCAACCCCGCAGGCACGTTCCCCACGGCCGGAAAACAGGTGGACAGGCAGACGGTCAAGACCGGCGGCGGCGGGATGACCGCGCTGGAGCGCAGCATGGCCGCCGCGCTCGGCCTGACCGACGAAGAATACATCAAAAGCAAAGCGGCCTGCGGCCGGGAGGATGACAATGATTAAACTGACAGGCGAGCGCCCCACCGCGCTCTACCCCGTGGCGTCCGGAGCTGAAGTAAACGAGGGCGATTTTCTGGCGGTCAACGCGTCCGGGTATGTGTCCAGCGCACCGGTGACATCGGGAACCGTAATTCTGGGTGTGGCCGACGTGGTTTCCTCCGGCGGCGTTATGCTGCTGGACGGCACGGTCTGCGTGCCGAACGACGTTTCTTCCGGCCATCCGCTCAAGCGCGCGGATCGCGGCAAGAAGTGCTTTCTTACCTCCGGCGGCGCGGTGGCTGCCACCGGCGACGTGATCGCCGGACTGGTGTGCGACGTCGACACGGACGGCGTGTGGGTCACCGTAACCAATACCGCTCTGGCCGCCGCCAGAGGGCTTTAATTTCCGAAGGGAGTATTTATGACTACGCAAATTTCACAGGGCAGGCTTGACGCCTGCTTCATCGGTTTCAACGCCGCGTTCAACCGGGGGCTGGCGCTGGTGGATAACGACTATCTCGCCTGGTCGATGGTGCTGCCGTCGACGCACGCGGTCGAGGCGTTTCCGCTTTCGCTGGTCGACACCTGCATGCGCGAGTGGATCGGAAATCGGAAAATAACCGCGCTCAACGCGGGCGAGATTCGCATTACAAACAAGAGTTTCTCGAACGGCGTGAGCGTAAACCGCGACATGATCGACGACGACCAGCTGGGATTTGCGGCGGCGCTGTTCGAGTCGCTCGCAATATCCGGCAACAACCTGTGGCCGGAGCTGGCGATTGAGGCGCTGACCGGCGCGGGGAAATGGGCGGACGGCAAGGACTTCTTTTCCGCCGCGCGCAAGATCGGAAAATCGACAATAAAAAATGTCTCGTCGGAAGCGTTTTCGGCGGCGGCTTACGCATCCGCCTACGCGGACATGATGGCGTATGCCGACGCCGGCGGCAATCCGCTCAAACTCGTGCCTGATTTACTGGTCGTCGGCCCCTCGAACCGCGGCGCCGCCAAGCGCGTGGTGGAGGCGGAGATCGTGGCGGAAAATTCCGTGGCGGTCAGCAACGTTGAGCGCGGCTCTGCCAAGCTGCAGATCAACAACATGCTGGTGGGAGACCATGCGGGCGAGTGGTATTTGATGTGCACCACGCGCGGTATCAAGCCGGTGGCGGTCAGCAAGCGCAAATCCGGCGCTCTGACCAGGGTCGACCGCGAGGGGGATGAACCGGTTTTCATGCGCAATGAGAACTTTTACGGCGTGCACAGCCGCGGCGCCTCGGTGGCCACACTGCCGTGGCTGGTGTTCGCCGGCGGCCGGGCGTAATGTACGCCGCGCCGGACGAATACAAGGCCCGGCTGGGCGAAAGCTACTTCGAGCTGTACCGCCAATGCGGCGACGCGGCGGCGGTGTCAGATTTGGAGGCGGCCTCCGCGGAGATTGACTCCGCCTTGTCCGGGCGCTATGAGACGCCGGTGCGCGGCAACGCCGCGCTGCTCAGTCACTGGTGTATTGTGCTGGCGGAGGAAATCGCGTGGACGCACACTCCGGCGCTGGCGGTGCCGGAGTCGCTGGACAAGGCCGCGTCGCGGGTGCGCGACGCGCTGGCAAAATACGCGGCCGGGGCGCTGCGTTTCCCCGGGTCGCCGCAGACCGGCGTTGTCGACCTGGTCGAGGCTGACGAGCCGGTCTTCACGCGCGACCGGATGCGGGGGTACTGACACATGCCGCCGCTTGAGATACCGGAGGCGCTCTCCAGACTGATCGCCACTCTGCGCAACCGCGAGGCGTTCTGCGCGGAATGGCAGGCGCGCGCCGCCTCGCTCACCCGTGCAAAAGCGCGTGGCAAACACCCGGATAGCGACACATGGGGCAGAATAGCCGATGCGGTCAAAACCGGCGCGGCCGGCGGCGACCGCAGCGTTTATTTGGACGGCGGGCAGGAACCCGGCCGCATCGGCATCCACAAGCAGGAGGGCGGCGAGATCAGGGCCAGGAACGGCAGAAATCTCGCTATCCCGTTTAAAGACAAGGAGTCGATCCACCACGGCAAACCGCCGTCTCTTTTCGGGGACGGTGACCTTGAGGGGCGGCTCTTTGCCGTTGGCAACGGCCGCAACGCGGTGCTCGGCTTCAACGACGGTGAAAAATTTATAGCCTTGTGGCTGTTGACGCCCCGCGTAAAACAGCGCGCCGAGCCGTGGTGGCCGGAGGACGACGAGGTGCTCGACGCCGGAACGCGGACGGTTGAGCACCGCATAAGCGTGGAGGCGGGATTATGACGACAGGATATGTTGCGCTGGCGGAAGTGGCGGAAAGTCTGCGCCGCCAGCTTGAGGCGCTGAGCGTGTTTGACTCCGTGGCGGTCGCCGCGGTGGACAGCTTTGGAAAACTCGCCGAGACGGTGCGGGCGCTTGCCGCGCCGTGCAAGGCGGTGGTGATGCTTGGCTCGGCCGACTATGACGCACACGGGCTTAAGCGCGTTGTCCGCGGTGCGGTGGCGGTTGTCGCCCCGGTCCGGATCGGCGCGGAGTCGCGGGCGGAATCGGTTTGGAAACTGGTGGACGCCGCGGCGGGGCTGCTGACCCCGCAGCTGTGCCCCGGCGGCGCCCCGGCGCTTCCCGCCGCCGCCGGCTGCCCGGTTTTACTGACCGGATGGGCGCCCGTAAATATCGACGCCAAGAGCGCATGCGTGGCGCTCGCGATCGAAGTAACGCAACTGGCAAGAGTTTTATAGGAGGTTTTAACATCATGAGTGATTATACAGTAGTGGGGACGGCGGTGCTGGGCTTCGGCGGCGTCGATCTTCTGTGGGGGCTTTGCGAGTCCGTGACGGCGGGGCAGGAGTCGGATAAACTTGTCGTCAACAACGGAGCCAACGCGGTTGTCGCGGTGGTCTATTCCAATTTCCGCACGAAGGTGTCCGCAAAATACACACCGCTGGCCGCGTTCGGCTCCGCGACGGAGATAACGTCGGGTTTCCTGATTGGCAAGGAGCTCAATGTCCCGATGTCGGACGGGCGTTATCTCAAGATTATTATTGACGGCGCCACGCTGGAAACCAGCAAAGGCGGCGTCAATACCTTTTCTGTTGACGGCTACGCGTATCCCAAAATCAACGCCCAGGCTGACGGGTTCGGCGTAGCCGGAGCTTCCGGCGGCATTGTGCCGGAGGTATAACATGGCGGTTGATAAAAAGGATATTGAGCGTCAGGCCGCCGTAGCGCAGACCGCACGGGACGGGCAGTCTGCCGGAGCTGACTTCGCACAGGAATACGAGATCGTGGACGGCGTCAAGTTTTTCCGCCCCACCATGTCGCACGCCTGGTTTGCCACAAGATGGGGGGCGACCACGTTTGCGCGGCCGAGTTTAACCGACGCCGGAGTGGTGTTGGTGGCGTCGCTGTTGCACGAGGCGGATTATGTGCGCAACGAGTTAATGCCGCTGATCGCCGAGCCGGACAAGCTCATACTGGCAAGCTACCGTGCGCTGGAAGCCGCCGGAGCCGGGCCTGGAACCGCGGACAAGGTTGTGCTTGGCGTCGGCCGCGAGCTGTTTTCCCGCGCCGTAGCGGGCGGCGCCGGAGGAGGCGGCGAGGCAAACCCTCCGCCGCCGGCGGCGAAGCGCGTATCCAGCCGTTCTGGTGGGCGCGGCTGATTGCCGCGGTCGCAGCCGGCTTCGGATGGTCGGAGCGAGAAATACTCAACTGCCCGATGCGGCGTCTGGCGGAGTATTACATCGAGATACAAAACCAGAACGGCGGAAAAGCGGCGCACGTGCTGGACGAGCTGCCGGAGGAAATCGCGCTGCGCGAAATGATGGAGACATATATAAATGAGCACGAAAAGGCTTGAGATCGTTTTATCGGTTGACGCCTCTGCTGCGGTCGCCCAGTGTATGAGCGTCTCCGGCGCACTGGAAAATGCCGGCCGGGCCGCCGACGACGCGGCCGGCGGCGTCAGCCGCCTCGGCAGCGTCTCGCTTTCGCCCGTTGCCGGCGGCGTGAAACGGGCCGGCGGCGAGATGGAAAACGCCGGCCGGGCCGCGCGGGACTCCGCGGCTCCGGGAGTTGAGGAGTTCGGCCGGCGGGCGGCAACGGCTGGACGCCGCGCGGCTTCGGCGCTGCGCGGCGTCGGCTCCGCGCTGGCAGACGTCGGCGGGCGGCTTGCACGTGTCGGCCTGCAATGGGCTAAATATCTGGCGCTGGCCGGCGTCGCGGCGGCAACCGCCGCCGGCGTGGCGGTGATCAAGCTTGGCGCGCGGATGGAACAGACGCGCTTGGCGCTGCAGGTCATGATGGGCGATGCCGCGCGCGCCAACGCCATGCTGAAACAGTTCAACCAGTTTGCCAATGTAACTCCATTTTCAAATTCCGAGGTGATCTCCGCCGGCAAGACGCTGCTGGCTTACGGCATCGCGGCCGGGGACGTTCAGACGGTGCTCAAGGCGGTGGGCGACATCGCGGCCGGGACCGGGAAAGACTTTACTGAGCTGGCCGCCATCTACGGAAAAGTGTCCGCAAAGGGCAAAGCCGACACGGAAATCATCAACCAGCTGAGCGAGGCCGGTGTTCCGATCGTCAAAGAGCTTGCCGCGCAATACGGCATAGCCGCCGGCATGGTGTACAAGTATGCCGAGCAGGGCAGGATCAGCGCCGGCGACATTCGCCGGGCGTTCGTGTCCATGACGTCCGGTGGCGGAATATACGCTGATATGATGGCCAAACAGGCCGAGACCGTCGCCGGAAAGTGGTCTACGCTGACCGGCAAAATTGAGGACGCCGCGGCAACCGCCGGCGAAGCGGTGCTGCCTATCGTCTCGCTGCTGCTGGATAAGGTCATGGCGCTGGCAGATGAAATCAGCCTCATGGCGGAGAACGGCACGCTGACCGCGTATATGCTCGACGCCGCGGCCGGCGGCGTTTCAGGCTTTGAGGGGCTGTTGACCGCGGCGGTCGGCTTTTTCAGCTATGTCGGCGGAGCGATCATGACAATATACCACACTGTTCGCACTGTTGCCGCGCTGGCGCTGACGCTGGTTTCCGGCGCCGTAACCGGGCTGGTGGCGGTGTTCGAGGGGATATTCGACGCCGCGATGTGGGCGTACAATAAGCTGGCGCCGCTGGTCGGCGCGGACAAGGTGCAAAACGACGCGTTTGCCTATTCCCGCTTTATGGGCGACGTGACATTCGGGCTCGGCGCTGAAACCGTTAAGGCAGGCGCCGGAATCGTCGGCGACGTGTCGATGATGTACAATACCCCGGAGCGCCAGGGGGCAGTGAAACAAGTCTTTGCGCCGTTGAAATCTGACCTTGCGGCCCTTATCGAAAAAATGCGCGCCGCAACCGAGGCACGGCGCAATAGGGCGTCCGGGGAGCAGGCGGAACCCCCGGTCGGCGCGGCTCCCGGCGCGGCCCTGGCGGACGCACCGGACTATGCGGCGCCCGCCGCGGAGCCGGAGCGCCCTGCGCCGGCGCTGGCGAAGTCCGGAGGCGATGCGGGCGGGGTTGACTCGCTGGCGCGGATCGGCCTCTACAACAACAACACGGAGTCGCGTCTCGGCCAGGAGCGCAACCGGATATTGCGCGCCATTCTCAGCCGGCTGGATAATTCGATGCTGACATTAAATTTCACGGAGGCATAAATGGATGACGTTATTGTCCGCTCCGCCGCGACCGGCCGGACCCGGTCGCCGGGATATCCGAAGTTGGCCGGCAAATCCGGCGACGCGCAAATCACCGACCGGTACGCCGTCGCCGCCGCCGACGTGGACGCCACGCTGCCGGCCTACGGGTCAACGTTTGACGCAACCGGAATGCCGGGATGCTTCGCGCGCGGCCTCACGCTGTCCGAGATCGCGGTCGAGCCGCTTCAGGGTGCTCAGCTTTGGCAGGTCACTCTGACCTACAGAAACGACGACTGGGAGGCGACGGACGAAACGCCGGTGGAGGAATACGAACTTGAGTCGCGCGATCAGACCTATTCGATCAGGACGCGTCAGAACTATCTGGCCTGCTGGGACCACCGCCTGATCTCCAATTCGGGCACTGCTGTTCCCGCATGGTGGGCTACCGCGACATCAACCGTGCTGGACGCGGACGACTACCAGTGGATCGGGGTTGACGACCCGGTGCCGGCCGGGTGGCTTGAGGTGGCCGCCAACACGATGGTGGCCAGCGAATATCTCGACGGCGTTTCGGTCATACACTACACCAAGCGCGCCAGACACAAGAGCCAGCTTGTGCGTGACTCGGCCGACGACTATAAGATCGTTGCGCCGCCGTCCGCGTTCGGCGTCTCCGGCAGCTGGCTGCGCGGCGGATCAACGATCCGCCGGAATGGCAAATACTGGGAATTGAGCGTGGACTTTACCAACGCCCAGTCAATAGACGAAAGGTTGTACGACAATGCCACCTAAACTTCCGCGCCGCGTCGTCGGCGCAATCGACCGCCTCCGGGCTGATACATGGAACCGCCTGCTTGACTGCGTCGAATACGCGATGTGCCATCCGCGCGCTGACGGCAAGACCACCAGACTGACCGAGGCCGGCGAGCTGGCGGTAATGCGCCCGGCCAACGCGGCGGCCGGAGCGGCCGCGTCCGTTCCGGCGGCCGCCGGCTACGCGGGGCCTTCTGCCGTGTCGTTTGACAAGGCAACCGGGACGGTCTATATCGCAGCAGGCTACGCGCTGTATCATTACAATTGTCTTGAGCTGCCCGCCTGTTCGTTCGTTTACAGCGAGGGAACTGTGAGCTTCACTGTCAAACTCTACCTTACGCTGAACCCGGACAGAGTAACCTTGAACGTGACCGCCGGGTATGGCAATGTCGGCGCCCCGGACGGGGCAAATTACCTTAACTGCGAAAATGTGGACCTGGCAGTGATCGACACATTTAATGACACTGTTACACAGCTGCGCTACGGGGCCATCGACGTCCGCTGGAGGACCTGATATATGACGGGCTCTGATTTCACATTTGTGCCGCGTCCGCTGGTCTGGCGCCGGGTGCTTCGCATGGTGTACGAGCGATTCTCGCTGATCGACAGTTTGCTGCCGCCTGCCGCTCCGGAGTTCGCCCCGCTCAATGCGGTCGCACTCGACCACCGGCAGCTTTATGGTTTTGCAAACTCGACAGTTAACGCGATACCTCCGTCGCACGTCGCCGCGCTTGCCGCCGGTATTGCCGGCAATAGGTCCTTGGAAGTGGTTAAGAGTGGGACTCTGACCCGGCCCGCTAGATTTGAGGTGCTGTCCACCGACTTCGCCCTGGCGGTCGCATCGCGTTACAACGATATGTATTATTTATACTTCGACGCGGCAGCGGAAAAGAGCTGGGAAGACTGTAAGGACGTTGGGCGCGGATATGTCGTCCCGGCAGATTACGCCGCGACGGTCAGAGCGCGGGAGGGCACCGCATGGGGCGGAAGTAATTTGATCAATCAGAGCTATGAGTCAGGATTCCTCACTGTGCGACTGGTTGACCTATTTAAGCCGTATCTCAACGGTTCCCCAAAATTTATCGGTGATGCTTCAGGCGAATATCGGTTAGTTCTCGTGGGCGAAGCAACAGGCGTCACCGCCAACGGCGTGACGGTGTACAACGATGCCGCGCCGCCGCCGGCCGTTGCCGGTGTCGCGCCCGGCGGCGAGGTGTCATATCTCGGCCCGATCTTCGCTTACGAGGGGGCCGCGGTGTCGCTAACCCTGTATTCAGATATGCGCCAGGATCCGTCACGAATGCTTTTTTGTATTAGTTATATATTTCGCAATTTCTTCAGTGAGTTTTCTTTTTTTACGTCTGTAAACGACTTGTCGGCAGAATGGTGATTCGGAGGTAACAATGAATTTGTATTTTGTTATTAGCGACCCCGCCGCGCGACGTGACGCCGCCGGCAAGCCGGACCCCCGCCCGGTCGTAATAATGCGTGCCCGCAGTCAAGTGCTGACGATCTGTCTGTTTGACGCCGCCGGCGGGCGGCTGACCTCCGACCTCCTCGCGCTCCGGGTTTGGCAGCTTGATATTTCCGCGGTCGGCAACGCGGCGGATGTGTTGTTGTCTTACCGCGCAGTCGTGTCCGGAGATTCGCTGCTTGTCGACCCTGCGGAATTTGACTCCGCGGCGTTGGCCGGCGCGATCGGATTTAAAGATTTTCTGCGTTGCCGCCTTACCGTGACCGGCATTCCGGCCGGCGAGGTCACTCCGGACGCCGCGTTTGCTTATGACCTCGTGATCCTCAACCGCCCCGGAGTCGGCTCGACACCGCCTGGCGACCCGGCACTGTATTACACGCGCCAGGAAGCTGACGCAAAATTCTACCTGGCTGTGTTTTTTGCTGATGAGGTGGCCGCAAACGCCGCGTCCTCGCTCTCCAGCAAGGAAGCCGCGTCCGCTGACTCAAACGCCGCCAGAACGTCAGCAGACAACGCATCCACCAGCGCGGCAAACGCCGCCGCCAGCGAAGCCGCCGCCGCCGCGTCGCAGACCGCCGCCGGAAATTCAGCCGTTCGCGCCGCCGCGTCGGAAACCAGCGCCGCGTCAAGCGCGGTCGCGGCCGCCGCATCGGAAGTCAACGCCGCCGCCAGCGCCGACAACGCACAAAACACCAGACTTCTGCGCTACGAGCCGGAAGTCGCCAACTTGAAATATTCCGCCGCCCTCGGCTATTACGCGGAGTTGACCAGCGTCAACGACACGGTCAAGGCGGTCTACAATGTGGCCGACTGCTCGACGGTGGCGCTTCACCTCCGCTCGGCCAACAGCGCGGTCACCGGAAACATTTCGCTGGAAGTCGGCGGACACACTTTTGCGGCGGCGGCCGGCGCGTCCGGCGCGTGGGTCGAACTCGCGCTTGACGGCGGTTTTTCAGGTCTGCTCACGGTCAAACTTCTGTCGGGGTTGACCGACTCCGGCAATCCGGTCGCGGTGATCGTGGACGGGTTCCGGGTGTCGTGCGATTACCGCGCCGCCGCGTATGGCCGCCAGTCGCGTCAGGTCGCGGCAAAACCGGTGCTGTACTCCGATGCGCTCGGCTATTATCTTGCACTTGACGCGTCGTACGGCATCAATCTGGTCTACCCGGTCAACGGCATCACGGCGGTCGCGCTCAAACTCAAGAGCGCCAACAGCGCCGTCACCGGCAACGCGGCGCTGACCGTTACCGTCGGCACGACCACCAAAACGGCGGTTGTCGCGGTCGGCGCGTCCGACGCGTGGACCTTGATAACACTTGACGCTCCATCGTCCGGCGCGGTCGCGATTGTGCGCGACACCGCCAGCGCCGACGACACGCTCAAAGATTCCGGCACCGTCGTCGCCGCCATTGCCGCCGACATCAACTACTACTATCAGGAGGTTTAATCATGCGGTTTCTGAAAAAAATCGGGGAAAATGTTGTTGAATATTCCGGTCCGGCGCTCGGCGCTCCGCACTGGTACACCGGACTTGGCTGGACGGCCTATGACGGCGCTCTTCCGCTGTCGCGGCTGGACATCGCGGACGGCGCGGTCGTGGAACTCCCGGAGCCGCCGCCCGCGCCGGTGCTGGTCTCAAAGCTGGCGCTCAAGCGCAAACTTGAGGAGCTTGATCTGTGGGCGGCCTTCAAGACCGCGCTGGAAAACGGCGGGTACTGGGAGGACTTCACGCTGGCGAACCGGCTTTCGACCGGCGACGCGGACTTTCAGTCGGCGTTGACCGCGCTGTCGTCGCTGTCGGCGGAACTGGACGTTGACGCGCTGTTGGCCGCCTGTCCGTGGGAGGGCTGATCCATGCTCAAAGACAGATTTACCGAAGCGTGCCGGTCGCTTGACTGCGCCTGCGCCATCGACTTCAAGGACGGCGGCAGATACATCGCGCCGCTTCAGGAGCAGGGCTGGCGCAACTTCGCCGCGTCGCCGCATACTTGGACTGGGTTCAAGGATGCAATGCTGGCGATTGGCACCGGCGATTTCACGCTGGAGATTGCATTAAAAAATATTTTATATACCACGGGTAACCAAAACATTTTGACGCCAATAACCAGTTTGAATGTTTTTGGCATATATGCTATTTCCACTTATACTTTGGCAAGTGGTGGCGTGCGAATCGCACTGTCTGAAGTGCTGGGAACAAGTGTAACATTTAGTAACATTAAACCGTTGTTTGCTGATTATTCCGCAACCTTGGCATATGTATTATTGTCGGGTACCATCGCGGCAAAAGCAAACACATTAAAATTTGCCAGAGTTGGCAACGCTGTAAACATCTACGTTGACGGTGTTCTTGGAATCACCGTCAACGGAACGGCTAAGGCGGCTATAAATACCGAAGAATATCGTTCCGGTTTCGATGGAAATATGCTTTCCGCATCGCTAAAAAACTCTGCCGGAACGGTGGTGTGGCAGGCTCTGCCCTCTGAACTGACCACCGCGTGGCGGGCGCAGATCGCTCGGCCGTGGAACTATGCGGTGGACGGACTGCAATATTTTTTTGACTTTGGACTGGCTGCCGCAGCAGCCAGTCAGGGCGATCTTTCGTATGAGATCAAATTGAACCGGCAGAACAAGGCGATCACAGAGGAACGCATTTTAGCGTGTGATGCAAATCTTGGGTTGAACGTTGCGTCCGCCAACCGAGATCCTGACGCGATTGTGATATATGTTGCGGCTTTGGCGGGCACGTCTGACGACGGGGAGTGGACGTATGTTGACACTGCAAAGGCGTATACTTATATCGGTGCGGCAAGCAATCATCTCATAATACTAGAAACAGCCTTCCACAGCAACCAAGATGAAACAATAAAAGTTGAACGCATCGCCGGCAATGTAAACATATACCTTAACGACATGCTGGTGGGAACGTTTTCCGGCGCGGCAAGAGTGATGTCAAACACATCCTACACGTCTGTGTTTAACGGGTTTATCAAGTCGATAACCCTTTCAGGCGCAAACGGAGTAACTTATCATTACGGCAACTGGGAATCCCAACACGGATTACTTACGCCGGTCAACGCAAAATGCGAAGACGGCAAACTCGTTGCGGTTAACACAACCCAGTCCAGTTATGTCAACACACAAATCGACCTGCGCGGACGCAACACCGACTTTACGATCGTGTGGAGGGGGACGGCGGCGGCCGGCTATTTTTATTTGCAGGGCAACGGCACGGCTGCAACCAGTCTCAAGCTCGCGGTCGTAAACGGTCAAGCGGTGCTGACCTTTGGCGACGGTACAAACAGTGTTTCCGCGATTGCGGCAAATTCGACGGCGGCAACCCTGCTTGTCTGCGCGTTTGATTTTGCAGCAAAAACGATCAAATGCTATGCGGACGGCGTGTTGACCTCGACCGCCAGTTTCAGCGCGATTGGCGCAATCCACTCCGGCATGGCAACAAAACAGCTTGCGGTCTACGCCGGATGCACCGGCTTCGCGTTCATCGACCGGGCGCTCACCGCCGAGGAGGTCGCCGCGCTATGAACACTATGGCCAAGGAGTCCACGCTGTGCAGGCGCATAATTGGCGCAAGCTGGCGCGGCAGCGTTGACTATGCAGCATTGCGTGTCTGCTGGCGAGTGTGCGAGCTGGGGCTGTCCGCCCCGCGCGAGTTCTGGCGTTCCTCCCCGGCGCGTATTGTTAACGCGTACAATGGCGTTGGCCCCGACCGCTGGCCGCGTTGGTGCAGGCGCGTAATAACCGCCCTCCTGACACACTACGAGCCGGCGGCGATGGTGCATGATTACGAGCAGGAGCAGCCAGACAAGTCATATTGGCGCTTCACGGTCGCCAACGCCCGGTTTGCGTTGAACGCCTGTCTCATCGCGCTGCGGGATAACGAGTTGATTGTTATAATGGTGAGGCGGGCTGCAGTGGGCCTCCTGCTCGCCGCCCTTTGTCAGCTTGGTGGCTGGCGCGGGTATAAAACCGCCCACAGGAAGAAGAAGTAAAGTATGATGCGTATTATTATGATGAGTTTAAGTTTTCTGTTCGCCGCGGCCGCGGCGGGCTGTGCCGCGACGACGTCAACAATCAGCAAGTATGACGCCGAAGGGCGCCTGACCCGCGTCAGCGAGACCAGCCAAAGCGTGGTGTCGAGCGTCGTCGCCAGTACCAAGGACAAACTGGTACTGGTCAACGACCAGTCGATGGCCATTGGGCTGCGCGCCCTGCCGCCCGGCAGCAGCACCGACGCGCCATCCGGCACGCTGGAGCTGCTGTTCGGTCGCAATGACCGGGTGCTGTTGACCGTGCCGCCCGCCATGCCGGCGGCGACAGTCAAGGCAATGGCAAGCGTGATCCAGGCGAGCCGCGCCGGCGAGGTCAATGTGTCCGCGACCGGGATAACCGCCGGAGGTGACAAATGAGCATCTGTGGGCAGAAGACCGAAATCTACAGCAGGGTTTGCGGCTATTTCCGCCCGGTGTCCAATAAGAGGTTTTGGCGCGACAGCGTTAAAACCTCTTCTTTTTTTATGTCAATACCCGTTCGCATACTATACGGAATCGAGAAGGATACAGGGACAGTCACACTATTGATTTTGAATGAATAGATATATTCATCCGTTGTTTTGTCAAACACGACAGATGAGTCCTTATCACACTTCAAATCGTCCCAATAGGGAGCGCGGACGCGCTCACAGTTTGACATGTCATCCCAAAGGAATAATCGATTAAATAGGCGAGTCCATGTGTCACCGCCTTTGTCGGTTGCAGTACTGATCACCTGCTTTTTGTTGACAAAGAAAAAATCCTCGTACCTCTCTCCTTCGTTAAAAAAGCAAGGTCCGATAATTAGAAAAGGTTTGTTATTGGCTTTATAAATGGTAAGCGTTTCATTTTTGCCATCTCGCTTCAGACATGTTTCTCCGGCTTTGCGGTACATACTGCCAATTGTGACACTGAATACAACATCACCAAGTGGTTTGAATAGAAAAGCACCAACAAGCAACACCGACATTGCCGTGATCAGAATTACCAAAGCCATGGATATTTTTTTGATAATTGTTTTCATGGAGTAAATGTCGTGTTTCAGCATAAATGATACTGATCTGACTTATTTATCAGGTAACACATTCCACATGATTAATAATTTGACAGTAAACAGGATACAACCTTGTATCGGATTCTGTCAATAAGAACTAAAATAACATTGCCGGAATATGGTTGCAAGCGAGAGCTGCAATTATATCGACTGGCGGTCGAATCGCACCACTGTATCGTAACACGTCTGCCATGTCACTGCAGATTTTTCCGTCTCTTCGACGAGCTATTATGCCAATTTTAGGAAGAGGAAAGTTGTAGCAACAACAACAGGGGATAACATACCAAACGGAGACATTAAACGACCGTTTCTCCATGATCGGGCTGCAGCGTCTCCGGTGCGTTTGGGGTAAAAAACGTTCCGGCGACGTCGGTCAATATTAAATGCAAGAGAATTATTGCTGTTTTCGCTTGCAAATATATTCCAGCAATGCTATTTTAGTTCTCATTGACAGAATCCAAATACTATGTTGTATTCTATTTACTGTCAAATTCTCAATCGCGGAAGAAGTGTACCCGTTAAATAAGGCAAATCAGTACCATTTATACCGGAACATTAAAGAAAGCCAGTTGTGAAAAATGGCTTTCAGGGAAAGCATACTCTATTGGTGTCGTTTGTTCTGTTCCTTCAAACGCATAAGGAAACAAGTTAAAGATGTGTGGAATTTGTGGTTATCTAGAAAAAAACGAAATCGGCGATTCTGAAACCGTCCATAAAATGGCAGAAACTCTTCATCATCGCGGACCGGATTATACAGGGGCTTCAACCATGCATAATGCGGCGTTCGGCCATGCGCGACTTTCAATTATTGATTTGAGTAAGGCTGGAAATCAGCCGTTTTTCAATGAAGATAAGTCGCTCATGCTCGTCTGCAATGGAGAAATCTACAACTTTCATGAATTGCGGGAACATCTCTTAGAAAAAGGGCATCGTTTCATTTCCTCCTCTGATTCCGAAACCATCATTCACCTTTATGAAGAATACGGCGAACAATGTGCGGAGAAACTCCATGGCATGTTTGCCTTTGCGCTCTATGACGCAAAAATAAATAAACTGTTGCTTTGCCGCGACCGCATTGGCAAAAAGCCGCTGTTTTATTCCATCCTGCCAAGCGGCACACTTGTCTTCGGCTCTGAAATCAAAGCAATTCAGGCCTACCCGGAATTTAAGGCAGAACCGGATATGGTGGCAATCCACTACTACCTTTCATTTCAGTCCGTGCCTGCCCCTTGGTGTGCTTTTAAGGGCGTGAAAAAACTGCCTCCGGCTCATTGCCTAACGTTTCAACATGGAACGGTCACGCTTCATCGTTATTGGAGTTATGATTACAATAATCAGTTTAAGATCAATTCCAAGAACGATGAAATTGAGCTTCAGGAAGCTCTGATTGAACAACTGAAAACCGCGATCAGGAAGCGGATGGTCAGCGATGTTCCTATCGGGGCATTCCTGTCCGGCGGGCTTGATTCCTCGCTTGTTACAGCACTAATGGCCACTATGTGCGATCAGCCGATTCGGACATTTTCCATCGGGTTTGAAGAAAAAGATCATGACGAAACGGCATATGCAAAAATGGTTGCGGAACGATACGGTACGCGTCACACCGTTTTTGAGGTCAAGCCCAAGCTGCTGGATATCATCGACAAATTGGTCTATCACTACAACGAGCCTTTTGCCGATTCATCTGCTATTCCAACATTTTATCTGGCGCAAATGGCTTCTGAGCATGTCAAAGTGGTTTTGACCGGTGATGCGGGGGATGAAAACTTTGCCGGATATTCAAGATATATAAACGGTATACCGCAGAATAAATTTTGGGGATATTCCACCTGGGTCTCACGTTACCTAAATTTTTGTCGTTTCAACGTTTTTAATCATCCGGGTGAAGCCTGGAGCTCTAAATTGAAGCGACAATTCCGCCTCGATTCCTACAAAAACATGTACTTTTTCCGTATTACCCATTTTAATGAACAATACCAGCGCTCCATGTATAAACCAGAGATGTATCAGGCCATTGGCAATCATTACAGCATTGATTTTTTTCTTGATAAATATGATCAGTTTCATTCAGGTGGAAGTCTTGACCGAACCCTCGGTGTTGATATGACTATGTATATGCCGGATACCTTAATGGTTAAAACCGATATCGCGACCATGGCTCATGCGTTGGAAGCCCGTTGTCCCATGCTCGATCATCAATTTGTTGAATTTGCCGCGAAGATCCCTGCAAATCTGAAGCTGAAAGATAATTCCATCGGGAAATATATTCTAAAGCGAGCTGCGGAAAAATATCTGCCTCATGATGTTATTTACCGGAAAAAGATGGGATTTGGCGTACCATATAATCATTGGCTTCGTAGCGACAAAAAGATCCATAATTTTACCTATGACACTATTTTAGAAAAAGATAATTTTCTTTCTCAATGGCTTAATATGAAATATGTCAGGCAGATGTTGGAACGACAGCAAAATAATTTGAATAAAAACTACCAGAATCTTATTTGGAATTTGTTAATGCTGGAATTATGGCATAAACGCTTTATCAAAAATGGTGGGGTGCAATAAATCTGCGTTGCTAAGCGGTGAGGAAATGAGCTGGTTTTCTTGAAAAAATCGCTAACACTTTTCCAGAAAAAGAAAGGTGTCAGATAACGTTTGGAAAATTGCGCACATTTTGAAAGAGATTGCTTGAAAAGCGGCCTGTCTTCTGATTGATTGGTAGTGTCCGCTATTTTGCGCACATTTGTTTTCTGACTGATTACAGATTTCAAACGTGACTTGGCGCAGCCGAAGCAACCCGACCGACCAAGCAAAGTAGCGTTGAAGATGCTCTGATTGAAATGTATCTGGCTGGAGTTTCGAGATTCGGATGAATCTGATATTTTCCGGCAATTTCCGCGATGGTTTGTTCGCCTCGAACGGCCTCAAGTGCCACGCGACTCTTAAAATTGCAGTCAAAGATCGTTTCATGTCATGCCCCCCTTGCGGTTAATAATTTACAGGGCATTTTACACCTATTCAACTGATCCAGTTTTCGGGGAGAACCGCATTCTAATTGTATTCTTTACGAAAACAATTGTATAGGAAATCGCCGTACTGAAAACAATCGTCAGTATACATAGTACGGAATGAGATGTTTTCCAGCAATGAGTAATCAGTAATATAACCAAAGGATGACAGAAATAAATTAAATTTGAACTTTCTTTTATGAACTTTGTTGATAGGTTCGGCATTTTTTGAATGCCATGTAAGGCCATAAATACGCTAAGCGTTAGCGGATAAAGCATAAAGGTCGTTGTCAGTTTGAAACTGGATGATTTTCCCATCATGTAATACAAAGCCATTTCTCCGAGAAACAGGAGTGCAAAAATGAATGGTAGTTGCTTCCGTACTTTCCAAGGGGTCACCGGTTCTATGAGTAAAACCGCATATCCCATGCTGAAACATGGGAACCCGATCAGAAAATAATAACGAATTATGGCAAAAAGGCGTGATGATATAAAACTATTCAACGCCTCTGGATAATATAAGTCCATGGTATGAAAAATCACACCGACGCCATATGTTGCAATGGAGCATCCCCAAAGAAACTTACGCCATTTATCGCTCCGCAATATGTAAAAAACGATCATGAAAGCGAGGCATACGGGAATAAACCAAAGATGATATTCAGTGCCGAAGATAAAAAAGTCCAATATAGTATCAATGGCAAAGTTTCTGATGGATATTGGCCATCCAGAAATAAACATACTTGCAACAATATAAATGAAACTCCATACGCAATATTGTTGCAGCAGGTGAAAAAACTGGTTCCGGCATGCTGCCGGATTGCTCAGCTGACGGTTGAAGAAGTAGCCTGTTGTACAGAAAAAGAATGGTACGGCAATGCGGGGAAGCACCTTGACAAACCAGAAATACATGGTAGAATCCGTATCAATAAACGGCTTAGTATGGATGACAACAACCAGAATGGCACATAAAAAGCAAAAGGCGTCGATATAGGCATTCCTGCTTTTTACCGGAGAGGTCATTTGGTTGTGCTCTGATTAATTTTTCTGCCCAGCAAGGACAGTATCCTGAGTGCCATGTACTTGACAATATGACCAGTTGTATAATACGCGTTTTTCAGTCGTTCTTTCAACGTCGGACGCGTATAATGCCGATAACACCTCTCGTATCCCCAGCGATCCAGGTGGGACAGAAAACGGTGACGACGCGGATTTTTCCAGGGGGACTTTTTCAAGCATGGATTGCCACCGATGGCCGTTTCCATATCAATTTTCCGACACATGATGTTGGGCCTGACAGCCTCGAGCAATGCTTCTCCTTTGCTGGTGTTAACAATCATCATCGAGGTGCCCATATCGTTGTCAAGAGCTGGATCCCGCTGCCCGATCCCCCAGAAGTCGCCAAGGGTAATATCGGCGGCAATTGAGTTCCGCTCTTTGAATTTGCAACGGTAGCAGCTCGGACGCATATAAAGATTGTACCGAATATACCCTTGAATAAAAGGATCTTCATATCTGTTTTTTAGATAAATATCGCCATTTTCAAATTCAATGCGAGTCGAAAAAAGATTCCATCCTGACGTCTTATTTTTAAACCATATCCGATTTGTTGGGGAACTATATTTTGTTTCCAACATAACAAGAAAGGCCGCCAGCGCTTTGGGGGAATTGGAGCCGCGGCAGATAAAATCAAGCAAAAACAGGTTGTCATGCGGTCTCCCCAAGTATGTACGCAGCGCCACAACCTGGCAGGGACACCCACAAAACAACACTCTTTTCCCCAGATCAAGTTTTGCTTTGATTTCCCGGTAAATGTAATTGATATCGCTTTGTATATATTTTGATTGTCGAAGTAGCGGAATATCTTCCTCTCGATCAATCAGGCAATGTACAACCATATGATTGTTGTTGTAGCGGGCACCACAGACGGCGCCGTCAGCGGTTTTCAAAAAAAGACGGGCTAATTCCGAAAAAATACCGCCAGACGTACTCTTGTAACGGGTGTCGACATCCTTCGACCATCCGGCCCATACCTGCGGTGTATAATTTTCACGTTTGCCGAACGGGTGCAGAACAGGACAGTTCTTCTCACAAAGTCCGCAGTGAATGCATTTTTCTCTATCAATCCAAGGATATATGAATCCCTCGGCATCCTGTTTCATTATAATGGCATCACGGCAACAAATGTTCATGCAGGCTGAACACCCCGTACAATCGCAATGCCTGACAGATCGAATATCTTTGCGTTTCACTTCCATGTGACCTTTTCCTTTTTTACCATGCCAGGACAACCGCAAAACAGAGTATGTGCAGGCACATCTTTTGTGACCACCGTTCCTGCACCGATAATTGCGCCCTCTCCAATAGTGACACCCTTTAATATCGTGGCTCCATTGCCGATCCAAACATTTTTCTTGATATTCACTTCTCCATCGATTTCCTTCCCGGCCGAGCCGTGAAAATCGGAGTCCATGATCGTGACGTTATGTGCAATCGCCACACCTTCCCCAATGTGAATTTTTTTCCTGCACCGGATCAGACAATTGATATTGCAATAACCGCCATCAAGAATCAGTTCGGCATTTTTAAACAGTTTGACATCCGCTCCGTAGTGAAATGAAAAAAATCCGTTGACTACGATGGAGGCGCCTTCTTTCAGGTAAATTTTAGTTTCTGCAACTGAACCACCGGGAAGATCATCGTTCAAAATTAGACTGTTCCGCAATACGATTTTGGATGAAGGAAGAAACTTCAAAACCGTGTGTCCATACAGCTCCACCCTGGAACGGGAAAATATTGCCATATGGCCGCAGAAATAATTCAGAAAAATACGTTTTGGGCGTACGATCCGAAACAAATTCAGTAAAAAATTAATATTCATATTTCAGGCATTCAACTCAAAGTTTGGTGAAATCACAATGATCCGGGTCATATCGAACGCGATAATCGCAGTTCAAATTATCGATTTGTTCCATTTCATCATGCGTCAATTCAAAATTGAATATTTCAAGATTCTGTCTTAATCTTTCTTTCTTTGAGCTTTTGGGAATTGTGGCGTATCCTTTCTGAATATTCCACCGGAGAATGATCTGCGGCACTTGTCGACCGTAGCATTCGGCCAAATGAAGCAAAACGTCATTCTTCATCAGCTTGTTATCCATCCTGGCCAATGGCGAATAACAGATAATCTTGATCCCGAGTTTTGTGCAGTAGTCCACCAGCGGTTGCTGAGACAGCAACGGGTGCAGTTCGATCTCATTGACTGCCGGTATCACGGTTGCTTTTGAGAGCAACCGATCAAGGTGATGAGCATGAAAATTCGAGACCCCGATGGCGCGAACCAGCCCATCCCGGTACAGTTCTTCCATTTGTCTCCAGCAATCAATATAAGTATCTGGATTGGGCCAGTGCAGTAAATACAAATCAATATAATCGGTATGAAGTTTTTCCAGACTTTCCAACAGCGCGGAGCGAATATTGCCGCGCCGCTGCTGTTTATTGCTGACCTTGGTAATGATAAAAAGTTTTTTTCTTCTCTTCATGCATAAGCGCAGTCCCCAGCTCAGGTAATATTCATTGCCATAGGCTGCGGATGTATCGAAACATTCATAGCCCAAGTGAACTGCCCTGATGGTCGCTTTAATCAGTTCCATACCATTCATCGGATAGGTGCCAAGCCCCAATTGCGGTATTTTTACTCGATTATTTAGCTCAATGTATTCCATTTTACTGCCCCCGGATTATGACGTTTATAAAATATCTGTTTTTTTCTTTTTGGTAGTTCCCCAAAAACCAAGAATAATATCTTTCTCATAGCGGTTCAGGCAAAAACACCAAATGTTCACCGCAAAGATAGCCGATACCGCCACGCCAAGAACAAGGAACCCTCCGACTCGCATTAGCCCGGACTCGGACCCCCGCAAAAAAAGTTGCAGTATCCTTTCCTGCCCATCCCAAAATTGTTCCAAAAGGAAACAGATCAGCAGAGACCCGCCAATGGATGGTAAAACTTTTGCAACTTCTCGGAAATATCTATTCACATTTATCTTGATCTTGTATTTGTAGTAGAAATTCATAATTATGGTATTGCCAACCACCTGACCGATTGCAGTACCAACCACACATCCAATTACTCCATAAGATTTGCAGAGCGGTATGGAAATAATGATATTTACAATGGCTATTGTTAAATATAAAAATGAACGAAATTGATGTTTATTCATTGCTCTTTGAATCTCAATCCCGAGATTTTGCGACAAAGGTATTACTGTAGCACCCATCAAAATCGCACTGATATAAAACGAAGTCAGATAATTTTCTCCGGCAAATAAAACGACAAACTGCTTGCCGATAACCAGATAAACGCCCAAAACAAACAGCAATAATATAGCTTGCAATCTGCCAATACGGCAAAAACATTCATTGATCCCCTCTTGGTCATGGTGAACAACAAGGTTATTTACTTGAGGAGCAAACACATTTGAAATCGCCGTCGACAGTGTTATAAAATAATTTTCGAACTGATAACCAAACGCATATATGGCAGTACCTGCGGTGCCGATAAAGAGTGCCGTCAAATAACTATCAACATTCCAGTTGATTGTGTTAACAATTTGATTGATGAAAATAAATCCGGAAAACACCAAAATCTCCCGGTAATAAATCAGTTTATGCCTTTTGAAGATGATTTTCAGATGTAGTTTTTTCAATGCATATGTGGCATTGGCCGCAATCTGAATCACGTTGGACACCAACGCAATAAGCATCAGTGAAATACTGCGGTAGCCCGAAAACAGTAGGATAAAACAAAGCGCCGGACTCAGAATCGCTGTAATGGTTTCAATGACATGAATGAAGAAGAATTTTTCATACGCATTGAGCATCATCCGAAATATGCTGCCAGGAAAAGAGATTGTCAGATTTACCACACAAATAAGCATCAGTTTTTTCAGCAATTCGTATTCATCCGCAGATATCTTGCTGCCCATGATGTCATTTGCATACCATACCAAAATCAAGCCGCCAATCAGTGCGAGGAACCCCATAATTAGAAATATGCTGAAATAGGCGCCATTCAACTCGTATTCCCGGTTTTTATCGCCATCTTTTCTGCTCTGAATATTGAAGCGGATATAGGAGGCGCTGACACCGAGTCCAATCAAGTTCAAATAGGAAATCATTGAGCCGGCAAGTTGAATTGCCCCATATTCACTCCGCCCCAATACCCGGAGCATATAAGGGGTATAAACTAACGATATGGCGACACTGATTACTGTTCTCAGGTAGACGAGTGTCGCCCCTATCTTCTTTTGATTCATGCGTATATTCCTTTATTGTCGCAATCTTGCATGACCATGACGGGCGGACTGAAAGATGTTTGCGGAATGAGATAAGTGCTGTTATGCTTTCAGATAGTTTCCGATGATCCTGGCAAGCTCATGCACCCGTTTCTGATATTCCGGCATGATCTTGACAAGACGGTTTCTGATTCCCGGTTCATGCTCCTGAAGCCATCGAAAAGCACTGATCAAATCATCAGCGGATGAGATGCTTTCGATCGGCAATACATAATTTTCTTCCGTATTGAAAAGATCGCGAGCAATACCGCGCGACTTAACAGAATACCCGATCGCCAACGTCGGCACACAGGATGAATAACCGGCAATTGTGGCATGCGTTCTTGCGCCGATAAAAAAACGGCATCTGGAAATATACCCTTTGATCTGCTGACAATTGAGTTTATTGTCGGCAATGTGTATTATGCGTGTGGAGTTCATTCCCTCCACAAGCGACTTCATCAATTCTGCATCCCCTCCGTCCGCCTTATATACATGGGCGATGAAAGCGATTGCCGCATCCGTATGCTCCAGCAGATATTGGATGAATGAACGGATGGCTTTTTTTGCGATTTCTGGATCTTTTGCATATTTAAGGCTTAATGGACTAAAGTTCAATCCTATCGTATTTCCCGGCAGCCAATACTCCGGCAACGGTAATTCGGTTGCGGTAAGTATGAATGCGCTATCCGGAATCAAGTAAGCATTTTTATAGCCGGTTTTCAGGATTGCCTGATAAGTAATACTTTCCCGTGCCGTGATTAGCCCGAAATTCTGAATATGGCGGCCAAGTTCTCGATTCTCCAGATCATCAGGTTCCATGGAGCAACCGATAATACCGTTTTTAATGCCCCGTTTTCTCAAATCGCGGTCAAGATGAAAATATGGTTTGCCCTGATTGTAGCAATAATTATCGCCGCCGATGGCAAAAACGCCATCATAACGTTTCATGATCCTCAGCATTTTAAAGTTAGTTGCGAGAAAATCACAGAGACTGCTGCTGTGCAAAAATTTTTGACATATTTTATATAGGAACCATTTTGGAGAAAACTCAGTTAGATCATTTTGCCACTGGTGAATGATTTCATAAGGAATATTGTATTTCAAGTCAACCGCCGGAACCGTTGAGATGAGGTCAATCTTGATGTCTGGCAACGCGGCATATATGGTTCTGGTCAATGCCTCGCAGCCGTGATTATTGCTGCCGGTATGTCCGTACAACACGATCGATAAAGCATTTGGATCCTTGAGGCGGTGAGAAAAAATGCGACTTATTGCGGAAAATATCCCCCGCGTCTTTGTTACCTCTTCAAAACTCAATACTTTCCTGCCCAATTTGTTGCCAAAAATTCTGAATATCCGGTATCGATGCTGAAGACGTTTCCGGTTTTCTTTCCCGGTCCAACTTGAATCAAAATGGTGAATGCAAACGCTCCGAGAACTTTTTGTGACTAACCCGGTTGAAAATGATTTTGGTGAAAAATATTCAATCGGATACACATGAAGTGCACCAAGATCCTGTTCGCGATTGGTTCTGGAAAGTGCATATCTATTAACGGTCATGTCGGTAGCGATGCTGACATTGGTGGTTACATCAAAGCTTCCGTCGTCCCGGTAAAATCTTTTTCCGTCATAATATTCGAACAAATACGAAATCCATTCGCCATCCGGTTCGCTGCCGATAAACGCTGTCTGCAGATAATTACCTTCCTCAAATCCGCTTACAGCATGATGGGATCGGAGAAAGTCAAGTTGTTTCAACAACGCGACATCAGTGTCAAAATAGAATCCGCCATATTTTTTCAGTGCATAAAGCCGACAATAATCGGCAACAAAAGCATATTTTTTTCCCTGATACGCTTCCGCGGTATATGGACAGATATTAACATTGAAGTTATCTTCATTCCAGCAGATGATTTGGTAATCCGGGGCATATTTCTTCCAAGAGGCCAGACAGTTTTTCATGGCCGCAGTCATTTTGCCTCTACCGAACCAGCAATAATGTATAATTTTAGGTATCATATATTTTTCAATCCCGATAATCGTTTCATTTTTTTGTCGCGCTTGCCGATATAATACTCAAACAATGCCAGCAGAAAAGCCATCCGATATTTGATGGCAAGCACCACCAGGCGTTCCACTCCGGAAACTTGTAATGTGTTAATTTTGAATGATTCGTGTAATTCTCTGTCTTTGACGATTTTAGATATTATTTTAATATAATACGACAATCCATTTGCCGATTTACTGACATTCCCAACCACAACGCAGGCAGTGCCAATGAATGAATTATTCAATTGCTCCGTAAAATCATCATCGGATAATTCGCTAATAATCCGAATTATTTGTTCGCGTTGTTTTTTGAGTTTTTCCCATAAGAGAGAATCCATTTTCCCGCAAATGGAATTGGTTCTCAATCTGTAATAATACGGATACAAATTTTCAACAACAGCCACGTGAGAACAGCTTAAAAGCATCGGAAGCGTCATCATCTGATCTTCGCCTTTTTTCACTTCCGGATTATAGAGATATAAGTTGGCTTTGACCTTTGATGCGGAAAACAGTTTTCCACATCTTGAATTCTCAACAAATTTACCATTGAGCTGGCCATTGCTGATGACCGAAGGCATGATTTGGTCATGGCTAAAAACAGTAACTCTATATCCCTCTCCAGTGGAAGCCATGACTTTTTCCCGATCGGATATACATTGGCAACAAACGAAATCCACAGAATATTTTTTGCTAATACCCAGCATAATCCTCAATCCGATCGGACTCAATTCGTCATCACTATCCACAAAATAAAGGAATTCGCCACGAGATCGTTCCACCCCATATTTTACGGCACTGGCAAGCCCTCCGTTGCTTTTGTGAAAAACCTTAACTCGTGAATCAAGCGCTACATAACTATCACACAAACCACCACACCCGTCGGTGCTTCCATCATCGACTAAAATGACTTCAAAATCACAGTAGTCCTGCGCAAGAATACTTTTCACGCACGCGTCCAGATAAGATTTTACATTATAAACCGGTACAACAATACTGACACGGGGCATTCTTATTTGCCTTTATTATTAATGAGCTTTAATAAAAATTTATACATTGTGCCCTTAAAAGACGGCGTGTCGCTGTAACTTGTACTTGTCCATTCGATACCGCCAAATTCTTTTTTAAATTTCGTGATATTAGCAATCTCCAGATTATCATAATTAATTCCGCCCCAGTCAAGAAAATTCAGATTATTTTGTTTGAGATACTGCATATCACTCCAGTGTAACCATCGGTTGAGCATTCCTATTTTACTAGAAGAAACCTGAACACTGTTGCGAAACATAGAGACAGAGTTTAACAATCTGGCTTTGTTCCGGTCAAAAACATATGTATGAGAAGCCAAAACCTTTTCTTCCAGCGATGCAGTGCTAAGGAGCAGAATTTTTTGTGACGCCATGGTCAACAGTTCATCACGATCAATTCT
The DNA here is from genome assembly GCA_028709805.1 of Victivallaceae bacterium. Lineage (GTDB taxonomy): Bacteria > Verrucomicrobiota > Lentisphaeria > Victivallales > Victivallaceae > CALXXL01. The sequence continues at coordinate 103,116 of JAQUTL010000006.1, forward strand.
ATCTAGACCTTTGGCTGTCGCAAAATCATCATAATCATCAAAGAATTTCTTTAGATGTTCTTGGGGAATTTCTTCCCGACAACCATAATAGGCACTATGTGGATGGTCTTTAGCAATGCGGCGAATTTCATAGCGAGTCTGTTTGTCGATCCTAGAAAATAACGAATCCTCATCTTGCGTTAAATCCGTATAGAGCGACACAAAGTTGCAACCCAATTTTCTCTTGCTTGTCGATTGAACATATTCAACCACATCACATGAAGGATGCAAGACGTCATTTTCATCAGATAACCATATAACCGCATATTGAATTCCATGTTTTTTCCGGATATAATAAATCATTGCCTCCGCCTCTCTCTTGATAGAAAATTCAGCAAATTCATTCTATAGCGATAAAAGTTTTCCCTGGTTTCTCTAAATATTCCAACGTCTTTCTGCGAAAGAAGTGTACGAAAGGGAACCACGTCTCGGACATATTTTTTTAGAAATAATTTTAGTCGTAAAATAGCGGTTTCATCCATGTGATTGGTATGCAAACACACAGTGACAATACCATATAGAGGCATTCGCAATGATACCGTGTTCCGGCATGGTATGAATTTCAGTCCTTCAAAAGAATAATTAGTCGATGTATACCCATCCGTCACATATCGAAACCCTGCGTCAAACAGCGCCGCAAGAGTGAAAAGATCAAAGGTATGGGACGGTGCCATAAAAATTTGAGGATTGAACCCGCGTACTTGCATGATTTTTAGTCCATCTTGAATCCGCTGCCTTTGTATTTCCATGTGATGTCCGGCAAACTCGCTTTTGAAACCGGCTTTCAGCAGTCCAGTATTTTGACTGTCATAAAGATGCCTATAGCCGTGCATCGCTATTTCACAGCCGTTTGCAAGATACTCCTTGATCCGCCCGTCAAACTCTTTTGTTGCGGACCAACGCATTAGTTTTTCATCTCGACAATCCGGTACCACCCCCAATAATGGAGACGCGTTGGCCTCTTGCAAAAGTGACACGACCAGTTTGAATTTTGCAAAATCCATCCTATCGCACACATCGTCAATTCGGAATGAAATCATTTTTTTCACTCCATTTATCCTTTCCATGTATCTGTAACGCAATAAAGCATAACGCAAAATAGAGCATCTGCTCATTTAGAGAAAATAATTGCCCAGCCTGAATTGAAACAATAAATGGCACGAAAGGCAACCATGCGATCCTTAACGGTTTGAGGTCATGCTGCCGAATTTTGAAGGCTAAATACATATTTTTGATAATGAAAAACATAAGCACCATACCAACGACTCCCCAAGCAACAAACAATTCTTGAATCGCATTATGTGGAGAATGTAAATGTACCTTGGCGCTTTTTGCCAGATTGCCGATGCCGACAAGAATATAAAGCGGATTATTTAACATATATTCATTATATGCCACAAATATACCTGTTCTGCCGCTGGTAACATCTTCTTCTTCAAATCGCGCAAGCGTCGATTGTATTGTGTTCGGAAAATAATGATCCATTAATATTTGAAATGACCAAAATAATACAATAAAAAACACCCCGTATTGAAAAATCTGCCACCATCGTTTTGATACGAGCATAATATACACAACAACAGTCAGCGAAATTGCAATAACATAGGTTCGTGACATGGACCTGAATCCGTGAAAGAAACACCGTGTTTCTCTCATTATTGTTATTATGCTATAAATTTATAGCAACTTTATTTGATTTTCAAGTCTTTTGATAACAAAATCGATGATAAGTTCACTTTTTCATA
>JAQUTL010000007.1 GCA_028709805.1 Victivallaceae bacterium
CTATTTTAGGTTCGTTGGCAAAATTGCATACAACGGTGTATGTGATTGATTGCCAAATTATTAAATTGAGAAAAGTGTCACGGTATTTTTCTGAACAATTGAACTCAATAATGACCGCCTATGACAATACCCTTCATCTCAGTTGCCATTCCCCTTTTACCGCATTATTTGTGCATAGCCCTCTTCAGCTGGAAAAGACAAGTGTAAATGCCTTTTCTTTACTGTACCCTTTGTTTCTCCGATTGCAAGCCGTAAAATAGATTTCATTTTTCTTGTTGCGGTTCAATGCCCAAATACGGCCTCACGAAATTAAGCACGGCATATATTAAAAATGGCGCAATATATTACCGGGTCCCAATTTTTATCGCAAAAATATACGGACGGCACCGTCTACTGTAATGGAATAATGCATAGTCCCTTGGTTGGACAGTTTTTTATTGAAAGATCGGTACAAAGACCTTTCTGTTACCTTAACTCGTTGTTTGCAGATTGCGCGTTCCGAAATAGACTTCATACGATGTTTTGTATCGCAACATCGAGTGAATCCGTTTGGTGTTGTAGGTCCGATGTGATTTTGCATGCGAGAAGATAGCTCATCCTGCACCCGATTTTTTATGTCCAAGGTGAAAGCATGCCTTTTTCATATACTTTAAATTGATGTCCATCGAAGTGGCAATGGAGTCACCTGACAAACAATATCGCAACACAACGGGGCAAGGCGATAAAAAGATTTTATTCTACCAACTTTGGGAAACGGTGACTATCTACGTGCTTTATCCGTGTCTTTTACCAATTTTATATACTCCAGCAACTCCCGCTTCGGGCGCATTAAGCCACGACACAGGCCGCCGAACTTCAAAGTAATGTCAACAATAAGCATCCATGTCAGTCGCAGGTACGCTCCGGAGGCCGGAAGGCTGTATTTCGCTCGAATTACGGATGGCGTGATGCCGCGTAAATGCGCCAGCCACCATGAAGGGCTGAAAAAATTGGTTTCACTGCAGACCCAGTCGGCATGTTTTTGCGTCATAAGCTGACTGCTTTTTTCAAATATCAGACGATATAATTCGGCGGTCTCTGGGTTTGCTAAACATTCGGTCAAAAGTTTCGCTGAAAAAAATTCCGGAAAGGCCCCCATGATGTCCCCCGGATACGGCAGTTGCCAACGCTCGCACATTGCTTTCAGCTCAAGCCAGTCCACTTTTTCTTTTTTGAGCAAAAATCCAATATCCAGCAGCAGTTTACCCCAGAAGACATGCTTGTAATTGTCTCCGGACGTATGACGGCAGAGCATCAGCAGGTTTAATTCCGGAGACAGCACATGGCGATATCTGGAATTTTCCGCCGGATAAATATAGTGCCACAATTCTCCGGCGTCAGTCGCATTGAATCGCGGCAGCGTAAAGTGCGGCTCTACTCCGAAAGCGTCCTGCCGCAGTCTGGTGCTGTGATGGGCGCCGGGGCGCATGATGTAGCGGGCGCGCCATTCAAGTTTATCAAGCAGGGTTACAGCGCGTTCAAAGTCGTCTGGATGAATGAACAGATCCCAGTCAACATGCGGACGCAGTTCCGGAGCTGGATATATCCGGAATGCCAGATCGGCGCCCTTGAACGGCGCAAAACGTATTCCGGCGTCTTCAAGCTGGTGATACAAGGTTTGCAGCCGATGTTCTTCAATCAAGGATATGGCCGAGGCGTTGACGTATTCCGCCGCGAAGCGTTCACGCCATGCCTCCGGCAGCCGGTCTTTGCCGGTGAACAACAGGAACGCCCCCAGGTTATGGTTGGACGCCGTTCGGCAAAAGGCCTCCAGCTGATCGGCGTCCGGCCAACGTCGCATATGGGCGGAATCCGAGTTGAACAAAAATCCCAGCAATCCGGCGGTTGTTGCCACAAAGGAATTGTCGTTCAATGATTCTGGTGCCTGATTCGTGATTTTACCGTCATATGCGTGCGTCATCAACTGCCCTTTCTATTGTTAATTTAGCAGGCATTTGATAAATATTCAAGTAATCCGAACTTGCGAGAGGACTTTATACTTGTAAGGCGTTATTTTCATGAGGTGGAATTCACTTCAACTTTTATTGAAAATATCGTGGTATCAGCGTATCGTAGTGTGCTGATTAACCCTGTTCTGTATCCCTATTGAGCTGGTGTCAACCATACAGCAGAGTGCGTCAAGTTCAGGGGTGCGCGGCAAATCTCCCGGCGTCATTGCTCCGGTTAAATAAAGCCTTGACCCGGCTTAGCATCGTGTATAGCTACTGGACTCAAAACCGGTACTACAGCGGGATCGATAACATGAGTTAGTGCAAAACGCCTCCGAAAAAATTAAGTAGCGCTTCTTATCCGCCACCATCAGGAAGGCGCCCAGTTTTGCGAGAAATGCCTCAGCCGTTCTTGAATGTTTTTTAGTGCAAACCGCATTCTAAGAAGCATTCCTCCCCAAGTGGTTTGCATCTCTTTTACACACAGAATATGCGGAACGGCTGAATGCGACACGGTTAATCTCCGGAGTGATTGATGGGGGCCGTTGTGCGATTGATTGGAAATGTTCAAGCGTTGCTCAAATAACTGGCTCATTATCTTGACTCAGCAATGGCTTTCCGTCTATTTTTCCACTTCTGTAGCCATATGCGAAGTGAGGCTTGATATTTTGTCTTCCGCGCTTGGTCTTTTGCCCAAGCGCATAACAGCGGTTGTGGACTTTCCGCAAGTTCTTGAAGGTCTTCATAAAAATATAATAGTGTACGGTCTTTCAATGCCTCAAGCAACACTTGATTAACAATCTGTTTTTGATGTAACCTGAATTTTTGAATAAATCGGATCGTTTTTATACAATTGCTTAACCATAAAATAGATGTGGGCTACAACCGTAGCTCCCAACCCTTCTTCCCTCGATCATCAACGGTTAGATATATCAGGACAATGCCTTGATGCGGTGAGTTCAGCGTTGAAAACGGAGAAAAAGCGCAAACTCTGAATTAAACAAAAAAGCGCAAAGTCGGTCGTCCGCGCACTTCTTTTTCATTGCTTTTTATATGCAAAAAATGGACAAGAGAATCGGTTAAAAAAAGCGTTCCAAGCGACCCCATTTTTTTGCCTGAAATTCTGAGTTTTCAGCTCAAGATCTTTCTTCCGTCCTTTTTCTCCCATTGTCTCCGAATCATTTCCTGCGCTTAGCCCCTTGACTGGACAACTTTTTCTTAAAAGATCGGTGTAAATGCATGGGATGTGCTGTAATCTTTGTTTTATTGATTACAAGTTGGAAAGTAAATTTCATCCGGCGTTTTATATTCCAGCGCCTCAAGTGCAACTCAACTCTCAAGGTTGCAGACAAAAAGCACCGCAGAACGCCCCGTTCCGACTAATTCGCGGGGCGTTCTGCGCTTGTTTGATCGGTTAATCTTTCGTCCGCCGTCATCCTTTCATCAGCGCAAGGATACCGTTGCTGTACGCCAGCGAATAACCGTCTTTGGTTTCGCCGTAATTGAACGAACAGAGCAGCGCGTCATTCTTGAACAGCTCGACTTTCAGGCCGTCCAGCATGTATTCGTCCTCCACCGCCATCAGGTCATAGCTGCCGGAGGTCGCGCCAAGCTCGACTTGCAGCAGCTTGTCGCCGTCGGCAAAGGTGAACGCGGCGGCGTCCTGAATGAACGCGACACCCTGATAACTCGCGTCGCGCCCGGTCAGATCGAACTTGAACGTGTTGGCGCCGTAGCCCGGTCCGGCGGTGATCTCGCTGGTCCCGGCGAACTTCAGAAGGTCGAAGTTCTTGACGTTGGCCGAAAATTCGCCGTAAAAGTCGCGGAACTCCAGCGTCCGGACGCCGGAGACCATGCCGGCGATCATGCCGTCACCGGAAACCGTGCCGACGGTCAGTTTTTCACCGAGACCGGTGAAAGTGACCGTTGAACCGCCTTGGACCAGCGTGCTGCCGCCCTTGGAGTAATAGGACGGATTCGCGCCGCCGCTGTAGATGTTGCCCATAACCGTGACGTTGGCGGCGGTGGTGTCGATGGTGACGGCCGTGCCGCCGTAAACGACCGAAGTTCCGCCGTTGTAGGCGTAGCCGCCGCCGAACAGGTCGCCGGCCAGCGTGGAGTTGCGGACGGTGATATTGACGGACGCCGCCGTCGCCGTTGAGCCGGCGTTCTGCGCCTGTGCGCCGCCGACTACCCGGACAATGTTTGCGCCGTCGAGCGTGATATTCACGGCTCCGACGGTCAGCGTCTGGCCGTTGTCGGCAATGCCGCCGCCGACGATCCAGGCCGAGTTGCCCTTTCCGGCGGCGATGAGTTTCTGATTGTCGGAATGGACGATCCCGCCGACGCTTACGGCGATGTCATGCACCGCGACGGTCTTTGCGTAAGCCCGCGAGCCGCCGTAAACTACGCCGGAGTAGCCGCCGCCGGTCAACGCCAGATCGATATTTCCGCCGACATTCACGTTATTTCCGCCGCCGTAAACATTGCACGGCGAAGCCGCCGCCAGCAGTCCGACACTGGCGTTCACATTGCCGGCAACGTCCACCTCCGCCCCCGCGATAATGCTCTTCACCCGGCTGGAATCCACCAGCAGTTCGGCGTTGCCGCCGTTTACCGAGCCATAGAGAGTTTCATATTTTCCGGGTGCGACGCTGGCGATGATAAAGTCGTCGCCGGCGACTTCGACGGAGGTGTTGCCGGCGTTGTCCACCGCCTTTACCGTCCACGAGTAGAAGCCGATTCCGGCAATGGTCAGGGTCAGCGAATTGGTCGGGCTGAAAACACCAGACTTTTCAGTTCGTCCGTCGAGCGTTTCGCGCGTATAGGAGACCACATAGCCCTTGACGCCGGATTTACCGTCGGTCGAGGCGTTCCAGTTCAATACCACGGAGAGGCCGGATGGCGGAGTGGGCGGCTCAACCTCCGGATTGCCGACCACGAAATTCGAACTGGCAGACCACGCGGACTTATTGCCTGCGGCGTCCACCGCGCGAACCCTGGCATAGAACGTCGCATCTGTCAGCTCTGAAAAAGTGATCTCAGTGTTTGAAATGACGGATTCAGATTTTACCACGGTGACAAAATCGGCATCCAAGGCAAGTTCTATTTCGTATTTGGCAACGCCGCCGCCCAGTGCGTCATCGAGAGCGGAATCCCAGACGAACAGACAGGAGGTGCCGGTCACACGATAATCGAGGTTGGCCGGAGCGCCGGGCGCTACCGCATCAACGGGGGAGAATGACTGGCTCAGGCTCCAATCGCCGATATTGCCAGCCGTGTCGGTCGCGCGCACCTGAAAATAGTAGGTGCCGTACTGCAGCGGATAAAGCGTAACGCCGGTAGCGCCCATCAAACCGGAAGTGACGATGGTGGTAAAATTTGCGTCCGAAGCAACGCGGTATTCGTAGAACGCCACGCCGGAAACGGAGTCGATTGCGGCGTTCCAGCTCAGGGTTGCCACATAACCGTCTACCGAGGCGCGCCCGCCGGTTGGACGCAACGGCGCGGTGGTGTCCACCGAGTAGGAGAGTGTCCGGCTCCATGCGCCGACGTTGCCGGTATAGTCTTCGGCGGAGACGCGGAGGAAATAGTTTCCGTCGGCCAGTCCCGATAGGGCAATCCGAATATCTTCGGTGGTTGATGCAGTCACGGTTGCGGCAAACGAGCTGTCGGTCGCAATTTCCACCCTGTATTGTTTTACGCCGTTGCCGCCGAAATTGTCATGCGCGGCATTCCATGAGAGTTCGCCGTTGGCGACGGCCAGTCCGTCCACCTGCTCCGGCGCGACGGTGTCCGGCAACAGGCGCTGTTTCCATCCGTCCGCGTCCTGCGCCTGAAACTGAATGAAGTAGCCGTCCTGAGCGTTGATCGTAAACGACTTGGCGCCGTTGTGGAGCTCAAGGGCGAACTCAAAGGAGTTGAAGGTGATATCGGAGGAGACCAGTATCCGCACTTTGTCAAGGCCGGGAATTGAACTCCAGTTCAATGTGGCCGAGGAGGTTTGCGCCGCTTCATCGGCAATCACCGTAACGCTGTCGGATTTTGTGGTCGCGCCGCTCAGGATTACCAGATTGGTTTCGCCGCCGGCGGTCATCTTTACTTTTCCGGTGATGTCGGCGGTTCCGCTGATGCTGATCTGATTTTTACCGCCGCCCAGATCGATCGCGCCGGCGAAAACGGCATCGGCCGAAAGGGTGATGGTGTCATCGCCGGCGCCGCCGGCTACAGCGTCGGAAAAAACGGCTTGCCCGGTGGCGGTCAGGGTGTTGTTGCCGTCACCGAGGTCAAGCCGTTTACCGAAGGTGGCTCGCGTAAAAGAGAAAGTATCATCGCCGCCGCCGAAGTCGAGCGCGCCGATTTCTTTATCAACAGTCATGATCACGGTATCGTTCAGCGAGCTGAGGCGCAGTTCGGCGCCGACGCCGATAGTCCAGTCGTTGAGCAGAATATTGCGGGCCCGCGAAGCAAGTTCAAGCACACCTTCGGAGACCGTCCACACCCCGTTAAAACCGGAAACATCGGAGTTGACGCACATTAGACCGCTTCCGGCTTTGACGATGTTGCCCAGTCCGGCGATGGAATCGTAAGACTTTCCGGCGGCATCTGCATTATTGACGGAACCAATGGTCAATACCGCGCCTTCAGCGACGTCGAACGTGGCTTTTGAGTCGGAATCCGCGATATAAAGCAAACCGCCGGACTCGGCGCAATTCCCGGTCAGAGCCAGTTCTTTTCCGGAGGACACCGCGTAGTTCAAGGTGGTTTTCCCGCCCATGTAAATTGCGCCGCCGGCGGCGGCGGCGGCGGCGGTGGCGCGAGAGGTGGCGGTGGCGGAAGAGCAGGCGGTGGCGGTGGCGATGTTGCCGGAAAAAACGGCGTCCGTCAAACTTGCCGCCGCGCCCGCTAAATAGATCGCTCCGCCCAAGGCGGAGGAGTAGGTGTAGGCGTAGTCGGTGGCGGAGGCGAGGGCGGTGGCGGCGGCGGTGTTGCCGGAAAAGGCAGCGCCGGTCAAAGTAAGCGTACCGCCAGCCTGATAGATCGCACCGCCGAGGGCGGTGGCGGTGGCGAAGGACTTGGCTGTGTATTGGGTGATGGCGGTGGCGGTGGCGGAGGCGACGGCAGTGTTGCCGGAAAAGGTGCCGGCAGCCAAAGTCAGCGTGCCGCCCGCCTGATAGATCGCACCGCCAAGGGCGGAGGCGATGGCGATGCCGGAGGCGCTGTGGTTGTCGATGAATGTGCGGCCGGTGGCGGAGGCGGCGGCTGTGTTGCCGGAAAAGATGCCGGTGGTCAAAGTCAGCGTGCCGCCCGTCTGACAAATCGCACCGCCAAGGGCGGAAGCGGAGGCGGTGGCATAGCCATCATAGAGGCGGTCGAGGCTACTGGCGTAGGCGCGGGCGAAGGCGAAGGCGGTGTTGCCGGAAAAGGTGGCGGTGGTCAGGGTCAACATGCCGCCCGACTGATAAATCGCGCCGCCGCCGGCGGTGGCGGCGACGAGGGCGACGCGGGCGTTGTGATAGGCGGCGTGGCCCAAGGCGGCGGCTGTGTTGCCGGAAAAGGTGGCGTGGATCAAACTCATAGTGTCGGCACCATGATAAATCGCGCCGCCGCCGGCGGAAGAGCTGGAATAGAGGATGTCATAGGCGGTGCTGTACGCGTCGGCGGCTGATGCAGAGGCGGTGTTGCCGCTCCACTCAGATGACGCCAATGTCACTTTCGCATGGGAGCGGAGCCCGCCGCCATAGGCGGAGGCGATGGCGATGCCGGAGGCGCCGCCGATGGAGTTCTTACGGAAAGAGACATCGCTGCCGGTCAGCGTTGTGCCGGTCAGTTGAAGCGCGGTTGCACTATGCTTGGAAATACCGACGCTGGTCAGCTTCAGTGAGCCGCCGGTAAGAACCGCCGCCGCCGTATTGTTGGAAAAATTGCTTTTGGAAAAACTCCAGTCGGTTCTGCTGCCGGAAATCGCATAGCCGGCCGCGCTGATCACCCAGTCGTGCAGATCAACCGTCGAGTACTCCGCATAAACGCCGCTTCCGGAAAGCGCGATGGTTCCGCCCGCCGTCTGCCTGAAAATTCCGGCGGTGATCGAATACCCGACGGTGGACTGCACATTGTCGGCAATCGTCACCGTGGTTTCGCTGTCGCTGATATAAATGGTGCCTGAACCGTTCAATGTCCCGCCGAGCGTTACACGCGTAGTTGCTCCGGTCAACGTAATATCTCGTTTCAGCGCTCCGCCTTTTCCGGTGGTGGCCAGATTCGTAAGGGAGTATATGGCTCCGGTGGCGGACAAGGTTCCGCCGTCAAAGCGCAGCGTGTCGTTTCCGGTACCGAAGTCGATACTGCCGTCGCCGGTAAGAATCGCGGCTATCTCCAGAATATCGTCATTGTCGTCCAGCGAAAGCGTGCTATCCCCGCTCTGCCCGAGCAGGGTAACTACGCTCTGCACGTCGCCGGCAATCCGCACCAGGTCGTTGCCGCTGCCGGTACGGGTCGGAGCGTTCAGCGTCGAATTGCTCAAGGTAAGAGCATCGTCGCCGTTCCCCAGAAAGAACGACAATCCGGCCGCCGTCGCGTTGACGGTGGAATTTGTCACCGTCACCGTGTCGTTCCCGCTGTTGGTGAACAGCTGGCCGTCACCCGGAGAAAGGTACAGCGTGGCGTTGACAATGTTCAGAATATCGTCATTCTGCGTCATTTCGTACTTATTGGTCAGCGTAAGACTCCCGGTGATCTCTTTGGTAATGCCCTCACTCATTTTTCTTTCCCTCCAATGGTTAAAAGAAACTGTTCAATATTCGCAATCACATATTCGGGCGTTATCATGGCGCCGCATTCAAATCGCCGCATGGTCCCGGCATGGCGCGGACACTGCCAGAAATCGCTCAGATCAAACTCCTTGAAATCGTTCCAGCAGCCGTTGCAGACGTTGCGGTTGATGATCCGGTACGGCGTGTAAAATTCATTTACCGGCTTGGTAAAACCGGAGATCATCACCACCGGTATCCGGCACCCCCACGCCAGCCAGCTCAAGCCGCTGGAAAGTCCGATGAAAAAATCGGCATCCTTCAATAAATCTATCCGCTCCTGAAGCGGCTTGTCGCCCGTGAAATCCTCGGCGCCGTCGGGAATCCGCACGTTGCCGCCGGGAACCCGGCAAAGGCGGTCGCGGTCGATGCACAGGACGCGATAGCCGCGCTTTTTCAAAAACGCCACCACCTCCTCCCAGCCGCCGGGATGATTCCAGCACTTCGCCATATTGGTGCTTTGAACCGCGATGCACACATATTTTTCCTTGATCTTGCGCGGCGCGGAAAGGTCGAACCGCGGCGGGATGTCCGCGTCGTCCACGCCGAGAATGTGCGCCGCCAGCCGGTGCAGCCCCACATACCGGTGATCGACCGGCTGACAGTCGGTGTCGCCTATTTCAAACAAGCCGATTTTGTAGCAGGCGTAGGGCGACTCTTTTTCACACTCCTCGCGGGTGATGAATCGCATGGACGGATACTGTTTTTTGACGATTTCCGAAAACCACGGGGCAACGACGCAGACGATTTTACAGCCGGTCTTTTCCTGAAAACGTTCGACATAGCTGAACCAGCCGATGCTGTCTCCGAGGGTGTGAACCGGAAACTGGATCATCACGGGTTGGTCTTTGGCGTTGAAGTCGTGCATAAAAAGCAGCTTGTCGGTCTCCGGCTCGGAGATGACCAGCCGAAAGTTGACGTAATATTTTTTCAGGCTTACCACGGTGGCGTTGGGCGGAGCGACGATTTCGTAAAGCAGGGATTTGGTGTCGAGATCGTTAAACCTCAACAGGTAGTTTTTTCCGTTGTCCGGAGTGAACACGCGCAAGCCGTCATTAAAGTCGAAACGGATGCCGTCCACAGCCTCCTGGGTTCCGGTCGCGGGAATTTTGCCAAAGAAAATCTGCATGCCGCCCGCCGGCGCTTTTTCGCCGGCGCCGGCCGGCCGCTCATTGTCTGTAATCATTGCGTTACCCTCTTTCAAATATGTTGGATGGCGCAAAAAAAAGGCACCTTGGTATACGCGGTATCAGCGTCACGCCAGTTCCCGAAAAATCTGCGCATACAGAAAACGCCCGATATATGAGCGCCCCCCTTCAAGCGGCCCGATTTTCCGGTCCTTACTTTTGGCATTTTCTGATACCCGAAGTCCCGCTTAAAAAAGAAACCGATCCGCCTTTCAACTTAAAGTTTTTTTCACTCTACCGAACCCGCACACGAAACACATTCACGGGGCGGTCTTTATAAAAACGCATAGAACAACCGTTGCGACTGTGAGGCCGCGACACCTTGTTCTTTGCGTTTTTCCCATCCCGCTCTTTTTTCCGTAAGCAGCAGCTCCGGATTCCCTCTCGCACGTCAACCCGAGAGGGAATCCGCCGGATGGGACATATAATGCCCATCCCCCCTGAAATTCCGGATGTTACTTGACATCCTGCAGCACACCGGGGAAGCCGGTAGCCGTGCATTTGATGGTCTTGAAAACAAAGAAATCGTTGGTGTCGACCACATACTTCGCACCGAGCAGCATGTCGGACTTTGCATTGGCACATGCGTTATAGGTGGCGCCGCGCTTGGCAACGTCAGCCGGATTGATCGACAAACTGAACGAATTGCTGCTCTGCTGCATGACAAAGGCGTCATCCGCAAAGTTGTTGACTCCCCAGGTGAAAATACCGAACAGGCAGTTGACCGTGGCTTCACCGGTGACAACGTTGTCCTGCTTCTGGATCACCGCTTCGTATTTTTTTTCAACTTTGACGTCCGGAGCATAGGCTCCCTGACTGGTGTTCTGAGTGGCGCATCCAGACAGAATTGTCGATGCGACAAGCGCACCGCCGACAAGGAACATACTTTTCTTCATTTTAACGCTCCTTATGCGTTGGGTGATATATATTGAATTCAGGCGTTTCCCGAATCCAATCATTTTACACTCGCTCCATATTGATTTGCCGCCTCATCTCCGGGCTTGGCACAGAGCACCAGAAGAATAATCACCCCGAACAGCGGGATCAACGAGATCAACTGAAGCCAGCCGGATTTGCCAATGTCATGCAGACGACGTGCCGTACACGCCAGACTCGGCAATAAAATTGCCAACAAAAACAACCCGGACAACACCCGTATGCCGATGACGGAATCCACGATTCCGAGCAAAAAATTGACGATAAATACCGCCAGCACAAACTGCCAGAATTCCGCACGTCCGGCGCGTCCGTTAACGCATAAATATTTGTCCGTCACGATTTTTTTGGCATTGTCAACAAGCGATTGAACTGTCATTTTTTTGTCTTTCTTTTTTATTGGTTGCATCGTGGAATTTGTGCGCCGGCATTTTCCATGACGCCAAAAAGTTTCAACGCATCTTCCATGGGATAACGGTTCGCATACATGTCACACTTCGTGGTGATTGTGCCTTGCCGGGGCAACCCGAGAGCACTGCGAAGCGCGTTGCATTTATCGTCATCAAGCTTCGTGCTTTCCGAATACTTCATCGAAAGAAAGGCGTTTAAATACCGCGCGTTGATGCGTCCGGCAAAAACAGAGGGATCGCCTAAATCAACATTGCCGCTGATCGACTCAATGCCATCGGTTCCTTCCAAATCTTCAAAACCATCGACACGCACCTTGGCAATGGAGGGAGAAATGGTCATTTGCACATCCGATTCCCGGTTGAGGAAAAAGACGTTGTTATCCAGTTTGGTCTTTTTCTTCTTGGGGTCGCCCTTGGTGTTGTCGAATCCGGTCAGTACATTCAATCCGATAATATTGTCATGGATATTGGCATTGACTCCGGCATTGGTGCGCACCCCAAAGCCCATGTCCCCGAGATCGTTCAGCCGGCTCCACGTGAAAAGCACCGTATTGTTGGCGCATTCCCATTCCAGCGGCACATCGGGATGGGTGCAGCAGACATTCAGCGCAATCATCCGGTTGTTGCAAAAAACATTGTTAACCGTGGTAACTTTGCCTTTGTGCCAATTCAGACACAGCGCCATATTGGAGCCGTTGACAAAGGTGCAGTTGCGGATGGTGATATCGCCTTCGCCGCGCGAGGCTGTCGCGGAATAAATGGAGTAGCGCTTGGCGCTGACGCATTTATCCTTGGGGTTCTTGGCCGGACCCTCCAGCCACATGCCGGTGTCAAAGCCTTCCGGTTTGCCCTTTTCCGCATGGAAACTGGAAGCAAACCCGTCGTCAAAGATGATTCCGTCGATTGCGATGTCAAAGCCCTTCGGAGCCTTGGCCGGAGTTTTTTCAAATTCGATATGCAGCAGGCCGAGTCCCGATCCTTTTTTGTCATTGTTTTCATTGGCCGGCTGTAACATTGTTTTGTATATTAAAGGATCGCGTCGGGAAAAATCAGATGAATAACCGCCGATGAGAGAAACCGGATTGGACATCAAAAACCAGCCGCATTTCATTTTGCCGGGATAGTTTCCCTCGGCAATGTGGATGACATCACCGACTTGAGCGCTTTCAAGCGCCTTCCACAAGTTTTTGAACGGAGTTTCCCGGCTTCCTGCGTTCTTGTTGTTGCCCGCAGAGAGCGACACATACCAATCTCCCGCCACAACTTGAAACGCGGCGCCAAGCAGAACAACTGCCGATAGGAGTAACGATATAGCGTACATTTCCGTCCCTTTCGTTTTTTGATAAGCATTCATTTCGCCCTTGCATAAAAAATATATCCTATAAAAAACAATATGTCAAGGGCATAAATATCCAAAATAGCTATTTTTGTATTATTGCCTTTTCGCTCTTGTATTTTTACGTTTAATGTGGTATATTTATTTCATGTCAAAAGGGACATTCTATGAAGCAGGCACCGGCAAAGAGCAATCAGGATTTCCACGCGTTTCAACCGCTCTATAAGAGACTGGCCGAGCAGATTTCCGCCCAAATTTTGTCAGAAGAGCTGGAAGACGGAAAGTTTTTCTGCACGTTGAATGATTTGTGTGAAAAACATATCGCCTCCATCACCACGGTGCGAAAAGCCGTCGCGTTGCTGACAGCCCAGGGAATTATTTCGTGCAAGGCCGGAGAAGGCATCATCATTGAAGATATTGAATCGTTGCGCCGTATGACTTCGCTGCGCTGCCGGGTGCTTTTGCTGCATCACCACTACCGCAAAAAGGTGAATGATTTTTTTGAATTGCGTTTAAGTGCGCTCTGTCAAGGCTTTTCCTTGCACGATGTCGCAGCGCAGATGATTTACCGGGAGGCGCTTGATGATGAAAACACGCTGGCGTTCTATTGGAATTCCTGTGCCGGGATTGTCTGTGGCCGCACCATGGTCAAAGAGGTGTTGACCGCCTGTCAAACGCACGGGATGCGGCAGGTGATGGTGGTCAATCCACCGGCCAATATCATTCTGCCGGAAAATTTTCACCCCGTGTATTACGATTTTGATGGACTGGTCCGGCAGTCGGTGGAATTCCTCCGGCAAACCAGCTGCCGGAAAATCATCATGCTCAGGAATGACCCCGTTATTGTTCCGCCGGCCGGCATTGAGGTGATTGATTTAAAGGAGTATCCTTCGGTGGCGGTGGGGCGGGCATACTCTGACCGATTGTTGAATGAACCGGAAGACACCTGTTTCTGGGTGACGGACGACTTTGTCGGGATGGGAATGTATGACGGATTCCGCAGTCGCGGCATTGACTTGAATAGCTCCCGGCGACTTCTGGTAAATTCGTCTCCCTCGCGGCTGTTGACGGAAGAACTCGGAATTGCCACAATCGGTTTTTGTCCCATGCGCATCGGAGAGGAGGCCGCGGCCTATTTTTCCCGCATTTTGAAGTCGGCGGATGCGGATGATACTCCGCCGGTCATTGCCCCGACGGCGAACGCGCCGGCGGCGTCCGCGAGCCGGTAGTCCCCCTTGTCCTGATCGGTGTCAACGGTCACGGCATATGACAGCGCCGAACCCAGCGCCAAGTCGTTGAGAATCACCCCGTCTTCCGGCTTGAGACCGGAAAGGTCAAAATTCAACTTCGCTTCGTCCGCATCCACCGCTCCGGTCGCGGTCATGATGCAACCAACTTAATCGTTCCGGTCAAAATCGCGCCCGCCTCCACCTGCAAATACTGCGCGGTGTGGATAGCACAAGCATAAAGGCACATCCAGATGGCACCGGGGCTTTAAAAAAGTGGAAAACAGGGGATTGGGCGTTCGCGCGGTGGACTTACAACAAAAATTCATATGGTCACCGCATCTGACCGTGCGGCTGTTTCGTTCTCGCTCCCGGCGGGAAATATCGGCGATGGGCCGGAAGGACGAAAATTGTTAATTTTTACGGCCGCGAATGCCGCGCACAAATTCGTTTTAATGGATCGGGCCTATGAGGGTGATGCAACCAGAAATACGGCAGTGGAATTGGGTTACATTCCGGTTGTCCCACCCAAGAAGAATCGAAAAAAGCTGGGGGAATATAGGGTGGAGATGTGCGATGTGCGATAATAACGTTATATATAAATTTATATATAGAGAGAGCAACCGGGCGGGGCGGTTTTTTAGGGTAATTTGGCACCCCGTGAAAAAAGCAACCGGGTAACCCGGTTTTAATGGGGTGTCCTTAAAGAAAATGGAGAACGCGCACATAGATATGGCTATCAAAGATAGCGATCTGTTACAGCCGTCCTCCAAATATAGAGTATCACAAGTTGTGGTCTTTGTCAAGGCCGAAGAAAACGCAAAGGATAAAAATAAAAGGCTCGGCTATACCGTTATCCGGCAAGCCGAGCAGGGCCAGTCACAGCTTGACGCAACACAGTCGCTGGTCGCTACCCCGGACACCCCTAATGATGTTGCAGGCCACATCCGGCTAACTGATTCTAAAATAGTGCGTGTTGCGGACAATGTCAAGAGCAAAATTGAAAAAAAGATGAAAAAATATCCGGAAGAGCACCAGTCCCGTCCGGAAAGCCCGCCGCCGGAGCGCCGCCCGCTTGCCGGAAAAGCACCCTTAGCCCCCACTTGAGCATAAAGTGATTGGCAAAACGCCAAACAGTCGGCGGCGAATGGCCAAGTAATGGTCAAGTAACGCCGCCGGAACGCAACGGCACAGCGGCGGTTTGCAGAACGCGAACCGTCAAGCCGGGTATCGTCAATGCGGCGATACCTCCCCCGCCGCCGCCGAAAGCGTTTTCCGGCCCCCGCCCCCGGTAAAATGGTCCAGCAAGCCCCTTAGCCCACCCTCGGCTCACCCTCATAATTTTACTTGACCATTACTTGACCATTCGACCATTATGTAGTAGGAAAACAACGGAAAAAAAGGGTAAAAACAGGACAGGACACCGAATGGCATTTTGAAGACAAATCCTTGATTGTCAACAGGCTAAAATGGAGCCGGCTGTCGGAGTCGAACCGACGACCTGATGATTACAAGTCAGCTGCTCTACCACTGAGCTAAGCCGGCGGCTTAGTGCGGACGCCGGCCGTCCGGCCGGGTGTTGGTGAATACAGACATCCAATTCTGAACCATCGGATCCACCACAAAATCGTCCAACTCGCTGTTCCGCTCCAACACAAAGTTGCAGTAGGGACAACTGTTGAAGGAGTCCAGATCGGCCGGCGACAACAGCTCCCCGCACTTCGGACAGCGGACAAATCGCCCCTGAACCTCCTCATGCGTAGTGAATTTGTATTTTTTTGCCATGGTCTTTCGACACTCCTTTCTTTGCACTTGGTATTATTATAGCACTTTTTCTTAAAAAAACCAATCCTTTTTTCATTAAAAACCGTTTCTGCGGTGGAATCGGCGGCGTTGGCGGATTATATTATTTCATATGCAGGTATGACAGAGTACTCAAAACCCAAAAGGAACCTATCATGAAAAAGCGTTTGCGCAAGAAGCTCAAAATAGCCGAATTCAAGGAACTCGGATTCTTTGTCACCGGAACCTTCAATCCGGTCGAAGAAGTCGAACTGGATATTTTCTTCCAGAAACTGGTCGAATTCGCCGAATCGAAGGACATGCAGTGCGGCGGAGGATACAACACCGAAGAGTTTGAAATCTTCATCAACACCGGCAAGGCCGGTGATAACAACGAGGCGCTGCGCAAGGAGTTTGTCGCGCTGGTGGAAGCGGCCAAGAAGGAGATCAAGGAATTCGAGGCCACCGAGCTTATCGACGCCTATTACGAAGACGCCGACGGGCATGACGATGACGGCGAATGCGGTTGCTGTCACTAATATGTCTCTATTCCGCCGCCCGGCCGCATATATATCGCGGCCGCGCGGCGTTTTTGTCGTTTGAAAACTGTAAAAATGCGGAGGTGAAGCCATGAGTCCGACTGTTTTATGGATCGTTGTAGGGGTGATCGTCATTGCTGTGCTTTGGTACATCGCAATCTATAACCGGCTGCGCCGGATGAAAGTTTTCATTCAGGAGGCGTGGAGCGGAATCGATGTGCAGCTGAAACGCAAAGCCAACATTCTGCCAAATCTGGTGGACACGTTGAAAATGCAGATGAACTTCGAGCAGGGCGTGCTGACAAAGCTGACCGAGGCCCGCGCCGGACTCACCGGCAGCGACCGCGCCGCCGCAATGAAGGCCAACGATGAAGTGACCAAACTGCTGCCCTCCATCAACGCGGTGGCGGAAGCGTATCCGGAACTTGGAACCAACAAGTCATTTCTCCAGATGATGGGCGACATCCGCGACTGCGAAGACAAGGTCGCCTATGCCCGCAACCGCTACAATATGGCGGTTTCGCGCTACAATATGGAAATCGTGTCGATACCGAGCAACCTTGTGGCCGGAATGATGGCGCTCTCCGCCGAGCAGATGTTCGATATTCCGAACGAGGCGAGAACCGACGCCGACAACATGCGGATCGGCAAACTTTAAGTCTGCGGCGGGAGGAGTTTCAAGCATGAGCGACGGCGAAACCGCACTTTTTTCCTACGAGGAAGTGCGAAAAAATTTCATCAAAAGTTTCTTTCTGGTGGCGATTCTGCTGGCGGTGGCTTTCGGCCTGTCCTACTGGATCGGCATGGCGCTGAACGACCCGAAAATGGGAATACTCATTGGCGTGGTGGTGTGCGCGGTGGTGATACCGATCCAGATATTGACCGCAAAGTGGGTCATTCTGGGCATGGCGCGCGGACGGCGCGCATCGCCGGACGATCTGCGGGAGCGGCGGGCGATTCAAATCGTCGAAGGACTGGCCGTTTCCGCCGGACTGAGAAAAACACCTGACCTTTATATCATACCAAGCGACGTTCCCAATGCGTTTGCATCAGGCTTGAGCGAAAATTCGGCGTTTGTGGCGGTCACTGAAGGGCTGCTCGGCATGATGGACGACCAGGAGCTTGAAGGGGTGATCGGTCATGAGATAGGCCACGTTCTTCACCGCGACATCATGCTGAACCAGCTGGTGGTCGGTTTGATCAGCGTGATACTGATCCTGGCGATCATTCTTGAACGGGTACTCTGGATCCGCAGTCTGAGCGGCGACCGCCGGAGCAGCAACCGCGAAAACGGCGGCAATCTGGCGCTGTTGATGCTGGTGCTGATGCTGGCGGCCATCCTGGTACGGCCGATCGCCATGCTGATCGGGCAGTTGCTTCAGTTGGCGATATCGCGTCAGCGCGAGTATGCCGCCGACGCCTGTTCGGTCCGGCTGTGCAGCTATTCCGAGGGGCTGGCCAGAGCGCTGGAGAAGCTCGGCGGCGAGAAGCAGTACAGCAAAAAAGAGGTTGCTTCTCTGGGCGGCGGCGAACTTGCCTGCATGTATATCAATTTCCCCGGTGAAGGGCTTTTTTCAACCCATCCGCCGATTGCCGAAAGAGTCAGGCGGCTGCGCAGCATGTATTGATGCCGCCCCCCCGATTCTCCGGCAACACCGAGCCTGACCGATCATTGCGGCGCATGATTCACCGTGCGCCGCAATGCTTTCCAGACAGAGCCGCGGCCTTCGCCGTTCTTCTGCCGGTTGACGACTCCCTCCGACCACCCGGAAAGCTGACTTCAAAGGCAACACGCCCGGCGTTTTGCCGCCCGAAGCCCGCGGCCGCCGCCGCCGAAGAGCGCCATCGCCGCCAGCAGCAGAACGGTCGCCAGAGACACCAGACCGGAGACTTTTTGAATCCGGATGCCGGCGTAGAACACGCTGACCGTACCATCAGGCGTCCCGGACGGAATGACCACCTCGGCCAGACCGGTCTTTGACGGACCGATCCGCAGCGCGGCGCGGCTGACATACACCGGAAACTGACCGTTTCGCAGTCCGTCCGCGATGCCGCATATTCTGGCCAAGTGAAAGTGAATATCGTGACCGTTCGGAATGCCCGGATAAAGCAGCGGGCAATCAACGTCAGAAGCGCCGCCGGATAAATACATGAGCTGGTTCGCGCGGCCGCGGTCAGGCGGTCAAACGCCGTTTCAACGATTCCGACCGGATTCATCGCCGCCCTCCTCCATAACCGACTCGATCGAATAGCGCGGACGCCGTTTGACCTCGGTGTATATTTTTCCGACATATTCCCCGATCACTCCCAGACAGAAAAGCTGAATGCCGCCGAGCAGAAGACAAACCGCGACCAGCGACGTCCACCCCCCGCACCGTGGAACCGAAATATCTCTCCCACAGGAACAGCAGCAGCATTACAAAACTGGCCGCCATCATCAGAAATCCGGGCAGGCTGATCAGCCGGATCGGCTTTATAGTGAACGAAGTTATTCCGTCCCAGTCCAGCATCAGCATTTTGCCCGGCGGATATAATGCGTTTTTCGCGTCGCCGCCTGACGCTTGTAAGGCACGATCGCCTGATCGCAACCCGAGCAGGGGAACGATGCCGCGCAAATAAAGATTGCATTCGTTGTATTCCGAAAGTTTTTCCAGCTCCCGGCGGCTCATCAGGCGATAGTCGGCATGGTTCTTTATCACTTTCACGCCAAGTTTGGACATCAGGAAATAGATAGAACATTTCGGCGCTGCCGCGCCGGACCGGAACCGTGTCGTCAGAGCGCGGCTCCATCCGCTCGATATCGCCGAAAAACAAAGTATGACCAAGTGAACGCAAAATCAGAAAACAAGGATTTTTCAAGAAAAATGCACACAAACAACGCATTTTACTTGACAAATCGCCCGAACGGTGTACATTAAATGGTTGTTGCACTCGTAGCTCAGTTGGTAGAGCAAATGACTCTTAATCATTGGGTCCTCGGTTCGAGCCCGAGCGGGTGTACCATTTTAAGACTTTGACAGCCAGCGGGTTGGGTTAAAAATCCAATCAACTGGCTGTCTTATTTTTACCCTTTTTTTCCGTTGTTTTCCTACTACATAATGGTCGAATGGTCAAGTAATGGTCAAGTAAAATTATGAGGGTGAGCCGAGGGTGGGCTAAGGGGCTTGCTGGACCATTTTACCGGGGGCGGGGGCCGGAAAACGCTTTCGGCGGCGGCGGGGGAGGTATCGCCGCATTGACGATACCCGGCTTGACGGTTCGCGTTCTGCAAAACGCCGCGGTGCCGTTGCGTTCCGGCGGCGTTACTTGACCATTACTTGACCATTCGCCGCCGACTGTTTGGCGTTTTGCCAATCACTTTACGCTCAAGTGGGGGCTAAGGGTGCTTTCCCGGCAAGCGGGCGGCGCTCCGGCGGCGGGCTTTCCGGACGGGACTGGTGCTCTTCCGGATATTTTTTCATCTTTTTTTCAATTTCGCTCTTGACATTGTCCGCAACACGCACTATTTTAGAATCAGTTAGCCGGATGTGGCCTGCAACATCATTAGGGGTGTCCGGGGTAGCGACCAGCGACTGTGTTGCGTCAAGCTGTGAGTGTCCCTGCTCGGCTTGCCGGATAACGGCATAGCCGAGCCTTTTATTTTTATCCTTTGCGTTTTCTTCGGGCTTGACAAAGACCACAACTTGTGATACTCTATATTTGGAGGAAGCACGAAACGGACAACTTATAGGTTCTTTTTGAACCAGACCTGTGTACGTATCCTCCATTTTTTTATCGAAAGTTCCAAACCCGTCAACTGGGCGGGTATGAACATGAACTCCACCCACCTTGTCAGCATTGCGGTTTCCCAAAAACCGGGTTACCCAGTTGTTTTTTTGCGGTTTGCCAGTTTACCCTCAAAAAACGCTCCACCCAGTTGCTCTATATATATAAATATATATATAACGTTAATATCGCACAACGCACAACGCACAACGCACAACGCACAACGCCACTGCCACCCTATACCCCCCCACACCCTATATCCCGTAAAGGGTATGGAGGGCAACAGGGCACGAGGCTATTCGAGCGGTCCGGCTATTTCGCGGTGGAAGTGCCGGAACACTTCGCCGTTGTTTCCGTCGTCGTCCATATCGTCAAACGTAATGGCGGCGGAGACGACCGGGAAGATTGCGGCGATTTTGTCAAGGATACTCTTTGCCGCTGGACAGTCTCCGGCCTCAATGCAAATCTTTGCGGCGTTGTACAGCCGCCGAATATCCCCGGCGCGGCGGCTCTGTGCTTCGCGGTCGGCAATCAGCAACACACGGGCGGTCACTTCCAGACGGTGGCGCAATTTATTGGCGCGTTTCGGCACGGTATAATATTCAGCACAATAGAGACCGTTAAGCAGGCGGTATATATTGCTGATGTGAAGACGGCGCTGCTCCTCTTCGTCGAGCAGTGCGGCCCGCTCTCCGGCGGTCAGCGTGTCGGGTTCCGTCGGGTCGTCCGGGGCGGCCGGGTCTTGCACGTTGTAGAAGTGGGCGCCCCGCCGCAACCACTGCAGATAGCGGAGCTGTTCGCCGGAATGCGGCTTGCCGAAAAGGGGGAATCCCCCGGCGCATGGCGCTATGCGCGTTTTAGGTGGCATTGCGTGCGTTTTGGCGGCGATTGTCGTTTTGCTGATAATCTTTGGCTGGATTTGCCTATCGTCGCTCTGCGTTGGCGCAAATGACCTTTCTGTCGATTTTGCTTCACCCGTTGGGTTTGTGGCTCGGTTGTCAATTCTCACTTCGTTCATGGCTCAAGTCCTCCGGCCGTGGTCAACAAGAAAGCCGCTTCCGGTCGGTGTGTTCAGCACCTTGCGCCGGGTAGATTAAGTCCGGCGTTTCACGGAAACGGCTAAAAGCCCACGGGCCAATACAATAAGGTTTTCGGTTTAACGCCAGCGCCGGTATCTCCCCCGGTTTGAAAACTTCGGCGGTTGCGGCTGAACACTCGCAACAGTTTTACAATACCGCCGCTGTCTGCTAATTGCAATGGGGCGGCGGCGGATTTGCCGTTATTTTATTGTTTTGCGGCAACGCGCTTTACTTCATCAAGGCAAAAATGAGAAACTATGCTTTGTTATGCGCTTTTACAAAGTATGCTATTATCTCCCGGCTGTCGTGTATTCCGGGCGGCTGAACGCATTGCGCCGCAACGTGTTGTATCTATATTGCAAAAAGCTGGTGACGTTTTGTCATTTCGCCTTAATAACAACTGGGTGAATATCTAACCTGCCTCCCTGTCTCGCTTCGCTTGACAGGGACAGGGAGGATAGATAGATATATTGATACTATTTGTATATGGTGGTGGTGAAATTCATTTGTATATAGGAAAAAGAATTTCACCACATTGATAAAAATTGACATAACTAACTAATTGTAATGCTGTTATGACGCTACGGCGCAACTTGCCTAAAAAAAGAATTTCACCACATCGACTTGGGGCAATAAAAAGCCGCCTTTTGCACACTGCATTCGGCGGCGTTTCCGTTCCGGCGTTAAGCCGATAACCCCCCGTTGTCCGGTAGTTTGTAAACTACTTGTCGGCTCCTCCCCGTTGTTTTTTCAATCTTCTTTTCACTTGTAAGTTGTTTTAAAGCCGTCCGCAATCCGCCGGTTTCTATCGGCGGGTCACTTGTGTTCAGCTGGTTTCTAATATCCGTTTCGCCCATTCCGGCGCGATTGTCGGCAAGCACCTTGACAATTTCCGCGCCGAGTTCGTCCCGGTGTTCGGCCCTCTGCGCTGTTTCCACTTGGCTCCAGTCGCTTTCCGTTGCGGCCTTAAACCACCAGCCGCCGTACCATTCGAAGTAGAATGCTAGCCCCTCCGCTGCGCCGTTGACCTTTTCAACAACCAGCTTGTAGATTTTGTTTTTTCCGGTTCCCCTCGGCGTAATAATCATCCGGGCGCGTGAACTGTTATTCCAGTCCGTTGACCCGGAGTATGAGCCGCCCCGGTTTGTGTGCGCTAAAAGTATAACCATAACTCCCGCCCTCCACGCAAAGGCCGCTATTCGCTTGTTGAACTCTGATACCTGATTGCGGTCATTTTCTCCGCCGGGGAACAACCGGGCTAAGTTGTCGAGGAAAACAATATCTGCGCCGTCCCGCCGCAATTCATCCGCCAGCATTTCCCCAAAAGCAGATACATTGTATTCAAGCATCCGCGTTGCCGGGTTTATTCGAGCCTCGACAAGGACGCTATCGGGGGGAAGTACGATAAATTTCGTCGGGCTGTACGGAATGCTTGCGGGCAGAGTATCCGGGTTTGCCTCGAAGTCCGATTCTCCCGTCTCTATCACTCTGTCAATCGGCTTTTTTGCGTATTCTTCCGCTTTTTCGACCTGCCGGTAAACCCGGCGGTGAACGTCGGGTTTAGTTTCTTCCACGGTGATATAGACACACTTGTATCTTTTGCCGTCTGCCCTCAACGATATTTGACGGCCTAAGAAAGGCAGTCCGTGCGCCACCGCAAGGCAAAACTGCGTTGATATTGACGATTTACCGCCACCGCCGGGGGCAAATAGAGTTTGTAGGGTTCCTCTTTCAAAAGGCCAGCCGTCATTAACAACCCACTCTCCCGGCGGGGGTTCCGTCTCTCGGAACTCCGTTTCAGTAAAGGTACAAGCCCTGATTATGTTGAGGAGGCGCTGCCGTTCGGCGTTCTCTTTGTCCTTGAGTTTGTCCCGGCTGTATGCCTCGTTCACGTCAAACATCAGCGCCGACTTGTCCCCGGCCGGGATTGTCGGGCTGCTGTAAACGCTTCGCGCGACGGCTCCGGCGTTCTCGTTCGGGTCGGAACAATAGCCGCCATCCTTTCCGCTGTCTACGATTGCTTGAAGCGCCGCGTTTGCTTGGATTCCTCGGCGCTTGGCTTCGCAAAGCCACCGGTTGACGCATTGGTTTCTCTCGCCCTCCTGCGCTTCCTCCTGCCGGTCAAGATAACGGTTAAATTCCGTTAGCGCTTCGCCGTGCATCGGGTCTTCTTCCGGTATCAATCCGGGGCCGGTTCCCGCGTTTGCGTTCGTGCTTTTTCCGTCCGCCGGTGCGTCGGACAGCAAGCCGCCCCATGTAAAAGCGGAGATTTGCGCCGGACAGTCCGGGGCGGAGATAACCGCCGCCATTCGGCGCGGTCTTTCCGGGCTGTCGTCCCCTTTGCTGTTGAGCGTTCCGGCAAGGCGCATGATTCGCGGCGCGTCCGTAACCTGCGCGTCTATTTTTGCGGCTTGGGTGCTGAACTTAGCCGCAAGCATCCCGGTTATTGTTCTCACCGCGCCGCCGTCGTCCGCCGGTATGCCGGACGGCAGTTTATACAACAGGTGGAAGCCGTTTCCGCTGTCGTTGAACAGGGGGGCCGGCAGTCCTCGCTTTTCGAGGAAAGCGGCCGCACAGTCAACAACCGCCCGCGCCGCCGCCCGTTCCTGCTCGGTTGCCGCTGTTCCGGTGTGGCGCTCCGGGTCAACGTCAATATACAGGTGTGCGCGCCCGGTGGTGGTTGTCTTGTTCTGACAAGTTCCGGTTTCGGCTGTCGTCGGATTGATTCCGACATACCACGCGCC
This sequence comes from Victivallaceae bacterium, assembly GCA_028709805.1. Taxonomy (GTDB): domain Bacteria; phylum Verrucomicrobiota; class Lentisphaeria; order Victivallales; family Victivallaceae; genus CALXXL01. The sequence goes on from JAQUTL010000007.1 coordinate 23,802, forward strand.
GCCGCCCGGTTGCCGATTCATCCATTCGCGGCACTTGTCCAAATCCTCCCGTTTGCAGCTTTGCAAAGTATAGGTGGTTGTTAAGCCGCCGCCGATATGCCGGACTTGGTACTTTCCGCCGTCCGACATTAGGTATTTTAAGTGCCGCTCAATGTCCGTAAAGTTGAATTGCTCACTTGCATTTTTCGTGGCGAGTGCTACATTATCAACAGTTTGAGTATTTGCTTCAGCCCCCGGGATGCTGGCCGGGGGCATTTTTTTATTTTCCATGTTTTGTTGTCTCCGAGTGGGGTTATTCGTTCGCGGCCGGTTTTATCGGGCGGCGTGACGGCTGTAAGGGCTTGTACCACCAGCGGCCGCGCAAAGAGCCGTTCACTGTCTGTACCGGGCCGTGCGGCCGAAAGCCCCGCCGCTTTAACTCGGCTTCTCTTTCCATCAGTAAGTTTGGGTTGCGGTTTATTGCGACTTCCACCGCAATTCCCCGTGTACACCGCGCGCGGATTCGTTCCGACGCATTAGGCCACAACAATAACTTCCGGTATTCGGCGTAGGGTCGTTTCATCGGGTTGCCCTCCCGCAGTTGGCCAGCCGCTCAACTTCCAGCCGGTCAAACCTCACCCGGCGCGGTGACGTGGCAATTTGCCGGAGCGCTCCGCAGGAAGCATACCGCCGGAGCGTCGGGCGGCTTATTTCAAGTATACGCATTGCTTCCCGCGCCGTGATCCTATCAACTCTTGGGATTGTCTGTCTGCAAGCCGCCTTAATTGCGGCGAGCTGTTCCGGTGTCGTCTCTCTGTCCGCCGAGGCTACGGAGATAATAGCCGTTACCGTTTCATCTTTCATTTTTCCTGTTCTTTCCGCTATTTAGCGTCGGGGTGCTTTATTGCACTCCCATATACAGGCAAAATGTCCGATTTTTGCATACTTTTTGAGCTTAAAAGCGTGCATTTTACTGCATACCCTCAATCGGGTACAAAAAGCGCTTTGTGCTGTCATTTCGGTACTCTAATTCTTGGCTGTTCAGCTCCTGTTTGCGTCGGGTTTCTCGTCAAAATAAATATTGGCGGGTTCCGTGGCTTCCTTTTCGCATTCGGGGTCTTCCTTTTCGCATTCGGGGTCTTCCTCGGCTGGTCTTTTGTACTCGAGGACTGCGGCCGGCAACACGGCGCCACTTCTGCGGATTTCGCGATTTCCCACACTGTTGGTGTTGTTTTTGTCTGCCAGCCGCTTAGCTCTGGCCCTTTCTTTTTCGTTGTGGTATCTTTTCGCCCACCGCTTAAGCCCGGCCATCGAGGTAACGTTCCACAATCCACAAGGGCCTCCGTCTCTAATCCATCGGCTTACTGCTCTGGTGCTTGGCTTATTCTCCCCGGCGCGTTCGACCGCACCGGCGATAAGGCTCTGCTCGAGTGACAGTATAAAGGCGCTTGCTCCGGTTCGATGTGTCCGCGCGGCGGCGGCAAGTTCTTGGGCTAATAGCGTAGCGTTCAGCCGCCATTCGGCTATTGGCCGCGCTGACCAATTCGCGCCGTTTGCAATCCATGAAAAAGCCAGTACCACCCGGTCCATCAGCCGGAGCGCGTTTTTTACCAGTTCGCACTCTCCGGCTTCCGGCTCCGGGGAGGATGCGCCATTTGCTTTTTGCCAATAATCCGGTGTCATAACCGGCTGTTCTGCGGTTGATTCAAAAACACCCACTTTCATAAGGTTTTTCAATCCGCTTTGCGGGCTTGCGTAGCACTGGACTATCCCGGCGGCGAAAAGCCATAAATGCCAAACACGGATTGTATCTATGTCGCTTCCTGTACGGTGGCCGGAATAACGCAAACGGGCGGGGGCTATTTTGCTTATCCTGTGCGCCGCGCCGCTGATTGCTTTTATATCTTGCTTCGACAGCCGCGCGGCCGGAAGCCCCCCCGTTGCAAGCCGGGTTATGACCGGCGGCGTATCGTCGCCTAATAGCATCCGGTAAGCCGCCCACCGGGAAAGATAATTGAACTCGGGCTGGGGCGGCGGGTAGTTACACTCTTTTCCGATATTGGCAAGCCCCCGCATATATTCATCACCGTTGAATTTATCCTTACTCATGTTCAGACCTCGCGATATTTAGCAGTTTGCGAACCGCCGCAATGTCAAGAGAGCGGGCCAGTGTTGCCAGCTCTGCGCGTTCCGGCTCGTCCGCCGGAGTGACCGCCGCCGTTCCGCCGATTTGCGGTAAAGCGCCGATTGCCTTTTGCTTGGCCTCGGTTGAAATGTGCGTATAGTGCCGGGTCATGGCCGGGCTTCCGTGCCCGACGATAGCGGCAATTACTTCTTCCGGTACTCCCGCATTGGCGCAAAGAGATACAAAGGTGTGCCGGAAGCTGTGCAAGCTGTAAACATTGGCGGCCAATTTCCGCCGGGCGGTGGTTTCGTCCTTGGTCGCGGTTGTCTGGACACCGAGCGCACACCGTATAATTTTCATAACGTCTTTTTGCAATCCTGTCGGGTTGTAAAAATAGCGTTTTGCAACGTGGGGGAGAATATAGGGGACTTGGTCGGTTTGCCATTCCAGCGCGTCCCGCAACGCCGCTCGAAGCGGCGGAAACAACGGAATGACAACTGGGCGGCCGCCGGTTTTGCGCTCGGTCTTCTTGGGGGTGTAGGTGATTGTATTTGCGTCAAAGTCCACCGCGTTCCAGCGCATTAAAGCGCCGTCCTGCCCCCTTGCTCCGGTAAAGCAGCAGAGATACAGCAACACGCGCATTTCTGCGGCATACAGCGGCTTGTATTCTCGTTGCACGGTGCGGCCGTCGGCAACCGTATCGTAGAAAAAACCGTTGTTGAACCCGTCAAATATTGTTTGCACCTGCTCCGCCGAAAAGTCTTTCCTTACGGCGGTTTCATTGGTCTTTTTGCCTATCCCGTCAAAGGGGTTGCCGTCCAGAGCGGCCGGGGCCTCAAGGTGTTTGAAAATCAGCCGCAGAGCTTGTAAATAGGCGTTGAACGTGCGGCCGGATATTCCCGATTTCCAAAGATAACCGAAGTATTCCGCCGCGGTGTCTCCGTCCACTTCCGCCACGCGCTGAATGTCTGGACGTTCATTTAGAAGCCATTTGAGGAACAGGTCAAAGATGTTTCGATAAGTTGACAGCGTGCGTTGTCCGCTGTCCGGCCGGTTCGGTTGGTCAAGGTACGCTTCCCATGCGTCCGCCAGTCGCAGGCCGGAACGCCGTTTCAACTTTTTGGCTTCGGCAACATGTACGGCGATTTCCTCCCGGTTGTCGGCCAGTAATATTTTCCGGTATCCGGCGGCGGCGCGTTCAGCCTCCGGGCGGGTGGTGCATGGCACACCGTCCGCGTTCCTTAACATGGCGGTTTTTACTTTGCCGCCGATACGGGTTTTCAGATACCATCTTTTGCCGTCAAGGTAAATCGTCCCCGCGCCCTTTTCTCTGGTCTTTAACTGCGTTTTACTGGCCATCGTTCCCACTCCGTTTCCATTGTGATACATTGTTTTTCGTTCTGATACCAAATTTATCACATAATGGCCTAATAGTCAAGTAATGGTCAAGTAAAAGGCAACGATATGAGCTTAATTGCTGATGACTATTAATCATTGGGTCCTCGGTTCGAGCCCGAGCGGGTGTACCATTTCCGCTTCAGACGGCCGGCGAAAACATTCCGCCGGCCGTTTTTTATTCTCTCCGGGTCGAGGCCGCTCCATCCCGAAACGCCGGGCGCCGCATCTTGCGGTCAACATCATAATTCATAAGCGCCGGCGATACTTGATTTTTTTTATTGCAATGATAATTTATTGACAAGTTTCAGAAGGCGGCGTCTTAACCGGTTTTGGCCTCGCCTTTCAGTTGCACTGTTGCAGTTTATCTCACAAAAAGGGGGCACGGGATGAAATGGAATTATCGACGGCTGCTGGACAATGTAACCGATCCTCAGAAGCTGGTGTTGAACAACTATTCAACCTTTATCACCGGAACGAAACTGCCCGACGCAGACATACTGGCGGAGGCGGCTTCCCCAAAAATCGTCAGGGAAGACGACGCGGTTTCAACTGCAAAGAAAATATCCTCGGCTATCGACGTCGGGCTGTCCGGCTGCTCGGTAAATCGCGTTTTAAGCGGAAACAGCTCCGTTCTCACCGTGGAGACCGATGCCGGCGGCGAAGCGAAGAAACTCGCGGCGATAAGCTACAGCGTCTCCTCCAAACGGGACTTTTCCGCAATGAGATCAACCATTAACGGAATGGTGGCCGGCTTTTCCACCGTTGCCCTGTCCGGAGTGGAGTGCAAACAGCGTGTGATCGGCGGCAGCGGAAAATTCACCGCCTCCGGCCGCTACGCCGGAATATGGGACAAAAGCGCAGTCATTGACGCCGAAGCCGAACAGAGCGTGATGGGAATCGACGTCACTCCGGGCGGCTCGCTCAGCGCAGTCAACGGAACCTTTGACGACAATGTCCGCGGATTCAAGAATGTTCGACTCTCCGGCGGAAGCACCACCGGCTCCATAATCGGAGGGCGGGAAAACACCGCTGCGGAGATGACGGTCAAGAAAGAGCTGGCCGGAGTGGAAATCGTCTTCGGCAAGAAACTTTCCGCCGCCGGAACGTGTTCGCTGGACAACGGCACGATGGCCGAGACAATTTCCGGATATAAGACACTTCTGCTGTCCGGCGGAAGCCTCATCGACCGCGCTATGGCCATGACGACCAAGCTCTCCTTCAGCGTGACCCGCCGGCCGGCCGGCACCTCGGCCACGGACAAACAGTTCGCGGCAACGACCGTCAACGGCGAAATCATCGCCGACTCGGCCGGAAAAGCCGAGCTGAACGCCGCCACGGCCGATTCACTCATGGGTTACACCGATGTTTCCGTCAACGCCGGAAATCTGAGCACGGCGATCGGCGGCAAATACCGGATCGGCGTCAACATCGCGCTGACACAGGAGAACACCGCGGAGAACGAAGCGACTTTTATTGAACTTATGACGGCACAGGATCTCTACGCGATATCCGTAACACTGATAATCCGCGCAATAGAACAGAAAATCCAGAAGCTCGAACTGGACTATGATTCACTCGCGGCCGGATCGTTCACCGGCCGGAAGTTTTCCGACCCGGCAATGATAGTCAACTATAAGAATCTTGAGCTATCAACCGTTTCCGGCAAGTTCAGCGCCGACGGCGGCGCAAAGTCGTGTTCGCTGTCCGCCACGGCGTTTCAGGAAAACAACTATACGGTCTCTTTTTCGGCAAGCATATTTACAAGAAGCCTCGGAACGGCAAAACTGTCCGCCGTCACCATGGACCGGCTGTCCGGATACGACCGGGTTTCCGTGCGGGATCAAAGCAATGTGATCCGGCTGTTCGGCGGAGATGTCAATTTCACGCTGAATTACGGATACTTTGCTGTAAACGCGGCCGATTCCACCTGGGACGCCTCCGGAAATATTTCCATGACCTACCGCGCCCGGGCGACATGCGAACTTTCATCCTCGAAGGCCGGCTTCTCCGCCGGAATCCGCAATCTGACGATCGGACCGAACGCGACCTCGGAATTTTCGCTGGGCGGAAATATTGGATTTACCGGCGTCGTCGCCGTCGATAAAGCAAAAACCTCCGTCACCGAACTGGCGATGACCATCAAGTCCACCGGAAAGCTGACCGGCTCCGCCGGAGAAGGCGATCTGGCGGCCGGTTATCTTAACGTGAAAATCGCCGCAACCACCGTTTATGCGATCTTCGGCGGCAATATGTCGTTAAGCGGGACTTCGGAATTTGACACCAGCGAATTTGAACCCGTGAGTTTGAGTTCGCTCACCGTTCCGGATATTCTGCGACTCGTTATAGGCGGCCTCACCCCGAAAAGCGTCAAATGGGATATCCACTCCGCCGGAGCGGCGGAAATAACCGGTGCGTCAAAAGTGTTAAATATTCTCGGCTACAAAAGTATAACCGTCAAAAATTCATCGATTGACTCCGCTATCGGCGGAACGATCACCGGCGCCGGCGGGTTGCCGGTTTCCTCGCTTGCGCGCCGCCGCCTTAGCCTCACCGCCGTCGCCACCGACGGATGGTTCAAGGCGGAAAATTCGACGATCGGCGTGGTTCTCGGATACAAAAAGGTGACGCTGAACGGCGGTGTGGCCGCCAACGTCCATCTCTCACGCGTAAGCCCGTCCGACGCTCCAGCCGCGCTGAAGGGCTCGTCCCTGACGATCAACGGCACGAAACTGGACAATTCCTCACTCACCGGATTCAATCAGATGACTTTCTCCGACCTGAAAGGTGAAATCGTTAAACTCAGCTGCAGCTCCCTCAACGACACGGTAAAGGTGAAGAACGGTACGGTAAAAATCACCGATATGGTGGATTTCGGCGACGGCGTCGATACGCTTTCGCTCGCCAAAGGCGGAGTTTTTGCCGCCTCGGTGACAAAGATCAGCGGACTGGACCGGGTTGAAGGCGGCGGCACGCTGCTGATCCGTCAGGGTGCGCTCCCGGAAAACATCAAGATCGCGTCATCGGTAAAAGTGGTGGAGCTTCCAGACGACGCATTCGCAACGAAGGACGATTCGGCAGCGACCGCCGTAAAATATTCCGGCGGCACCGCCGAAGGCCGGCTCAGCCTGTTCGACACCGCCGACTGGGTTGAATTCTCGCTGCAGAACGCCGGACGGCTCGACCTCGGCGAACTTGAGGACGTCGCCTGCGCGCTGTATTCCGTTGGAGAAAACGGCGAACTGACGCTCCGTTCCGGCACGGATCTGTCGGCCGGAGATTACAAGCTTGAGTTCACGCTTTCCGGCGACGCTCTCAGCGGAAAATACGGCTTCAGCATCGCCTGACGCCGCCCCGCGCCGCGGCGGAGCAAATTACGACCGCCGCGGCCGCGCTTTTTTCCACATGTAAACCGCCGCGACCGCAATCCGGCGGCGGTTTTTATTTGCTTTTCACACAAAGCGTGTTATATTATATATTTACGTATTCTGGAAAGAAGCGTTGGGTTTTATAGTGGAATTATGGCGGTATCAGCCGCCGGGACTCCGGCGTCTGATACCGCGATTCCGCGACACGACACAGCGTTTCTTTTCAGCCGCAACCAAAAGCCTAAATAAAAGGAAAATCAAATGGCTGAACACAAAATCGTCATAAATCTCGACGAAAACCGCACAATGGAAATTTCCACCGGCAAGGTCGCCGGACTCGCCAACGGCTCCTGCCTGGTCCGCATGAACGACACCATCGTTCTGGTCGCCGCCTGCTCCGGCCCCGCCCGCGAGGACGCCGACTTCTTCCCGCTTCAGGTGGACTACCGCGAAAAGTACAGCGCCGCCGGCAAATTCCCCGGCGGATACATCAAGCGCGAAGGACGCCCCTCCACCCGCGAAATTCTGACCTGCCGCGTCACCGACCGTCCGCTGCGTCCGCTTTTCCCGGAAGGGTTCTACGATGAAGTCCAGATCCAGTCGCTCCTGCTCTCCGCCGAGGGCGAGACCGAGCCGGATGTGCTGGTCATCCTCGGAGCGTCGGTCGCGCTCACGCTGAGCGACCTGCCGTTTCAGGGACCGATCGGCGCGGTGCGGGTCGGGAAAATCAACGGCCAGTACGTTGCCAACCCCTCCAACGCCCAGATGCGCGAAAGCACCATCGATCTGATCTACGCCGGTTCGCCGGACAAGGTCATCATGATCGAAGGATCCGCCGAATTCTGCTCCGAACAGGAAATGAAGGAGGCCATGTATTTCGCCAATGAGATCGTCAAGATTCAGGTCGCCGCGCAGCTCGAACTGCAGAAGGCCGCCGGAAAAGCCAAGAAGACGCCGAAACTTTACCTCGTTCCGCCGGAACTCGACAAAAAACTGATCGAGTTCTGCACCGGTCGAATCGAGGACATGTGCCTCATCCCCGGCAAAAACGACCGGATCGAAGCCCTCAACGCGCTGCAGGATGAAGTCACCGGGTTTCTCACTCCCGAATTCGGCGAGATCAAGAATTTCAAGATCGAGATCCGCAAGGGGTTCGACAATCTGGTGCGCGCCTGCACCCGCCGCGCGATCCTCGAAAAGCACTACCGTCCCGACGGGCGCGGCATTGAAGACATCCGGCCGCTGTCGGCCGAGGTGGCGGTGCTGCCGGTGGTTCACGGCTCGGCGCTGTTCTCGCGCGGCGAGACCCAGGCTATGGTGATCGCCACGCTCGGCAATGAAAAGGACGCGCAGGAGGCCGACTGCATCTCCGACGGCGCGTTCCCGAGCAAGGTTGACCGCTTCTATCTGCATTACAACTTCCCGAACTTCAGCGTCGGTGAAGTCGGCCGCATCACCGGTCCCGGCCGTCGTGAGATCGGGCACGGCGACTTGGCCGAGCGTTCGGTCTCCAAGGTGGTTCCGAAGGACTTCCCCTATGTTGTCCGCTGCGTTTCCGAGATCATGTCCTCCAACGGTTCCACCAGCATGGCCACGGTCTGCGGCGCCACGCTGGCGCTGATGGACGCCGGCGTGCCGATCAAGGAGCCGGTGGCCGGCATCTCCTGCGGTCTGGTGACCGATGAAAATCAGGCGCTTCTGCTTACCGACATCATCGGCGCGGAAGACCATTTCGGCGATATGGACTTCAAGGTCTGCGGAACCCGCACCGGCATCACCGGATTCCAGCTCGACCTCAAACTTCCCGGCATTCCGATCGACCTGCTCTGCGAAGGCATGGAGCGCGACCGGGTGGCCCGTCTCAAGATTCTTGATGTGATCGAAAACTGCATCAATAAGCCGCGTGAAGAGATCAGTCCGCGCGCGCCGCGGATCGAGGTCATCCACATCAATCCGTCCAAGATCGGCGCGCTGATCGGCCCCGGCGGCAAAAACATCAAGGCGATCACCGAGGAAACCCAGAGCTCGATCGATGTGAACGACGAAGGCGAAGTCAAGATCATGGCTCCGAATATGGAGTTCCTGAAAATGGCGCGCGACCGGGTGCAGTCCTGCACCGCCGAGGCCGAGATCGGCCAGACCTACCGCGGCAAGGTGGTCAGCGTGCGCGACTTCGGCGCATTTGTGGAAATTCTGCCCGGCCTTGAGGGGCTGCTCCACATCTCCGAAATGGCCGACTACCGCGTCCGTCAGGTCTCCGACATCTGCAATGAAGGCGACTATGTGACGGTAAAAGTCATCGACATCGCCCAAGACGGCAAGGTCCGGCTCAGCCGCAAGGCCGCGCTGAAAGACATGGAAGAGTCCGAAGCGAAATAATCCGGCTGCCGACGCCGGGGGCGGTGAAATGGCCGGAGTCGGCCGTTCGCCGCTGCTGTATGAAAAATAAAAAGCGTCTGTCGTTTTTTTACGACGGGCGCTTTTTTTATGCCGCAGACCGGCGGCTACGGAAGTTTGTCGGCCTTGAACGCGGCGGCGATTTTGCCCAGTTCGTCGGGAATGGCGATCTTCTGCGGGCATTTCTCCACGCATGCGCCGCAGTTGACGCACTGCGACGCCGGTCCGGAAATAACGCCGTAGCTCTGCCGCGCCGCCCACTCTCCGCCGCTCACGCAATACTCGTTCCACACCGCGAAGTTTTCCGGAATGGCAACACCGTTGGGACAATCGCAATAACGGCAGCCGGTGCATTTGACGGTTCCGGCTCTGAGATAGGCGCGCACCACGCGGTTCAGCAGTTTGTTTTCCTCGCCGGACACCGGACGGAATCCGGTGAATGTGGCAAGGTTGTCCGCCAGCTGTTCCGGGGTGGACATGCCGCTCAGCACGGTAAGCACCCGGTCGAATGTGGCGGCGTATCTCAGCCCCCACGACGCCGGTGACGCCTCCGGGTCGGCGGCGGCCAGCATCTTCACCGTATCGGGCGTGAGTTTTGCCAGCGCTCCGCCGCGCAGCGGCTCCATCACAATCACCGGCAGATCGAATTCGGCCAGCACTTCGTACTGCTCGCGCGAGCGGTAAAGCTCCCAGTCCAGATAATTAAGCTGGATCTGGGCGAAATCCCACGGGCGGGCGGCGGCGATCATGCGCAGGACCTCCGGCGAATCATGAAATGAAAAGCCGAGAAACCGGATTTTCCCCTCCTGTTTCATCCGGGAAAGGAAATCAAACGCGTGAAGTTTTTCGGCTTTTTCAAACAGTTCGCGGCCCATTGCGTGAAACAGATAGAAATCGAAGTATTCCGTGCCGCATTTCTCAAGCTGACGACGGAACATCGGTTCAAGGTCGGCCTCGGTCTCCACGTTCCAGAACGGCATTTTATCGGCCAGAAAATAGGAGTCGCGCGGATATTTTCCCAGCGCTTTGCCGGCAAAAATCTCGCTTTCACCCTCATGATACGGCCATGCGGTATCAAAATAATTTATGCCGGCGGCATAAGCCGCGTCGATCAGTTTTTCCGCCGCGTCAAAGTCGATCTTCGCCTTGCCGGGTTCGACCGCGGGCAGCCGCATCAGCCCGAATCCTAAAAGTGAAACGTCTATTCCGAGTTTTCGATTGCTTCGTCTGCTTACGCTCATATTTTCTCCGAGGCCGCCGGAAGCGGCGCGTGACGGGGTTGATATTGGAATTCAGATGTCCTTGCTTACCCGCATCGAGCAAAGTTTGGGGCCGCACATGGTGCAGAAGTGGTCGCCCGACGCGGAAGCGCCGGATTCTCCGGTGCGGCTGCGTTCGTTCAGCGCCTCGTCGCGCAACTCGCGGGCCTTGGCCGGGTCAAGCGCAAGGTTGAACTGCGCCTCCCAGTCAAATGCGGCGCGGGCGTCACTGATCGCATCGTCGCGCTCGCGGGCGCCGGGAACGCCTTTGGCGATATCGCCGGCGTGGGCGGCGATCTTATAGGCGATCACGCCGTCACGCACGTCGCGGGCGTTGGGCAGGCCGAGATGCTCCTTCGGCGTGACATAGCAAAGCATGGCGGCGCCGTGCATGGCGGCGACCGCCGCGCCGATTGCGCTGGAAATATGGTCGTACCCGGGGGAGCAGTCGATCACCACCGGACCGAGGACATAGAACGGCGCGTCGCCGCACCAGACACGTTCGATTTCCATGTTGAAACCGACCTGGTCAAGCGGAATGTGTCCGGGACCCTCGATCATCACCTGCACTCCGGCGGCGCGGCAGCGGGCGGCCAGAATACCGAGTTCGCGGAGTTCGGCCAGCTGTGCCGGATCGGACGCGTCGGCCAGACAGCCCGGACGCATGCCGTCTCCCAGCGACAGCGTGACGTCAAATTCCCGGCAGATGTCGAGAATCCGGTCAAAACAACTGTAAAACGGGTTGTCGCATTTATTTTCGGACATGTGGCGGGCGATCAGCGCTCCGCCGCGGCTGACGATCCGCAGTTTACGAGCTCTTGCCGCCGGAAGCTGATCCGGGCGCAGACCGGCGTGAACCGTCATATAGTCCACCCCCTGCTCGGCCTGACGGCGAATGACCGCCAGAATGGCATCCTCGGAAAGGTCGACGCCGTCACCCTCGCCGCAGGCCAATTCGTAGATCGGAACCGTGCCGATCGGTACCGGCGACGCGTCGATGATCGTCCGCCGGGTGAAGTCAAGATTGTCGCCGGTGCTAAGATCCATCACCGTGTCGGCGCCGAACTCGATCGCCGCTTTCAGTTTTACGACTTCGGCCTGCGGACAGCTCGATAAACTCGACGTTCCGATGTTGGCGTTTATCTTTGTTTTCAGCTGACGGCCGATGCCCATCGGTTTCAGATTTTTGTGGTTGACGTTGGCCGGTATCACCACGCGGCCGACCGCCACCTCGTCCCGCAGATATTCCGGATTCAACCGTTCCGCCGCCGCCACTATCATCATTTCCTGAGTGATTTCGCCAACTTGCGCCCGGGCGATCTGAGTCTTGACCTTGCCTTCCATAATCTATCAACAGCTCCTTTTTAGAGGTACAAGAAGCCGATGAAAACTCCCTGCGCCGACATTACGCCAGTATATTATTCAAGCGATGTTCATCCGCCGCCGGAAGCCGATGAAAACTCCCTGCGCCGACATTGCTCGTTCAGGTTCTAAGGGTATGATCTCAGCCGTTTACGCCGATCCGGCGGCGGCACCCCCGCAAATCTTTTCATATAATATAGCAGAAAATGCGTCGATTGCAATCCGCGACGAAAAATACGGAACCGGATATGCCGTCAGTAAACGCTGACCCAAAAAACAGAAAAGGCCGAAACACGAAGACGGCAAAGCCAAAATCCAATGCCGAATATTTTTACGGCAATGCTTTTTCGCCGGCAGACGGTATTGCGCTCTTCACCACATAGATCAGGTTGCCGTCGGCATCGAACACCGGATCGGCCGTCACGGTGAATCGGCCGCCGCGGAACGTCACCTCGCGGATTACCTTTTTCCCGGTGCGGACGGCCTCCGCCACCGGCAGTTCGCCGGCGGCGATAAAGTCGGCGCAGAATATTTTCCGATTGCTGACGGTGTTCAGCTCGGTCCCGGAAACTCCGGCGAGCTGCGCAACCCTTGTGTTTAAGCTGATCAGTTCGCCGGCGCTGTCATATATCCATACCGGAATATTGATGTGATTGATTATCCGCCGCCGCTCGTCGCCGGCCTGGCCGATCTTCGCCAGCTGCCGCGACCGGATCATCGCCAACGCAACAATGTTGGCCACCGCCTCCAGCGCCCGCTCGTCGCCGCCGGTGACCCGTTTCCAATCCGCGGCGAACGCCACCGAGAACGCCCCCCAGATCCGTCCGCCCGCCATGACCGGAGTGATGATTATTGACTTCATCGGATAATTGCCGGTGCAAGCCTCCAGCTCACAGAACTCCCGGCTGTTTTTAAATCTGTTATAAATCTTCTGTTCTCCGCGGCAAAGCGCCTCCATGTCTCCGGCGCAGATGCGGAAAAACGCATTGACCCCGGCCGAACCGAGTTCGGGAATGTTCGGACCGCGCCACTCCCGGTGAAGCCGCATCCCCTTTCCTTCGTCAAAAACGATGACCATTATCCGGTCGCAGTGCATCTGTTCAACAATTGTATTCATCAGCGTGGCGAGATTTTTTTCAAAGTCCGGCTCCACCGCCACCGCCTTCAATATCCGGTTGACAAGCTGTTCATTGTCCAGCAGCGTCTTCAGTTCGGTGATATCGATGGCCGCCCCCAGAAGCAGTTTGGCGCCGTCGCCACCGATGTATTTGCGTTTGACCGTCTTCAGGCAATGGCGCACTTTCGAGCCGTCGAAGACCACCTGCATAAATTCGTTCATGATGCCGCGCGAAGCCATTGTCTCCTCGTCATGCTTCTGAAACTGCTCGATGTCTCCGCTTCCCGCAAAAAGCTCGGCGTTGTTCCGTCCGACAATTTCAGAGCGCGACATTCCGGCGAACCGTTCAAAGGCCTCGTTGACCATGACATAGCGGAAGTCTTTGCCGGCGTCTTTCGCAAAAAACAGAAACGGCAGCGAATTGACCACCGTGTTCCACAACTCCATGTTTGACTGAAGCTTGCCGGCTCCGCGAATCACCTCGGTCACCTCCTGGATCGCCCCGAAAACCATCATGGCCTTTGACGGCCGGCTCCGGTCCACGCTGCCGATGGAGCGGAAATAACGCAGCTCGCCGTTGTAGTCGGAGCGGTAGACGATGGACACCTGGTCCGCCTGACCGGAGAGCAGCCGGCTGAACTGGCCGCCGAAAAGTTCAATGTCCTCTTTGAATATCCACCGGTTCCACGGCACCGGAACGCCGTCCTCAAACGCCCACATCTCCGGAAAAAGTTTTGATCCGGTTATCTCTCCGGTGTCGATATTATATTCTATGGTGGCGGTACGGGTAAAATCGGCGCAGTAATCAAAGAGCCGCTTCAAGCGCTCGGAGTCGCAGCCGCCGCTGTCCGGAAGGTGACGGCAAACCAGAATGACGCCGAGCATCACCCCGGCCTTGTCGCGTATCGGAGCCGCGCCGCAGGAGACCCGGCGGCGATGGCCGTCAAGTGAAATCAGATCGCCGTCGAACTTGGTTTCGGCGGCGGCGCCGGACTTCAGCGCGGTAGAGACCGGCGAGGGCAGCGGACTGTCGTTCTCATGATCGACAAGTCGCAGTATGGAATCGGCCGCGGTTCCCTTCACATCACCCATCCGGCAGCCGACCAGTTCTTCAGCCGCGCTGTTCATTACAGTTATCCGGCCGTCGCGGTCGGTGGCGATGACCGCGTCGCCGATGCTGCGCAGAATAAGCTGAAAACGTTCGGAGGAGTCCTGAGCCGACTGTATGGCTGCTTCAAGCTCGGAAACATCGATCGCGGCTCCCAGCAGGAGGCGGGTGCCGTCGCAGTCGAGAAATGGACGCCGGATTATTTTGCACACCACCGGAGCGCCGTCGTCGCGGCGGAACCTGAACATTTTTTCCAGCGCGGCGCCCGGCGAGGTCATAGCCTCCTCGTCGTCGCGGCGCAGGGCGGACGCCACATTTTTCGGGAAAATCTGGAAATCATCCGAACCGACCACACCACCCTCCGAGCGCCGGAAGAAACTGTGCGTATTGCGGTTGGCGAAAACATAACGGTAATTATTGTCGACGTCTTTAGCGTAAATGCAGATCGGCAGCGAATTTATGACTATATCCCACATCCGGGTGTTTTTGCGCAGCTGTGCGGTCAGCTCTTCGGCCTTGCGCCGGGCATCCTGAAGCTCGGTATTGTCGTTGGCGGACCAAATGACGGAGTTTTCTCCGAACAATCCGGCATCAAGCGGCGAAAAAGTCACCGACCGTTTGACTCCGTTGCATTCATAATCAATGGTGCGTTCACGGCCGTCGGCCAGTACCGCGTCCACGGCTGCACGGAATTTTACCGCATCCACATCCGGCAGCTCTTCAATCCTGCGGTAATCCTCCACCCGGCCGTCACTCTGCGAGAAGAGAATTTCACCGCGCCGGCCGCAGACGCCGATGCGCCCCGGCAGCGCGCGGTAAAACCGCATCGCCCGCCGCGCCGCACGGCGAACCGCAAGCGTGTAGCCACCGAAAATCCCGGCCAGCAATAGAACCACGAGGCCGAGCAGCAGCAAATCGTCCCTATGGCCATGCCACAACGCAACCGGATCAAGCGAAATAAGGCTGCCGCCGGAGATTTTTTCCCGACCGTCCTCCGGTCGGCATCGGCGGTCAGCCACGGACCGGTCGATTGCTGCCGCCGACACAGCCTGACCGGCGGCGCCGTTCATGATTTGTGTTGTTTCGGGCGCGGCGGCGCTCCGCCCGTCCGGCGGCAGCAGCACCTGACCCGCCGCAACCGCGGAGACACTCAGCAGCAAACAGCATAACAGCTTGCGGACGTCATTCATTTTCCACGCTCCTCCTCCCGGATGCCGGCAGCGCAGCGCCGTCTCCGCGGAAAAAATCAAAGACAACAATACCGCTTAAAACATGCGGCGATAATTTAACGCCGACCAATATAATTTACAACCCGTCAGTTCCGGTGCTTGCGCAAAATACACATCGAATTGCAGCGCGGACAGCGGGCAACGTTCATCTGATCCTTGACAATAAAGGAATGATGACAATTATCGCAGGTGAAAAGTTTTCCTTTGCTTAATTCCCAGTCGGCGCGCCGCTTGCGCCCGGCCTCCCGCAGCCAGAGAAAAACCAGTACGGCCAGCCATATCGCTGAATAAAACAGCAGTGCTTCCGCCAGCGTAAGTTTCAGCATTCCCGGTCACTCCTTCCGCCAGCGGACATTGATCTGGCGGCGTCCGTCGCGCTTGGTGGAACGCAGCACCGCGCCCACCGCCCAGTTCTCCAGTTCCGGAATGCCGCAGCCGCGCAGCACGGTTATCCGCGGCAGTCCGCCGTCCGCTCCGAAGGAAATCATAATATTCGACTCGGCCGCCGTTATTTTCTCCAGCAACGGACGCAGCGCGGCCGGAAATTCGCACTTTTCCGGAACGCCGTCCACATCGATCAGCGGAAATTCGACCTTCCCGTCGGGTTGCCTCCTTAACAACGCCGCGCTGCAGAGCGGCAGCGGCGACCGGTCAGAAACCGGCGCGACAAGTTTCAAATCAACTCCGGTTTCCAGCGGCGGCGGTTGCGGCACGTTTTCCGCCGCCCGGTATTCCGGCGGCGGCAGCGCGGCGCGAAAATCAGGAGTTCGCATCACATAACTGAACCCGATATTCTGCGAACCGGCGGCAAAGGCGGACGGATCGTTTCCGGCCAGATATCCGGCCAGCTCCTGACTCCAAGCCTCCGGCATCGCGTCAAAATCCCACAGTCTCACCGGCGGCAGCGCCGCCTCCGACGCCTTGACCACCGGCCGGTCGGCCTTGAATCCGCACAACAGCAACCCGTGAAACGCCAACGCGACAAGCAGCGCGGCAATCACTTCATTCCGGCGGAAATGCCGGTCGCTGTAATGACTTTCGATCATTGAAACACTGTCTGTCTGGTTCCGGGCCGCGGCATTGAAGCGCGAATCACCGGCAGGTTGGCCCGCAGCGCAAGCGCCTCGATCTCAAACGCATCGCCGTACGGCACGCGACGGTCGCAGTAAATCACGATCCCCGCATTGGAATGGTTCAGGCCAAGCCCGGCCAGCTCGGCTTTCAACGTGTCCAGCGTAACCTGCTTGTTGTTGAAATAGATCAGATTGCCGCGCGGCGACCACGCCACCGTGATGATGTGCCGCTCCAGCATTCCGGAGGAATAACCGCCGTCCGACCGGGGAAGCTCCACCTGAACTCCGGAAATCTGGATGAACGAACTCGACAGCAGGAAAAACAGCAGCAGAATAAAGAACACGTCCACCATCGGAGTCAGATCCGGTCGGCCGTGAAACATTTTAAGCGACGAGCGTATTTTGCGCTCATGAATCGCAGTTCCGTCGAGTTTCACTTACTCTTCCCCGTTGTTTACGGCGATTGTCGTCGTACGATTGTCGCTTCCGGTGGCGTGCTGCTCAAAAAACTTCTTCATCTCGCGCGCCGCCTTTTCCATGTCCAGCGTCATCGCGTCCACCCTGGACACCAGATAATTGTATGCCACATAGCAGGGAATCGCCACCGCCAGACCGGCCGCCGTGGTCAGCAGCGCCATGTTGAGCGAGCCGGAAAGCACCGTGCTGGTCAGATGGGTCGATTCGGCTGCGGCCACCGTCTGAAACAGCCGGATCATCGCCAGCACCGTGCCGAAAAGCCCGAGCAGCGGGGCGACATAGCCGATCGTGCCCAGCACCGGGAGGTTGCGCTCCAGCTTGGGGACTTCGGTCAACGCCGCCTCTTCCGCCGCAACATCAAGTTCGCGGTCACCGCGCTCGCAGGCCAGAATCATCGCGGTCAACACCCGCGCCGCCGGACCGGGCGTATGGTCGCACAGACTGATCGCTTCGATGAAGCCGTCGCGCCGCAGAACGTTGGTCAACCCCTTCATCAGCTCGTCCACCTTGATCTGGTCGCGGTGAAACTGAAACCACTTTTCCAGAAAGACATACACCGCGATCAAACTGGACAGCAGTATCAGCCACATCACCGGCCCGCCGTCACGCATTAATTCAAAAAACAACATGCTTTATCTCCTGTAGTATAATTTCATCCGTCAAGCGGACGCCTCCCACTCCGCCGCGGCGGTTCCGGGCGGACGGCGACACCGCGTTTACCAAATCAGCGTTTTTCCTTGTCTTCCCCGGTCTCTTCGGGATTTTTCACACCTTCCGCCTCCGGCGCGGCAAGTTTTGCCGCCGCCCGGATAAGACTTTTCTGCTCCTCAAAATCATTCGGCGGCGGCAGCGCAAGCTTCCCGGCCGCTTCAACTGTTTTCCCGGCCGCCTCCAGATCGTCCGCCGTGCCGCCGGACAGTTGAAGACTCACCAGCAGCCGCACCGCCTCGCGCACCCACACCGCCTCTTCCGATGTCATTGCCGGCCACGCCGCCGCTTCGGTAAGCAGCTCGCGACAGAGCTTTTCCGCCGCCGCGCGGTCGCCGCGTTCGGCCTGCGCCGCGGCAAGTTTGAAGGTACTCTGACAATATACCAAACCACTTTTCGGCGAACGTTCCAACACCTGTTGATAATACACCGCCGCGCCCTCAAGTTTACGGGCATCGTGTTCCAGCATTCCGGCATTATAATAGCTGTCGGCCACCCGGCCGAGCGCGGCCACGGCGAATTCGCCGTCCGGAGCCTGTTCGCCGGCGAGTTTGAAACAACGCTCGGCGGCCGGATAGTCGCCGAATTTCATATTGATATCGCCCAGCGCAAAATTGCTTTTGGCGCGCAGCTGCACCGGAGCGTCGGACTCCGCGACCTGGGTATACAGCGGAACCGCCGCTTCGTCGTCTCCCAGCAGCGAAAACAGCACGGCCCGCTCAAACCTGATCTGCTCCACCACCTTGGCCGGAAATTTTCCATATTTTTCCATCATTTCGTCCAGCAGCGCCGCCGCCGCCGGATAGTCCTGCGCCAGCTTCAGAAGGTCGACCCGCCACAGCAATGCGCCGATGGTATATTCCGAGTCCGGATAATCCCGCCGCAACCGGGCGATCAATTTGTCCATTTCCGCCGAATGGTTCTGGAGATATTCCGCGTAGACCGCCAGATAGAGCGCGTGCGTGGCATACTGATTCCGCGGATAACGGTCGGCCAGCAGTTGAAAAAGCTCGGCGGCGCGGGCGCAGTCGGAGGAGTTGAACGCCAGATTGCCGGCCGAATAAAGCGCGTCCGGCGCCGCGTCGGAAAAACTCCACAGATTGGCAAACGCAGCATAGGCGTTGACGGCGTTCTGAATGTCTCCTGACGTTTCAAGCAGCCGAGCCTCCGCGAAGGCGCCTTTCGGCCGCCATTCGTCCACCCCCTGATTCTTCAATATAGCGGCGGTGGCGAGCGCCGAACGGTAATCCTTCAGCTCCTGCTGCGCCAGCATCAGCACATGCAGCGCCGGAAAACGGCAGGCCGTATTGTCACGCGCGGCGGCGCCGGCAAACTGCGCACAGCGCTCATAGTCGCCGGCGCGGTACAGATATTCGGCCATCAGCAGATTGCCGTCCGCCTTGGCAACGGCGTCCTGACCGTTGGCGATGACGAAATTAAGCAGCGCTTCCACTTCGGATGAATTGCCGGCGCGTCCGTTGACCGCGGCGCCTTCGCGGGCGGCGGCCAGCCTAACCGTCATCGGCGCGGAACCGTCGTCCGCCAGACTGCGATAGATCGCGGCGGCGCCGGAATAGCGCTCCGAACGGTTGAGCAGATGGGCAAGCTGAAGTTTATTGTCAAATCTGGCGGCGTCATCGGGAAAATAAGCTAAATAGCGATTCATCGCCTCCGCCGCCTCGTCGGTCAATCCGGCCGCCGAGCATCCGTCGATCAGCAGCATCAGCGCGTATTTGCGCTCGGCCATTCCGGGCGCCGCGGCAAACGCTTCGCGCCAGAAGTGAATGACCTCATCCGGCTTGCCGGCCGAACCTGAATAGCGGCCGAGCGCCAGCGCCAGATCGTAGCGCAGCCGGTCGGGACCGGTCGCCTCCGGCAGTTTTGCAAACTGGGCCGCCGCTTCGCTGAACCGCTTTTCGCCAACTGCCTGACGTATCTTCAGCAGCTCAAGCCGGCTGCCATCCGCCGCGCTAAGTTTTTCCGAAGCGGCAAATTCGGATATTTTTTTCTGACTGTCAATCAGTTCATCCGCACTCTGAAGCGCATAAATCTCACGGAATTTCGCCTCGCCGTCCTGTTTCCCGTCCGCGAGAAGCCGATAGACGCCAACCGCGTCGATATATTTTCCCTGCCGCATCAGCGCCTCGCCCAAGGCAAAAGCCACCGGAGTATAAAGCGACTCCGGTAGTCCGGCGTTGGCCAGCAGCCCGGAAAGCATTTCCGCCGCACCGGTAAAATCGCCGCGCACCATCATGATGTCGGCCTCAAGCAGCTTGCCGGTCAGCGGATCGGCGCCGCCGTTGCCGGCGATAAACTGCCGCCACTCCAGTTCAGCGCCGGCGGCGTCACCCTGCTGAAGCCGCAGATTTACCAGCCGGACGGCGCCGTCCAGAATCGCATTGCCGTCGCCTCTGGCCTGCGCCGCGCTGATGTATGCCCGGTAGTCCTTTTCAGCAACGGTAAAATCACCAAGCGCCAGCGCCATATCGGCACGCTGCCGCATCGGATAACTCCCCGCGTCCACCACCGCCTCCGGCAGTGATGCCGCCGGAGCGTCGCCGGACTCCGCCGCATACCCGACGGCCGCCGCAACACAAACCGCTCCCGCCGCCGCGATTTTATACCAGCTTCCCATGATCCGCCTCCGCGTCCCCCGCTTATAAAGTGGTCCGGACGGCCGACGGCCGATCCCGGACGCTTTCGCCTGCCCTACTCGACGTCTCCGGCCGGAAGCGCGGTCTCATCCACCGCCGCCGCCGTATCCGCGGCCGCCGACGAAGGCTCCGCCACCGCCATTTTTTCCGCCAGCTTTTCTCTTATCCGCGTCAGGATGCGCTCCTGAAGCTCACGGTCCGTCTCAAGCAGCGTCTTGGTGGCTTCGCGCCCCTGGGCAAGCTGTTCGCCGTCAAACGAGAACCACGAACCGCGCTTTTCGACTATGTTCATGTCGCACCCAACGTCCAATATACTGCCGGCACGGGAAATACCCTGCGCGTAAGTGATGTCGAATTCCGCGGTCCGGAACGGCGGCGCCATCTTGTTTTTCACCACCTTGACCCGGCAGCGGTTGCCGTTGGCCTCGCCGGAGGGATCCTTGAGTACCGCGATTTTCCGGATGTCAAGCCGGATCGACGCATAAAATTTCAGCGCGTTGCCGCCGGTGGTGGTCTCCGGATTGCCGAACATCACCCCGATCTTTTCACGTATCTGATTGGTGAAAATGACGCAGGTGCGGCTCTTAGCCGCCGCTCCGGTGATCTTGCGCAGCGCCTGAGACATCAGCCGAGCCTGCAACCCCATATGGGAGTCGCCCATCTGCCCTTCAATTTCGGCCCGCGGCACCAGCGCCGCCACCGAGTCAACCACCAGCACGTCGATCGCGTTGCTGCGGATCAGCGAGTCGGCAATATTCAGCGCGTCTTCGCCGCAGTCCGGCTGCGAGATCAGCAGATCGTCGGTATTCACTCCGATCTTTTTGGCGTAAACCGGATCAACCGCGTGCTCCGCGTCGATAATCGCGCAGCTGCCGCCGGCCCGCTGGGCGTTGGCTATGACGTGAAGGCACAGCGTGGTCTTGCCGCTTGACTCCGGCCCGAATATTTCAATGATCCGGCCGCGCGGCAGACCGCCGATGCCCAGCGCCAGATCCAGCGACAGCGCTCCGGTGGAGATGATGGCCACTTCGCCGTAGCGTCCGGTGTCGCCCAGCCGCATGATCGCGCCTTTGCCGAATTCCTTTTCGATCTGACTTATCGTGATGGCCAAACTGCGCGCCCGGCTTTCAGCGGTCGGGTCGAGATTTTCCTTTTCCTTTGCCATGTTTTGCTGCTCCTCAGAGTTTAGATGTCGAGATTTTTGACGCCCGCGGCGTACTTTTCAATATATTCGCGGCGCGGTTCCACCACGTCGCCCATCAGGAGCGTGAACATGCGCTCCGCCTGCACCGCGTCGGCCACGGTGACTTTGATCATCTTGCGGGTGACCGGGTCCATCGTGGTCTCCCACAGCTGCTTCGGGTCCATTTCGCCCAAGCCCTTGTAGCGGCTGATCGACAGTCCGGTGGCGCCGTTGGCGCGAACCCGCACGAACAGCTCCTCCAGCGTTTTCAGATCGCTCGTCCGCTCATTCAGTTCCACTGTCGAAAACAGCTTGCGGACACCGCGGTAGATGTCGCCGGCGCCAAGCCCGTCCTCCGCCGCCTCGCGCAGCAGCGACTCGCAGTCGGCCGCTTCAAATATCTCCGCCACTTCCACCGTCGCATTCCCGGCCACCGGCTGGGCCTCTCCGGTCGCTTCCGCCGGCTGCGCATCCAGATGCAGACGCTTCTTCGCCTCCGCCATCTGCTGATATTCCTCGTCTCCGGAACCGCAGAAGCGGCTTGAGACTTCGCCGTCGGCCTCCCGGATGGTGAGCTGCGCCACCGGGCAGCGCCCGGTTTCCGCGGCAAAATCAAAATAGTCCAGCGGATCGACGCCGATGCGCCGCAGTCCGGCCGCCGCATGATTGAACCGGGTGAAGAGATCCACCAGACGCTTTATCGCCGCCGGGTCAAGCGCCCGGTTCTCCGCGTCGGTGATCGCGATATTTTCGCAGCCGATGTCGATCAGATAGCGGTCAAGCTGCTCTTCGTTGTCGATATAGCGCTCCTGCTTGCGGCGAACCACCTTGAACAGCGGCGGATTGGCGATATAAACATACCCCGCCTCCACCAGCGGACGCATCTTGCGGTAAAAGAAGGTCAGCAGCAGCGTGCGGATGTGCGACCCGTCCACATCAGCATCGGTCATGATGACAACGCGATGATAACGGGCTTTGGAAATATCCATTCCGCGTTCGTTTTCGCCGTCGCTCAGCCCCTCGCATCCACAGCCCATGGCGGCGATAAGCGACTGAATTTCCTTATTTTCCAAAATCTTGTGCAGTCTGGCCTTTTCCACGTTCAGCAGTTTGCCGCGGATCGGCAGAATCGCCTGAAATTCGCTGTCGCGCCCCTGTTTGGCGGAGCCGCCGGCGGAATCTCCCTCGACGATATACAGTTCGCAGACCGATGGATCGCGGTTGGAGCAGTCCGCAAGTTTGCCCGGCAGACTCGCCGACTCCAGCGCCCCCTTGCGCAGCACCATGTCACGCGCTTTGCGCGCCGCTTCGCGGGCGCGGGCGGCAGTCATGCTCTTTTCAATGATCTGCTTGCCGGCCTGGGGATTCTCCTCCAGAAAGGCGGCCAGATTGTCGTTAATCACCGACTCGACGATACCCTTCACCTCGCTGTTGCCGAGCTTGGTCTTGGTCTGCCCCTCAAACTGCGGATCGGGAACCTTGACGCTGATGACCGCGCTCAATCCCTCGCGCACATCGTTGCCGGTCATCGGCTTTTCATTTTTAAGCAGATTGCCGCTCTTGGCGTAGTTGTTCAGCGTGCGGGTCAGCGCGCCCTGAAACCCAGAGAGGTGGGTGCCGCCCTCGGTGGTGTTGATGTTGTTGGCGTAGGCGTAGATGTTTTCGGTGTAGCCGTCATTATACTGCATGGCCAGCTCCACATCGATGCCGTCCTTCTCGCGGTGAAAATAGATCGGGTCGGCGGGAATCACCGACTCCTTGTTCGCGTTCAGGTGGCGGACGAACTCAACGATGCCGCCTTCGTAATGGAACGTTTCCGAACGCACCGGCATGCCGTCCTCGACCCGTTCGTCAAGCAGCGAAATGGTGATTCCGCTGTTGAGAAAGGCCAGCTCGCGGAGACGGTTGGCGAGAATGTCCCACATATAGTTGATGTCGGGAAATATTTTCGGATCGGGGTGAAAGCTGACCGTGGTGCCGTGTTTGTCCGAATCGCCGAGCCGGGTCAGCGGACTGGAGGTGACGCCGCGCTCGAACTTGATCTCCCACGCGCCGCCGTCGCGGTGAACCACCACGTCCATCCACGAACTTAGGGCGTTGACGCAGGAGACGCCGACGCCGTGCAGACCGCCGGACACCTTATAGGAGTTGTGGTCGAATTTCCCGCCGGCATGCAGAACCGTCAGCACGACTTCGACCGCCGGCTTTCCCTCTCCCTCGTGCATATCGACCGGGATGCCGCGGCCGTCATCGGTCACGCTTACGGAGTTGTCCCGGTGGATCAGCACCTTGATGTGGGTGGCGTAACCGGCAAGCGCCTCGTCGATGCCGTTGTCCACCACTTCGTAAACCAAATGATGCAAACCGCGGCTTGCGGTGTCGCCGATATACATTCCGGGACGCATGCGGACGGCTTCAAGCCCCTCCAGCACAGTGATTTTACTCGCGCTGTACTCCTCTTCCACCTTCGGGGTGACTCTTTCGATTTCGGCCATGAAAAAACCCTCTTAATATATATTAATACCATCTGTACTAATCAATAAGATACACGCAAACCGTTTTTTTACAAGTCCGCGGCGGACTTTAGCGCGGCTTTTTTCACGCCAGAATAACAGCGGACGGAATTGCGCCCTCGCGCAGGATTTTCGGCGCATCGCCGGTGGCGTCGACCACCGTGGAAGCCAGAGAATCCGCCGGCAGCGCGCCGCCGTCGATTGCCAGTTCGACCTCGCCGTCCAGCCCGGCCAATCCGGTCGCGCAGTCCAGCGCCGCCGGGGTTCCGGACAGATTGGCACTGGTGCTGGCCAAGGGCTCGCCGAGCAGCTTAAGAACCGCGAGTACCAGCGGGTGATCCGGCACCCGGACGCCGACGGTTCCGCCGGAGCGGTCGCGGCAAATCACAGTAATACCTCCCGGCGTGAACCGCTCGAACAGGCGCCGCCCCAGATCGCTGACCACGGCGCCGTAGCGTTCAGCGGAAGCCATGTCGGGAGCGAACATGGCCAGCAGTTTGTTTTTGCAGCGGTGCTTCAAAGCGTAGATGCGTTCGCGGGCGGCGGCGTCATCCCAGCGGCAGACCAGTCCGTAAACGGTTTCGGTGGGCAGAAGCACCACCGCGCCGGGCCGCTTCAGCGCGTCCGCGCAGGCAGCGGCGACGTCGGAATGTGTTTGTGAAGAATATTTCATAAAGCCGGAATATGTTTAAAAAAAATGGAGCGGGTGACCGGAGTCGAACCGGCGTCGCCAGCTTGGGAAGCTGGAGCATGACCGTTTTGCTACGCCCGCACAAATGCTACTGCGTTTATAATATATCGCCGGTTTGTCAAAAATCAAATAAAAAGCCGGCTTTTTTATTTTCACAACCAAACAAATAAAAAACGCGCCGGATTTCCGGCGCGCCGCAGTTTTATTCTGAGAATCGGTCAGTCGTTGCCGTATTCTTCTTCAAGATCGATATAGTCAAATCCGCCGTCCGTCATCACGTTACGCAAGAATGACTGCTTATAAAGGCCGACCAGATCGCTGCTGTCCCCGACGTGCCCGTCGCCGTATGCAATGTTGGCAATGCCGTTGTGACGGCGATACAAGCCTCCCCACGACGACTGCCCCTTCCGCATATACCAATAACACTGGTTTCCGGTCGTCGGATTGGTTTTGTCGGCAAAATCGCTGCCGTACGCCGAATCCACCAGCATTATATAGGTCGAAGCCGGCGCATTGTGCAGATTTACTATGCTGCAAGAGCCGCGGGATGACTCCGTGTATTTGGAGACAATCTTCTCACAGTTGTATTCCTCGTAATCCGGGAACGACTCATTATTAACATATACCGCCCCGTAACACGCCTGCGCGGTATTGACGTTGTCGGAATCAATCCCTGACGGACAATATGTTATTTCCCGCCCCGCCAGCGCGTAAGTGCTGCTGATGCCCAGATATTGCGGCATGGATGAGAAACGGAACCATGGATCAACATATCCCGGACACGCAACCAGCATCACCGCGCCCTTGTTGTCCTCACCGTACATCATCATCGCCTGCGTACTCTGCCGCAGATTGCCGACACAGGCTATGCGGTTCGCCATTTCCCGCGCCCGAGCCAGACTCGGCAGCAGCATCGCCGCCAGAATTGCAATAATGGCAATAACCACCAGCAATTCAATCAACGTAAACTTTTTCATTGTTTGCCAATCCCCTTTGAATCGTGTTAAAACAACAATAATAAAAAAGCACATACCACCCGCATGTGCTTTTCAAACCAATCAATCCTCGGTATCGAAGACCTCGCCCAGTTGATACCCTTCTTTGTCCGCGACGGCGCTGATCTTGGACTGATGCCAGATCCCGGCGCGGTCGACCGTGTCGCCGACATGCCCGTCGGCATAAGCCAGATTGCCAACGCCGTTGTGGTATGCCGCCACACTGAAAGAAGGAAAGTCGCTGCTGCGGGTGTTCCGGTAGAAAATATGAACCGGAGCACCGATCTTGCGGTGTTCGTCTTCGGGAAACGTTTCGCTGTAACAGCTGTCGGCGATCAGCACGAACGTTGTGGCGGAGGGCACCAAGTCCAGCTTGTCCATGTACAGCGAGTGGGCATTGCCGGGCAGGCCGTCCCAGTATTTCTCGCACCCGATGTCCTCATAATCGCTGACCGCATCGTACATCATCGCGCCGCCGTAACTGGCGAACGGTGTCCAATCCCCGTCCGAATAGATGGCGGACGGGCACATCGTCACCTTGCGCTTTTCCGGAGACAGATCAAGAAAATAAACCCAGTTGTTCAAATTCCCGTCCGCGCCGTACGGCGTCATTTCAAATCCGAGATTGCTGTGCATCTCCTTGCAGAATCGCCACCAGCCCTGATAGTTGGCGTCCTGAATACATATCCATGAATTGTTGTTGGCGCCGTACTGGTGCACCGCCTGCATGCTCTGGCGCAAATTGCCGGTACATAAGGCCTTGTTCGCCATCTCTCTTGCCCGCGCCAAACTCGGCAGCAGCATCGAAGCCAGAATTGCAATAATCGCAATCACCACCAACAGTTCGATCAACGTGAAACGCCGCATCATATTGAGCCACCCTTTCTCAATCATTCTATATTATTCTGCGTTATAATAGCACACATGTCGCCGCATTTCCAGCCGCAATTCGTTTTTTCTGTGATTTTCATAAAAAAATATCGCGCACCCCGCCTAAAAAGCAGAGTTCGCGATATTGCAAACAACGCCGTATGTTACTACTCGGCCTTGGGCGCCTCGGCAACCGGGTCAGCCGCCTTCGGAGCGTCAGCTTCAACCCACTGAAGAATAGCCATCTCAGTAGCGTCGCCAATGCGCTTTCCAAGCTTGAGAATCCGGGTGTAGCCGCCGGCGCGGCCGGCAAACTTCGGGGCGATTTCCTCGACCAGTTTGCGAACCAGAGCCTTACGCTCTTCGCCGCGGGTCTGAAGCCGGGCAATGAGCAAACGGCGATGATGAAGCGAATCACTCTTCGCCATGGTGACCGCCTTGTCCGCCACGCGGCGGGCCTCCTTCGCCTTGACCAGCGAAGTGGTGATCTGTCCGTGTTCGATCAAACTGCAAATCATGTTGGCCAGCATCGCGGAACGATGAGCGCCGGAGCGGCCGATTTTGAATGTGTGTACGCGATGACGCATTTATTTTTCCTCCTGCTGCGGCTTCTGCTCTTCACGCACCCGGGCGGACTCCCGCTCCAGGGCGTTGGCAAGGTTTTCAGAAAGCTGCATTCCCAGCTCCAAGCCGAGTTTTTCGATTTTTTCTTTGATTTCGTCGAGTGATTTCTTGCCGAAGTTGCGATATCTGAGCATCCTGGTTTCGGTCTTGGTGCAGAGTTCTCCGATCAGTTTGATCTCCGCATTGTTCAGGCAGTTCATGGCGCGCACCGAAAGGTCGAGCACGTCAACATCCTGACCCAGAAGCTTGAAAAGGCGAAGTTCCTCTTCGTTCATCAGTTCCTTCACATCCTTCTCGGCGGTCTGCCCGCCGATGAAGACCTGAAGATGATCGCGAAGAATCCGGGCGGCCTGCTCAACAGCGGCCAGCGGCGCGATGCGCCCGTCGGTCCACACTTCCAGCTCCAGCGAATCCATCTCGGTCTCTTCGCCGACTCGCGCGGCTCCGACCTGATAGTTCACGCGGGTGACCGGACTGAACAGACAGTCCACCGGAAGCGTTCCGATTACCTGAGACGGCATCACTTTTTCGGCGGGAAGATAGCCCTTGCCCTTCATGATGTCGATCTCGGCCCGGAACGGAAAGTCCTTGTCGAGCGTGCAGATGACCTGGTCGGGATTCAGTATCTCCACCGTCCCGTCGGTGACGATGTCTCCGGCGGTGACGGCTCCGGCCTTGTCCTTCCGAATTTCAAGCGTCTTGACGCTGTCGCTGAACAGATTCAGCCGCACGCACTTCAAATTCAGAATGATCTCCGCAACATCCTCGACCACATGGGGCAGCGTCTGGAATTCATTGGTGGCGCCTTCAATGCGCACCGCGCAGATCGCCGCTCCTTCCAAACTCGAAAGCAGTACCCGGCGCAAGCTGTTGCCCAGCGTGTGACCGAACCCGCTCTGGAATGGTGCTGCGATAAACTTCGCATAAGTATTGCTGTTTTCTCCCCCGTCGCCGACAATAATGGAGTTGGGCATCGGGAATCCGGTTGCAGCAGTCATTGTATTACCTCCAGAAATGGTTTATAATCAAAAATTTCCGACTCTGGCACATAAAATGCCGGTCCTCTCTCCTCGCAACAGATGAAGTGTTACACTCTCCGTCTTTTCGGAGGGCGGCAGCCGTTGTGCGGAACCGGGGTAATATCTTTGATCGCAATGACTTCAATGCCGCTGGCGGCAATACCGCGAACCGCGGATTCACGACCGGCGCCCGGCCCCTTGATCCGCACTTCGACTTCCTTCATGCCAAGCACCTGAGCCTTCTTCGCGGCGTCTCCGGCAATCACCTGCGCGGCATAAGCCGTGCTTTTGCGCGATCCCTTGAAGCCGTTCTTGCCGCCCGTGCTCCAGCAAAGAACATTGCCGTGCAGATCGGTGAAGGTCACCTTGGTGTTGTTGAAAGTGGCAAGCACATAGGCGATGCCGGACGGAATGTTGCGGCCGCTCTTTGAGCGCTGCTTCATTTCGCGGGACTCGACCGCGGCGCCTTCGGCGGGCGCGGCGGGCGCGGCCTGTACGTTCTGATTCAATTCTTCAGCCATATTAAAATCCTTGAGTTTTATCTTTTTTCACGCTGCTGTTAGCGACCGTCCGCAACTATTCAGTCTTGGAGGCCAGACGGCGCTGGGTTTTATCGCGGATGGCGCCGATCGTGATCTTCTTGCCCTTGCGGGTACGGGCGTTAGTCTTGGTGCGCTGGCCGCGGACCGGCAGTCCGCGACGATGACGCACGCCGCGATAGCAGCTGATCTGCTGCAGCCGGCGGATGTCGGCGGCGATGACGCGGCGAAGGTCGCCTTCCACCAGGATTTCGTTCTGAAGATATTTGGTAATGGCGGCGGTCTGCTCGGGGGTCAGCGCGCTGGCCTTGAGGCCCACGGGAATCCCGAGTTTCGTAATGATTTCCATGGCCCTGGACGGCCCGATCCCGTAGATGTAGCGCAGGGAGTATTCGATGCGCTTGTTGCCGGGGATGTCAACACCGATGATTCGCGGCATAGTATATTATCCTCTTATTCTGTTATTGGGTTATCCCTGTCTCTGCTTGTGGCGGGCATTGCGCGAGCAAATAACGCGCACGACTCCCTTACGCTTGATGATTTGGCAAAATTCGCATCTGCGTTTTACCGAGGCTCTCACTTTCATGGCGACTTCTCCTAAATTTTTACCCGCCGGATGTCCGGCATATTAAATAAAAACGACTCTTAAAACCCGTTCCGCCGCCGACCAAGTATTCACCCTCCGTCCGTTTCCGCTTTCGCGCTCCGGACGCCCCGGTGACACTATCCGGTGCAAGTCGAAACAACTTGCCCCCGTTCCGGTCAGCCCCGATCTAAATGTGAACAATGTGCTGTGCGGACTTCGCCGCCTGACTGACACCGCTCATATTTAAAACGAACAAAAGCCACTGCCGCCTCCGCCGGTTTTTCTTTCAAAAATCCGCGGCCGCAGCACAGCTTTTCTGCGTCGTCCTCCCCACGAGCGGTGGAATAGCGATATGGGGAAGACTGCTTAAGTGCATATAATCTACACTCTTGAAACGCAAATGCAAATTTTTTTTAAATTTTTTTTAATTTTTTTCCGCCGGCCGGCCGCGTCACCCGAAAAATACCGTTGACAACACCATCACGGCGCCGAACGCCGCCGGTATTGAAAAATTATCGTTCACCCGCAGCTGCGCGGCGAACAATTCGACCGCCGCGGCGAACATCACCGCCGGCAGCGCCGTCAAATAATGCAAAAATCCGCCGCCAGATAGCGCCAGAAAAAGCGCTGCTCCGGCATAACCGAACACGACGAACGCCGCCGTTCCCTCCCATGATTTGCCATTTATCCGGTGCCGCCCGAACCGGCGGCCGACCAACGCGGCGGCGGTGTCGCCAAGCAGCATCACCGCCATTGCCGCTGCGGCGACGGACACCGGAAACAACAGCAGAGAAAAAGCCGAAGCGGCCAAAACGTGCGGACCGCCGCTGACAAGCCACTGCCGCGGGGACGGACGGCGGCGCAGCATGCCGCCAAAAACAAGACCGTACAGCGGAGCGATGACCGGGACGTTCAGAACATACATCCGCTCCACCGCCATGCTGACGACAAACAGCAACGCAAATCCGGCGCACATGACCCGCCGCCGGTCTTCCCCCGCCGCCACCATGACCAGCGGCATCCAGAGCGAACTCAAATGCACCAGTTTGCGCCGGACCTCTCCGCCGTATGAAATTACGCCGGAATCGCCGGAGTCGCCGGAAAAGTTCACAGTTCCTCCGCCCGCTTAAAAATGGTCTCCACCGAGGCCATGCGGCCCTTGCCGGGAGCACCGCAGGCGACATGGCCGAAGTCCGGCTCGACCACAATCACGCCCCATTCGCGAAGCAGCGCGAGATTGCGGACAAATGCCGGCGACTCGTACATCGCCGGATTCATCGCCGGAGCCGCCAGCACCGGCTTGCGGAAAGTGATGAGGAAGGTTGACAACGCGTCGTCCGCGATGCCGCTGGCCCATTTTCCGATGATATTGCAGGTTGCCGGCGCAATGATGGCAAGGTCGGCGGACTCGGCCAGCGCCACATGCTCCGGCCGCCAGTCCGAAACGTTGAAGCAGTCCACCGTCACCGGATTGCGCGACAGCGTCATAAAGGTCAGCGGCGTCACCAGTTTGCAGGCGTTTTCCGTCATTATGACATGGACGCAGCATCCCGCCTGAGTGAGTTTGCTGCACAGGTCGGCCGCCTTGTAAGCGGCGATTCCGCCGGTGACGCCGAGGACGATGTTTTTCTTCATTTGCGGAATATTCCCTTCATATCTTGCGCCGTCGCGTGCTTAGCTTGAATGATGCGATCAGGCCGCGCATTTCGCCGGCGGCCGTTTCAAGATCGTCGTTCACCACGATATAATCGTATTTGTCCGCAAACGAAAGCTCATACCTCGCCTTGCCGATGCGCTGTTCGATCTGCTCGGCGGAATCCGTCGCCCGACCGCGAAGCCGCCCCTCCAGCACCGCGAATGACGGCGGCGCGATGAACACAAATTCGCAAACCGCAGCCAGCATCGGATCGCTCTCGCAGGCGCGGCGTATCTGCATGGCTCCCTGAACGTCAATATCCAGAAACACGTCGTCGCCGCGCATTACGGGGTCCAGCAGCTGACTTTTCAGCGTGCCGTAAAAGTTGCTGAACACTTCGGCGTATTCGACAAATTCGCCGCCGGCGATCCGACGTTCAAATTCCGGACGTTCAAGAAAGAAATACTCCACGCCGTCGCGTTCGCCGCCGCGCGGCCCGCGGGTGGTGCAGGAGATCGAAAAACCCATATCCGGCAGCGACTTCCGAACCAGATTGCACAGTGTGGACTTGCCCACGCCGCTCGGTCCGGAAACAATAACGGCGGTACCGTAAAGCTGTTTCATTGTTTTTGCTCCCAAGCATTCGTTTTCCCATCCGGGAAAATTCCATTCCAGCGGAAATCCGGCGCACTGCCGCGGTTTGACCGTCTGCAGCATACAGCGGTTGTTTTCCGTCAGCCAGGCGCAGGAACCGTCCGGCCGCTCAAGCAGAGTGAGACCGCGCCGGTCGCGGGTCAACGCGGTGTGGCGCTCGATGAACGCCGGCACGTCAAGACCGAGAAACGCCGCGATCGCGTCCGCCTCGTTTGCGGTGATCCTCACCGGGCCGGGCCAGCGGCAGCACCGCCCGCACCCGGCGCAGACAAAACCGGACATTATATCCTACTGAAAATCCTCAATCGTGTAGTCGTCGCCGCGCAGGTCGACGAAGAACACTCCGGTGATCAGGTCGGCGACTTCGACCGGATGCAGATAGACTTCGCCCTCGACCATCAGGCCGAGCGCTCCGCCGATCCGCCAGAAGTCGCGTTCGCCGTCATAAAAATCGTACACCACATCGTCGGTCGGGCTGGGGATGCCGATGAAGTCCTGCTGATAGCTTTTGACCGAGCCGAGCACGCCGATGCGTTCGACCGCCTCCTGCTGGGTTGAGATCAGCGCCCAGTACCAGCCGTTGCGCACGCCGACGCCGTACTGCCGGTTGTAGTCTTTGACCAGACTGCCGACCCAGCCGATGCCGCCGCCGCCTTTGCAGTATTCCGAACCCATCAGTTCGATGCGCACCGTGTTGCCCAGTCCGGCGGAGATGCTGAACACGTCGAGCGCGTCCATTATGCGGTTGGCCGGCCAAAGCATGATCTTGCTGCCAACGCTGTCGGCCATCGCCGAAGCGCCGAACCCCAGTGACGCGACAAACGCCGCGACCGCCAGAAATCTTTTCATCATATCACCTCTGTTTTATGGTTATACAGGATAAATTAACCGTGTTTTCAACGCTTTTCAAGTTCCGGAGCGTTATTTTCAAGCAAATAGCGGATTGCCGCCGCCGCGCAAAAGCCGCCGAAAGCCGCCGGCAGATACGAGATCGAGCCGGGTGCCGAACGCATTCCGGCCGACGGGTCGGAAAACCGTTCGACGCCGCCGCGCGGCTCCTCCGCCGAAAACACCACCGGAAACCGGCAGTCGCCGCCCGCCTCGCGCACGGAATGACGGACCGCTCTGGCCAGCGGACAGTGATGACTTTTCTCCAGCATCGCAAGCTCGATTTTCGACGGGTCGAGTTTGCCGGCCGCTCCCATGCTGGAGACCAGGCCGCAATGCCGCTCCAGCGCCCCCATGATCAGCGCGGTCTTGGCGCGCACCGTGTCGATCGCGTCAATGACAAAGTCGAACCCTGCGTCCAGAATTCCGCCGATACTGCCGGCGTCAACGAACATGTCAAACACGGTGATTTCAAGTTCCGGGTTGATGTCAAGCAGCCGGTCGCGCATCACGGCAACCTTGCTGCGGCCGACGGTCGAATGCAGCGCCGGAAGCTGACGGTTCAGGTTGCTGTCGCTCACCATGTCGCCGTCGACCAGCGTGATCGCGCCGACGCCGGAACGCACCACAAACTCGGCGGCAAACGCTCCAACGCCGCCGATGCCCACCACCAGCACCCGCGACTTCCTCAATTTTTCAAGACCGTCATTTCCGATCAACAGTTCCGTGCGTTCAAACATTTCTCACTTTTTCACTCCGATAAATTCGTCAAACCGGCGGTTCATCCGTTCCGCCAGCAGTTCAGCTTCCACTCCGAGCCGCTCGGCTGCCATAAGATAAAACGCGGCATAATCGAAAAAAGCATCGGTTTCCGCGTCACTCTCCAAAACAAAATCCTCGAAATTCCGCGTCGCCAATTCATGCGGACTCTGCGAGATCAGCCGCCCGGCGTCACGCTGACGGCGATATTCTTCCGGCGACCCGTTGAAGCGATGCAGCAATATGCGGTTACGCCGGCTCTTCAGCACGGCGTTCAGCTCTGGATAGGCGCGAACGCAGTGGATCACCACCGGCAGATCGCCGCCGGCCCGGTCCAGCAGCGCCTCAAGCAGCTCGATCTGCCGCGCCATCGGCACGGCCAGCCGGCGGTCCAGCCCGACTTCGCCAAGAGCGGCGGCGCCGGAAACGTCCAAGCCGGCGGCCGCGGCAAGAACATCTTCCGCCGCCGCGTCGGGAAGACGCTGGATCGAAAAGAACGGAACCGCAATCCGCGCCGGCGACGATACCAGTCCCCGCACTCCGTCCGGCGGTGCGCAATGCAAATGAAAATCGACATACATCATGGTTGATCCCGTCACTTTTATCCGTCAAAAAATCGCCCGTCAAATAAATGACGGACGTTCCGTCACTTTTCCGTCAAATTTTTATCTCGTTTATCATCAGCGCCATCCGGCAAAATTTCCGGCGGCGTTGCGGACGGCTGACCGGAGTTGTCCAACTCCGGATGCAGCATCCCGCGCAATGTGACGACCGCCTCCGGCCAGCGCGGCGTGAGCCGGAAAATCAGATCGGCATCCTCAACCGCGTACATTCTTCCCCCGGCAACGGCTGGAATCGACAGATGTTTTTTCAATGACGCCACCGTCATTCCGCCGTTTGCCGGATACACCACCGCCTCCGGAGCGGCGGCCGCGACGACTTCCGGCGACGGATAAAAATACCCGGCGTCGATCTCTCCGGTGACGCTCACGCCGCCGGCCAGCGCCAGCAGATCGTTGAAAAACGCCCGCCGGCCGCACGACATCGGCGGATCGTCCCAGAACAGCAGCAGGGTCTTAACCGGCGCGACGCCGGAAATCCGCGACGCCAGATCACGCCTGGCCTGACGACTGGCGGCCTTAAGTCCGGCCGCCGCGGTCTCCAAGTTGAGCAGACCGCCGAGCGAAGTCAGCGCCGCTTCGTAGTCGTCCAGCGAATTCAGCGGCAGCACCTCAACCCGCACGCCAAGATCGCCGAGCGCCTGTTTCACCGTCGGGTCCTGCAGCGTGTCGGCCACCACCAGTTCGGCGTTCAGCGACACGATCACTTCAAGGTTCGGCGTGGCAAAGTCGCCGGCAACCGGAAGTTTCGCCGCCGCCGCCGGACGGTTGCAGGCGGCGCTGCGCCCGACCAGCAGCGGTCCGCCGCCCAGCGCAAAAATCGTCTCGGTCAGCGCCGGGGACAGCGACACCACCCGGACGGCAAACGCCGGCGCCGGACCCCAAACCGCGGCCGCGCAAAGCAGCAAAAAAATTATACGCCGCATCGTCATAATCCGTATTTCTCAAGCCGGCGGTAAAAGGTCCGACGCGGGATTCCGAGTTTCTTTGCCGCCAGCGTCCGGTTGCCGCCGCAGTCGGCCAGCGTGCGCTCAATCAAAGCCCGCTCGTGCGCGTCGATTGTTGAGCCGCCGGAAACGGCCAGCCCCGGAAACGCGCCGTCGCCGCCGGAACGGACTGAGGGCGGCACATCGGCCAGCGAAATCTCCCCGCCGCGTCCCAGCACCACCATGCGTTCCACGGCGTTGCGCAGTTCGCGGATGTTGCCCGGCCATGAATAGCGGCAGAGCGCGTCCATCGCCTCCGGCGAAACGGTCATTTCGCCGCGGTTGTTTTCGGCGGCAAACCCGTCAAGAAATCTCCGCACCAGCAGCGGAATGTCCTCCGGGCGGTTGCGCAGCGGCGGAAGTTCGATCGACACCACGTCCAGCCGGTAGAACAAATCTTCGCGGAATTTTCCCTCCGCCACCAGTTTGCGCAGGTCGCGGTTGGTAGCAGCGATCAGTCTGGCGTTGCTGTGGATTACCTCATTGCCGCCCAAACGTTCAAAACTGCGGGTTTCCAGCACCCGCAGCAGCTTGACCTGAACCGGAAGATCGATTTCGCCGATCTCGTCAAGAAACAGCGTTCCGTCGCCGGCCAGCTCAAACCGGCCCTTCTTCTGCTCCACCGCTCCGGTGAACGCGCCGCGCTCGTGGCCGAAAAGCTCACTTTCCAACAGCGTCGCCGGCAGCGCCGCGCAGTGCACGGCCACAAACGGACCGCTGCGCCCGCTCAACTCATGAATCGCGTTGGCGGCCACCTCCTTGCCGGTTCCCGACTCGCCGGTCAACAGCACCGTGGTGCGCGACGGCGCAATCTGACGGATCAGTGCATATACTTCGCTCATCGCCGGCGAAGCGGCGACCATTTTTGCCGCATCTCCGCCGCCGGCGAGCTGGGTGCGCAGCCGGCGGTTTTCCGCCTTAAGGTCGCGAGCCTCGCCAGCCCGCTTCAACACCAGGTCAAGATGATTGAGATTGACCGGCTTTTCCACAAAATCGAACGCGCCGGTCTTCAACGCCTCCACCGCCGACTCAATGGTTCCATACGCGGAAAAAACAATACAGGTCGGCGGCGTCTCGTGAGCCAGCGCCGCTTTGAGAACGTCCAATCCGTCGGCTCCCGGCATGCGCAGGTCGGTCAACACATAATCATAGTTGTTTCGTTTCAAGAGATTGAGCGCGATGGCGCCGTCCTCGGCGCTGGTCACTTCGTAGCGGCGCGACAGATAACGGGCCATCGCGTCGCGGGTTGAGCGTTCGTCATCCGCAAGCAGCAAAGTGGGTTTGTCAGACATCCTTCTCGGTCCTTTCCGGCAGCTGGGCAAAACTGCTCCGGCGGTCGCGACGCGGGAATTTGACCTGAAAACTGAGGCCGCTGCCCGTCGCGCTCGACACGCCGAACAGTGCGCCGTGCTCCTTGAATATCCGTTGTATTATCATCATTCCGAGTCCGGTTCCGCCCGGCTTGAAGGTTTTGAACGGCTCAAACATCTCGTTGAGCTGTTCGGGCGTCACGCCGCTTCCGGAGTCTGAAACAACCAGAATCAGAAAACTTTCATCGTATGAAAAAGTGATGTCAACGCTGCCGCCGCCGCTCATTGCCTGCAGCGAATTTTTCAGAATGTTGTAAAAAGCCTGTTTCAGCTGCGCGGCGTCGCCCATAACCTCGGGGACATGTTCCGGCGCGTTGAAGCCGACCTTGATCCGCTTCAGCTCAAATTCCCGGCGCATAAAATTCAGCGTCTCCATCACCACCGCCGGCAGATTGAGCGGCGCAAGCTGCGGACGACCGGGACGGACGGCGTGGAGAAACTGGTGTATAATATTGTCCAGCCGCTCCACCTCTCCAACGCAGTCCCGAACCATCTCCGCGGTTTCGGACATGCCGGAAATTCCGGCAATGTCCCGCTCTATCAACTGCAGATTCAGATAAATGCTGTTCAGCGGATTGCCGATTTCATGCGCCACGCCGGCGGCGAGAAGCGAAACCGCCTCCGCGGTGCTGGCGTTCAGTTCATCGTTGCTTTTGCGCCGCTCCTCGGTCACGTCATGCAGAATAGCGATTGCGCAGGACTCGCCGTTGAGTTCCTGCGGAACCAGATACAGCCGCAGAAAGCGATGCGCGGGATAGGAGATTTCCAGCTCTTCACGCAACAGCCGCGTCCACTCTTCAACGTCAAGTTGCAGAACCTGTTTCCAGTCCACCCCGCGGATGAAGTGGGACAGCCGGACTTTGGACAGATCCGCCGGCAGCCCCAGCAGTTCGCGCGCCGCCTTGTTGTGATAGCGGATGCGCAATGTACGGTCAATCACCAGAATACCGTCATTCACCGCGTTGAGAATTGTGGCGAAAAATCCTTTGTCCTTGCTCAGACGCAGCAGATATGCCTGAAGACTTCCGCCATCAATGGCATCCACCCGTTCGATAAAACGGTCGGTAAAACTCTTTTTTTCCACCATGTGTCAAATCCTCCATGTCAGTGTCAATTTGACACACTTTTGAAAAAAATCAAGTCGAAAAACAAAAAAAACGCCGGACGGCATCATAGCCGGACGGCGTTGAAGCGGATTGTCCCGCTATTTATTCTTCAGGTCAAGCGCTCCGGTCGGGCACTCGGTGACGCAGGCCAGACACTCCGCGCAGGAAAGCGGCAGCCCCTTGTCGAACGCGGTGCCGACGCAGGTGGAAAAGCCGCGCCGTTTCGCGGAAAGCAGCGACTTGTTGATCACTTCCCTGCACACCTTGACGCAGGTGCCGCACTTGATGCACTTGCCGCGATCCTGAATGATGACCGGATGGCGGGTGTCGTAAACGACCTCAAGTTTGCCGCCCTTGATCGCACACGGCGACGCGCCGCACTTCGCCGCCTGACTGCGCAGCCGGCAGTCCGCCTTGTCGGTGCAGGAACATTCGATGCAGCGTTCCCCCTCGTGCCGGATGGTCTCCACTCTCATGGTGCCGGCGACCTCCTTAAAGGTGGTCTTGCGCTCGTCGAGGCCGATCATCGGCAATTTGGCGCGCGGCGAATTGCTGACCTTGTCGGAGACAAAGACCACATCCTTTTCCGCCATCGACGCCCAGTGTCCGCGCGAAACGTTCACCTGCCGCTCCGGCTTGTATTTGATCCCGGTCAGAAGACCGAGCACGCCGAGCGCCGCACGGCGGCCGCCGGCCACCGCTTCAACCACCGTGGCCGCGCCGGAAACGCAGTCGCCGGCCGCAAAAACCTTGCCGCCAAGCTGCATATTGTCCTCATCAACCTCGGGATAGCCGTACTTGTTCACCGGGATTCCGGACGGCATCTTCGCGCCTTGACCGATCGCCGCGATGATCGTGTCGGCCACCGTGTCAAACTCGCTGCCGGGAACCGGAACCGGACGGCGGCGGCCGGAAGCGTCCGGTTCGCCCAGCGCCATGCGCTGACAGGTCAGCACCTTGCGCCCGTCGGCGCCGACGCTCACCCGGACCGGAGCCACCAGAAACTCAAACTTCACGCCCTCTTCGCGCGCCTCGGCGATTTCCAGCTTCTCCGCCGGCATCTCCGCCTCGGTGCGCCGGTAGAAGCAGACGACATCGGGAGAACCGAGCCGGACGCTGGTGCGCAGACAGTCCATCGCGGTGTTGCCGCCGCCGACCACGATCACCTTGCCGGGATTCGTCCACTTGTAGTCCGCTTCCGAAATATCGCGCAGATAATCGATTCCCTGAATCGCCAGATCGTCGCCTTCGCAGCGCATACTGCCGGCTTTCCAGCAGCCAAGCGCCAACACAACGGCGTCATATTCCGCCTCAAGTTCGGCCAGACTGAGATTGTCGCCCAGCTTTTTGCCGAACTCGAATTTGATGCCGAGCCGGGTGTAATGCGCCAGCTCCTTGTCCAGCACCGCGTGTTTCGGCAGCCGGTATTCCGGAATGCCGTAGCGGAGCATGCCGCCGGCCGCGCCCATCTGGTCGAAAACCACCGATTTCACGCCGGCCATCCGCAGATAATAAGCCGCCGCCAAACCGGCCGGTCCGGCGCCGACAATCGCAACTTTGTACGGTTTCTCCGGCTCGGTTTCCTCCAGATATTCGGAGTAGCACATGTCGGCCGCCAGCCGCTTGAAGTCGTTTATGGACACCGCCTGACCGAAGATGTTCTTCCGGCAGTCCTTCTCGCAGAAGCGCGGGCAGACCCGGCCGATCGACATCGGCAGCGGAATGCGCTTCTTGATTATTTTCAGCGATTCCATGAAGTCGCCGTTTTTGCCGGCGCGCACATATTCTTCAACACTGGCATGCGCGGGACAGGCCATCGTGCAGGGAGCCTCGCAGTCGCCGGTATGTTCGGAAAGCAGCAGCTCGAAAGCGGTTCTGCGCATCTCTTTCACCGCGTCGCTCGAAGCCTCGACCACCTGCCCCGGGGCGGGACAGGCGGCGCAGCTCGGCAGAAACTTGCCGGTCTTCGCGTCACGCACCACGCAGACGAAACAGCTCGTGGTTTTGCTTATTTTGTCGTTGTAGCACAGCGACGGTATATCGATGCCGTTGGCGCGGGCGACCTGAAGAATGGTCTGCCCCGGCTCCGCGACAACAGTCTTTCCATCAAGGGTGAATTCAATCTTGCTCATTTGCGCACCCCTTCTCCTTTTTTGACCCGGCTGATCGCCTTTTTCGGACAAACCTCGATACAGCTGTTGCAGCGGGTGCATTTGTTGTTGTCAACCACGATGTCATCGGCGGAAATCGCCCCGACCGGGCAGGTCTTCACGCACAGCTTGCATTTGATGCACTTGTCGTGATCGACCTTCACGTCCACCAGCGCGCCGCACTGAAGCGCTCCGCACTGATGGTCGCGAACATGGGCCAGATACTCGTGGCGGAAATAGCGCAGCGTGGCCAGCACCGGATTCGGCGCGGTCTGACCGAGGCCGCAGAGCGACCCCATGCGGATCTTGTTGCCGAGCGACTCCAGCAGATCAAGGTCGCTCTCCTCGCCCCGGCCGGCCACGATCCGTTCGAGCGTCTCGAACATGCGGGTGGTGCCGACCCGGCAGAACGTGCATTTTCCGCAGGATTCGCGATGGGTGAAGTCAAGGAAATAGCGCGCAGTCTCGACCATGCAGCGCTTCTTGCTGATGACAATCATGCCGCCAGAACCCATGATCGCGCCAAGACTGCGCAGCGAATCATAGTCAACCGGCGTGTTGAACAGCTCAACCGGGATGCAGCCGCCGGACGGTCCGCCGCACTGGACCGCCTTGACCCCGTCCGGATCGGCGCCGCCGATGTCGAACACGATCTCGCCCAGTGTGATACCCATCGGCACCTCGACCAGTCCGGGATTCCGGAGGTCGCCGGCCAGCGCGAACAGCTTGGTGCCGCGGCCGCCGGCGGTGCCGATCTTCGCGTATTCGTCGCCGCCCTCGGAGAGAATCAGCGGAACGTTGCCGAAAGTTTCGACGTTGTTGATCATCGACGGATACCCCTTCCAGCCGGAGTCGGTCGGGAAGGGCGGGCGGAAACGCGGCACGCCGCGCTCGCCCTCAAGCGAATGAATCATCGCAGTCTCTTCACCGCAGACAAAGGCGCCGGCGCCCTCTTTGATCTCAATTTCGATCTTGCGGCCGTTGAGGTCGTTGTAATTGTGCTCGTATATCTGGCCGATGGCGATCCGCAGATGTTTGATGGCCATCGGATATTCGGCGCGACAGTAGATGAACGCCTTGGTGGCGCCGGTGGCGTAGGCCGCGATCAGCATACCCTCAAGCATCTGGTGCGGAACGCTCTCCATCAAAGAACGGTCCATGAATGCGCCGGGGTCGCCCTCGTCGGCATTGCAGATCAGGATTTTTTCCGGGGCGGTCTTGGCCGCAAGGAATCCCCACTTGTTGCCGGTGGGAAAGCCGCCGCCGCCGCGCCCGCGCAGTCCGGACTTCTTCACTTCGTCGATTACGGCCTGCGGCGTCATGGCCAGCGCTTTTTTGAGCGCGGAGTAGCCGCCGTTGGCGATATAGTCGTCCCAGCAGGTGGGAACGATCCGGCCGGCGAGCCGCAGAACCTTTACCAGTTCCTTGGACTTACGGCCGGCGGGAATCTCAAAGCGCCCGGCTTCGGCAAGGGTGAGAATGTTGTTGATCGAGGTTTCGTCGGCCCTTACTTTGCCGTACATCACGCTGCCGCCGTCCTTTTTGACCACCTCGATCAGCGGCTCGGCGTAACAATGGCCGAGGCAGCCGACTTCCAGCACCGGAATGTCGCCGGCCTTTTCCTTCAGCATCGCCAGCACCGGCAGCGCACCGGCGGCAACGCCGCAGGAGGCCGCGCCGACACGAATCATTTTTATTTCACTCATTTTGCGCGATACTCCTTGATGATTTTTGCCACTTTCTTACGGTCGAGATTGCCGTATACCGTGCCGTTGACGCTCATCACCGGCGCCAGACTGCAGCAGCCGAGACAGGCCACGGTGAACAGCGAGAAAAGGCCGTCCGCATCGGTTTCACCGTCGGAGATGCCAAGCTC
Source organism: Victivallaceae bacterium (assembly GCA_028709805.1). Classification (GTDB taxonomy): domain Bacteria; phylum Verrucomicrobiota; class Lentisphaeria; order Victivallales; family Victivallaceae; genus CALXXL01. The sequence goes on from JAQUTL010000007.1 coordinate 65,118, forward strand.
GTTGGAGACCCATTTGAAGACCGAGTTGGAACCTTTGATATGACAGGCCGTGCCGTCGCAGACCGCGATCTGAAAACGTCCCGGCTTGACCCGCTTGAACTGCGCGTAAAAGCTGAGCACCCCCTCGACCTCCACCGGCGCCAGTTTGAAGTACGCCGCCACCTCGACAATGGCGTCGTCGGAAACGTAACCCTCTTTGGCCTGCACGAGTTGCAGCGCCTTGATCAGGTTGCTGCTCTCCGGCTCAATGCCGGAAAGATAACTGAAATTACCCATATTGCCGCCCTTTTTAATATGTTGTTAGCAAACAAAAAAAATTTAAATAATATAACGCAAAACCACCGTTTTACAAAGCCATCTCTTTCAAAATATCGATTTCTTTGCTCCACTGCGTGTCATCCGGGGTCTCCAGGACAAGCGGAATGCCGTCGATTTCCGGGTCGCACATGATATGGCGGAACGCCTCAAAACCGAGAGTTCCGGCGCCGATGGGGGCATGGCGGTCAAGCCGGCCGCCGAGTTCGCATTTCGCGTCGTTAAGATGCATGCCGCACAGCCGGTCGAATCCGATCAGGCGGCGGAAGCGGTCCATGACCTCACGATAGCTTTCCGCGGTGCGCAGATCGTAACCGGCGGCAAAACTGTGGCAGGTGTCGAGACAAACGCCGACCCGGTCACGATCCGCCACCTGACCGATTATCTCCGCGATCTCCTCGAAACTGCTGCCGACGTTGCTGCCCTGACCGGCGGTGTTTTCAATCACCGCGATCACGCCGGAAGAGCGTTCGAGCGCCCAGTTTATCGACTCCGCGACGCGCTTCAGACACGCCTCCACGCTGATTTCTTTCAGGTGGCTGCCGGGGTGAAAATTGAGATATTTCAATCCGAGCGCCTCGCAGCGTTTCATTTCGTCCAAAAACGCCGCGCGGGCGCGTTCAAGTTTTTCGTCGTCCGGCTGACCGAGATTGATAAGATAGCCGTCATGCGGCAGAATGGCTTCCGGGAGATAACCGAGTTTCCGGCAGTTGTCGCGGAATGCGGCGATCTCGGCCTCCGCCAGCGGCTTGTCGCTCCACTGCCGCTGGTTTTTTGTAAACATCGCAAACCCGTCGGCCCCGATTTTTTCCGCGTTAAGCGGCGCGTTGGAAACGCCTCCGGCTATCGAAACATGCGCACCGATATACTTCATAAACACCTCCGGATCAACGATCCGTCACTTTTTGTAAAACTGACGGAACAATCCGTCACTTTTTCGTCACTTTTTAAAATACGACGAACCAAAGTCCGACCGCAACAAAAACCACGAACGCCGCGAGGATGATTCCGCGCACCCGCATCTCCGCTCCGCCAAGCTCCTCGGCATACCCGGAAACCGGCGAATTGCCGAGCGCGTGGCTGACCCGCCTGCGGTGTTTGCCGTAGCGCACCTTTTCCGGAACCTGATATTTTCCACGCCGTTCCACTGTTGTCTCCTCCCGTCCCTCAGTCGCGGCGGCGGAACAGTCCGCTCGTCCACTCCCGCTCGGTAAAACGCTCCAGTTCCACGCATCCGCACCGCGCGAACGCCGCGCTCAACTTGTCAAATTCGGCGGTGAGGATGCCGGCCAGCGCCAGCATGCCGCCGGGCCGGACAAAGCCGGAAATATGACGGGCGCTGGCGATCAGAATATGACTGAGAATATTCACCAGCGCCAGATCGTAACCGCCATCCGGCGGCCGGAACGCCGCCACGTCGGCCTGCGTCAGACTGATCCGGCCGGTCACACCGTTACGTTCGATGTTTTCGGCGGCAACGGTGACGGCCTCCGGGTCGTAGTCAAACGCGTCCACCGCGGCATAACCGAGCAGGGCGCCGGCAATCGCCAGAATACCTGAACCGCATCCGGCGTCCAGCAGGCGGTTTATTCCGGGACGGCCGGCAAATTCCGCCACCTTGCGCAGGCAGAAACCGGTCGTGGCGTGCTGACCGGTCCCGAAACTCATGCCGGGATCGATCCGCACCACCGCCTCGCCGGGGTTCGGCGCATAATCCAGCCACGACGGACGGATCACCAGATTCGGCGCAATATGAATTATTTTGAAATACTTTTTCCAGACTTCGCTCCATTCTTCGCGCCGGATCGTCAGCTCTTCGAAATCAAAGAGATCAAGCCCGAACTTCCGCCAATCCTCAACTGCGGCGAGAAAGCGTTTTTTCGCCTCGGCAAACTGTTCCGGCGTTTCGGCGTAAACCATCAGAAAACTGTTGTCTCCCTCGCGGTCGTCATAACTGCTGTAAAACAGCTCAAGCGCCGCCAGCAGCTCGAACACCAGTTCCTTAGACGCGGAACGGTCTTTGAATTTGAGTCCATACAATAGTTCGTTCATCCTTCAATCCTTTTTGTTCGGAAAATAAAATACCACAAATCAAACGCTTTACAATCTTTTTCCCCGGTGCTATATTAATAAAAAGGAGAAAAACGATGAAAGTCATAGATAAAAAACTGATGGATGAAATCTTCGCCGCCGCGCTCGCCTCTCCGCGCAAACGCAGCCATTACAACCTGCACGAGTCTTTGGACGCGCCGATTCACCGCCTGATTATGGCGCTGGCCGACGGCACCTACATCCAGCCCCACCGCCACCTCGCCACCGGGAAAACGGAACTTTTCATGATTCTCCGCGGACGCTGCCTGATGCTGACGTTCAATGACGCCGGCGTGGTCAAACACCGGTTTGAGCTTGAGGCCGGCGGCGACGTGGTCGCGGTGGAGTCCGATCCAGACACATGGCACACGGTTCTGCCGTTGAGCGCCGACACCATTGCCTGCGAGGTCAAACCCGGCCCATACCAGAAGCCGCCGGCGTCGGACACCGCAAAGTGGGCGCCCGCGGAAAACGATCCGCGGGTCCCGGAATTTCTGGCGTGGTTCAAGGTGGCCGCCGAAGGCGAGACCTTCAATTTCGGCAAATCGGAGCACTGATCTTCAACGTCGAGAATCCGGTATCACGGCAAAGTATAGTCATTGACCTCACATAGGCCTTGTCAAAGATTTGTCTTGAGCAATATCCATGCCGCGCCGCCGGCGTTTCAACGGTTTATATTTCCGCGCCGAAGCTCAACACCCGTTCGGCGTCGACAAAGGTCTTCGGGCCGGGCGGAGCGGTCAACGCGCCGAACGGCATCTGGGCGATCAGCCGCCAGTCGGATGGAATATTAAAGGTGCGTTTCACCTCGTCGTCGATCAGCGGATTGTAATGCTGCAAACTGGCGCCGAACCCAAGTTCCTCAAGCGCGCACCATACTGCGAACTGGAGCATTCCGTTCGCCTGCTCGGCCCATACGGGAAAATTGGCAGCGTAGAGCGGAAATTTTTTCGCCATTTCGCCGGTCACCGAGCCGTCGTCGAAATACAGAACCGTACCGCGGGCGGCGGCGAAGCCGTCGATTTTCTTCTCGGTCCGGGCAAACTTTTCCGGCGGGACGATCCGGCGCAGCGTCTCCATAACAATGCTCCAGAGCTTCTGCTGACTTTCCCCGAACAGCACCGCCATCCGCTGACTCTGCGAGTTGAAGGACGACGGGACATTGCGAATCAGAAATCTCAGCGTTTCTTCCACCTTCCGGTCGGGCGCGCACGCGCCGCCTCCCAGCGAATAGCAGGAACGCCGACGGCCGATCACCTCAAGAAATCCGTTTTTTTCCATAGAGCCTCCTCTTCCAAAATATCCGGAGCCGGCTTTATGCCGGTCCGGCTTTTTCCCGGAGCAGAAAATATGCGTCCCAGCCGGCGCGCAGCAGCGCCGCAAGCGACAGCCCCAGCGCCGCCCATGCGCCGGAAACGGCGACCGCCAGAGTCAGGACAAGCCAGAACAGCACTGATTTCCATTCGCGCCAGTCCATCAGACATATTGCGCCGATAAACGCACCGAATATCGGCAGAATGAACCGCACCGCGTCAAACGTGGTGCACGGATAGCCGCAGAAAAACAGCAGCGTCGGAATCGCCCACCAGCTCAACACCGTCCGTGTTTTTCGCTCTTTGACCAACAGCAGCGCCGCGATCCCGGCCGACCACCACCAGCGATTTGCGGCAAACAAAAACGCCGTGTTCATCTTGAGATAACCCGGCAGAAATCCGGAAGACGACAGATTGTGATGCTCAACGTAAGGAAAAACGAACATTCCACCGTGCTGAATCATATTTATAAGCAGCTGCGGCAAAAACGCCAGCAGCACCGCCGATATGCCGATCAGATATTCACGCCGGGCGGCACCGGAGAATCGACCGTCGCGCCCGAGCATCCAGAGCAGCCCCAGCGCCGGCGCGTAAAATATATTGTTCAACCTAACCATACAGGCGAATCCGAACAGCAGCCCGATTGCCGCAGCGTCAAGCCGGCGAAACCTTTGCGGCGCCGACGCGCACAAAAACAACAACAGCACGATCAGCAGCAGCGCCGTGGTGTCGCTCATCGTATTGAATCCGGCGGCGATGAACACCGCGTAGTTCACCAGCGACCACCCAGCTTCCGGCAGCGACAGCCACTGAACCGCGGTCTGTCCATTGCCGGTCGGCAGCCAGTGAAACACAAACGGATACACCGCCAAAACCACACCGGCCGCCCACGCCGCCCCCGTCTTTCCGGTCAGCCGGCGCAGAAACAGAAACACCAGCGCCACCGCCAGCGGTGAAATGACCAGAGCCGAAAAATAGCTGTACGCCGGGGCAAATACAAAATAGTCTCGCGTGCCGAAAATCCACATGAACGGCCAGTAAAAAAAACCCTGTCCGATCGTGAACGACCACGGTCCGGTAAAATTCCAATCCAATATTCCGGCTGCGGTCTCCAGATATCCGGGATCGTCGGCAGGGGAACAGAACAGTTCTCCGGTCAGCAGCAGCGTTCCCAGCATACCCGCCGCCCGCACCGCGGCCACCGAAACCGCTCCGGCCCATACCGCCGGCAGTTTTTTCTTCAGAAACAGCAGCGCCGTTGCCAGCAGCAACCCCAGCAGACAAAAATAAAGCGTTCCGACCCACTCCGGCGCCGGAACGTCGAACGCCCGCTCCGCCGCCCGCGCCATCAGCGGATGGCGGACGGCGAATCCGCCGTCCGCAACTGCCGCGGCGATGACGAAGGAGTGCGCCATATGGCTCAGAGTCGTTCGCCGTGTGCGCCGTCACCGATGGCACAGACGATGATCTGCGGATCTTTCTGAACCGCTTTCTGGTAGTGCGCCCGCAGTTTTTCGGTGTATTCCGCGACGTTTGCGGTTGCCACCAGATGGATGGTGATACCGCCGAAGCCGCCGCCGGAAAGTCTGGCGCCGAGACAGAGCGGACTGGAGTCGGCAAAATCCACCAGCACGTCAAGCTCCGGCGTACTGTTCTCAAAATTACGCTGCGACGAGCGGTGCGACAGCGTGAGCAGTGCGCCGAATTCGCCGATGTCGTTGCGCTCCAGCGCTGCGACCGCCGCCCGAACCCGTTCGCACTCCCCGATCACATGCGCGGCGCGGCGGAACTCGCGCGACGTAAGACAGCCGCCGTGATCCTCAAGCTCGCTCATGGTCACGTCACGCAGGGTGCGGATGCCGGGCAGAGCCTCGCCGAGCTTTCTGGCGGCCGCCTCGCAGTCCGCCCTTCTGGTGTTGTATTCCGAATCCACCAGATTGTGCTTGATCATGGAGTTAGCGACCACGAACACATATCCCTCCGCCATCTGAACCTGCTTCAGCACTTTCACCGTGCGGAAATCGGAAAGAATCAGCGCATTCCTGGCGCCGTAAAGCGAACTGAACTGGTCGAGCAGCCCGGACTTCAAGCCGAGATAATTGTTTTCAACGCCTTGACCGATGCGCGCCCAGTCGGCCCGCTCGATCTTCAGATTGAACGCCTGCTGCAACGCCATGGCGAACGACATCTCCAGCGCGGCGGAACTGCTCATGCCGGCCGACAGCGGCACTGTGCTTTCCAGAACCGCGTCAAAACCGCCGACCGTCACGCCGCGTTTCTGAAGTTCGGCCAGCAGTCCGCGCAGATAGTTGCCCCAGTCGCGCGGTTTGGCGCGGCCGATTTTGACCGAATCGAACTCCACCGCGCTTTTCTCCCGGCAGTCATACACCCGGCAGCGGTTTCCGGAGGCGGGCGCAAGCACCATCGACGTGTGCTGATCGACCGCGCAACTCAGAACAATCCCCTCGTTGTAGTCAGTGTGATTGCCGAGTATTTCCAGCCGGCCCGGAGCGCTCCCGCCGGCCACCGGCGGACGCCCGTATCTCTTTTCAAATTCAGCAGCAAGATTGGACATATTTATTTACCTCCGTCATTTTTTCCGTCAGAAATTCAATCCGTCACTTTCAAAAAATCATCCGTCACTTTTCCGTCATTTCATCATTTTAAGCACGTCAATTGTTCTCCACGCTCCGTCACTTGCGTTTTTCAGCAGTTCAAGAACCGGGTTCCCCGCGCCCCACAGCATAACAGACAATTCTATGGCCCGGCCGTTGAAAAAACGGAATTTCCCGTCATTTTTCGCCAAGTCGACAACGGTTTGAAACAACTCGCACCGCCGGTCTCCGGTTTCGCCGGCCGCTCCGGTCAGCCGGCGCAGCAGTCCTGGATCGCGAAACCACGGCCGGCCGATCATAACTCCGGCGCAACCGGCCGAACCGCAGGCGTCCCGCCGCTCTGCCGAATCAATGTCCCCGTTGGCAATCAGCGTAACCCCGTCCAGCGCGGCGGCGGCGGCGGAAAAACGCTCCAGCGCCACCTCAAACGGCAGTTCGCGATACCCCTCCACCACCGTACGGAAGTGCATAAATACCGACGACGCGCCCGCTCCCCGCAACTCACTATACCACGTCGAGTCGCACCTGTCAAATCCGGAACGCAGTTTGATCGAAAGCGGTGCGCCGGAAAGCGCGCCGGCCACGCCGCGCACCACCGCAAGAAGCGACGGAACGTCACGCAGACGCCCGCCGCCGGAACCGTGCCGCATCACCTGCTTGCTCGGACAGCCGAAGTTGAGATTTATCCCCGCCGCTCCAAGTTTCATGAACTCCTGCGCCGCCGCGCCCAGCGCCGCCAGGTCCGTTCCCATCAGCTGAACGTGAACCGGCACACCGCCGGCAAGAAACGGCTCGATGAATTCGCGCAGCCGCCGCGCCGGAGTCCGCTGCGAGGTGACCCGAAAGAATGGCGTCATCCACACCGGAACCAGCTTAAGACGATTGACCGCCGCCACCAGCGCCGGGTGCATCACCCCCTCCATCGGGGCCGGCCAAACCGCCGGAATCATTGTCGTCACTTCTGGCATTTCGGACAAAAACAGCTGGAACGCCCGCCCAGCCGAACCTGTTCGATCGTTGTTCCGCACACCGGACACGCCTCTCCGGCATGGCCGTACATCCGGAGCAGGCGGGAGAACCGCCCCTCCGAGCCGTCCAGATGCCGGTAATCCCGAATGCTGGAGCCGCCCGCTTCAATCGCCGCGGAAAGTATCCGCTTGACCGCGGCAACAATCTTTGCCGCCTCATCCATCGAGATTTCACAGGCCGGACGCAACGGCGACACTCCGGCGGCAAACAGCGTCTCCGCCGCATAAATGTTGCCGACGCCAACCTGCACGGCGTTGTCCATCAAAAAGTTCTTGACACTTCCGGAATGACGGCGCGACGCCGCAAAAAAGTATTCGGCGGAAAAGTCGGCCGTAAGCGGCTCCACGCCCAGTCCGGCCAGTTTTTCCGGATACCCGTCGCACGCTTCGCACAAACTGAACCGGCGGGTGCATTCAAAACGCAGCAGCGACTTGTCCGACAAATGGAAAAAAATATGTTCATGCTTGCGTCTCGGCACCGCCGCCGGCTCCACCCGGAGCACGCCGGACATTCCAAGGTGCATCAGCAAATATTTTTTTCCGGTCATTTCTACGGTGATATAACGCCCTCTCCGGGCGACGTCGACAATTTTCCGCCCCTCCAGTCCGGCCGAAAGCAGCGGAGCAAGCGGCGTCCGCATGGCCGGCGAAAATATTTCGACTTTTTCTATCGTCAACCCGGAAACCCTTGAACGCAGAGCACGGGTGACGATCTCAACCTCCGGCAGTTCAGGCATTTTCACATCTCTCCGGGCAGCGATATGCCCTTTATTTTTTTAAACAGCGTCACGGCGTGGCTGTCGGTCATGCCGGTGATATAGTCAAGCACGGAAAGCATTTGCAAATAGGTGTCGCAACAGAATCCGGCGTCGGACAGATCGCAGAACCGCGGCGGCAGCAGCAGCAGCAGCTTCTTACTGCGATAGGAGCAGCTCCCTTCGCCGCGAGCTTCGGCGGTGGCTTCGGCCACCGCCTGCATGAAGGTGTCAAGCAAACCGCTGGTAAGCTCAAATCCGGCGGCCTGAATCTCCACCGCGCGGCGGAAATTATACACGCAGTCGGCGCTGCGGCGCTTGATCTGGCGCAACAGCGGCGCGGACTCGATCAGCGCGGTAAGCGGTTCGGTCAACTTGCCCTCCACGATCTCGTCGTGATACTCCGCAAAAGCCCGGCTGCACTGCCGGACCAGCACGCCAAGCACCTTGGCCCGCAGCAGTTCAACCTTCTGATGATCGTCCGGCAAACGGCGGATAAAACGCTCCAGCGCGCCGTCGGAAATCATCGGCATGAACAATGACTCCAGTTCTTTATAGGTGATGATCTTAAGTTTGTGCGCATCCTCGAAATCAACGATCAGGTAGGTGATGTCGTCCGCCGCCTCCACCAGATGCGCGAGCGGGTGGCGGTGCCAGGTCTCTTCGCCCACCTGTATCATGCCGGTGGCTTCGGCCACCTCGCGGAAAAGACCGATGTCCTGCCGGAAAAAGTTGAATTTCCGCCCCTCGGCGCCGGGCAGCGTCCCTTTCCCGGCGGCGCTGGACGGATATTTACACAGCGCCGCCAGCGTCGCGCAGGTAAGCTGCATGCCGCCGGTGTGAAACGGCGACTCCAGACGGGCCAGCACCCGGAATCCCTGCGCGTTTCCTTCGTAATTGGCGAAGTCGGCGGCCTCCTCCGGCGTCAGCCGCCCGGCCAGCTTGCGCGCCACCGGAGAGTTGCCGAACCAATAGCGGATCGCCTCTTCGCCGGCATGACCCAGCGGCGGATTGCCGATGTCGTGCGCCAGACAGGCGGCGGCCACGATCGCGCCGATGTCGTTCGGCGCAATGTCCGCCGGATGGTATTTGCCGCAGATATAGGTTCCGGCGATGCCGCCGATGCTGCGCCCGATACTGGCGGTTTCCAGCGAATGGGTGAGACGGGTGCGCACATAGTCGTTGTCGGCCAGCGGAAAGACCTGCGCCTTGTCCTGAAGCCGGCGGAACGCCGAGGAGAACACCACCCGGTCAAAGTCCTGCTGGAACGGCGACCGTCCGGGCGTTATCAGGTCGCGGGCTTCCCGCCCCAGACGATGGAAAGACAGGCTTTTTCCCCAGTCGAATTGTATGCTCATGATTTTAACTTCGCTTCCCTTGTTAAAAGAAATAATATAACACTTTTTGGCGGCCTTTCAAGGTTGCAATTTGCGCCAGGCGTGTTATCTTATTCTTATATATCTAATCGGAAATAAGATAAAAACACCAGGAGGAACGCGATGGCCGAGGATCTTCAGGGCCTGCTCGAAAAAATTCAGAAGCAGGGATTGGACAAGGCGGCGGCGGATCACGCCGAAATCGTCAACAGGGCAAAACAGGAAGCCGACGAAATCATCGCGGCGGCCAAAACCAAGGCGGCCGAAATCGTGCATACGGCGGAAGCCGACGCCAAAAGCCTCACCGACCGCGCCGAAAGCGCCGTCCGTCAGGCGGCGCGGGACATCATCCTGAAACTTGAAGGCGAACTGCGCAGCCGGCTGGCGGCTGTGGTTCAGGAGTCGGCGGTTCCGGCGCTGTCGCCGGAGCTTATGGCCGACATCATCCGCGAAATGGCCGCCGGATTCGCCAAAAGCGGCGGCAAAGTGACGGCACTTGAACTGCTGGTTTCGCCGCAGACGCTCAAAAATATGGCCGGCGCACTCAAGACTTCGCTCCGCGCCAGCTTCGAGACCGAGCCGAAACTGTTTGCCGACGCCGAAATTTCCGGCGGCGTAAAGGTTTCCATCAACGGCAGCGACGTATTCTACGATTTCTCCGACCGCGCCATCACCGACATCGTCTCCACCTATATCGGTCCGCGCCTCGCCGCGGTAGTCCGGGGCAAGACCGAGTAGGCCGGAACCGGATCATAAAATGAGCGACTACATATTTCTGCTCAGCTCGCTGCCTACCCCGATATGGGGTGAGCCGGCGCCGATCAGCCTCGAAAAATTCGAGGAGACCTGCCGCGACCACCTTGCCGCGGAGGAGTTCGACGCCCTTTCCCGCGTCCGGCTTGAACCGCCGTTCGACGGCGTTCCGCGCGGTCTGCCCGAAAACTTCGCCGCCTGGGACACCTGTCTGCGCAACGCATTGGTGCCGCCCCTGGCCGAAGGCCGCGACGTTGCCGCCATGCTCCGCCCGGAGTCCGGATATTTTTCCGAAATCCCGGCCATCGCCGCCGCCGTAACCGGCGCGGCCACCGTGCTGGAGGCCGAAAAATGGCTGGATACCGCCCGCTGGGAGGCGGTCGGCTTCTTCACCGGATGCGACGTTTTTACTTTCGACGCGGTATGCGCCTATAAACTGAAACTGCTGCTGATCCTCAAAAGCGATCCGCGCACACCGCAGCGCGGCGCCGCCAATCTGGACCGGATACTGGCCGCGGTCGAACAGAAGAATCTGAAATAATAATCAAGGAGTCCAAATGGAAAATACCGGAACCATCGTTGGGGTCAACGGCAATCTGCTGACCGTGGAATTTTCCGGCGTGACAATGCAAAACGAGGTGGGATATGCCAAACTCGGCGACATCCGCCTCAAATGCGAAGTCATCCGCGTGCGCGGCTGCCGCGCCGACCTTCAGGTGTTTGAAAGCGCCAACAACCTAAAAGTGGGAGACCAAATCGAATTCACCGGCGAACTGTTGTCGGTTGAGCTTGGGCCGGGACTGCTGACCCAGGTGTTCGACGGGCTTCAGAACCCGCTCCCGGAACTCGCGGAACAGTGCGGGTTCTTTCTTAAGCGCGGCGTATATCTGAAGGCGCTCGACCGGGAAAAGGTGTGGGAATTCACTCCGTCGGCCAAACCGGGCGACAGGCTGCGCGCCGGCGACGCCGTCGGCAGCGTCCCGGAAGGCATGTTCCGCCACCAGATCATGACGCCGTTTGCCTGGCGCGGCGAGTGGACGCTCGAATCCGTCGCCTCCGCCGGCAGTTACAAAGTCTCCGACACCGTGGCCGAAGCGGTCAACGATAAGGGCGAAAAACGGCCGATCACCATGATCCAGACCTGGCCGGTCAAAGTGGCGATCGACTGCTATAAGGAAAAACTTCTCGCCTCCGAGTCTATGATCACCCAGACCAGAAGCATCGACACTTTCTTCCCGGTCGCCACCGGCGGCACCTTCTGCACCCCCGGACCGTTCGGCGCCGGAAAAACCGTGCTTCAGCACTCGATCAGCCAGAACGCCGAGGCCGACGTGGTCATCATCGCGGCCTGCGGCGAACGCGCCGGCGAAGTGGTGGAAATCCTGCGCGAATTTCCCGAACTGACCGATCCGCGGACCGGAAGAAGCCTGATGGACCGCTCAATCATCATCTGCAACACCTCGTCCATGCCGGTGGCCGCCCGCGAAGCCTCGGTCTATACCGCGGTGACGCTGGCAGAATACTACCGCCAGATGGGGCTTAACTGCCTGCTGCTGGCCGACTCCACCAGCCGCTGGGCGCAGGCGCTGCGCGAAATGTCCGGACGGTTGGAGGAGATCCCCGGCGAAGAGGCGTTCCCGGCCTATCTGGAGTCGCGCATCGCGGAATTTTACGAGCGCGCCGGACTGGTCCGCCTGAATAACGGCAAGCTCGGCTCAGTCACCATTGGCGGCTCGGTCAGTCCGGCCGGCGGCAACTTTGAAGAGCCGGTTACCCAGGCGACGCTGAAAGTGGTCGGCTGCTTCCTCGGTCTTTCCCGCGAACGGTCCGACGCGCGGCGCTATCCCGCCATCCATCCGCTCGACTCCTGGAGCAAATACAAAAGCGTGGTCGATCCGGCAAAGATCGAATTTGCCAGAACGCTGCTGCGCCGCGGCAACGAGGTCAACCAGATGATGAAGGTGGTCGGCGAAGAGGGCACCAACATCGACGATTTCATTATCTATCTTAAAAGCGAGTTCCTCGACTACGTCTACTTGCAGCAGAACACCTTCGATAAAGTCGACGGCGCCACCTCGATGAAGCGCCAGCAGTATATGTTCGCCAAAATCGACGGCGTGCTCCGTTCCGGATTCGACTTCATCGACCGCGACGACGCCCACCGCTATTTCCTCGAACTCCGCCAGCTTTTCATCGACTGGAACTACCAGGCGTTCGAGTCCGGGGAGTTCAAGGACATGGAGTCGGCCATCGACGCCAAAATAAAGGAGCACCTCAAAAATGCGTAAGGTCTATCATAAAATCATTCAGATATCCGGCAACGTCATCACCGTTGAAGCCGAAGACGTCGCCTACAACGAACTGGCCGAGGTGACCAGCGCGCGCGGCGTGTCGCTGGCGCAGGTGATCCGGCTGCAGGACAACAAGGTGTTTCTTCAGGTGTTCGCCGGCTCCCGCGGCATCAGCACCAACGATCAGGTGCGTTTTCTCGGCCGCCCCATGCAGGTGTCCGGCTCCGAACTGCTGCTCGGCCGGGTCTTCAACGGCCGCGGAGAACCGCGCGACGGCCGCCCGGAAATCAGCGATCAGCAAATCGAGATCGGCGGACCGTCGGTCAATCCGGCGAAACGGGTGATCCCGCGGAACATGATCCGCACCGGCATCCCGATGATCGACGTGTTCAACAGCTTGGTCGAATCGCAGAAGCTGCCGATCTTCTCGGTCGCCGGCGAACCGTACAACCAGCTGCTCGCCAGAATCGCGCTTCAGGCCGAAGTCGATGTGATCATCCTCGGCGGCATGGGGCTGAAATACGACGACTATCTCTTCTTCCGCAATACGCTGGACGAAAAAGGCGCGCTGTCACGCACGGTGATGTTCGTCCACACCGCCGCCGACCCGGTGGTCGAATGCCTGCTGGTTCCGGATATGGCTCTGGCGGTGGCGGAAAGCTACGCACTGAACGGCAAGCGGGTGCTGGTGCTTCTCACCGACATGACCAACTTCGCCGACGCGCTTAAGGAAATCGCCATCACCATGGAACAGATTCCCGCCAACCGCGGCTACCCCGGCGACCTTTACAGCCAGCTGGCCAGCCGCTATGAAAAAGCGGTCGACTTCGACGGCGCCGGCTCGATCACCATTCTGGCGGTCACCACCATGCCCGGCGACGACGTGACCCACCCGGTCCCGGACAACACCGGCTACATCACCGAGGGACAGTTCTATCTGCGCAACGGCCGCATCGAGCCGTTCGGCTCGCTGAGCCGCCTCAAACAGAACGTGAACAGCCGCACCCGCGAGGACCATCGCGCAATCATGGACACCATGATCCGCTTCTACGCCGACTTCAAGGAGACGCTGGAAAAGCAGTCCATGGGCTTCCAGATGAGCGCGTGGGATAAAAAACTGCTGAAATACGGCGCGATGTTTGAAGCCAAAATGATGGATCTTTCCGTGAACATTCCGCTGGAGGAGGCTCTCGACGCCGGCTGGAAAATGCTGGCCGACTGCTTTGACCGCACCGAATGCGGCATCAAGTCCGATCTTGTCAACAAATTCTGGCCCAAGAAGTAACCATGCCCAAACTGAAACTGACAAAAACCGCGCTGAAAGCTGAGAAGGACGACCTTAAACGGTTCAGCCGTTTCCTGCCGACCCTTCAGTTGAAAAAACAGCAGCTTCAGCTAGAAATGCGCAAGTCGCAGGCGCTGTTCGACGAGAACGCGCGGAAGCAGGAGGAGCTGCGCCGCCGTTTCTCGCGCTGGATCGCGCTTCTGGGCGACGACAAGGCGGCCGATCTGGTCGCCTCCGCCATCACCGTCACCGGAGTGGACAAGGGCGAAAACAACATCGCCGGCGTCACCGTGCCGGTCTTCAACCGGGTCGATTTCGCCATCGCCGACATCGACCTGTTCGCGGCCGACTACTTCACCACCTACGCCATCCGCGCCGTCTGCGAGCTGATCTCGCTGGCCGAGGCGGGTAAGATTCTGGCCAGGCAGCACGAACTGCTGCATCGCGAACTGCGAACCACCACCCAGCGGGTCAATCTGTTTGAAAAAGTGAAGATTCCCGAATGCCGGGAGAATATCCGCAAGATCCGCATCTACATGGGCGATCAGGACACCAGCGCCGTGGCCCGCAGCAAAATCGCCAAGGGCAAGTCCGCCGACATGGAAGGAGGCGCGGCATGATTGTAAAGATGAAGAAACTCACGCTGCTCTGTCTGGCCTCAAGCCGGGTTGAAACGGTCAATCTGCTGGCCGGACTCGGCGCGGTTCAGGTGGTCAACGGCAAGCTCGAAGAAACGCACGACCGCCAGACGGTGGCCAATGAACTGCTCCGGCTCGACCGGGTTATCGGCGGCCTTTCCGCCATCAAGCCAACCCGTCGGCAGCAGCATTTCTCCACACCCGGCAAAGTGCTGCTGGGCGAACTGGACGCCAAGCTGGTGGCGGCGGACGCCGCCCGCAAGGAGATCGATCAACTCACCCGCCAGCGCGAACTTCTGCTGCCGTGGGGGGACTTCTCGCCCGAACAGCTGAAGAAGCTCCGCAAACAGGGCATATATGTGGCGCTCTGCATTCTGACAAAAGAGGAATTCGCCGCCTTTACTGCGCCGGAGGGCGCGGTGGTGTCGGTGGTGGAGACCACCCGGAGTCAGGTGCGGTTCGCCGTCTCCGGCATCGGCCCGCAGCCGGACGGTCTGCCGCTGGCGTCGATTCCGGACACTATGAGTCTGAGCGAAGTGGACGGCCGGCTGGCCGAACGCGCCGCCGAATCCGCCGAACTCCAGAACACGCTGGCCGAATCACACGGCGCGCTGGCCGTTCTGCGCGATTATCAGGCGAAAATACTCAACGAATACGAATTTCTCGCCTGCCGCGACGGCATGACCGAATTCGGCGAAATCGCCGTGCTGCACGGCTTTGTTCCGGTCACCGCCGCCGATAAGCTCGCCGACAACGCGCGCCAACACGGCTGGGGACTGGTGCTGGAAGACCCGTCCGATGAGGACATGCCGCCGGTGCTGCTCGACCTGCCAAAATGGGTGGAGCCGCTGCGCCCGCTGCTGGAATTTCTCGGCATCGTTCCGGGCTACCGCGAAATCGACATCAGCTTCCCGATGCTGGTGTTCATGACGGTCTTCTTTGCCATGCTGGTCAACGACGCCGGATACGGACTGGTCTTTCTGGCCGCCTCGCTCTGGGGCGTCTGGCACTTCCGCCGCAATCCCAAGGGGCGGCAGGCCTCGGCGCTGGTGGTGATCTTCAGCATCGCCACCGTGGCGTGGGGAATGGCGGCCGGCAGCTGGTTCGGCGTCGAAGCCGGCGGCTGCGACTTCCTGACCAACCCGGCGACGCGCAACGGAAATCTGATTTTCGTCTGTTTCACTCTGGCGGTGACCCAGCTTTCGCTGGGCCATCTGTGCTTGTTGTTCAAGTCATTGAAAATCAGAAACATCATCTGCCAGCTCGCGTGGATCATGGTGCTGATCGGCTTCTATCTTCTGGCGGTGACGGTGGTGGCGTATCCGGATATGAATATGCCGGAATGCGTTAAATACCTCATCGGCATCGGAACCGGACTGCTGATGGTGTTCAAGGTGGAATGGAAGGATGTGGGATCGGTCTTCAACTTTCCGTTCGAGATCATCAACTGCTTCACCGACACCCTGAGCTACATCCGTCTGTTTGCGGTCGGCATGTCCGGCGGCTACATGGCAATGTGCTTCAACGGCATGGTGGCCGACATCTTCGCCTCCGGGCGCGAGTCGCTGACCGGCATGCTGATCGCGGTGCCGTGCGGCATCCTGATCGTACTGGCGGCGCACAGTCTGAACATTGCGCTGGGGCTGATCGCGGTACTGGTGCACGGGGTGCGTCTGAACACGCTGGAATTTTCCAATCATGTCGGTCTTACCTGGTCCGGTACCGAGTACCGGCCGTTGAAAAAAAGATAACCTAAAAAAATCAAGGAGATACAAAAATGACGAATGAAATGATGCGGGCAATGATTTCCGGCGGCGGCTATGTGGCGCTGGGGTTGGCGGCGCTCGGTTCGGCCTACGGCTGCGGCGCAGCGGTGATGGCCGCCTGCGGCGCGTGGAAAAAAATATATTCGCAGAACAAACCGGCGCCGTTCCAGCTGCTGGTTTTCTGCGGCCTGCCGCTTTCCCAGACAATTTACGGCGTGCTGCTGTTCATGCTGATTCACGGCAAGGCGGCGAATGACGACTTCGCGTCTTTCTGGCCGATGTTTGTATTCCTCGGCTTCTTTGCCGGACTCGCGCTGTGCGCCTCCGCCTGGTGGCAGGGACGCGGCGCGGCCACGGCGTGCGACGCTTTTGCCGAAACCGGCAAGGGTTTCGCAAACTATCTGATGGTGCTCGGCATCATCGAAACCGTGTCGCTGTTCGCGCTGGTGTTTGCGATTCTGGCGCTGCCGACCGAGGCGCAGGCCGCGGCGCAGGCTGCCGCGCATGCCGCAACCCAGGCCGCACAGGTGGTGGTTGCCAACTGACATTTAGTTTTGTCCGAAACCCGCGCCGCAACGATTTGCCGCGCGGGTTTTTTTGTCTCCGCCGCCGTGATCATCCGGCAGGAAACAGGGCAAAAAAAGAGGCCCCGCCGCCGCGACAGGGAGGTATCGCGGTACGGGGCCGACTGGAGAGTGCCGGTTATTTGATTGTCGCGGAAATATCCGCTATTTCCTTGTCCGTCAGAGCATAGTTGTACATGACGGCGGCTCCGGTGCCGGAGCCGAGAACCAGCGGCGCGCCGTTGTCGATCAGATCGACGACGTTGATGTCACCGAAGAAATCCGCGACTTTGACGCCGTCCACATACATGGCGCCGCCGCGCCACTTGTCCCACGCCACCGCCACGGTGTATTTACGGCCGGCTTCCAGCACCGGACCGGAAAACTCAACACGGTCATGATAATTGTCGATACTGTCCTCGATTTTACAGTGCAGCGAACCGTCCGGTTTGGTGTAGATCATGAACTCGCTGTATTTCTGCTCGCGGAACATGAGCGGAACGTTCATCGCAGTGAAGTCTTTAAACTCCATGGCACAGACCACCGTCAATCCGCGGGTGACGCGGAACGGGACTTCAAACGTGCCCGGTCCCTGAAACTTGCCGATTTCACCATTCCGGCGCAACGGGAATCCGGCCGCGACCGTCGCATTTCCGAAGCTGAACTCAATTTTCGCGTCCGTATCTCCGGCCGCCATTCCGTCTGCCGTCGGCACAAAATCCATTTCGACCACAACCGGCATTCCATCCTTCGCCGTCACCGTCTCCGGCAGCTGTTCGGCCAGCCGCCAGCCCGACGGCACATCAACGTTAAGCCGTCCGGTCATTTCGCGTTCGGAACCCGGCTCGATGATCACGGCAAAACGGTTGTCGCGGTCAAGCGAGCGGACCTTCAGCTTCGCCTCGGTCAGCGGAACCCGGAAGCGGGCGAGTTTTTCCGCGGCTCCGGCAACGGAAACTCCGGCAAAGAACACCCCATCCGGCGGCTCCGGCACCCATTCGTCGCCCACGATGGTGGACTGCATTTTCTTCTTGAGATCGAACGGCTTGCGCAGCATCACCCGGAAACGGGCGGAAAACTCGACGCCCTGAGCGACCTCGGAAGAAGCCGCGTCCAGCGGTTCAATGGAAAAATAGTCTTTCATCTTTTCGTCCGCCGTCAGCGTCAGCGTCAACGTCTCCGGCCGCGCCGAGGCATTGACCGCGTTAAGCGTAAAAACTTCCGGCACCGACATTTCCAGCTGATTGCGCGTCATCTCCACATCCGGTGCGCGATCGAACAACGCCGCAACTTCCGGCAATTTGGCGCCGGCGGTCTTTTCAAAAATCAGCGCGGTTGCGCTCCATTCGGGGCGGCAGTAATCGCCGGCCATCCGCGGAATCCCGCGGAAGGTCAATTTCTGCGGTGCGCCGTCGGTGGCAAACTCGAAACTGTTCAGCGCGAATTCTCCGCTTTTCTCCATGATCCCGGAAAGCACCGGCCGGCCGTTCAACTCCACCTGAAGCGATGACGGCTGCGCAATGCGCGACCCGCTTTCACCAGTCAGCAGCGTTGCGCGATAACTTCCAGCCGGCAGCGAAAACTCCAGCGTTCCGGCGTGTTCCCCAAAAACATAGCCGTTTTCCACCGGCGTCAGACCGGGAAGCAGCGCGGAACCGGCGGTCAACGCGCCGGAGGAGCGCCACTTTGCCGCGCCGTCCGCCGCCGCGCCCGGATTGACGGAAACAAAGCCGTCCGCCGCGCCGCCGAATTTAAGCGCCATAACGGACTTTTTCGCCCGTTCGGAAAAATCGGCAATTTTCGGCAGAAACGCTTCGCGCGCTTCAATGTCAGCCACAAAAACCGGCTGGCAGTAGAGCGCCTGACCGGGGATTCCGCTGGCACTGGAGGTGCTTTCGGCGTCGTCTCCGACCCGGGCGCGGACATAGTATTCGTCGCCCTTTATCGTGTATTCAGCTTCCAGTCCCTCAACCTCGTGGAGCAGCCGCCCGTAACGGCCGATGAACTTGATCCGGAAATGCTGCCGGTCCTGAGGTTTGACCTTGACCCGGATCGTCCGGCCGTCCACCTCGTAGGCTTCGAGTTCGGGACCGGTGGACGCATAGAATTTGCCCAGACGCAGCGCGTTCAGCACCGCCTCCGGCGTCAATTCTGAAACGCTGCACACCACCCAGCCGTAGCCGGGGGAGCTTGCCGCCGGCTGGTAATTGTAGTAATAATGGGTGTCATCGGTGGCGGTGCCGTAAACCCGCTTGCCGTTCGAGAGCAGAACATCCCATATCTGTTCCGCGCCGGGACGCGACAGATCACCGTAGTTGTTGCAGCCCGGATCGGCGTTGACCAGCTCAAAAAGATACGGCTCGTCTATCTGGAGCAGTTCGCGGTAGTCGAACGACCACAGGAAGTTCGGATGGTTGACCTGCGCCACCGCGCCGGCGTCCCACGACCGGCGGACGTTCTCCCGAATCTCCGACACGATGTCTCCGGTGTAGGCCGGCATCATCGGATATTTTATGCCAAGCGCGTTAATATGAACCTCGATCGGACGGCCGTAACGATTGAGCAGCGCAACAGAAAGTTCGCTGCCGGGCATTGAGATGAAATCGTTCAATTCCCGGTCGTTGAGCATATCCTTCGGGTTGAACCAGCCGCCGTAGCACCAGTCAACGATGTGGTCGGTGAAGATGCAGACATTGAAATTCTTGTCATTATATATTTTCGCCGCGTTTTTCGGGGTCGCGTTGCCGTCCGACCGCGTGGTGTGCATATGCAGTTCGCATTTTGCAAAACGCTCCGTTTCTCCGCCCGCCACGCTAAGCGCGGCAAGTCCAACAACTCCACTCAAGATCGACCTCCAATTCATTGGATTCTCCATATAAAACGTTTTATGTAAAGAAATGATGAAACAATATACCCTTTTGCATAAAAAAGCAATCCGGTTTACGTTTTTTCCGTCACTTTTGTAGTTTTGAAATTTGCGTCGCACCGCCTGCGGAGAAATCCCGGCTGAGGAATACGCCGGGTAAAACAATATGCGCGCGTGAGAAATCAAAATAAACCCCGGAAAAATAGACCGGATTCCATTGCGCCGCCGGAAACCGCCGCATCGTTTCCGGCTCGGTTGAACGCACCGACACGAAGCATCGCTTCCGGCGCAGCATTCCGTGCCGTTTTTATAGACCGCCGCGAACCGGCGAACCGGAACACCGCGGCTCAGAGCGCACTGCCAACTTCAGTTTTTTATCAGCGAACACGGACCGCCGACGCAGCCGCCTTCGCAGCTCATCACTTCAAGGAAGTTCCCCGGCAGCTTTCCGGCGGCGTACAACGCCAGAAGTTTTGCCGACTTGGCGTCAATGCCATTGAAAAATTTGCCGTCCAGTTTGATGTCTCCGGATTCGCCGAGCAGTTCGTTCAGCACCGCCTCGGTCACGCCGCAACTTTTGGCGAAATTACGCGCCGTCACAATCGCCGGCCGCGGGATCGGCCACTCCGGCTGTGACATGATGTCCACCCCCCAGCCGGCCAGCAGCGCCCCCAACTCCTCGAAGGTCATCGCCATATCGATCTCTTCAGATTCCGCCGCCTCAAGCCGCTTGGCGATGCACGGCCCGATGAACACATTGATCGCGTCCGGATGTTTTTCCCGTGCAAGCCGCCCGGCGTAACGCATCGGACTCGGCGTATCGGAAACCCGGTCCAGCAACTGCGGAACATGCCGTTTGACCAGCTCAACATAGGCGGTGCAGCAGCTGGTGGTCATCAGCTTTTCGCCTTTCTTCATGCGTTCAATAAACTCTTTGGCCTCGTTTTCCGTGGTCAATTCGGCGCCGAGCGCCACCTCGATCACGTCGAAAAAACCCACTGCGGCGATTGCGCTGAACAACTTGCCGATGCCGCCCGGAAACTGAAACTGCGCCGACGGCGCCACCAGCGCCACCAGCTTTTTGCCGGACTTCAACGCCTCCAGCACCCGCAGCAGCTCCGACCGCTCCATGATTGCGGAAAACGGACACTTGCTGTAACACTTGCCGCAATAGATGCATTTGTCAAAATCAATGTCGGCCACACCGAATTCATTCTTGCGGATCGCGCCGACCGGACAGGCGTCCTCGCACGGCACCTTGGTTTTGATGATCGCGTTGAACGGGCACACCTGCAGGCATTTGCCGCATTTGATGCACTTGGAGTAGTCCACCACCGCGTGCTGATCCTCCACATGTATCGCCCCCTTCGGGCAGGAGAACACGCACGGCCGGGCGAAACAGCCGCGACAGTTGGTCGTGATGTTGATCCGGCTTTCCGGGCAGCCGTCGCAGCCGGCGGCGCAGACGGTCAGCGGACGTTCCGGACGAACCGGATCGGACATGGTCTCTTTGAGATATTCATGCAGCGGCTTGGTTTCGTCCTCGTCCTCGCGCCGGCAGTCGCACCCCATCAGCGCCATCAGCCGGTATTTGAGGACCGCACGGTCATGATAGACGCAGCACCGGGAAAATTCGGAATGCCGCGGCCGGATCGCCACCGGCATCCGGTCGATATTCTCCGCCAGCGTCCCTTTTTTAAACTCCCGCACCACCCGGATCATCAACTCGCGGCGCAGTCTTTCCGCACCGTTGCTCATTTTTCGCCTCCGGCGGCCGCGACCAGCTCACTGAGCCGGAGATATATTTTCTCCCGCGTGGCGTTGGCGATCAGCTCGCCGTTCAGCCGGACAAACGGCGCCCGGCCGAGATCCTCGCGGGCGCAGGCGTCAGTGCAGGGAACCGCGCGGACATCCACCAGTTGCCGCCACTCCTCCGGAAGCGCCTTTTCCAGTTCCAGCAGCGCCGCGCCGCCGAGCATGTAACAGGTGGTTCCACAACAGATTTCAAGATCGATCATTTTGCGTCTCCCCGCTAAAAATATCTTACTGTGACTTTTTTTCCGTAATCTTTTTCAAGAATCTCATGCAGCCGTTTGATGATATTGCGCCGAATCTCCAGATCCACCGGCAGCTTGGGGTCCTGATGCGCCTCGTTCACCTTGGTGCCGACCACAAATTCAATGGCGTCGCTCTCCTCGATCAGCCCGATTATTTCACGGGCGGCGGCCGGCGCGTCCTCCCATTCGTGCGCCTCAAGCAGTCCGGCGACCCTGGTCAATGTAAGTATGCCCTCGGTGACCAGACCGACGCCGTCCATCCGTCCCGGCGGCGGCAGTCCGCCGGAACAGCAGGCCAGTTTCAAATCGATATGCACCTCGCGGTGCAGCACCCGGGTGATGATGTTTGCGGTGGTGCCCCCGCAGACAATCACCTTGCCGCCGTCCGGAACCGCCAGCGCGGCAAACGCCCCGTCGTCCTCCTTGTGAAACGGCGGACCGGTGATAATGCGCAACGTCCGCGGCTTGCGCAGATAAATGACCGCGCAGGTGATGTCGTCCACGCAACGCCGGTCGGGATTGATCGACATGGCGTTGAACGCAATGGTCCTCGACAAATCGCGGGCGGAAATCCCCGGATCGGCCAAAATCAGTTCGCGGGCGAATTCCAGCAGCCCCTGCCGACGCCAGCCAAACCGGTATTCCGGCCGCCCGAGTCCCGCCTGAGTCACCCCGTCCGAACAGAAAATCAGCCGGTCGCCCACCGCCATCTGTATCTCGGAAATATCCATCTGGCGATCCGGCCAGCGCGACGACACCAGATTGCCGGTGGAGCACGGCGGAATCTCGGTCTCTCCCCGCAGCTGTATGTAGCCGGGATTGCCCATTTCGATCACCCGCGCCCGGCCGGTCGCCGCCGACAGGTCAACAATCGTGAACGTGGCGTAGCTGATCTTCCGCACCTCGCACACCGGCAGCGAATCCATGATTATTTCCGCCGAGCGGAGAATCGGCTTGTTCGACCGCATGAATTTGAGCGCCATGGTCGTGGTCATATTGGCCAGCAGATTGGCCTTGATTCCGCTGCCCAGCCCGTCGGACAAAACCGCGATGCAACGCTCTTCTCCGGCCGGCTTTTCCCACTGAAAGTCATCGCCGCAGGCGCACTGCCCGTCCTTGGTGATCTGGCAGTATTCCATTTCAACAAACGGTTCGGCCATAATCACTTCTCCGCCGGAGCTGCCGGTTGATTCAGATGATGTTCGGAATATATTCCGGCCACCTCGTCCAGCAGGATTTCCGTTTCGGCCATGTGCTCGCCGAGGTCGCGGGCGATCTTCTGAACCGTCAGAACGTTCTTCCGGATCACCTCGCGCGCTTTTTCCGCAACCTGCTCACGGCGCAGTTCGCTCTTGGTGACGTCCTGTATCACCGCACCGACCGTCTGCCCCGGCGTAATCGAAAAAACGCTGATGTTCAATATCTTGTTGCCGTACACCTGGTTCAGCCGCTCGATCTCGCCGCCGGACTTCAACGCCTCGTCAAACAAATCGGTAAATTCGATCATCGTATCCAACAGCGCACCCTGCAGCGTGCCGCAGTTGTCGAACGCGGTCAGCGTTTCGCCGCCGCAAAGCTCGGCAAACGGCCGGTTGCATTCGATGATCTGAAGTTGACGGTCGGCCAGCACCACGCCGGTCGGAATATATTTTATCAGCGCGTTGCTGGTCTTCTGTGATATTTTGCGCAGATATGACAGACACATCGCCGGCTCGGCCCGGCCGGCAATCTGCGCACGGGCAAATTCGCGACAGGTGTTGTAGCCGCAGCCGCCGCAGTTCAACTCGTCCTCGCCGGAGAATTTGCCGACCGATGCCAGCGCCTCGGTCATCTGCTCCGGCGTCACCTCCTCCGGCGGCAGCTGCTGGCGGAAATATCCCTTGTGAATGTCCACCGGCACTTCGCGGCCGACGCTGGTGCGGTTCCGCCCGAACCCCAGGGTGCTGACCACCGTGGCGGCGTTCGACGCCCCCGGCCGCATCGCCGGACCGTTGACACAGCCCCCGGGACAGGCCAGCGCTTCAATGAAGAGTTTGCCGTTTCCGAGCGACGACCGGTCGACCCCGGTCAACAGCCGCCCCAAATCGTCCAGTCCGGAAACCGCGATGTAGCGGATCGACGGATCGGCGGTGCGCAGCGTGTCCAGCATTCCGCCCTCCAGCGAATAGGCGCGCCCCTCTTCCGCCGGATACGGCGTCAGCGGCGATTCCGGAAGTTCGGCCGGATTTATTCCCGCGTCCTCAAACCAGTGCTGAAGCGTGGGAAACGTCAATGCCAGCGCCAGATCGCCGGGCATTTTGTCGGCTTCGAGCTTCTTGGCCGCGCAGGGGCCGAAAAATACCGCCTTCGCCGCTTTGCCGTAGAGCGAATGAAGCAAACGGGTGTGCGCGATGACCGGAGAAGACACTTCGGATATCGCGTCCGCCCAGTCCGGATGGTATTTGGTTATGAACTCGACCACCGACGGACAGGCGCTGGAAATCACCACGCCGGACTTCAACTCCGCCAGCACCTCCGCCACCCGTGCGCTCACCAGCTGGGCGCCGAGCGCCGTTTCGCTCACACCGGCAAATCCGAGCCGCATCAGCCCGGTAGCCAGCTGCCCGATGGTCACGTTGTCAAAATATCCGATGAAACTCGGCGCAACGCTGGCGTACACCGCTCCGCCATCCGCCACCAGATGCTGTGCCCGGCTGAGGTCGGAACGAATCTTCTTGGCGTGCGCCGGACAAACCTTGACGCACTCGCCGCAGCTCACGCACAGCTCCGGGATCACCGCCGCCCGGGCGTTGACAATGCGGATCGCCTTGCTGATGCAGTGACGAACGCATTTGTAGCAGTCCTGACATTCGTTCGGCGTGGTATAGACCGGAAAATCACTGTTCATTTTTCACCTCCGCGGCCGCCGGAAACAATTTATTGAGAATGTCGGTTATCACGCCGCCGGAGACATTGGTGTAGCAGACGTCATCCACCATCACCACCGGCCCGTTCGCACATTTGCCCAGACACAGACAGCCTTCGAGACTGACCTCCACGCCATCGCGCAGCCCGCGCGCCAGAAGAAATTTTTCGATCGTCTCCACGTTTCGGTCGTTCCCGCGCGCGAAGCACGAGCTGCCCAGACATATCTTTATTTTCACCATTTGCACCACCTGGATTAATGCGCCTCCCGCGTTCCTCCGCCGGAAATGTGTTCCGCCGTCGACGCGGTTTTTGTATAAATATAGCACAACCGCTGCAGTTTGCAATAGATAAAAAAACATAAATGTATTTTTATCTTATTGCCGCCGCAGTTATACTGCGGAGTTGTAATAATATTTGACGGGTTCGTTTGAATAAACCGAAAAAAACGCGCCGAAACCTCGTTTTCCGGCGCGCATCGGGTTGATATATTATTTTAATGGTGGTCGTGGCCGTGTTCGTGACCGGCCGCCTCGACATAGCCGTCGAGCCAGTCGGGAACAAAGTGGCGGTTTTCCCGCTCGGAACCGTCGCCGATCACTTCGCGCCACGAAAGCGTTTCCACGTGGCCGTCGGCAAACAGATAGTTCGCACGGCCGCTGTGCCGTTCGGCGTCGATCATTCCAACGTAATCCTCCGGCTCGCTCATGCCGGGATAACACTGGTGTTCAACCGCCTTTTCGTCGGCTCCGCAGCCGCGTTCGGAAAGAACGACGGTCGCGGTCGGCCGCGCCAGCGACGACACCGGGCGCCCGAAAGTCAGCATTGCATTGACCATATAGCTCTGGATGCCGTTGGCGCCGTCATATCCGGTGTCGGACGGACAGCACAGATATTCCATTCTGTAACCGTAGCTTTTAATCAGCGGCGTAAACCACTGGGGTTCGCCCGGCAGTTCCATGGGATTTTCAAAGGTTCCGCCGTGAACCGCCGGGTAACGGCCGCGGAAGTCTTCGGAATAGAGCGACAGCGCCAACGCCGCCTGTTTCAGGTTGTTGACGCAGCTTATCCGATGAGCCGACTCTCTGGCCCGTCCCAGAACGGGCAGCAGCAGCGCAGCCAGTATTGCAATGATCGCAATGACGACCAGCAACTCTATCAGTGTGAATCTTCTTGTCATTAATTTCCTCCGGATAAAAAACATCCGGCGGGAGAACCGTCCTGCGACTTGCGGAACCATTCCGCAATATACGGATTTGTCGGATTACGCCGTCCGGCGCGTTACCCCGGCTGTTGCATGATGCCGCGAACGGCTTCATGCAAGATGCGGGTCAAGAAACATACGGATTTGAAGCGGGACGGAAAACGTGTTTTTCCTCTCCCGGAAACGCCGGAACGGATTTAATGCGGACGGTCTGACCGCCGGAAAATCATTCTTGTTTTTCAGCAGAAAAACACCGGAGGCGCCCGAGCTTGATGCGTAAGGGTTTCGTCAAGTCCCGGCGATGAGTCCGCGCACATAAATTGTGCTGCGACCGGCCGCGGCGCCGCCCAGTCGAACGCCGGAAGTGCGGCGCAAACCAATGACGCCGAACAGATCGGACAGAAATCAGGAACAAATTCCGGCGGCCGGCATGCTGTCGACGCCGCCGCAAATTCCGGTTGCGCCGCCGTATCTCCGGAAAACAGCGCCTCCTGAACCGCCCCGCCGTATTCGCGGTGAAACAGCGGGTGCAGCAGCCCGGAGGCGGCAAAGACCGCCGCCGTGGCGGCCATCAGGAACTGTCGGAAATATTTTTTGAACTTTTTCATTTTCCCAAGCTGCCGGCGGTTGTCGTTTTTATACTATACCGCCGGAACCTGGATTTTACAAGTCTCCGCCCGCGCGGGAGTTGCGGTTCAGGCGAAAAAGCGGTCGCGCCAGTCGGCAACCCGGCCGCAGTCCCGCGCCAGCATCGCAACGGTTTCCGGATGGTTGCCGCTGACCGCGTCATACAGCCGGTCGCCCTCGATCCGGCACAGCCGGTCGTGTTCGGGGAAATATTCCCGCAACAAAAAATAACCGTATTTGACATGGCGGAAATCTCCGACCAATCGCGGTTCACCGCCGGGCAGCCGCTCATACGCCAATGACCGGCCGGCGCGAATCGCCGCGGCCAGCGAGGAAAATTCGCAGTCCGGCGCAAGAACAACGGTGCAGTACCAGTCAAACGCGGCGAACCGGGGTGAATCGGGGGCGTAGTCGTGCGCGTCGCTGACGCCGACGGCCGGAATCTTCAAACCCAGCGAACACATCCGCTCCCAGCCGGCCACATTGAGCGCGTTCTGCTCCCATTCGTGGCGATTGAAGCCGGCGATGACCTCCATCGCGTCGTAGTTGCGGCGAAGCATCACCAGATCGCAGATCGGACGGGTGATAAAAAACCGGTCATTGGCGACTCGCCAGTAGGGGTGGCAAAACAGCGACACGCCGCCGGCGTCGCCGATCTTTTTGAACACGGCTTCGGCAATAGCGACCTGTTCGCGGTCGTGGTCATTAAGTTCGTCCGGCAGAACGGCGGCGATGGCGGAGACCAGTTTGCCGAAACGGTCGGCGTTGTCGCGGTAAAAGTCGTTGACGCTGAACGCGCCGCCGAAATTGACCACATGGACGCGGCCGGCGTGGATCTCTTCGCCGGGATAGCAGCGCAGGTCGGTCGGCAGTTTTTCCATGGCGGCGGCGGCGTCCAGACTGGGCTGATAGAGATGATGATCGGTCAGCGCCATAAAATCGCAACCCTTGCGGCGGCAGCAGGCGGCAACTTCGCAGGGCGCGTGCGCCCCGTCGGAACGGCAGGAATGCATGTGGAAGTCGCCCTTCCACGGACGCAGACCAAACAGATCGGCCTCAACGGAAAACAGCGATACTTTTTCCCGGATCGATAATTTCCCGGTTTCGTCGGTCAGACACGGCATAATGTAATGCTCATATTCGCCGCCGGCGCAAAGATCGAATTGAATTTCACGATCGGAAATCCGGCGGCTCGGCAATTCAGGATATTCGTTGCCGCGCGGACCGAGCGTCAGAAAATACTTTCCGTCCGCGTCGGCTCCGTCCTCGCGGATATACAGCAGTTCAAGGTGCCCGGGCAGCTCGACGCGGTCAACCGCGGTCAACGTAAACGTGGTTTTTTTGTGCGCTTCAAATACTTTCGGAAAAATTTCAAATTTCATAATATCCGTCCTGTAATTTTAGGATGACGCAATGCTCTAACCCTCATTTTGCCGGCGGCCGCTTTACGGCAAGCGACGCCATCCGGCCGATGAAAACGCCGACATAAAGCACGCCGACCGTTGCCTCCGCCCCGCAGACGATCCGGGAAAACGGGCTTTTCGCCACGATGTCTCCAAATCCGCAGGTGGTCAGCGTAACAAAGGAAAAATAGCGCATATTCGTGGTGGTCGCGGTCATCGGCTCCCCGTTTTCCAGAAAAGCGCCGGGGTTGTGCTGGGCGATCAGCATATAGATGTTGGCGAACACGATGCCGATCAGCAGATAGGTGAGCACGCACCCGAACACCGGTTCTTCCGGTTTGGTGGCGGAAAGCGAATAACGCATCACCAGCGCGGTCAACATCAGTTCAAAAAAGATCAGGACCACCGTGAAAGCATCGGCCGGCGTCCGGACCTTCAGCAGAAATTCCTCGTCGCCGAACACCGTGATCGCATGCGGTATGAAAAACAGCGCACCGACCGCCAGCGTTATCATCCCCACCCGGCGGTTTTTGCTGACAAAATAGGGGGCAAACAGCATGGCCACAAAAA
Source organism: Victivallaceae bacterium (assembly GCA_028709805.1). Classification (GTDB taxonomy): domain Bacteria; phylum Verrucomicrobiota; class Lentisphaeria; order Victivallales; family Victivallaceae; genus CALXXL01. The sequence continues at coordinate 93,538 of JAQUTL010000007.1, forward strand.
AACAAAGGCTGAGCAGACGGTCGATTATGCCGTCCGGCGTGGTCAGAGTGGAAAAAACCAGAAAGAACGTGACCACTCCGGTCAACACCGCGCATTTCGAGCCGTTTACCCATTGCTTCGCTTTTCGCATCCAAATCATAATACCTATAAATTATAACGTGCAACCCGCTTTTTTCAACCGCTTTTCTTTTTTTTCTATTTTTTTAAAAGTTTGCTTGCATTAATAGAATACATTTGTATTTTATTTATTAACGCGGAGGTTTGTCATGGCGGTATTACAGATTTCAGAGAGTGAAGCCGAGATCATGAAGGTGTTGTGGCGGCAAAGTCCGCTGGCGATGCCGGAGCTGGTGGCGGCGGTGCTGGAGGAAAACCAATGGGAGGCAGGAACGGTAAAAACGCTGCTGACCCGTCTGGTGAAAAAGCGGGCGGTAAAGGTGACCGGAGCCAGGCGGGCGTATCAATACGGGCCGCTGGTCTCGCGGGAGGAATACGCGGCGTCGGCCGGAGACATGCTGATGCGGCGGGCATTCAACGAAACTCCGGCGGAAATGCTGAGTTTTTTTGTTGCGCGGCAAAAACTGTCTGCCGAAGACATCGCGGAACTTAAAAAGCTGCTGGACGCGGCGGAGAGGAAGCTGAAATGAACGAACTCATCAATTTTTTCCTCGGTTCGCTGTTGCGCGGCGCATTGTTGTATTTGCTGTTTGCGATGATCTTCCGCACCAACCGGAAAATCTTCTGGTACGCGGCGCTGCTGGCAATGATGATTCCGCCGCTGCCGGCCGCGCTGACGCTGAACTGGACGCCGGCCGTGCCGGAACCCGTTGCAACCGGTGACGTTACGGGAATATTCGACCAGTGGCGCCTGTGGTTTGAGCCGGGCGCGGCCGACAGCGGCGCAGCAGCAGCCAAAGCCCAGACCGCACAAGCCGGAGCGTTGGAAAATCCTGCTTCAAAAATTGATTCTTTATCCGGACAAATCGACCCGATCAGTCTGATTTGGACGGTTTATATAATGCTTTGCGCGGCGCTGCTGATCCGATTGCTGTGCCGCGGTTTCCGGTGGAACCGCAAGACGTTGCGACTGCCGGAAATTGAGTCGGAACGGGTCGTCGCAATTTTTCGCCGGGCCTGCGGAAAACTCAACGTCGATCCCGAAAAAATCGCGCTTTTGAATTGCGACGGCGCGCTGCCGGTGCCGGCCTCGGTTGGAGTGTTCAAGAAAAAGCTGCTTTTTCCGCAATCTTCGGCGGCGACGCTGTCCGACCCGGAACTTGAAATGCTTTTTCTTCACGAAATGTTTCATCTGCGGATGAACGATCCGGCCAAGACGCTGCTGCTGAACGTCATGGAATGCATGTTCCGTTTCAATCCGTTTTTCCGCGCCGCGATCCGCCGGGTGACGCTGGCGCGCGAGATCGAATGTGACGCCGCAGTTTTAAAGCATAATTCGAACAACCCGGAGCTGACCGCCGGATATCTCGGTATGATTTTCAGATTTTATACCAAGCCTCCGGCGTATCTGCCGGCGGGAGCCGCGCTCAGCGCCGGCGCAAAAGAAATAAAGGAAAGAATGAATATGATTACAAATCCGATTCGTCGCCGTTCAACGGTTTTGAGTGCGCTCGCCGCATTGATCGCCGTGACGGGGGTTTCATTGTTCGCGGTGTCCGACCGGTCGGACGCGGAGGTCAAAGCCGAAAGCACCTATTCCGAATTGTGGAATTTTGTGCCGGAAACCGCCAATGAAGTTATTTTTGTTAACGGCAAGGCAATTCTGGGCAGTGCGGTCTGGAACAATATGGTCGCCTCGCTCGGTCAGGAAAAATATGACCTGCTGATCGACGGCATCCAGCTGGGCGACACTATTCCATCGCTAAGTAAAATATGCGAAACTCTGACCGATGTCGAATTGCTTTATTATAAAGTACCGCTCAAAAATAATGAACAACTCGGCCGGCTCCTGATGAAATCCGACAAACCGCTGCCTGAGGTTGCAAAAATTTTTGCCGCGCTTTTTGATTCCGACCTGAAGCCGGATCAAACTGAGTCAGGCCGACCGGCGTCGTTCTCAGGAGTGATCTACAATCAAAACTGCAGCGTTGTCGAATTGCGCCCTGACATTTTTATTCTTACTCCGGACAAAAATATGCCGCCTCGGAACGGCTACAAGCTGCCGGAAAAAATCCGTCGAGTGCTGGATGCCGCTCCGCCGGATTTTGCCGCGGCCATGATACGCACCGCCGATAATACCAGTCCCGCCAACAGTGTTATCTGGCTCGACAACACCATCCGCACGCAAAATTTATTCTGGATTCAAAGCCAAGACCAAATAACGCTGCTCACATATGCGTTCGATATGTCCGAAGAGAAAATGGCGGCCGCAAAGAAATACAATCCGTTTTACCTTGTGAAAAAACTTCCTCCGCCCGAAGCCGCCTTGTGCGCTGCGCTGGTACCGAATTTTTCGATTGAAGCCGTCTCTTCCGACCGGCTGGTCGTTCGCATGAATTTTCCGCAGAACACGCTGAATCTTCTCGCCGGATATCTGTATGACAAAATGTTTCCGTCAATCCCGGAAAAAATGACGGAAAAATGACGGAACACAATCCGTCACTTTCTTAATCCAAACAAACAAAACAATTTACAATCCGTCACTTTTTTGACGGATTTTTTTATTTGCTTTTTTGCATTCCCGGTATAATGTATCGGAAAAAAAGGAGCGTCCATTTTGAAAACAATACTGTCCGTCATCTGTTCCGTCATTTTTTTCAGCCTTGCCGCCGCGCCGGACCGCACGCCGTTCTTTTCCGGCCGGGTCTTTCCGGAACCCGTCACGTTTATTCCCGGCGAGTTCATCCCGGTCTCGGCTTCCGTCACCACCATAGAATGTGACGGATTTCCCGCCGCCAACTACGCCGCGGAACTGTTGAATAAACGGCTGGACGGAGTGGAAAACCCGGCGGCGAAACCCTTGTCCGTCAAAATTGTCCTGTCTGAAAAAAATGACGGAAAACCGGAAAGCTACACCGTGGAATTTGACGGCAACACCGTCACCGGACGCGGCGCCGACAACCGCGGCTGCTACTATGCCGCCGCCGCGATCGCCCAGTTGATCGACCGCGCCAACGCCGGAATGCTGACCGCGAAAATCGAAGATTATCCGCTCTGCTCCAACCGCTATGTCACCGATTACTTTCTCGTCCAACCGCAGTTCATGCCGGAATTTTTTTCCCAGTGGAAAATCAACGGATACGCCGTTCAGTCGGCACTCTCCTGGCGCGATCTGGCGCCGAACGCCAAGCCGCAGTTCGGCTCTTATCCCACGCTGGAGGCATCGCTCAAGGCATATGCCGAATTTTATGAAAAAACCGGCGGCCTGATCGATCTGATGCTCGCCCCCCGCCTCTACGGTTTTCAGGACGCGGAAAAATTCGACTGCTCCAACGAGGAGATGATCGACCGGTTGATCGCAGACGCAAAATCGGCCGCAAAATATCATGTCGCCCATATCATGATCCGGGTGGACGACGTGGTCCCGGAAGTCGACGGCAAATATCCGTTCATTCACCCCGGCGAGGAAAAACGGTTTTCTTCCATGGGGCAGGCGCACGGCTATGTCATGAAACGGCTTTACAACGCGCTTCATCCAGAATTTCCCGGTCTCAAACTCTCCTTCTGCCCCGGCCCCTACACCATTGATTCGCACCGCGCCGACCGCGACCCGGCAAAAACCTATCTCGCCGAGCTCGCCGCCGAGCTGCCGGACGACGTTTATGTGGTCTGGACCGGCCGCGACGTCGGCACCCCGGTAATGACCAGGGCCGACACCGATCTGTATCAATCGCTGATCGGCGGCCACAAACTTTTCACCTGGCACAATCCGACCATGCTGGCCGGCGTCCTCTGCCACCCCGCCGATCTGGACTTCTATCCGGGCTTTGAGCTGCCGGCCGACGGCATCTTTTTCGCCAATGCCGAAGGCACCGGCAAAGACCGCAACCGCCCGGCCGACCTCACCTATACCGCATATGTCTGGAATCCGGCCGGATATGTCAAAAACGAGACTTATCTTGACGCGGCCGCAAAACTCAATCCGGTCAACCGAAAAAACTACGGCGCGTTTCTCTCCGGCGTCGCCTCGCTCAAGACAATCGACAACCGCCGCGAACGGGCCGAAAAACTGCTTGCCCTTAAAGACGCGGCCGCATCTTTCGACGGCTTTGTCAACATTTCTTGGTTCAACGCTTTTTTTGAACGCGAATACGCCAACGCCACCGCCGATATTCCGGTAATCAACGTTTCCTCCGGCCCGCTGAACGCGGTGGTCGACGGCAATCTGAATGACGAAATCTGGAAGTATCACGCCGCCCCATTCCGCCTTGCCCTCGATGACGGCTCCGAACCGCCCGCCGGACAAGCGACCGTCGGCCGCGTCTATTTCAATTCCGAAGCGGAAATTCTGTTCCTCTCTTTTGAAATAAACCAGTCAACACCGGATAAAGAGGAAATGCTGTTGAGTTTTGTCCCGACCGGAACCCGGTCGTGCAATCTCTGGTTCGATACCGACGGCAATACCAAAACCTGGTTTCACTGGGTTCTGGAATGGAAACCGGAATGGAAAGTCAAAACCGTAAAGACGGCCAACGGATTCAATGTGGAGATCGCGCTGCCGCTTCAGGCGCTGCGCGAGGCGACTTTGGCGAAAGACGAAAAAATCAAAACCGGCGGAAAATGGGGTTTTCAAGTGCAGCGCGGCAAAAATATGTTTCTGGCCAAACCAAACCCGCATGACCGTGGCGACGTCGGAAGCTACGGACAGCTCGCGTTCTGAAGTTCGTCTATCACGGCCAAAACCAGACTTCCGGTGACGGCGAGACTTTCCGCCGAAATGCGTGAAAGATCGTCCTCCGGGGTGTGCCAGGCGTCATAATCGAAATCTATCAGATTGACGCAAGGCACGCCAAGTTCGCGGAACGGGCGGTCGTCATCCAGAATGTTGCCGCGATACTGGGTTATCCGGTCGGAAACGCCGGTCTTTTCCGCCGCCTTCATCAGAGTTTTCACCATGGCAAGCGACGTGTCGGCGGAAAGCGTATAATTAAGATCGCGGTCACCGACCATATCGATGTTGATCAACGCGATACAGTTTTTCAATTCGTCCGCCGAAAGTCCGGCGGCATAATTGCGGCTGCCGTGCAAACCGTCGTTTTCCGAATAGCGGCGCAGACACTCTTCGCCGTCAAACCAGACAATCCTGATTTCACAACGCGACGGTTTTATCGTTCGCGCCAGTTCGATCAGCACGGCGGCCGAACTTCCGGAATCGTTGGCTCCGGCCATCGGAGGCTCCAGTTTTTTCAGATCGTAATGACCGGAGACAATGATGAACCGTCCGCCGGACACCGCCGGATCAGCCGCCGGAATGACCGCTTCAATGTTGCGAAACGTCCGCACTCCCTCCGGCGTCATGTCTTCAAACTCAATAATCCGGCGTTTAACCGTTTCCGGCAGCGACGAAAAAATATATTCACCGGCTTTTTCCAGCTCACGGCTGCCGGAGACGCGCTGCCCGTGCGACAACAGCGTTTTAACGCGACGCAGCGCCGCCTCGCCGTCAAAATCATATTCGTCCCCGGTGGAACAGCCGAGAATGAACAGCAGGCTCAGAAACGCGATTTTCCTCATTTAAGAAAAAACGTCCTTATTTCAAACGGCCGGAACTTCAATTTGACTTTCCCGGTAACCGCTTTGAAGGTTTCGCCCTGCTTCCATTCGATCAGATCGGTCTCCGTCAGCGCACGGTGGCCGCACAATCCGATTTCCGCCTCGCAGCCGTATCCTGAGGTTTCGACAAAACGGACTACCGTATCATCGCTTTTTGCCGCCTTTTTCATCGCGCAAAGCTCAATCGACCCGGTAACCGCGGAAACCGGAAACCGGAAATTCAGCTTTCCAGCAAAACCAGACGGCGTCCGGTTCAGCGCCGCCGCCTCGGAAATCACGTCCGACGCAACAAGATCGCCGGAATGTGGCAGCAGTGCGTATGTGAAAACATGTCGTCCGAGATCAGCGTAAAAATCCGGATATTTCGACGAACGCAGCAGCGCGAGATCAAAAAATCCGCCGGAAACATGACAACCGTATTTGCAGTCATTCAACAGCGCGATTCCGCGGTCGCGTTTGGAAAGGTCAAAATATTTCTGGTGCGCAACTTCAAATTTTGCCTGCTCCCAGCTGGTGTTGGTGTGGTTGGCCCGCCGGATGTAGCCATATTGAATATCGTATGCCGCATCGGACGGACACACCGCCGAATCAAACCCGCTGCGAAGCATCATCCGGCTTTCATTCCAATCAACTTCGCATTCAAAATCAAGCCGTTTTGAACCTTTTTTCAGCGTAACTGTTTGATTTATCGCGCTTTTGCCTATCTTAAACTCTATTTTTGCGCGACAGAAAAGTTTTCCCTGGCTGATTTTTTTGAACGAAACGCATTCCGCCTCGCAAACCTTTTTTTCCACATAATCCTTGTCTATATCCCACGCTTCATAACGAACCGGATAGTCACCGTAAAGCGACAGAACGTTGCCGAAGCCGGACATGAATTCGTATTCCAGTTCGCGGTCAAATGCCGAGATCAACCGTCCTGAACTGTCAAATTCATATCTTATCAATTCATTTTCAAGAACAAAGTCATTTTTCATCCGGGAAGAAAGTTTCTTTCCTTTTCCTTTTTTGAATTCAACCGAGCCGAGCGCCGGAATTTCGGCAAAAGTAAATCCGGACTGCGTTTCATACGTCTCAGCCTCCCACGGCAGCTCAAAAAGCCCGGAAACAGGATATGAAAGCGTATTGACCACCGTATATGTATTTTCGTCTCCGTCGAAAAGTTCGCGTCCGGCATGATCGCCAAGTCTTCCGCACATTTCGATTACCGCTTCATAGTCCTCCGAACTCTCGCCATAGACGCAATTTACCGAAGAACCAGGAAGTATGTCATGAAATTGATTTATCAGCACGGTTTTCCACATCATGTCAAAAAGATCATCCGGATATTTTTCCGCCGGCAGCATGGAATACAGCGTTTCAAGCTCAACCAGACTCTGCTCGCATTTCCGGTTATACCGTTTGTTCCGTGCCTGATTTGTCAACGTTCCGCGATGCAGTTCAAGATAAAGTTCGCCACTCCACTTCGGAAGCCCGTTCACCTTGGACAACCGTTCAAAGAAATCACAAGCCCTGCCGAATTTTACTTTTGGAGAACCTTCAAAATTTTGCAGCCGCAACGCTCTTTCCACAAATTCAGAGCTTGGACCGCAGCCGCCGTCTCCGATTCCGTAAAGCGACATAAATTCATTGCATTCTCCGCTTTGAGCATATTTATTCTGCGCCGCCGCAAGTTTTTCGCAGGTCATATAAGCGTTGTAGGTGTCTTCCGGCGGAAAATGCGTCAAAACGCCGGTTCCGTCGATTCCGAGCCAATAAAAGCTGTG
>JAQUTL010000032.1 GCA_028709805.1 Victivallaceae bacterium
GCGAGGTCTTCATCGGTGACGGCGTAGGCGAGATTACCAACGTAGATGTTCATACTGGATCCTTCTTTTCTTTTTTTGCTCCGGAATCCCCGGGCAGCGTTCATTCCCCGTTCCGGAACCGAAACACCATGCTTCGATTCAAACCAGCCCAAGGAGCCTTGCTTAAAATTACTTTGACTTGTTGGTTTCGCCGGAGGGCTACAGTATTCGCGTACTCTGACGCGGATGGAGGGGAGTGAGGACAGCTTGCGAAATTCATGCAGTGCGACCATCGAAACGTCCGCCCGATCAAATTGACCAGCGGCAAGTCTTATATACTTTTCAGATACTTATGAATACAGTTTACAGAACCTTAGAAAAAAATTAATTGCACTGCTATTTCTTATTTCACTTGCTAATATAGCGGTGTTTTTTTTAATTACAACCGCTGTCAAGTATTTTTTTCAAAAAAAAAGCAAAAAAAATCGGACGAACGCCGCCGTCCGATTATAATTATGGAAAACCATCCTTTATTTTTCGTCTTTAATTACTTCCGCGAGCCGCCCCTCCAAAGTCCGGCGCCTTTGAGTATATTCGTGCTGAATGAGTTTGAACTCTCCGTCGAGCAGATCAATTTCCTCCAGCAAAGCAAGCTTTTCCTTGGCGCGCTCCAACGCGACGCGCACATTTTCCTGCGAATCAGACATACCGCCTCCATAAATGTTTTTCTTTTTATTATCGAACGCCGCCGCTCGCCGATGCGGAGCAGCGCCGCTATCTCCGGAAATTTACGGCATTGATTCTTCAAAAACTTGTGGACCGCCTGCCGCGTGACGTTCCGACTCTCGCCAAGCTGCCGGAACGTTATTCCTGGCGTCTCGACGTGACGGGAAATCAACTCCACCGCGCGCACGTCCAGCTGCAGCATGAAACTTATGACCTCAAGCAGATCGTCGCGGGTATAGACGTCCGGATAATCTTCAGTGTCGGAAACATCCGGCGCGCACCGGCCCGGAACCGCAAGCTCGTCGTCAAAACTCGGCATGGACGCCACCATCAGCGGCGGATCGCCGGCCTCCCGGCAGTAACGAATAAGTTTGCACGCCCGACAGTCGCTCCTGACCACATCATAATGACCATAACAGTTCATTCTACCACCATCAATGTTAAGTTCCTGCTTAATCAGTCCAACAGAAAAAGCGGATTGCATTTCAATATGCGGGCGTACCTTTTGGCAACCCGGATGCTTTTAATTCCGGTCTTCAACTGCTGAGACACCGCCGACCGGGTAATGCCAAGCGCGTCGGCAAGTTCGCATTGACGGATCTTCCGTCCCGCCACCATTTGGGACAACATACTCATGACCTGACCTCCTTGTTTTGTTTTGGTCTTGCTGTTTCAATATGCCTTCAATATAATAGAGAGTGGAGCACTTTTCCAAACCATATCACAATATTTTGAATTCTTTTCTTGAAATTAAGCTATTTATACACTATAATTAGTATATCGTAAAGATAAAAATTAAGCAATTAACAAATTATTTTACTGGAGGGAGCAAATGGAGCCACATATAAACGGCTGGAACGTCATTGCGCGGGAACTCATCTGCCGGAAAGAGACGCAGCGGTCGCTCGCCTCGCATCTCGGAATAACCCCGTCGGCGGTAACTCAGGCAAAGAAATGCCGGCTGATGTTCAGTCTGGTCCAACTGCTCAGAATATGCGATTTTCTGCGCCTCGGCGAAAAGAAGACCGGCGAACTGTTCGGCGAAGCTTTGTCGTCACGTTTGAAGCGGTCGCTGGAAAATTATGCCGACGGCAACGCCGGGTTGCCGCGCCGCATCGCTTTTTCCGTGCGTTTCAGCTTGCAAAAAAACGATTGAATGCTATTTTAACCGAATCAAAAACAACCGGAAGAAAAATATGAAAGAAAAATATCTTGTGGTGCTTCAAGGCGACTCAATAACCGACGCCGCCCGCAGCTATAATCTGACCGAACCCAATCTTCAACTCGGCAACGGCTATGCCGCCATGATCTGCGCCGAACTGCGTTCGCAATACGCCGCGGCCGCGCCGGACGTGTGGAATCGCGGCGTAAGCGGCAACCGGGTGGTGGATTTGTACGCCCGCTGGAAAATCGACGCGCTGAATCTGAAGCCGGACCTCATCTCCATTCTCATCGGCGTCAACGACACCTGGCATGAGTTTGAAAGCGGCAACGGTGTCGATCTGCCGCGTTACGAACGCATCTACCGGGAACTGCTGACCTGGACGCGGGACGTTCTGCCGGACACCGCGATCGTGCTGATCGAACCGTTCATCTGCATCAGCGATTTTGTCACCGCCGAGTGGGTGGCGGAAATCGCCGAACGGAAAAAGGTCGTGCGCAAACTTGCGGCGGAGTTCGCCCTGCCGCTGGTGACCGACGAGTGGTTCGTCGCGGCCTGCAAAGAGGCGCCGCCGCGCTACTGGCTGCCGGACGGCGTGCATCCGAGTTACGCCGGTCACCGCCGGCTGGCCGACGCATGGATGCAAGTCTGCACGCCGCTGTTCAAACAACAATAATATATTGAACAAAAAGAATCATCCGGCGGTGCGGATTTTTGTCCGCACACACTGCCGAAGATAACGCCTCAGCGGGCGGAGGAAGAGGTGTTGACGGCGGCGTCAGAACCGGCGGATTCGTTCGCCGGAGCGTCAAGTTTAACGCTGACGATCCTTGAGGTGGCGAGCCGCTTGACTTCAAGTTTCAGTTCGCTTTTGCCCTCCACCGCCTTCTTGAACCCGTCGATTCCGGAAACCGGAACGCCGTCCACGCCGCAGATCATCTCGTACGGTTTAAGACCGGCAACGCTGGCCTTGCTGCCGGCTTTGACTCCGGCGATCAGCACTCCAGGATCGTCCGGTTCCATCATCATATAACGCCGGACTTCCGGAGTTATTCCGCACACCGTGACACCGAGATCCTGAGCATTGAACCGTTTGGCGTTGTAGAAACATTCCGGAGCCGGTTCCACTTTCAGCCGCGCCGTCTTCACCTCGCCGCCGGTCGCGTATGCGAGGTCATACTCCGAACCGATGCCGAATGAGGTAATCAGCCGGTTGACGCCGGAATTCATGTCCGGCCATGGAAACGGGATCATGTCAAAATACATTTCCGTCAGCTCGTCGTAGCGCGACCACGGAAAATTGGACATGTCCGGCATCGAATATTCCTCGCCGGCCAGCTCCACCGGTGCGCCGCCGGAGACCGGAGTGACCCGGAGCAGAACATCGCCGGAAACAATTCCGGCCCGGCCCGCCGGAGAATCGGCGGACACATCGGTGACCAGCAGTCCAAGTCCGCCGTTGTTGGTCAGATGCAGCACGTCATTGGCTTCGGCAAGATCGGGATCAATCATCTGATAGTCGGCGCCGAGCCAGCCGAGCATGAAACGCTCCGCTTCGCTCTTGGGGGCAAAAGCCGGATCGAATATGGCAAAAATTCCGGCGTTGAGGGCGATTGGAACATCATATGCCGATTTATTGTCGTCATACCGCTGACGGGTTCCGGCCGCACGAACAGAAAACGGAGCGGCGGCCAATGATCCGTTGCGATCAAACACCAAACCGCCATAACTGCTGATATTCGGATAACGCACATTGCCGTAGCCGCGGACAACGCTGCGGAAGTCTGCCGCCACCGGCAGCAGTTGAAAATTCACGCCTTTGTCGGACACCGACGGAACGGCCTCCCACGCCGCCAGCGAATTGAAGTCAGCTGTGCCGCCGGACAGTTCCTTAACGGGCTCCGCGCCGTCCGGCAGTGATTCCGGCCGCACGACAAAAGCGTCGAAATATTTTACCGCGCCGGTGAATCCGCACGGTATGGCTTCACCGTTGGCCATCATGGTTATCCGGTCGATCCGTCCGGTATCCTGCGCCGACAGGTTGAGCGGAGTCAGCAGAGAACCGTCTTCTCTCAAAATGCCGTAGGTTAAAATTTCCAGCTTCGGTTCGGAGCGGCGGTCGGCGGCGGAGACGCTTTTCGGCGGTTCCGCCAGTTTGAATTTGACGGCGAAGACACCGTTGCGCAAGACGGTTTTCAAACCGTCTTTTTCCGTCTCGCGGTCGGCGGTGGGAACAAAATCCCAGTCGGCCGGCGGCATCATCCAGTCATCTGCGGCCGGCACCAGATCGGAGAAGGCGACAGCGACAACCGCGCCCTCCGCGTTGACGATCAATGTGGACTCCGGCATTTCAATATAATCGCGCTCTCCGGCGGCGTCGCGCACTATGGACCCGATGGAGAACGGAGTGATCCGGACGGTCGCCGCACCGTCAATATCGCTAATAATAAAGCTGTACAAATCGCCGGAATCATCGGCGGAGAACGTCACCGGAATCGCTCCGATATCGCCGTTCAACGTCAGGCGCACCATCGACCTGCCCGGAAAATATCCGGCTAAAACGGCCGGGGCGACGGCGCCGCGCAAATTGTCGATCTCAATCCGGTCAATATTCTCGGTCGGCAACCCGATGTCCGGGGCGATTGCGATGTTTTCTCCGACAATCACTCCGAAAGTGCTGACCGGTTTCGCCTGAGACGCCGTATCAGCACCATCGCGGTGATGGATGGACGAGCAGATCGGACACCAGTATGAAACGGCGGGATACGACCCCATTTCATCCGCCTTCAGATAATAATTCACCGTAACCATCGACGGCGCCAGTTCCCCGGTCAGCGCGGCAGCCGCCGCAGTATCAAATCCATCGTCGTTTGCCGCATCGTCCACGCCGGCGCCGACAAACGGAAACACCGCCGCGGCGCATGCGGTAAAAAGGCTGAAAAATATCTTTTTCATTTTCACTCCCTTTCAGTATTGCTGCTGAAATCAATCACCAGTTGTCTTTTCGAGCCGTTGCGCAACACGGTCAGCACCGCCTTGCTGCGCCGGTCGGCGCCGGAGATCGCCGCGTCATAGGCGGCCTGAATGTCATCAAGCGTCTCGACTGTCCGATTGTTAACGCTCAGAACGATGTCGTCCGGCCGGAGATTGGCTCCGGCGGAATTGCCCATTCCGTCGATGCCGAACACGAACACGCCGTTCTGCCGGTAATGATAGAGTTCCGGATTGTTGAACCGGTTGATCGCCTTGGCGGTGAACCCCCAGCGCTTAAGCACCTTCTCGCCGCCCTCGACCTTGCCCTTCGGCACCGGAGAAAACTCAAACTCCAGCTCCTGACCGGAGCCGCGCCGAACCGAAAACCGGACCGGAACGTCAAACGGGCGCAGTCCGAGCCGGCGGCGAAAATCCGGCATCGCCTCGGCAGTCTGCACGGTGACCGGCACGCCGTCGATGGCCACAATCCGGTCCTTGGGCAGCAGTCCGGCGAGTCGGGCCGGACTGTCCGGCTCGGTGCCGGAGACGATTACGCCGGAGTCGAAGTCGAAAAAGATATTCTGATCGAAGTCGCGCAGCGGCTGAAGGTCAAGACCAAACCACGCCCAGTTGGCGCTCCGGTACTCACGCAGCCGCGGGAGCACGTCGGCGATCGTGGCCGCCGGCAGGGAGAAGCCGATGTCGCCGCCGGCCATGGCGGCCATGGTGTTAAGCCCAACGACCCGGCCGCCGGTGTTCACCAGCGGGCCGCCGGAATTGCCGGGAGAGATCGACGCGTCCGCCTGATACCACAGCGTGTACTCGCTGCTGCCGGGCAGATAGCGGCTGGCGCACGAAATGATTCCGATCGACACCGAGCGGTTCATTCCCCACGGCGCCCCCATCGCCATGACAAAGTCGCCCGCCTCCACCGGGGCCGCGTCAAGTTCGGCGTATGGCAGCGGCGGAGCGCCGGCCGGCCGTTTCAGCCGCAGCAACGCGAGATCGACGTCCTTATCCGCGCCGACCAGCTCGGCGTCATACACCGAATCGTCATTGAGCTGGCAGCGCAGCTTGCCGGTCTTGTCGGCAACATGGAAATTGGTAAGCACCTCGCCGTCCGGAGACACGATCACTCCGGAGCCGCGGATCACGTTTCCGTTGTCGGTTCCGTTTCCGGTGTCGGCCGCCACCGCGTGGATATAGACAACGGCGGGGAACACCCGGCTGTTCGCCCCGCGCACCACTTCCTGAAAATCCGACGGATACGGCGCCGCGCCGCCGCCGGAGCCGCCGCATCCGGCGACTGCGATTCCGCACAGCGCCGCCGCCAGCCATTTGCAATTCATGATTTCGCCTTTCTTTATTTATATGAATATGGTAAACAATAACGCCGCGCCGGATAAAATACCAGCAATTCAAGACAAAAAAACCGGACGAATGTCCGGCCTGATGAGAAAAAATGTCGGCGTCAGATTGTCTGGTCATAAAGACATTTATCGTAGCCGCCGGGAACATTCATGAATTTCCAGCGCCATTTGCCGTCAACTACAACCGGTATGCAGCACATTGCGGTCAGCATCAACTGCATATTGAACGCCCATTCCGCGCTGAGATAAGGCATAAAACTTTTGGAAGTCGGAAACGGTTCGCGTTCAAACTCCGCGTAGAAATCGTCGACCGACCAGCGCGGCGGCATCGCGTCATCGGCTATTCCGGCCAGACGTCTGTAATTGACAAAATTCGACAGCATCTGTGGAACAGTTCGGTTGATTCCCCGCACCGCGTAGAACAGTGTCCGCCGCACCGCCAGACGGCCGAACTCAGGAATAGTCAAATCGCCGCCGCGTTCACGAACCGCGACTGCCAGTTCACCGATCACGGCTGTCGGATGATTTTTCCGGATATCATCGATTCCGTAATAAAGCCACGGCATGGGTCACCACCACCGGTTGTCGATAGTACGCGCGCCGGAACGCCATATCTGAATCATTCGACCTTCCCGGATGTGTCCGATCACAACGACGTCGGCATAAAGAAGCGGCTCGGCCGGTCCGCCGGTGGAATCGGCAAACTTGTAAAACGAAATGTATGAGTTTGCAACACCGCCGGTCGCCGTTGTAATCAGTGAAATGTCGCCGTCCTCCATATCGTCCTCAAAACGTGGAACGGTCACGGTTGTCGCCTCGTTGGAGACGATGACCTGTCCGGCCCGGGTTGAGTCGGCGCCGTCGCTCAGGTCGACCACAGCAAAGCGGTCGCGGCCGGTGACAGTGTTTTTTCCGACGTAAATCATGGCGAACGCTCCGAAATATTCATCTACGCCGGCCATGAATCCGGGCGATATATGGATCAGCGTCCCGGCGGCGGTCTCGTCGGCGGCGATACAGTTTCCGGCCAGCGGGCGCTGACGCTCAACCGCAACGCGGAGTTCGGCCATTTCGTTCTGAAGAGCAAATATCTGTTGTTCAATCAGCAAAATACGGTCTTCGTCCATTGATCTACCCCCTTTTCGTCCAATAATAGGAGTTCCACTGCTCACCGGCCGGCGGCAGACGGTAGAAGCGGTCGATTCGGGTCCAGACGCGACCGCGATTGTCGGCCAGATCGGAGGCGCGGATGTCGGAGCGCAGCCAGCTGCCGGTGTAATCTCCGACTTCGCCGCTGAAGATGGGGCCGGCGGCGTACCAGTCGTTCAAATCGGAAATATGGGTGCCGGTGCCGCCGGGAAGATAGCGCGATTCTCTGACCATCATGGTCTTGAGCGGCTGGCCGGCGCGCAGGAAGCGTTCGGACGCCACCAGCGGACAGTCGTTGCCGCACCAGTTGGCGGTCGGCAGACGCTGACCGAGCGAGTTGATATAATAACCGCCCTCGGCCAGTGAAACCCGGAAATCGGGAAAACTCACTTCATAATCCACCCGTCCGGCAAGGTCGCCGCGGTCGTCGAGGTTGGCCGCCAGAGCCGACAGCGGCGGCGTGGAGTGGATACCCCTCGCCTCAAGCACGACCTCGTATTCCGCTGCTGAAAGTTTTCTTGAGGTCACGGCGGTCACCACGGTGTCGGCGGCGGCCCATGCGTCGGCCGCGGTTCCGACCTGATAGGGAAACTCGGCCAGCCGTGCCGCCGACACGCTCCAGCGCGACGACCATATCCGGTCTGTCCTCGCGGTTCCGGCTGCGGTGAAACCGAGGTGACGTTCACGCATTTCACTGGTCAGGCACACCGGTGCGCCGAACAATCCGGCCGTCAGCGCCACCAGAAAGTCGCCGCCCGGCAGCCGCGCCGCGCGCCGTTCGGTAACGAAAAAGTCCGCGCCCGCCCACGCCGCCGCCGCGCCGATTTCAGGGATCTCCGACTCCGACGCGGCCGGATAAATGAACTCCGCCTTTTTCAATGTGGAACCGTCGCCGCCGCCGGACAGCGCCACCGCGCCGCGCAACGTCACCGCCGCCGCCAATTCCCGGCCGGAAAATTCAAGCAGCCACACACCGCACTCCGCCTGCGGCGTCATCGCCAGCGCGGTCACCGCCATTCCCCGGTCACGCACCAGCGCGCCGTCATTGCCGACCGCTACCGGGAATGGGTTGCCGATCACTCCGGCCAGCGCCGACACCTCGCCGGACGCGGCGGACAGAACTTTGAACGCCGTTGTGCAAACGACGATCCCGGAGCCGTCGCAGCTCCGTTTCACCGCCTGCGTTTGAACTGTTTTCACTTTTTGCCTCCTTTTCGCTCAAGTTTGCAAAACACCCGGTTGTCAACCGTTTTCCCATACAAAACGCATAAAAAAGCGTTTTTTATCAACGGTAAATTTGCGAAATTCCCATTTTGGAACTATTTTAAAACGACATTATATCTCTTTGGAGCCGATAAGTAAAACAACCCGGATTTTGTCTGATGAAAAAAATTTTGATTGTGAATTGGACTTTTATCGCCGTTTTCCTCTGCGGCGGCGCCGTTCTTACCGGCATCGCCTATCCTGAACTGAAATTTCTGCTTCTGGCCGCCGGCGGCTTCGTGACCGGCGGTGTAATCACCGTGCAAATACGCCGTGAGTGGCGTTCCGGAGTGGTGCTGCCGCTGCTGGCGATCGGCATGTCGTCGCTCGGTCTCGGATATGAGCTTCATTCCACCAGCTGGTTTTTCTGGATTGCCTGTCCGGCGCTCGGAGCCGGCGGTGCCGGCATTCTGGCCGCGCTCGGCGGATCGGACCGCATCCGCGGTCGTTTTCTTTATGCCGCCGCCGTCGCGTTTGCGCTGGCCTTCACCTGCGGACTGATCACATTGAACGGCTGGCGCATGCCGGCCAACACCTGGTGGTGGATTTTCTGGTGCTACTGCGGCGGCTGCATGATCGCCAGCTGTTTTGTGCCGTTTCTCTGGATCCGGCTGTTCGCGCTGATCCTCACCCACTCGATCTACCGGGTGGTGCTGTTCAACACCGAGCGCATTCCGGAGAAGTCGGGAGCGCTGCTCATGGCCAACCATGTGTCGATTCTCGACGCGCTGATCCTGCTCTGCTGCACGCCGCGCCGCATCCAATTCATGATTTATGAATCGTTCTTCGGCCCGTGGCCGCTGCGGTTGGTGTTCAAGATTCTCGGCGTCTGGAAGGTTCCCGGACGGGGCAAGGTCAAGGAGATGCTCGCCTTGCGCGACAATCTGCGCGAAGCGCTCGAACGCGGCGAAATCGTGGCGGTGTTTCCCGAGGGCAAAGTCAGCCCCAACGGAATCATGCAGCTGTTTCGCGGCACCGTGGACGAGCTGCTCGGACCGGTTGACGTTCCGGTGATCCCGGTATGGCTCGGACTTTTGCACGGCCCGCTGGTGACGCTGGACAAAGGACGGATCAGCCTCAATAAAGTTCTTTATTATCCGATGTTGGCCTCGGTGGCGGTGGGCAAGCCGATCGACCGCCATCTCAGCGGATTTGAAATGCGCCAGATACTTCATGAAATGGGCGCCGAAGTGGAAATGGGGCGGCAGTACCGCGAAATGCCGCTTCACTATCAACTGCTGCGCAACGCCAGACTTTTCCCGTTTGAATGCAATTACAGCAACGCGATGGAAAAAGGCATATCGAACTTCTCACTGGCACTGAAGTCGCTGATCCTCAGCCGCAAAATACGGAAAATGGCGCCGGAGGAACAGCGCTATGTCGGCGTGATGCTCCCGAACTGCACCACCGCGGTAGCCGCGCTGTTCGCCACGCTGTTTGCCGACCGGATTCCGGCAATCGTCAACTTCACGTCCGGTCCGGCAATCCGTCGGCAGGCGATGGCGAAGGCCGGCATTAAAACCGTGCTGACCAGCCGCAAATTCCTCGAAAAGCTCAATCTTGAACCGGAAGAAGGCATGATCTGCCTGGAAGACCTGCCGAATACCATCACCGCGGCCGACAAGATCGGCATGCTTCTGGCACTGACGCTGCTGCCGCGCCGGATACTGGGAAAACTGTTCTTCCCGGAATCGTACAAGGACGTTTTCCGCACCGCCATTCTGCTGTTTTCCAGCGGCTCAAGCGGCGTTCCGAAGGGGGTAATGCTTTCACACCGCAATGTCAACTGTGACTTTTACAGCTTCTTCCGGGTGGTCGGCTGGTCTCGCAAAGACCGTCTGCTCGGCAACCTTCCGCTGTTTCACGCCTACGGCATGACCGTCGGCTTCTGGGTGCCGACCATGGCGCGCAGTCCGGTGGTCTATGTTCCCAATCCGCTGGACGCCGCCTTTACCGGACGGACGATCCAGCACCATAAGCTGACCATGATGATGGCCACGCCGACCTTCCTGCAAACCTACATGCGCCGCTGCACCCGCGAACAGTTCGCCACGCTCCGGCTGGTAATCACCGGAGGAGAGAAACTGCGGCGGGACATCGCGGAGAACTTCCGCAAGATGACCGGTCTGGCGGTGGTCGAAGGCTACGGTTGCACCGAGCTGGCGCCGATTGTATCCATCAATCTGGCGTTCAACACGTTCGACTTGGGGCGCGAAGCCGGAAAACCCGGCAGCATCGGCGTGCCGATGCCCGGACTGTTCGTCAAAATAGTCAATCAGGACACCGGCAAAATGTGCCAGCCGGACGAAGACGGCGTGCTGCTGGTCAAAGGCGGACTGGTCATGCAGGGGTATCTGAACGATCCTGAGGCGACCAGAAGAGTCATCATCAACGGATTCTACAATACCGGAGACATCGCGTCAATGGACGAGCGCGGCTATATCACCATCACCGGAAGACTCTCCAGATTCAGCAAAATCTCCGGGGAAATGGTGCCGGACGAACTGGTCGAAATGCACCTCAACGAACTTCTCCGCGCCGAGAACCGGGTGCTGGCCGTCACCGGAGTGCCGGACGCCAAACGCGGCGAGCGGCTTATCGTGCTCTATTCAGTGCTTGAACTCGATGTGGCAAAACTCGTCGAAGACCTGCGCCGCCGCGGTCTGCCGAATCTCTGGATACCGCGCAAGGAGGACTTCCATTTTGTGGAAAAAATTCCGCTGCTCGGCTCCGGGAAAATCGACCTGCAGAACCTGAAGCTTCTGGCGGTAAAGTTGAACTCCGAACCGCAGGCCTGACGCGGTATAACGCCCACAAAAAAACCGGATTGAAAAATCCGGTTTTTTTGTGTTCTGAAACTAAAAGTCGAACGCCGGAACGCTATTGACGCACACCGGACTCCGCCGTCTTTTTGCCGATCACGAAAACGCAGTTGGTCGCCAGCAGATTCGGCCACAGCGACGGCAGCGACTCGGTGCGGCCGGAGGCCGACAACGGAATTGTCTCCATCACCTCAATGTCAAGCTCACGGCAGAGCCGCTTGAAATCCTTCAGGGTTCCCAGATGGATGTTCGGCGTGGAATACCACTGGTGCGGCAGCGTTTTGGAAACCGGCATGCGGCCGGTCAACAGCAGCTGAAGCCGGGTGCCGATGAAACCGAAGTTGATTACTCCGACAACCGCCCGGCCGCCGATCCTCATCATTTCTGCCAGCAGTTCATGCGGATAAACCATTTCCTGCAGCGTGCAGGACAGAATCACGCAGTCGAAACTGTTGTCCTGAATATACCCGAGCCGCTGGTTCAAGTCACCGTGAATCACCGGGATGCCGTTCTCGATGCAGCGGATGATCGAGTCCTGATCGATGTCAATACCGAGCGGCCGGATGTTTTTGGTGTCTTTGAGATAGCGCAGCAGCAGCCCGTCTCCGCAGCCGAGGTCGAGAACCCGTGACTGCGGCGCGATGCGGTCGGCAATGACCATCAAATCGGGACGGCCGGTGACATATTCGGCGGCTTGTTTGCTGGCTTTCACTTTCTCCACTCCTCAAGCTGGTTGCCGAGAAACGCGCCGATCATGACGCCGAGCTTTTCAAACTCAAGCAGAAATGCGTCATGGCCGTAGGCGGAATGTATCTCGCAAAAACTTGTTTCAAGGTTGTTTTTCAACAGTGCGCGAACCAGCTTTTCACTCTCGGCGGTCGGGAACAGCCAGTCGGATGAAAAAGAGACCACCAGAAAAGACGCCTGGGCATGGCTGAACGCCCGGGAAAGACTGCCGCCGCCCTGCCGGGACGCCAGATCAAAATAGTCGATCGCCTTGGTAATATAAAGATAGCTGTTGGCGTCAAACCGTTCAACGAAGCGGTGTCCCTGATATTTCAGATAGCTTTCGACCGCGAAGTCGCGGTCGAACTTATACGCGTAGGTGTTGGCGTCCTGCAGACCGCGGCCGAATTTGCGCGACATCGACTCGTCACTCAAATAGGTGACGTGCGCCAGCATCCGGGCAATGGCCAGACCGTGCTCCGGCGGAAAGTCACCCTCGTAGTTGCCGTTGACAAAATCGCTGTCGTAAATGATCGCGGAGCGCCCGATCCAGTCAAACGCGATACTTTGCGGCGAAAGCTGCGCGGTGGTGGCAATCGCGGCCACCGACCTCACCATTTCCGGAAACGAGATCGCCCACTGCAATGCCTGCATGCCGCCCATCGAGCCGCCGATCACGCACAGCAGCCGCTCGACTCCGAGATGGCGGATCAGACGGTGCTGGGCACGAACCATATCGGCGATGGTCAGCACCGGAAAATCAAGGTTGTACGGTTTGCCGGTGTCGGGATTGATGCTGCGCGGACCGGTGGAGCCGGCGCAGCCGCCCAGAACATTCGAGCATATCACAAAATATTTGTCGGTGTCGATCGGCTTGCCGGAGCCGACCATATCGTCCCACCAGCCCGGCTTGGAGTCATCCGCGGCATGATAGCCGCAGACATGGGCGTCTCCGGACAGCGCGTGACAGATCAACACGGCGTTGCGTTTGTCCGGAGCCAGTTCGCCATAGGTTTCGTAACGCAGGGTGACGTCGCGAAGTTTCCGTCCGCAGTCCAGCGGCAATTCGTCGCCGGCGGCGGTGGCAAACAAGAAATCATGTGGTTCGACAATCGTTTTTCCGTTCAAGATATTACACTCTCCGCCATTTTATGAGTTATTAATATAACTCGCGTTGCGGCATAATACAAGTCAGACCGCCGCAATGCCCCCGCGTCAGCGTGAGAACCGGTTTTCCGTTCCGTTCAACAGCCGGACTATGTTGGAATGATGCCGCAGTATCGCCGCCGCGCCGAGCGCCCACAGCAGTATCTGCGACGACGCCGGAATGCTGTACACTCCGGTGACATTGAACAGTGTCGCCGCTATCGGCACCACGGCGGCCGCCGCGATGCTGGCCAGCGAAACATAACGCCAGATAAAAAACACCGCGCCCCATACCGCCAGCGCCGCAAGACAGGCCGGCGGCGCCATGCCGAACACCGCGCCGGCCGCAGTGGAAACCCCCTTGCCGCCGCGGAATCCGATGAACACCGGGAACATGTGCCCGACAACCGGCATGGCGGCCGCCGCCGCCAGACTTCCCGGCAGGTCGGGAGCCACGCTGTATTCAAGCAGTATCTTCATGACCAGCACCGGAAAAAATCCTTTCAGAAAGTCCAGCGCAAAGCATATTTTCCCCTGCGTTTTCCCCACCACGCGGGTGACGTTGGTGGCGCCGATGTTGCCCGACCCCTCAAGCCTCACATCCTTGCCGTACATGAACCCGATCAGCAGTCCCCACGGCACCGCGCCGAAAAGATAGCTGACCATAACTATTCCGGAATACCACAAAAAATCATTCATTTGAATCCGCTTTCGGTTGCTTAATACTTTAAGGTATGCTATTTTCAATTAAATTCAAGTTTTTTTCAGGGGATTGTCGTCATGAAGTATGCAAAATTAATCGTTGATGAGAGCGAACACAACAGCGACATGCGCTACGCCTGCGGCTTTGCCGCGCCGGATGAATTCATCTTTTTCGAGCTTCCAAATGGCGGAGAGCGGGCGATTGTGATGTCGGTGCTGGAGTTCGACCGGGCGAAGGCCGAGGCCAAGCCGGGAGTTAACGTCTATCCGGAGGCGCAGTTCGGCGCATCCGGCACTATCGACGAACTGTTCAGAATCGCCGCGAAATACAGTCTTGACGGCTTTTCGGTGCCGGCCGGTTTCCCGCTGCTTCTGGCCGACGGAATGCGCACGGCCGGCCTGTCGGTGATCGCCGAACCCGGCGAGTTCTGGCCCGGACGACAATTCAAAAGCCGCGCCGAGGCCGACGAAATCGTCAAGGCCCTGCGCGCCACCGAACAGGGCATGCGCCGGGCGTTCGAGCTGATCGCCGCGGCGGAGATCGGCGCCGACAACACACTGACTCTCGACGGAGCCCCGTTGACCAGCGAACTTCTGCGTTCCGCCATCGAACTTGAATTCATGAAAAACGGCGCGGCGGCGGATTCAACCATCGTCGCCGGCGGCGTACAAGGGGCGCGCCCGCACTGTGAGGGCAGCGGTCAACTCTGCGCCGGAACGCCGATCGTCATGGATCTTTTTCCACGGCTGCGCTCATCCGGCTACTGGGGCGACCTCACCCGCACCGTGGTCAAAGGCCAAGCGCCGGACATTGTGAAGAAGGCATTCGACACCGTGTTCGAAGCTCGTGAAAACGCAAAAAAAATGATGCGCCCCGGAGCGGTGCCGGCCGACATCCACAACGGGTGCGCCGACTTTCTGGCCGCTGCCGGATTCCATACCGGGAACGGAAAAAACGGCGCGTTCGGTTTTTTCCACGGCCTCGGCCACGGCGTCGGGCTGGACATTCACGAGGCGCCAAGGGTCAACTCGCGCAACCGCAGCGCACTGCGCGGCGGCGAAGTGGTGACGGTGGAGCCGGGAGTGTACTATCCGGAATGGGGCGGAATCCGCCTTGAGGACATGGTCTATATCACCGGCAGCGGCTGCGAATGTCTGACAACCATTGACACCTTTCTGGAAATTAAGTGATAAAGCCGGACGGCGGCATTTAAAATCCGCGCTCCCGTGCTATATTACCGAAAAAACAACCGAGAGAGGAGCCCCCGGATCATGATGAAGATATTTTCAACAACAGCCGCCATCATCGCCGTGGCACTGGCGATCGCCGCCGCCGCGCTGGTTGCACAGCGCCGCGGCAGCGCGACACCGGCGGCGGACGGCGACACAACACCGATCGCCGCAACCGCCGAACGCAACGGATTTCATATCAAATGCGGCGCCGCCGAAATATCGAATATGAGCAGCGTAATTGTCTGCGTACCGCCGTTCCGCGAAAAACATTTTTACAATGTGACCGACCCGGTGGAATTAATCTCCACACCCGACGCGGCGGCGATTGTCCAGAAAGGCGACATGAGCAAAGTGAAGATCACCGACTATTCGGTGCGCCCCAGCGGCAGCTCCGTCATCCTCTCACTGGCCGCCGAGCTGGTTCACACCGATCCGACCGATCTGGAAAACACCCTTCTGGTGGCGCCGGAATATCTGCTCTCCAACGCCGCATGGAAGGCCACCGACATGAACGGCAAAAGCGATTTCGGCAGGATTTCACCGATTTTCGAAGGCGAACCGCGGGTGGTTCATGTTATGGAAAACGCCCGCAAAGCGGAGTTCGAGAATGCGTACGGGACGCTGACACTTGAAGTTCTTGAGGGGCCGGGATTCACCGTTGGCGACCGGCGCGGCGTGCCGTTTGAAGAGCGCCGCTGCTTCTGGATCGGCCATCAGACGGCGATGGAAAAAGGCAAGCCGTACAGCAGCAAAGTGAAACTCAGCTACAAGCCGGCGCCGGGAACCGAGCCGGTGGCGCCGCTGCCGACATCCGGCGGAACACCCGCCGTCGCGCCGCTCGCGGACGCGGTGTCGCATTACGAGATCGAATATCCGCTGGTGCCGGTTCCCAAGGCGGCGGAGTTTTTCAAGGATAAAAGTTTCGACCCGTCACACGGAGTTCAGGTTGTGATGAACGTCAAGTCGCCCCGGCTGGACAAGGCGGTTGAAAAGCTGCTTGCTCCGATCCCGGCCGTGCTGATGCTGGAACCCGGTGAAATGCGCAAACTGCGCATTGTGATCGGTGAAAAAGGCGAAGGCAATCTGATCCCGCCGGAACACCGGGAAGGATATCTGCTCAGTGTTGAGGAGCGCGAAATAAAAATTTTCGCCCGCAGCGAACGCGGCGCGTTCTACGCGCTCCAGACCCTGCGATCACTGTACCGCGACCGCCGCTTCTCCGGCGCGCTGATCCGCGACTGGCCGGACATGGAGCTGCGCGCCATCCACTTCATGCTCCCCGACCGCGACGCCTATCAGCTTCTGAGCCGCATCATCACCGAGGTCATGGTGCCGATGAAGATGAACGCTTTTATCATGGAATGCGAATTCGTCCACTGGGAATCGATTCCCGAACTGCACGTCAAATGGGGGCTGAGCAAGGCGGACTGCGAAAAACTTATCGCCCTCTGCGAGGAGAATTACATCGACCCGATCCCCCTGCTCCAGACGCTCAGCCACATGCCGTGGATGTTCTCCAATAAACAGAATCTCGACATGTGCGAAGACACCGCCAATCCCTACTGCTACTTCACCGGTCATCCCGGCGTCTATCCCCTGATGACCAAGGTGCTTGACGAGGTTATGGCCACCTTCCACAATCCGCGCTATCTGCACATCGGCCACGACGAGCTTTACACATGGGCGAAGTTTCCGAACCGCCCCGAAAGCGTTGCCAAGGGCACGCCAAAAATCGTTTTTGACGACGTGATGTGGTACTACAATTACGCGAAAAAACACAAATCCACGATCATGATGTGGCACGATATATTTGTGACCAAGGCGGAAAGTCCGGAAAACGGCCACGGCGGCGGCGACCCGGACTGGGTGGACACCATACGCCCCGATCTCCCGCGTGACATTGTGTTCTGCGTCTGGCGCTATGCCGGCAAGACGCTTGAGTTTCTCGACCTCGAACATCTGGCGGCCGAAGGCTTTGAAGTGGCCGGTTCCAGCTGGTTTGAGGTGAACAATGTCGAACGGCTGACCCGCGCCACAAAAAAAGTCGGCGGCCTCGGCATGATCTCGACCACCTGGATATACCCGGATATCGACGCAAAAGACAGTTCGATCATCAAATCCGGCATGTTCGACGCGCTGGAAAAATGGTTCATCCAGATGGCCCCCTACACCCGTTCCGGCGCCTGGAGCTGGAACTGCGACGGAGCCGGAACGGATTTCGACGGCAAGGAGCTGTTCGCCGATCTGCTTGAACCGACGAGGAACAACGGCGTCCATGCCGGAAAACTGGTCGACATTGCGGCGGCGGTCAACACCGAAATGACCGCGAAGGCCAGGCCGTTCATGATCGACGAGCTCTACGGGTTCGACACGCTGCCGACCGGAGACGTCCGGGTCGGCCGGGTGATGTTCAAGCTCGGCCGCGGCGCGATCGCGCTCAAGTCGCGGCTCAATCCGCTGTTTCCAGCTGAAACGACCGTTGACCTCGGCGGCGTAAAGTGCGCCAAGCTCTATTTTCTGAACACCGCGATCGGCATTCAGCCCGATCCCAAGGAACCGGTCGCCGAATATGTGCTAAACTATACCGACGGCACCTCGGCGCTTCTGCCCGTCCGCTATCAATTCGAGGCGGCGCCGCCGGAGGAGGAGGTCAACTATCTGCTCAGCACCGGAAACCGGCTGACGTGGAAACACAACGGCGGTAAAATGAGCATGTGGTACTGCACATTCGTAAATCCGGAGCCGGAAAAGCCGATAGCGTCGATCACGGTAAAAGCGGTTGAAAAGGAATTTCCGTTCTATTTGTTCGGTCTCACGCTGGAGGATTAGCGCCGCATGAAAAAACTTGCCGCCGGAATACTGACCGTTTTGACCGCGTTGTCGCTGACCGCCGGTTTTCCGACGGTTGACGAGGCCGGATTCCGCCACTGTGCGCTGATCTACCTGAGCGCGCCGAAGAGCGCCGAAGATTTCAAGCCGATGCTGGTGAAATATGAGGACGGCCGGCCGACCGCGCAGCGCGGATTCGACGCGTTTTTACTGCTGGCCTACACCTTCCAGTCCGGCGGCCACGCCGAACTCGGAACATCGACCAAAGCCGACTGGGAATTCATTCTCAACGGCTTTTTCGGTGAAAAAGGCTATGCCGAAGCGCTCTCAACCGCCGCCGACGAACTCGATATAAAAGAGCCGGTCAAGGTGATTGTTTCGCTGTCGTGGCTTAACCCGGAGGTCACCGACTTCGGCGACGTGGACGGCGACGGTAAAAGCGAGGACCTCTCCACCGCCACCGGACGCGCCGCCGTCCTCAACTGGTTCATGGACCGCACCGAAGCGGCGCTGACGAACTATCCCGGCCTCGAACTCTGGGGCTATTATATGATGCGCGAAGGGCTGGGCGGCGCAACCCAGCCAATCGCCGAGCAATACTGCCGGACAGTTCATGATCGCGGCCTGAAATGTCTCTGGATACCGTATTATATGGCCGGAGGCTATGAGCTGGCGAAAGGCGCCGGATTCGATGTGGTGCTCATGCAGAGCAACTGGATATTCACCACTCACGAACAGAGCGGCGACTCGCGGCGCAACCGGCTGATCCATACCGCCGACCTGGCGGCGGAACAGGGGTTCGGCGTGGAGCTGGAGCTTTACTCCACCAGCCCCACGCCGCGGCAGCGGCAGATATTCCTTGAGTCGCTGGAGACCGCCGGGAAAATGGGTTTTCAGAGCGCCCCCAACGCATATTATTTCGGTGACTGCTGGGGCATTGACGCCAGCGAAGATCCGGCCGACCGCGCCCTCTATTCCGAGTGGATGGACTATATCGCCGGCAAGCCGGTGACCGCGCCGGTGAACGGCACATGGACGGTGGAGTATCAGACCGACGCCAGCACGATAACTTTCCGGTTCAACCGCCCGGAAACGGCCTATATCGTCGATATTTTTCTGGAAGAAACGGCGGACGACTTTTTCACCGGGTCGGTTCAGGTTGAAAGTCACGGCAAGCCGCTCGCATGGGCGATACGCCCCGGCATCAATCCGGCGAACGGCAAACGTCAGAACATCTCCTTGGAACTGCCGCCAGAAACCACCGATGAACTGACCGTGGTCATGCGGCCGGAAACACCGGGAAAAAAGCCCAACATCACCGGCGTCGCGGTTGAGCCGATAGACGAACGGTCATGCAAAATCACAAAAAGCTTCGGGAAACCGTATTCACTGGCCCCGTCGGACGGAATCGTACGCTATCCCGACGAGTCCGGACGCGACCTGCTCGACGGCGTGAAGCGCGGTCCGTGGGAAGTTTACGTCGGCTGGCGGCGGTCGCCGCGGCCGCTGAGCATCATTTTCGACCTCGGCTTCAAGCAGCCGGTGGACGACATCAGACTCTACATTGAGGATGACCGCAAGTCAGCCATTGCGCCCCCCGCGCAACTGTCCGTCGCCGTCAGCGACAACGCTCCGGCGCTGACCGGCGGCATCGGCAGGATGCCGTTTGACACGGCTCCGCGGCTGTTCAGCGACTTCAAGTACAACGCCGCGCGCAAAGAGCTGCGCTGCAAACTGCCGGAGGAGACCGCCGGACGCTACGTTTCACTGATGGTGACGCCGGATCTGTGGTTTTTTCTGTCCGAAGTGGAACTCTCGTACAAGCGTGCGCCGATACCGCCGTATATGATCGAATACAGCTGCACCGTCCAGCCGACCGCCGACGTCGGTGAGCAGCAGCCGCGCTACACCGATGACGCGAAAATGCTGACCGACGGCGTTTTTTCAACGGTCTACCACACCGGAAGCGTCGGATTCCGGGAGGAAAAAGTGCTCACCATCGACCTTGGCGACCCGAAAACCGTCATTTCATCCGTCACGGTTCACTCGCTGACCGGCGGACATTCCAATATCGCCCGGCTGAAATCAATAAAAGTCGATCTTTCAACGGACGGTCAGGTCTGGCGCGAGGCTGCCGCGGTTTCGTCTTCCCCCGACACCGCGCGCGGCGTGGTCGAATATCTGAAGGAAACACTGGACTTCACGCCATGCGCAGCACGCTTTGTCCGCCTCACCCTTACACCTACCCCGGACTGGTGGGGCTTCATTTCGGAAATAACGGTTGAATAATCGCCGTTCGGGGTGTAAATTAGTTGCAGAGATCTGACAGAGGAGGTTGCCATGGCAGAACATTTTGACGGAATGACCAATTTTACACCGAGAGCCCAACACGTTCTTGTACTCGCCCAGCGTGAAGCCCAGCGCATGAACCACGACGCGGTGGGCACCGAACATTTGCTCCTTGCCCTGCTAGCATTTGACGAAGGCGTGGCGGTGGAGGTGCTCCGCGAACTCGGACTGAACCTTTCCGAGGTGCGCATTGAAGTCGAACGGGCCTGCGGTTCGCCCGGCGGAGCGAAGGTCGCCGGACCGATACCGCTGACCGACCGGCTGAAACGGGTGCTGATCCTGTCGGCCGCCGAAGCCCGCGGCATGAATTACAATTTCATCGGCACCGAACACCTGCTCCTCGCCCTGTTGCGCGACGGTGCCAGCGTCGGCGCCAGAGTGCTGAAAAATTTCGGCATAAGTCTGACCGCGGTACGCAAGGAAGTGCTCAAGGCGCTGGACTCCGATTATGTTCCGGACGAACGCGAGGAAGGTGAAGATGACGAGGAACACAACGCGTCTCCCGCTTCGCCGTCCGCATCCGGCGGCGATCTTCCCGCGCTGAACACCTACGGCCGCAACCTGACCGCGCTGGCAAAAAAAGGCGCACTTGACCCGGTGATCGGCCGCAGTGCCGAGATCGAACGGATCATTCAGGTTCTGTGCCGCCGGACAAAAAACAATCCGGTGCTGATCGGCGAAGCCGGCGTCGGCAAAACCGCCATTCTTGAAGGGCTGGCCGAGGCGATCGCCGCGAACAGGGTACCGGCTCCGCTGGCGGACCGCCAGATATACGCGCTCGACCTGCCGCTGATGGTGGCCGGCACCAAATACCGCGGCCAGTTTGAAGAACGCATCAAGGCGGTGATCGATGAAGTCAGAGCGTCCGGCAAAGTCATACTGTTCATCGATGAACTGCACACTATCGTCGGCGCCGGCGGAGCCGAAGGGGCGATGGACGCGGCCAACATAATCAAGCCGGCGCTGTCGCGCGGGGAACTGCAGTGCGTCGGCGCCACAACGCTCGACGAATACCGCAAGGGCATCGAAAAAGACGCCGCGCTGGAACGCCGTTTTCAGCCGGTCATCGTCAATCCGCCGTCGATTCATGAAACCGTCATGATCCTTCAGGGACTCCAGAAGACCTATGAGGAGCATCATCATGTCAGCTATACGCCGGGCGCACTCGAAGCCGCCGTCCGCCTCTCCGACCGCTACATAACCAACCGTTTTCTGCCGGACAAAGCCATTGATGTAATCGACGAGGCCGGAGCGCGCGCCCGAATCCTGCATATTCCCAAACCGCTGGACACCTCGGATTTCGAGCAAAAGATCGCCGAAGCGCACCGGGCAAAAGAGGAGGCAATCGCCGCCCAGAAATTCGAAGCCGCCGCAAAGTTTCGCGACCGCGAACACGATCTGAAGGCCGAACTGGAAAAAGCCCAAGCCGAATACGCGGAAAATACCGCGAATCTGCGTCCGGTAATCGACGAATCGGAAATCGCCACCGTGGTGGCCAATCTCACCGGAGTGCCGGTTCAGAGACTGGAGGCCAGTGAATCCCAGCGGCTGTTGAACCTTGAGGACGAGTTGCGCAAGGCGGTCATCGGTCAGGACGAAGCCATCGCCGCAATATCACGCGCATTGCGCCGCGGCCGCGCCGATCTCAAGGACCCGAACCGGCCGATCGGTTCGTTCCTGTTTCTCGGGCCGACCGGCGTCGGCAAAACCCTGCTGGCGAAGATGCTGGCCGAACTGGTGTTCGCCAGCCCGGACGCACTGATCCAAGTCGACATGTCCGAATACATGGAAAAATTCAACGTCAGCCGACTGGTCGGCTCGCCGCCGGGCTACATCGGCCATGAGGAAGGCGGAGAACTTACCGAAAAGGTGCGCCGCCGCCCCTATTCGGTAGTGCTGTTTGATGAAATCGAAAAAGCGCATCCGGACGTGACCCATATACTCCTCCAGATACTTGAGGAAGGCACTCTGACCGATTCACTCGGCCGCCGGGTCGATTTCTCCAACACCGTCATCATCATGACCAGCAACATCGGCGCCGAACAACTGGTCAAAGGCTCCGGCGGCCTCGGCTTTGCCGGAAGCGGCGGCGGCGACCAGCTCAAAAGGCAGGAGCGGCTGCTTGAGGCGGCCAGAAAACAATTCAAACCGGAGTTTCTCAACCGGCTGGATGAAATCGTGCTGTTCCGTCAGCTTGACAGCAAGGATCTGCTCAAAATCGTCGATCTTGAAATATCGCAGGTTGCCGGACGGCTGTCGCGGCGCGGCATAAAACTGGAAGTCGCCCAGGAGGTGCGGGATTTCCTGATCCAGAAGGGCTATCAGCCGGAATACGGCGCCCGTCCGCTGCGCCGCGCCGTGCAGCGTTATCTTGAAGACCCGCTGGCGGAAGAGTTGCTGAAGGGCTATTTCAATGACGCCACCCGGGTGCGGACCGAACTGGACAACGGAAAACTGCTGTTCTTCCCCGAACGCCCGAAAGAGGTGAAAAAGCCGGAAACGCGCACCAGAAAGAAACCGGCCGGATCAAATGAGTGACGAATATTTTGATGTTTTTGACGCCTCCGGAAACCGCATCGGTCAACGGCTGCGCCGCGAGTGTCACGGCAATCCGGCGCTGCTGCACCGCGCCGTCCACGTTGCGGTTTTCCATCCGGACGGCGCCCGGCTGCTGCTGCAGAAGCGAAAACAATGCAAGGATATTCAGCCGGGCAAATGGGACACCGCCGTCGGCGGCCACCTGACGCCCGGCGAAGACTGGCTCTCCGCGGCATGCCGCGAACTGCATGAGGAACTTGGAATCGCCGCCGCGCCGGACAAGCTGACGCCGCTGTTCGATCTGAAAATCAGAAACCGCATCGAATCGGAAGACGTCCGGGTCTATAAGCTCGTACGTTCCGGCGGATTCACAATTCAGGAAAGCGAACTTGACGCCGTCCGCTTCTGGAGTTTTGCCGAACTGTTCATCCCGGAAAACCGTTTGGAGTTCACGCCTAATCTTTGCGTTGAGATAGACCGGATGGCGGAGGAAGGAGTCATCCGGCTTTGAACGACTGCCGACCCGCCGTTTCGCCGCGCCGCCTGGCCTGGAGGCGGTTCGCCGGAGACCGCCTTGCCGTCGCCGGCGCGGTTATGATCGCGCTGCTGCTGGCGGTAACGACCTTCGCGCCATTCATCGCCAACGGCCGGCCGCTGCTGATGTTCAACCGGCTGACCGGCGAATGGTCAATGCCTTTTTTGCGCTTTATTTTCGCTCCGGAGGGTTCGGAAACCATCATTGAAAGTTTTTTCAACTATGCGATGATTTTCGCGCCGGCGGCGCTGATTGTCGGATTTTTTCTTAGAAAGCGCAAACGGATTCGCACGGCAGCGGTAATTCTGCTGGCGACGGTGACGGCGGTTCCGTTTTTCATCGTCCGTCCGCATCAGGACCCGACTGATTACCGCAAAGTCGCCTCGGGCATGCCGCAGGGATCGTTCGTTGTTTTTGCGCCGATTCCATACGGTCCGGCGGAATTGGCGGCCGCACCGTACGCCCCGCCGGACAGCCGCCATATCTTCGGATGCGACCGCAACGGTAGATCGGTGGCCAGCCGGATGCTGTACGGAGGACGGGTGTCGCTGGCGGTCGGTCTGGGCGCCACGCTGCTGGCGTTGACAATCGGCACGGTGCTTGGCTTGTATTGCGGTTATTTCGGCGGAGCAATCGATCTTTCACTGATGCGTTTTGCTGAAATCGTGCTCTGTTTTCCAACGTTTCTTCTGCTGCTGATTCTGATGGTGCTGTTCAAAGACTGGAATTTCGACCAGTCGGTACTTATCGTAATTTCGGTGATCGGTCTTACCGGCTGGATCGGCGTCTGCTTCATAGTTCGCGGTGAAGTGCTGAAACAGCGGGAGATGACCTATATAAAAAGTTGTGTCACCGTCGGACTATCCAACGGCAGAATACTCTTCGTCCATCTGCTGCCGAACATCGCCGCGCCGCTGTTGGTGACCTTCACCTTCAGCGTCGCCGGAGCGATCATCGCGGAGAGTTCGCTCAGTTTCCTCGGATTCGGCGTACAGCCGCCCACTGCCAGCTGGGGCAATCTGCTCCGCCAAGCCTATGAAAATCCTTTTGAGTACTGGCATCTCACGCTGATTCCGGGAGCAGCGTTGTTTATCTCAATTTGCGCCTTTAATTTCTCCGGAGAAGGGCTGCGCCGCTTTTTCGATCCTTAGGCAAACATGTGACATATCAACAGGTTTTGCTGAACCGGACAACTCCATGCGGCCGTCCTATATTTCTGCGTGATTCCCGGCATGCCCAAGATAAAAATCCAAGCTGGAATTCGCCAACACCGTTTCTGGATAGCGACCGGTCCGTTCCATATGCAGTTTGCAGATCGTCGGTAAAGCACCCAACGGGCATGGCCGTCAACCATGCTCGCGGTGAACTTCGCCACGAACCCGGTTTTGTGTCCCGCTTTTCCCGGACGATCGGCCGGACATGCTACCGGTGCAGATACGGATTCTCGCTCACCGCCTCGACGACTCCGCGAACACTCCGGCCGAGAGTTTCCTTAATCAGGGCTTGCTGAACGAAAGATAAAACTTGCGGCCGGATGCGGGATGAAGGCAATGATTCACGCCATCGAATGTAAATGACCGGTGGGAAACGCACAAGCCAGTCGCTTGGTCAGGCGCATAGACAAAAAATATTGGATTATTATTCCCAAAGCTCCCGGCTGAAAATATTCTCTTTGCATATTTTTCCATCTCAGGATTGGTTATTATAGCACCATTGCCGAGATTGCACACAACAGCCCCCCACAAACCGGGAGCATTTCCAGCATCGGCATCCGTAAGGCGGCCAGTGATTTAGCGTTCCGGCTGCGCAACCGCCGCAGAAACAATATCTGATATTCCAGACCGACTCCCGACGAAGAGATGGACGCAACGATATTGCCCTGATTTTTATCCGTCACACAGGCAGTCGCAAGATACCCGGCCACCACGAAGATCGTGCAATATTCAGGTTAATCGCTACAAATCATCGCGGTAAATTGTGATGACATTAAGAGTTTGGCCGGCGGCTTCTACTCCAGACAAAAAAAGCCCCGCCCGGAATCGGGCGGGGCTTTGACTTATTCAGTCAAGCGATTGCTTAGGCAATTATACCCTTCTTGTAGTCAACGGAGAGAACACCGTCAACGTTTTCAAGCGTGAGCGTACCCTTGTCAACCGTCAGGCTGCCG
>JAQUTL010000033.1 GCA_028709805.1 Victivallaceae bacterium
TATGAAAAAGTGAACTTATCATCGATTTTGTTATCAAAAGACTTGAAAATCAAATAAAGTTGCTATAAATTTATAGCATAATAACAATAATGAGAGAAACACGGTGTTTCTTTCACGGATTCAGGTTGTTTTAAACTGCTTAATCCGCGGCCGCGCTTTTGGTTTTTCCGGCTCTGACGCGGGCGGATGACCGGCGCTTTGCCGCTACCGCTTCAAGGCAGGCCGTCCGGCGTTCAGCGCACTGGCTTTGCGTAACCAGCTTTCCCAGCCGGTCGCAGAGCGTCCATGTGCATCCGACCGTGGTTGCACAAAGTGTCAGTACGCCGAAGATCAGCGAAACAATGGTTTCTCCACTCATAGCGCGGCGACCTCCTCGGCGGTGAGCGCCCGGTCGATGAACGCGAATCCGGTGCATCCGGCGTAGACCGCAAGCTGTTTTGTGGACATGCCGGAGTAGATTGCCGAAATCGCGCTGAAACTGGCGGTTGAGGTCAACACGCCGTCAGCATAGCACTTTACCGTTTTAGACGTAAAGTCAAACGAACACGCAATCTGCGTTGCCGCCGTCGAATTTGCCGCAATCGCGGAAACACTGTTTGTGCCGTCGCCAAAGGTCAGCACCGCTTGACCGCCTGAAACGCCAAGTCGGACGCTGGTTGTCGCCGTGCCGTTGCCCTGCAAATAAAAATAGCCGGCTGCCGCCGTCCCCCTCCACACGATCGTAAAGTCGGTGTTGCGTCCGCGCAGGTCGATTTGTGTGTTGACATAACTGGACTGGGTTGTGTTAACCGCAACGAGTTTGCCGTCTTCGCATTTTGCGTTGACCGGCGTAAGTAATCCGTGTTGGGATTCCCAGTTGCCGTAATGATAAGTTACTCCGTTTGCGCCTGAAAGGGTTATCGACTTGATAAACCCGTTAAACGCAGACGTGTATGACGTGTTTGACATCACTCTTGCCGCGCCGGAAAACGTTCCCACCAGCATGTCGTTGAGGTATATGTTTACATTGCCGGCGATGCGTTCAACTTTTATTGTTTCATCTTGATTGCTGTGGAAGGCTGTTTCTTTTATTATGAGATGATTGCTTGCCGCGCCGATATAAGTATACGCCTTTGCAGTGTCAACATAAGTCCACGACCCGTCGTCAGACGTACCCGCCAAAGCCGCAACATATATCACAATCGCGTCAGGATCGCGGTTGGCAGACGCAACGCTCAACCCAAGATTTGCATCACACGCTAAAATGCGTTCCTCTGTGATCGCCTTGTTCTGTCGATTCAATTTGATCTCATACGAAAGATCGCCCTGACTGGCTGCTGCGACAGCTTGTCCAAAGTCAAAAAAATATTGCAGTCCGTCCACAGCATAGTTCCACGGCCGAGCGATCTGCGCTCCGCCGCTGCGCAGCGGCGACAGCAGACGGCCGCCGTCCTTGAAGTCGATGGCGCAGGCGCAGTCAAGCGACCGGCACGCTTCGGTAAATCTGTCTTTGAGCATGGATCAGCCCTCCCACGGACAGGCGGCCAACAGCGCGTCAACGTCCAGTTCCGCCGACAGCGACGACAGCGCGGTCAACGCCGACTGAAAGTCCGCGTCGCCGGTCGAAAGCCGGTTCGCCAGCGTGAAGTCCTCCCAGTACCCGCCGTTTTCCAGCGCGGTCTTGAAGGCCGCCCACAGATCAAGCTCCTCAAGTTTGCGCTTGAGCGCCAGCTTTGAGACCAGCACCGGCGCGGGCGGCGGCTCCGGGAGTTCCACGACCGCGCCGTCCGCGATGTCCAGCCGCGACAGCGGAAGAGCGCCGTCATAGGCCGTCCAGCCAAGTCCGGTGTACCAGTGCGGAGCGCCGAGCGCCGGACCGGAATATTCAACAACATTTTCCCCGATTTTTTTCAGAAACCGCATGATTAAACCTCCTGATAGTAGTAGTTGATGTCGGCGGCAATGGCGGCGACGACGGTGCCGGAATCTTTGAGCGTGTCGTCGGCGCTGGCGGTGTCGCGCACAATCGCGACCGCGCCGGACGATGGAGCGTCAAGTGTTATCAAGGTCCACGCGTCGGACGCGCCGACCGCGACAACCGCCGTTTTGGCGGTCGTGCCGACGGTAACGGTCAGCGCCGCGTTGCCGGTGACGGCGCTGTTGGCGCTCTTGAGTTTGAGTGCGACCGCCGTGATCCCGTTGACCGGGTAGACCAGATTGATGCCGTACGACGCGTCAAGTGCAAGATAATATCCGAGCGCGTCGGAGTAGAGCAGGGGTTTTGCCGCGACCTGACGCGACTGGCGGCCATACGCGGCGGCGCGGTAATCGCACGACACCCGGACCCCGTCCACGATCACCGCGACCGGATTGCCGGAGTCGGTCAACCCCGACAGAAGTTTGACCGTGAGCAGTCCTGAAAATCCGCCGTCGAGTGCGAGTTCGATCCACGCGCCGGACGCGCCGACCGCCGCCGCGAAAGTGTGTCCGCCGACTTCCAGCGAAACATTTCCGGTGACCGCGGCGTTGGCGCTTTTGAGGTGAAGCGCCACCGCCGAGCAGTCGGCCACATTGTAGACCGCCTTGACCGTGTCGTTGACGCTGGTCAACTCCGCGTAATAACCGAGGGCGGCGGAATATTTGAGGTTGGCGACTTCCGGCTCGTAGCGCAGAAGTCTGGCGTTCTGGGCGTTGTCGGCGCTGGCGGCGGCGTTGACTTCCGACGCGGCGGCCGCGACCGCGCTGGCGGCGGCGCTGGTTTCCGACGCGGCGGCGCGACCGGCGGAAATTCCGGCGGCGGTCTGCGACGCGGCGGCGGCGGATTCCACCTGATCGAGGCGGTCCCGGCATTCCTGCGGAAACTGGTTGATGTTCACCAGCGCCGCAGTTTGAATTGCAATCTCATTAATCGGATTTTCAATCTCAATTCTGGCGACCGGAAACGACGGCGCCACATCGTCTTCCGGCGCCGAAACATTCAAAAATCCGGCGACCGTCTGATGATATTCCGGACCGGAAACCGTCAGCAGCACGGCATGGGAACCGACGCCGGCGGCGGAGGTGGCGTTACGGTCAAGCCGGATCAGCCGCTGCCGGCCGTCGGTGGAAAGTTCGCCGGAATAAACATTTTTTCCTACGGCAAGCTGCACTTCATAGTGTTCAAGCCCGACCGCCCTGCCGCCCGCACGAATCGACAACGGGATGTCCAATGTGTCGCCGCAATGCGCGGCCAGAAAAATACCGGAAGACATAAAAAGTTCTCCTTGTTGGTTGACCAATGCTTCGGATGTACCGGAATCCTTGCAGTTGTCAACCCGTCGGAGAACCTGGCGCTAATGATAACGGGCGGCGAACAGCCGGTGAAGCTCCTTGTCGTCATAAGGGTCGCGTGGATCGGACAGCTCGGACGGCGAATAGCCGGAACGGATCGAATGCACGGCTATCTTCCGCTCCGGCTCAACGGAAAATTCGATCCGCCAGGTGCGGCAGGCAATCTCCCAGTGTCCCTCCCCCAGCTCCGTCAGCCGTTTACGGTGGTGGTCCAGCGGCTCAACCGCCAGCTGCACCGCGCAGAAATTCGCCAGATCGATTGTGCCGATAAACTGATTCTGCTCCATAAAAAGCGGTGTGAATTCAACTTCAAACCGGTTTTTCCGCGTTTCATCCACCCATCCGGCGCGGGCGTCCGGAAAAGCGTCGGCCAGCGGAATATACGGCTTGATGTCAAAGACCGGCGTATTGTCCAGCATGTCGAAGCTGGCGATATGCAGCACAAGCCCTTCGATTCCGGTCAACTCCACGCAGGACAGCCCAATCGGGTTCGGACGGTGCGGCGAACGGCTGGCAAACACCCCTACCCGCCTCCCGGCCGGTGAAATGACCGGCGGAGACACTTTCGGCTTCCAAGTCTGATTAAGATGGAATTTGAAGACAACCCATATCCGCTCAAAACCGGCAAGATCGCAAAGCGCGTCCGTCATTCCGTCCGCCGGAAAAAGTTCGATTGTCCCGGTGTTGCTGGCAAACACCCCCTGCCGCGGCGCTTCATAGCGGTAGCGTTCACGGGTGCGAACCACGCCGATCGGATCGATTTCCAATTTTTTGTACACTCGGTCAGTTCGCTTTCGCCTCTTCGCGGGTCATTATGCTGTCCACCGTCAGCCGGTAGCCGGAGTCCGGATCGCCGTTCATCACGCCGCGGAAAGCGCGCACGCCCGGCGGAACCGTCAGAGTGCCGGCGTCGATCACAAGGTCAAACGCCTGATGTTCGCTTTCCAACCGCAGTCTGCCGTTATCGGCGCGGCCGGTCGCGGTGATCTTTTTATTATTGAATTTCAGCGTCGATCCGGCGTCAAGTGCGGCGGGAGACAGCGGCGTGTAGCGGTCCGGCATCAGCGGAGTAAGCAGCATCAATCCGCCCCAGGCGATCGCCGTCGCCAGCAGCGCCGAAAGGAACCCCACCTTCAGCCACTGGAAGAAATTGACGTGAATATGGCTTTTCCGCTCCAGCATGCCCAGCGCCACAATGTTGGCAGTACTGCCGATCATGGTGATGTTGCCGCCGAAACAGGCGCCGAACAGCAACGCCCACCACAACGGAATGTCCTTCAACGTCTGCGACAGCTGCTCGATCACCGGACTGAACGCGGCAACAAAAATAACGTTGTCGACAAACGCCGATCCGATCGCCGACACGCTCAGAATAAACGGCACCAGCGTGGCATGACCGGTTCCGGCCACTCCGGTGAAGAAGTCGGCCATCACCTTGTCCACTCCGGTAAACTGTACCGTTCCGGCCACCGCAAACAGCAGCATAAAGAACAGCAGAGTCCACCAGTCCACCTCTTTTTCCACATAGTGGCGCGCCCGGTTGTGGCGGATTATCATCACCAGACCGGAACAGATCAGCGGAGCGATCAACAGAATGCTGTTTTTCTCCAGCCCGAACAGCCGCTCAAGCTGGTGATGGCTGGCGATCACGCCAATGGTGGCCACCAGCAGAATCACGCCCTGAAGATAGGGGACTTCCACCACCGGAGCCAGCGACAGATTCTTGGCCAGCCGCTCCTGCAGATGGCGGTCGAACAAATGAAGGTCGCGGCGGAAATGAAACATGGTGAAGGCGATGGTGGCGGCAAGCGCAACGATCATCAGCGGAAACACCCAGGTCATGAAGTCCCCGAAGGTCAGTCCGGCCTTGGTGCCGATGAAGATGCCGACCGGATTGCCCATCATGGTTCCCGCCGACCCCACGTTGGTGGAAAGTACGCAGATCATCACATAGGGCAGCGGATTGAGCTTGAGCCGGTCGCAGACCTGAAAGATCAGCGTGGAAATAAAAATTATACTGGTCACTTCGTCCACCGCGCAGGCCAGCAGCGCCGAGGCCGCGGCGGTGCAGGCGATGAACTTGCGTCCGGAAATATTCGGCATTGACACGATCAACTGCACCACCCAGGTGAAAAATCCGAGGTCGCGCAGCGCGCCGACAATAATCATCATGCCGACCAGAAACAGAATCACCTCCAATGAGGACGACGTGACAAAACGCGCAATGTTCAGCGAATTGGTGAAAATCAGCACCGACAATCCGAGAAACGCGATCGCCAGACGGAAGTTCCAAAAAAACAGCGTCCCCATGATGATGGCCAGAAAAACGCCGCAGCTGGTGGCCTGTTTGAAGTCCAGCGCTCCGGAATAATGACCGGTCATTCCCACGCCGATGCTGGCAACCAGCATGATTGCAAAGCGGATCGCCATGCTTTTTACGGTGAGATTGTCGCCGGCGCCTTCTTCTTCGCTCATTTGAAAACCCCCTGTACAAATTTTATAAAAATTGAAACATTACATTCAACGCATCTGCCGCGATCAGGCCCAGAAGAGATCGCGCACCACGTTTTCAAGCCGGACCACGCCGGAAAACCGGCCGTTCCGGGTAACGATCACCTGACGGACTTTCGCGGTGATGAACTGCTTTACCAGCTGGATCGCCGGCGCGTCCTCCTCGATTTTCTCCATGGTTTCGCGCATGAAATCGGCCAGTTTGGTATCCTGTGAATTTTTCAGCATCTCCGCGAACGGCTGGAAGCGCAGAATAGGCGTAAGATCGTTCATCCAGAGAATGTGTTCCGGCAGACTGAAGCGGAGGATGTCGGCGGCGGCGACCACGCCGCGCAGGTCGCCCTCGTCATCCAGAACCGGAATCTCGTCGGCGCCGCGGGCGGCGATGGCGGCGATGGCGGTGTGGAGTGTGTCCGACTCGGTCAGCGTCAGCGGATTATTGTCCATCAGGTCGCAGACGCGCAGATAAGGCGGGATTTCCATGGCCGCGTCGGCAAAAAATTCACGGACGGCGCCGGGACTTTCCAGCGCGGCGGCCTTGTCCACGGCATCGGGCGCGGCGAAGGTTTTCGCCAGTGCGGAGAGCACCTGAAGGTGCAGTCCGGGATCGTCGGCCGGGGTGAGGATCAACACCGTGACGCGCACTTTGCCGCCGTCCGGCGCGGAAAAATCCACCCCGCGGTCGCTGGTTGCAACGGCGATCAGCAGCGAGTCCACACCCGTCATTCTGGCGTGCGGAACCGCCAGACCGGGAGCGATCACCGTGGGCATAAGCTGTTCGCGCTCCCGGACGGCGTTGAGAATCACGTCGCGGTCAAGTCCGGCAGTGGTGTAGGCCAGCCGCTCGGCCAGTCTTTCGATCACCTCGTCTCCGGTGGAAGCGGCGGCGTGGCAGATGATGTTTCCCTCCGCCAGACTGCCGCACAAACTGAAATTGCAGATTTCGTTCATAAATAACACCTTGTTTTTATGGGCAGGAGCAATGCTGTGTTTAGCGGCTAATGTAGCGCGACATTGGGAAAATGTCAAACTTTGCCATTCCGTTTTACTTGAAAAAAGTTCGTTCCGGGGATATATTCAACTTATAAATAAGGATGGGGAAATGGCTGAAGCGCTCAGAACCGAATACGACGAAAACGCGATATTGACATTGAAGTCGCTGGAACATATCCGGCAGCGGCCGGGAATGTATATCGGAAGACTGGGCGACGGGAGCAACCCCAACGACGGCATCTACATTATGCTCAAAGAGGTCGTCGACAACAGCGTGGACGAATTCATCATGGGCGTCGGCCGCCGGATCGATGTGAATATCGCCGACGGCGCGGTGTCGGTGCGCGACTGCGGCCGCGGCATACCGCTGGGAAAACTGGTGGAATGCGTGTCGATGATGAACACCGGCGGAAAATACAACGACAGTGTGTTTCAGTTTTCGGTGGGGCTGAACGGCGTCGGCACCAAGGCGGTCAACGCGCTGTCGGAAAAATTCACGGCGCGGTCGACGCGCGGCGGAAAATTCCGGCAGGCCGACTTCGTCCGCGGCGAGCTGGTGAACGATTTCGAAGGCGACACCGATGAAAAAGACGGCACTTTTGTCTGCTTCACTCCGGATGAAAAGATGTTTCCCGGCTACGCCTTCCATGATGAATACGTGGAGCGGCGGATGTGGATGTACGCCTATTTGAATTCGGGGTTGTCCATCTACTGCAACGGTCAGCGCTTCTATTCGCAGAACGGCCTCAAGGATTTTCTGGAGTGCGAATGCCAGGACGACCGGCTGTATGACGTGATCTACTTCAAAAGTCAGTCCGTGGAGTTTGCGCTGACCCACAGCAACAATTACGGTGAAAACTGCTTCTCGTTTGTCAACGGTCAGTTCACCAGCGACGGCGGTCCCCATCTGTCGGCGTTCAAAGAGGGGGTGCTCAAGGCGGTCAACGCCTATACCGGCAAAACGTTCAAGGCCGACGATGTGCGCGACGGAATGGCCGGCGCGGTGGCGATCAAGGTTATGGAGCCGCAGTTCGAGTCGCAGACCAAAAACAAGCTCACCAACCCGGAGGTCAAAGGTCCGGTGGTGTCCGAAGTCGCCCGCGTGGTCGAGGACTTCCTGCACAAGAACCGCGAGATCGCCGATATTCTGGTGGACAAGGTGAGCCGCAACGAACAGCTGCACCGCCAGATTCAGGATGTGAAGAAAAAATCGCGCGAGGCGATCAAGAAGACCTCGCTGCGCATACCGAAACTCAAAGACTGCAAAATACACCGCGGCGACAAAGGCAAAAAAGGCGTTCCGGCCCCCTCCACCATGATTTTCCTGACCGAGGGCGACTCCGCCGCCGGCAGTCTGGAAAAATGCCGCGACGTCAACACCCAGGCCATCTTCGCTTTGAAGGGAAAACCGCTGAACTGCTACGGACTCAGCCGCGACAAACTTTATACCAATGACGAACTCCTGTTCATCATGCAGGCGCTCGGCATTGAAAACGAGATAGACAACCTGCGGTACGACAAAGTCATCATCGCCACCGACGCCGATGTGGACGGCATGCACATCCGCAATCTGCTCATAACTTATTTTCTTACTTATTTTGAACATCTGGTGCTTTCAGGCCATCTTTTCGTGCTGGAGACGCCGCTGTTCAGAGTGCGTCTGCGCGACGCGGCGCCGCTCTACTGCTACAGCGACTCGGAGCGAGACACGGCAGTGGCCAAGCTCGGCAAAAAGTCGGAGATCACCCGGTTCAAGGGGCTGGGAGAGATTTCTCCGGACGATTTCGGCGAATTCATCGGCGAAAACATCAAACTGCTGCCGGTGACGCTGGACAACATGCGCAATATTCCGGAAATCCTGTCGTTCTACATGGGCGCCAACACTCCGGCCCGCAAGGAATATATCATGAAGAACATCGAGGTTCCGGTCTATGAGTGACGATACGGAAAAAATAATCGAGGACGGCGCGGCCATGCCGGATCATGAGTCAGGATCAACGGAATCCGGGGCGCCGGAAGCGGGGTTGCCCGAAGAACCCGTCGGAGCCGGCGAACGCGAGGCCGCCCGCAAGGCCGGCACCAACACCTACTTTCAGCGGATGTTTGACCGCAACTATCTGGAATACGCCGCCTACGCCATCAAGGACCGCGCCATTCCCAATGTGGACGACGGGCTGAAACCGGTTCAGCGCCGCATTCTATGGGCCATGCACAAAATCGATGACGGCCGCACCCATAAGGCCGCCTTCGTGGTCGGCGAAGTCATGGGCAAATACCATCCGCACGGCGACGCTTCGATCGGCGGCGCTCTGGTGGTGCTGGCCAATAAAGAATATTTCATCAAAAAACAGGGTAACTTCGGCAACATCTTCACCGGCAGCGGGGCGGCGGCCGTCCGCTATATCGAGTGCGGACTCTCCCAGCTCGGCCGCGAAGTGCTGTTCAATGACGACATCACCGAAATGGTTGACACCTACGACGGACGCAATCTGGAGCCGGTGACGCTGCCGGTTAAAATTCCGGCGCTGCTGATGCTCGGTTCGGAAGGCATCGCGGTCGGCATGGCCACGCGGATCATGCCGCACAACTTTTCAGAGCTGCTCGAGGCGCAGATCGCGGTGCTTGAAGAGCGCGAGTTCACGCTTTATCCCGACTTTCTGCAGGGCGGCATCATGGACGTCAGCGAATATGCCGACGGCAACGGAAAAATCGTTCTGCGCGCCAGAATGGAAATCCGCGACCGCAAACTCTATATCCGCGAAATACCGGCCGCCACCACCACCGAAAGCCTGATCGCCAGCATCGAACGCGAGGCGGAAAAAGGGCGGATCAAAATCTCCGCCGTCAACGACTACACCAGTAAAGAGGTTGAGATCGAGGTCGTGCCGACCCGCGGCTACGACCCGGAAAAAGCGATGAACGCCCTTTATATGTACACCGACTGCGCGGTGTCGATCTCTCCAAACCTTACAGTGATAAAGGACAAGCGCCCGTGCGTGATGAGCGTCACCGAGGTGATTCAGCGCAACACCGCCAGACTGCTCGAATACCTGCGCCGCGAACTTGAGATTGAGCTTGAACGGCAGAACGAGCTGTTTCACGCCAAGACGCTGGCGCAGATATTTTTTGAGAACCGGATATACAAGCGGATCGAAGAATGCGGCGACGAAGTCACCGAATACCGCGAAGTCCATTCCGGGCTTGCGCCGTTCCGCAACCTGCTGAAACGCGACATCACCGATGAGGACGTGGATAAACTTCTGGCACTGCCAGTGCGCCGCATCAGCCGGTTCGACATTGCGAAAAACCAGACCGAACTGCGGGCAATCGAGAAGAAAATAGCGGAAGTCGAACGCCACCTCAAACATCTGAAAAAATACGCGATCGACTATCTCCGCGGCCTGATCGAAAAATACGGCCCGCAGTTTCCACGCCGCACCGAGATTGAAACACTGGAGAAAATCGACCGCAAAGCGGCGGCGCTCTCCAACATCCGGGTGGGCTGGGACCGGAAGAACTGCTATGTCGGCACCGCGGTCAAAAGCGACGACTATGTGATGACAAGCGAGTTCGACCAGCTGCTCTGCGTGGAGCGCTCCGGGCGTTACCGGATCATCAATATTCCCGACAAAATGTTCGTCGACCGCCTGTACGAATTCCGCAAACAGGACGCGGCAACCGAGTTCGGCGTGATTTACAGCGACCGGAAAAACGGAAAATTCTACGGCAAGCGCAGCAGTATCGCAAAATTCATAACCGACCGCGAATATCAGCTCTGCCCGCCGTCCTGCCGTCTGGAACTGCTCACGCCGTGTCCGAACGCGGTGTATGCGCTGAAGCTCGGCGGGAAAAAGCCGCCGCTGGAGTTGAATCTGCTGGATCTGCCGGTGCGTTCGCCGCGGGCGCGCGGAATCCTGGTCGCCCCCGATGTGCAGAAGATCACATTTTCGCGCTATTTGACCGATGAGGAGCTGGCGGCGGCGCGCACAATCCAGCAAACCGCTCCGTCCGAGGATGACGAAGAGCCGGAAAATACGGAAGCCGCTGAAGTTCATAAGGCGGAAGCTGCCCGGGAACCGGCGGAAACTGCGTCAAACGCCACGGTCGCGACACCGGCGAAGACCGTTTCTGAAAGCGGCGAAGCGGACCCCGC
This sequence comes from Victivallaceae bacterium, assembly GCA_028709805.1. Taxonomy (GTDB): domain Bacteria; phylum Verrucomicrobiota; class Lentisphaeria; order Victivallales; family Victivallaceae; genus CALXXL01. The sequence continues at coordinate 10,967 of JAQUTL010000033.1, forward strand.
GACCGCCGCGCTCAAGGCTGACGCGAAGGAGCCGGAGCTGATCGAAGTGGCGCCGGACGAAGTCGCGGACGAACCGCAAAATAAAAAAATCAAGCCGGAACGGAAGAAAACTGCGCGCAGAAAAAAAGCGGCGGCGGCAAAACCTGAAGCGGCGTCCGGCGCCGTCGGGGGTGAACCGAAGGCCGGCGGAACCGATGTTGCCTCCACCGCCGACGCGGATGACGGCGGGAAAGATGACGGAGATGGAAAAGAAGGCGACGATTTCGGCATAGTTCAACCGGAATTCGGATTCTGATGTTTTGCTTGCGTCATGACTGTGTTTGGATGGGGACGATGCGCCGTATCCGGCGGATCGGGCTTTTTATTTTCCGTTAATTGTGCTATATTATCAGGTTAACAAAATACGGAGCCATAATTATGAATTGTTATGACGTGGCCATCGTCGGCGCCGGAGTTTCCGGCGCGTCCGTCGCGTGGCAATTGTCGAAATACAAGCTGAAGGTGGCGCTGCTGGAAAAAGAGGCGGACGTCGGATTCGGCGTCTCCAAGGCCAACAGCGGCATCGTTCACGGCGGTTTCCACCACAGCGCGGCGAAAACGCTTAAGGCGAAACTCGAAGTACGCGGCAATCTGATGTTTGAAAGCCTCCAGTACCAGCTCGGCTTTCCGTTCAGACGCAACGGCATTCTGGTGGTGGGATACAGCGAAGAGGAGATGGAGACGGTGCGGATGCTTTACCGTCAGGGCAAAGCGAACGGGGTGCGCAATCTCGAACTCTGCGGCCGCGACCGGGTGCTTCAGCTGGAACCGAAACTTTCACAGGATGTGGCCGGCGGCTTTTTTGCGCCGAACGGCGGAACGATCGAGCCATACCGCTATGTCTTCGCGCTGGTCGAGGGGGCAAAACGCGGCGGAGTTGAGCTGCTCACCGGCTTCAAGCTGTCGAAAGCGGTGAACCGGGACGGGCGGTGGGAACTGGAATCCGCCGACGGCCGCCGGATCGCGGCGCGCTACGCGGTCAACGCCGCCGGACTTTACGCCGACGACGTGTCGCGCATATTCAATGCCGAACAGTTCCGCATCACCCCGCGCAAGGGCGAGGAATATCTGCTGGACCGCCACACCAAGGCCGCCGTCACCCGGGTGGTTTTCCCGGTGCCGACCAAGGTGAGCAAGGGAATTCTGGTGATTCCGACCGTCGAAGGCACGGTGATGATCGGACCGACCGCCGAGGCGACCGACGACAAAAGCGCCGTCACCACCTCCAGCGGCAACCTCCAGCGCATTTTAGCTCAAGTCAAGCACATGGTCGACGGAATTTCCGCCGGCGACGTAATCACTTCGTTCGCCGGAATGCGCCCGACGCTGCCGGGAGACGACTTTATGATCGAACCTTCCGCCGCCGCGCCCAACCTGATTCAGGTGGCCGGCATCCAGTCCCCCGGACTGACCGCCAGCCCCGCCATCGGCGAATACGTCAAAGACCTGCTCAAGAACTGCGGGCTTGAACTGGTGGAGAAAGCGGAGCCGGAACCCTATGTGCCGCCGGTGGATGAAATTCGCCGCCGCACGCCGGAGGAACTGGACGCGCTCTGTAAAAAAGATCCGGCTTACGGCCGGGTGGTCTGCCGCTGCGAACAGGTCTCGGAGGCAGAGATCGTCGAAGCAATCCGTCAGGGACACACCACCATCGACGGCATAAAATTCTACACGCGAAGCGGCATGGGGCGCTGTCAGGGCGGGTTCTGCACCGAACGCATCATCAAGATACTTTGCCGCGAAACCGGCATGCGTCCGGAAGATATAACCAAACGCGGCGGCGACAGCCGGATCATCGCAGGGAGGCTGAAATGAAGACGCTCGAATATGATGTGGCGGTGATCGGCGCCGGCGCCGCCGGACTGGCGACCGCTAAAGTCACCTCCGCAGCCGGATACCGGACGCTGGTGATCGACCGCGAGGACTTTTCCGGCGGCGTGCTGCTCCAGTGCATTCACAACGGATTCGGCCTGCACCACTTCAAACAGGAGCTGACCGGGCCGGAATACGCCGGAAAACTGGAAAGCGAGGCGCGCGAATCCGGAGCTGACTTTCAACTTTCGACCACGGTGATCGATCTCAAACCCCAGCCGGACGGCCGGAAACTTTTGATTGCGCTGTCGCCGTCCGAAGGCGTTTTTCAGATTTACGCGCGATCGGTGATGCTGGCCATGGGCTGTCGCGAACGCAATCGCGGCAACATCGGCATTCCGGGGACCCGCCCGGCGGGAGTTTACACCGCCGGACTGGCGCAACGGCTGATCAACATGTCGGGTCTGCTGCCGGGCAAGTCGGCGGTGATCGTCGGATCGGGCGACATCGGGCTGATCATGGCGCGCCGGTTGTCGTGGAGCGGCATTCCGGTGAAGGCGGTGGTGGAGATCCGGCCGTTTCCGTCCGGACTCAACCGCAACATCGTCCAGTGCCTCAATGATTTCGACATTCCGCTCTATCTCAGCCACACGGTAAGCCGGATCAACGGCGCCGACCGGGTGGAGTCGGTGGAAATTTCGCCGCTGGTGAACGGGGTGCCGGACGAAACGGCGGCGTTTACGATCGAATGCGACACCGTTCTGCTGTCGGTCGGTCTGATCCCGGAAAACGAGCTTTCAAAAAAATGCGGAGTGGCGATCAACGCCACCACCGGCGGCCCGTTGACCGACGCCTGGCGGATGACCGGCGTGGACGGGGTTTTCGCCGGCGGCAACGTACTGCACGTTCACGATCTGGCCGACTTTGCCAGCGACGAAGCCGCTCTGGCCGGCATGCGCATCTGCGACTATCTGGCCGGCCGGCGTCCGGGACGCGAAGACGCGGTGACCACCGGCGCCAATCTGCGCTATGTAACGCCGAACCGCTACATTCCGGGCGAAGACATCCAGTTCTTCATGCGGAGCATGGTGGTGGATGACAACGCGGTGCTGCTGGCCGAGCTGAACGGTGTGGAGATAATGCGCAAGAAATTGAGGAATGTCGCGCCGCCTGAAATGATCAGCGTCAATATTGACGGAAAACTGACGCAATCCGGCGGCGAACTGCGGTTTTCTTTGTTGACCGGAGGTGACAAATGAAAAGAAAACTTATCTGTATTGCCTGTCCGGTCGGCTGTCATCTGACGGCCGAAGCGGTCGAAGGCGGAAATATCGAGGTTGAGGGCAACCGCTGTCCGCGCGGCAAGGCCTACGCGGTCAATGAGCTGACCGATCCCAAGCGGATGGTGACCGGCGTGGTCCGCTGCGACTCTCCGGCGGTGCCTTTTCTGCCGGTGCGCACCTCGGAGGCGATCACGATGAAACTGATTGCGCCGCTGCTGGCCGAACTTCGCAAAGTGGAAATTCATTGTCCGGTGGCCGCCGGCGACGTGCTCATCCGCGACTTCAGAAAGTCCGGAGTGGATGTGGTCGCCTCGCGCGCCGTCGGCAAGTAACCGGTAACAGAACGAACGGCGCGGCGATGGAAGTGAGTTTTCAACAGTTTCTGACAGTGCTCGGCCTTACCGCGATCGCCGGTCTGGCTACCGGAGTTGGCGGCCTGTTCGCATTTTTCAGCCGTCCGGGGTCGCGTTCGGAGGGAACGTTTCTGTCCGCCTCGCTGGGCTTTTCCGGCGGCGTGATGGTTTTCATCTCGCTGGCCGAGCTTTTTCCCGAAGCGAAACGGATGCTCACCGGAAGCCACGGCGTGGCTCACGGCGGCACGGCGGCGATTTTGGCGCTGGCGGCCGGGATGGCGATAACCGCGCTGATCGACCGCATGGTGCCGGAAGTGGAAAACCCCCACCACGTCCGCAGCGACGAGGAGTTCAACCGCGCCGGAACCGCCGACGACGACGAACGTCGGCGGCTCGGCCGTTCCGGTCTGCTCTTCGCTCTGGCGATCGGCATACATAATTTTCCTGAAGGACTGGCCACCTTCGCCGGCGGACTCTCCGGACCGGAGGTGGCGTGGCCGCTGACCATTGCGATCGCCCTGCACAACATACCGGAAGGCATCGCGGTGGCGGTGCCGATATTCTACGCCACCAACAGCCGACGCAAAGCGCTGGCGGTGTCGCTGCTGTCCGGGCTGGCGGAACCGGCCGGCGCGCTGATCGGATTTCTGATTCTGCTGCCGTTCCTCTCGCCGGCGGTGCTGGCGGTGCTCTTCGCGCTGGTGGCCGGAGTGATGCTCTACATCACTTTCGACGAACTTCTGCCAATGGCCGAAACCTACGGCAAACACCATATTGTGCTGGCCGGACTGCTGGGCGGCATGGTGCTGATGGGGCTGGGCATGGAGCTGTTTCAGTTTCCAGCGAACGGATAGGGCAGAAAGTCAACGGAGTCTTTTCCTGAAACAGCGGCGGCCAGCGTATAGATGTAACGGAAGCTGTCCGCCTCGACCGCATAGGCGAAGACCGACTGGGCGGCGTAGCGCAGAAGCTGGGCGTCGGAATATTCCGGCGCCTTTTCGCCGCCCGAGGTTTCAATTTTCCATCCGCCGGCCGGAGTTATTATTGTGTTGTCGGCGGAACGCAGCGAGAACGTTCCCATGTTGCGTACGGTGGACAGTTTGAGCTGTTGAGCCGCGGCGGCGGTTTTTGCCAGCGCGCAAAGCAGAGCGTCACAACCGCGGCCGCTTTCCAGCACCGCGCCGAGACAGAAGTGCTCCGGGAACGCGATGTCCTCCAAAGCGGTGGCGGCAAAACCGCGAAACCGCATGAAATCGACCACCCCCTGCGGACGCGACAGATCGAATTTGCCGCTGTCGGCGATGAAAAGCCGGTACTGATCGTCAATGACCCGGCGGCTGTCGGAATCGAACCATTGCAGATGAAGATCGATCAACCCGTCGATGATGTCGGTATCCGGCGCGTTCATTTTTGCGGCGAATCCACGGCGGCGGTCGCGGAGTATAAGTATGGCGCCAAGCTGGTGGATCCGTTTGCGCAGCGCCGCGTCCGGCGAGTCCTGGGCGGCGGCGACCAGCGGCAGCAGCACGGATTCCGGCATGGCCAGCAAAGCGGAAAACAGACTGACCGCGGAGTTGTCGTCGGCATCCTCAAGCAGCGAGATCAATTTTTCAGGGGAGACGTTCATTTCTCCTCGCGGATCGGGAATTTCCCGGCAAGAGCGTCGGAGGCGATTTTTTTCACGTCTTCCGGGAAGTCCGACCGGACGATCCAGCGCAGGAATCCGGGTTCCTCCGCGGCGATTTTCTTCAATGCCACGCCGGAATATTTGCCGAAATTGACCGTGGCCACACCGTCGACAAACTTGAAGCGGCGGTTGGAGTCAATGGCGTCCGGGTCGGCATTGTCGCAAAACTTGTGAAGCTCGTCCATATCCCGCGGAATCTCGGCGTGCCGGGCGAGTTCGCCGGCGAACACTTCGATTGTCGCCAGCGTGTCGGCCTCGGCGCCGTGGGCATTTTCCAAATCCTTACCGCAAAAAAACTTATAAGCGGCGGTCAGATTGCGCGGATAGAGTTTTGCGAAGATGGTGAACGCGTCGACCACCCGGCGGCCGGCCATTTTGAACTCGATCCCGGCACGTCTGAACTCCTCGGTCAGCATCGGGATGTCGAAACCGGAAATGTTGTAACCGCCGAGGTCGCTGTCTTCAAGGTATTTGAACAAATTTGCCGCGATGTCGGAAAACGTCGGCTCGTGCGCCACGTCGGCATCGTAAATCCCGTGGATGGCCGAGGCGGACGGCGGAATTGGAATGGTGGGATTGAGCCGTCTGGTGGCGCGCTTATCGGTGCCGTCCGGCATGATTTTGACGGTGGATATTTCAACGATCCGGTCGCGCTGCGGATTGACTCCGGTGGCTTCAAGGTCAAAAAATACGATCGGCCGATTGAGTTTCAGTTCTTCGAGCATGATTCATATCCTCTTTGTTATTATTTAATAATATAACCCGCATGCTTGAAAAAACAATTTACACGCATATATTTAACTATCAAAACTACAAAGGAGGACTATTTTGAAACTGTTTTCAGGGGTTGCAGTCACGCTCGCGGCGGTGTCCGGTCTGTTCGCCGCCGAGCCGAAAATTCTCGAAGTGGACCAGTACCTCGCCGGTAAAACTGCCGATGAAAATAATATTGTATGGTCGGTTCCGGGTGGGGAGTCACCGTTCAAGCTGGCCGGCTTCTACTGGACTGAGCCGTCAAAACAGTACAACCGCCTCCCCTGGGTGCCGAAACAGAACATACCCACCTCGGTGGTGTGGCTTGGCAAGCACACCGCCGGCGGTCAGATCCGCTTCCGCACCGACAGTCCGCGCGTGCTGCTGCGCGCCACGCTCTCCAACTACGGCCCGATGCCCCACATGCCGCAGACCGGGTCAAGCGGATTCGACCTCTATGTCGGTGACAACGGCAAATACAGCTTCGTCAATTCTTCGGCGCACGCGATCGGCGCGGCCGAATTCACCAAAGAGCTTTTCAGCTCAGGCGACGGCAAGATGCACGACTTCATCATCAACTTCCCGCTCTATGACGGAGTGGAAAAAGTTGAAGTCGGTCTGGTCGCCGGGTCAAAAATGGAGCCGGCGGCGCCGTTCGCCGGTGAGCGGCCGATCGTCATTTACGGCACCAGCATCACGCAGGGCGGATGCGCGTCGCGTCCCGGCAACCTGTTCACCAACATTCTCAGCCGCCGGCTGAACCGCGAATTTCTCAACTACGGTTTCTCCGGCAACGGCCGCGGCGAGCCGGAAATGGCCGAACTGCTTTCCGAGATTGACGATCCCGCGCTGTTCATTCTTGATTACGAGGCCAACGAAGCCGGCAAAATGGCGGAGACGCTCTCGCCGTTCATCGACATTCTCCGCAAACATCACCCGGACATGCCGATTCTTATCCTTCCCCGCATTCGCTTCCCCGAAGAGGCGATGTATCAGGAGAACAAACTTACCGACGAACGCCGCGGCGCAGTGGTCAACCGCTGGAATCTCCAGAAAGACGAATATGACAAACGGCGCACCGCCGGCGACGAACACATCTATTTCTTCGACGGCGGTCTGCTGATGGGCGACGATTACGCCGACGGCATGGTGGACTGCTGGCATCCGAACGATCTGGGCTTCTACCGCATGGCCGAAACACTGGAACCGGTCATCGCTGAAATATTGAAAAAAGAGGGCAGATAAAATGTTAAGTTTCATTCTCGGTCTGGCATTGCTTATCGGCGGCTATTACACCTACGGCCGGTATATCGAACGCATTCTGGGGCCGGACCGCCGCAAAACGCCGGCCGTCACCATGTGCGACGGCGTGGACTATGTCACGCTTCCGCACTGGAAGAACATGCTGATTCAACTGCTGAACATCGCCGGCGTCGGGCCGGTCATCGGCGTCATCATGGGCATCAAGTTCGGCAGCGTGGTGTTCCTGATTATTCCGCTTGGCAACATCATCGCGGGAGCCACCCATGATTTCCTCGGCGGCATGATTTCGCTGCGTCACGGCGGCGCGAATCTTCCGGCGATAATCCGGATGAACCTCGGCCGGGTGTACTACTGGATTTTCACCGCGTTCATGACATTTCTGCTGCTGCTGGTTGTGGCGGTGTTCATCAATGTTCCGGCGACACTGCTCAAGGGGCTGCTTGGCGGCTATTTCTGGTGGGCGGTGGCGGCGATCTTCATCTATTACATTGCCGCCACGCTGTTCCCGGTGGACAAGATAATCGGCAAAATATACCCGATCTTCGGGCTGATGCTGCTGCTGGGCACGGTGGCGATCTTCGGATCGATCGTGCACGCGGCGGACATCAATGCCGCCCGCGACCTGCTGTCGGAATCAGCCGGATTTCTTACCCATAAATGGAGCGCCGCCAACGGCCATCCGATCATTCCGCTGCTGTTCGTCACCATCGCCTGCGGAATCATTTCAGGATTTCACGCCACCCAGTCGCCGATCATCGCCCGTACAATGGGTCGCGAGCGCGAGGCGCGCAGCTCGTTCTACGGCATGATGGTGGTCGAAGGGCTGATCGCCATGGTCTGGGCCGCCGCCGGACTGGTCGTCTACAATCTCGACGCCAATCTGATGACCGTAAATCCGAACAGCGTCCTGATCGACATCACCACCAGATTCCTCGGCTCCGGCTGGGGCGCGGTCACAGTGGTGGCCGTAATTGTGCTGGCGGTTACTTCCGGCGACACCGCGATGCGCAGTCTGCGGCTGAGTCTGGCCGAAGTTTTCAACATCTCACAGGGGCGGATAATCAACCGCGTGCTGCTCTGTCTGCCGCTGATCGCGACCGTCTGCGTCCTGCTGTGGTGGAGCAATCCGAGCGACCCGAACGACAAAAGCTTCCAGAGTCTGTGGAACTACTTTGCCTGGGGCAATCAGGTGCTGGCCGCCTCCACGCTGATGGCCGCCACTGTATGGCTGATGGCGCGGAAGAAGACATTTTTCGTGGCGCTGCTGCCTGGAATGTTCATGACGTTCATCGTCACCAGCTATATTCTGTGGACGAAAGACAAGGATCTCGGCGGTGCGGTGGGATTCGGCATGGAGCTGGATTCGGCGCGGACTTGGGCGCTGGTCATCACCTTCGCGCTTGCGCTGGCGGTGGTCTGCCGCGGCTATCTGGCGGCGAAACGCAAAGATACGGCGGAAAGCCGGACAAAATAGCGGTGCCGGCGGTCATCTGAACAAATATGCGGCGCATGTTCGCCTGAACGGACATGCGCCGCGTTTTTTTGAAATTTCAGGCGTTCCGGTTCAATATTGACCGGAGAAGTCGAATTCCAGCTGGATGAACAATGGTTCGGCGGACTTTCCGGACGGTTCGTCGGGACCTCTGAAGTTGGAAACAGTTATGCCGATCAGACGGACCGGACGCGAGTCGGCGGCAAGCCCGGACAGCAATTCCCCGGCGGCGGCGGCGATCTTTTCCGGCGCTGCGGTGGGATCGGGGAAGGAGACGGCGCGGGTCAGCGTCTGAAAATCGCAGTAACGGACTTTAAGCGTCACGGTGCGGCCGGATAGTCCGGCGCGGCGCAGACGGGCGGCGACCATGCCGGAAAGTGAGCCGATGACGGCGGAGAGCTTCTCCGTGTCGCGGGTGTCGGTTTCAAAAGTGGTTTCGCGCCCGACCGACTTGCGTTCCCACTCCGGCTCCACCGGCCGCTCGTCGATTCCGCGGACGATGTTATAGTAAAAGTCTCCGACTTTGCCGAAGTTGGCGGTCAGGATTCCGCGATCCAGCGCCAGCAGTTCTTTTCCGGTGCGCACCCCCATTTTAAGAAATTTGGCGGCGGTGACTTTCCCGATTCCGTGAAATTTTTCGATCGGCAGCGCCAGGAGGAAGTCCGGCGCCCCCTGCGGTGTGATAACGCTCAACCCGTCCGGCTTGCGCTGTTCCGACGCCATTTTAGCCAGAAACTTATTGAAACTCACTCCGGCGGAGGCGGTCAGTCCCCGCTCCTCCCGGATTGCCCGGCGGATGTCGGCGGCGATTCGAGTGGCGCTGGGCTGGCCGAGATTGTTGACCGTCACGTCCAGATAAGCCTCGTCAATCGACACCGGCTCCACCATCGGGGTGTACCTCCGGAATATCTCCAGTATCGCGGCAGACTCCGCCTTATACTTTTCCATGTTCGGCCGCATGAAGACGCCGTGCGGACACAACTCCCTGGCACACCTTGCCGGCATCGCCGAATGAACGCCGAACCGCCGCGCCTCGTAACTGGCGGTGGCGACCACGCCGCGCGAATCCGGGTCGCCGCCGACAATCAGCGGACGGTTGCGCAGCCGCGGGTCGTCGCGCATCTCGACCGAGGCGAAAAACGCATCCATATCCACATGAATCAGCTTGCGCGTGACCGCCTCCAGACCGCGCCCTACCTGAACGAGAAAGCCGTGAACACCGGACGGTGGTCGCTGGCTTCCGGTTCGCAGGCGACGCCGTGACCGACGATTTTTACCGCGTCGGCCGGATAAAAGATGATATAGTCGATCATGCAGTCCGGCTTGTCGGCCGGGTAGGTCATTTCGCCGGGAGCCGCATCGTTGGAAACAAGGAATCCGAGATCGCGGAACTTCTGAACCGGCGGGGTGTCCGGTCCAACGTTGAGGTCGCCCATGACAATCGCCGGATATGCGTTGTGTTCGCGCAGTTTCTCCGCGATGATCCCGGTCGCCTCAACCCGCCCGGCCTCCAACTGCTCCTCATAGGGATAGTGGGTCACCAGCACATAATACGGCGTCGGCGCCGCAATGCGCACCAGTCCGGCAGCTCTGGTTTCGTCGCCGTTGTCCGGTATCGGAAATACCTCGACCGGCTCGATCGGATAGCTGGAAAGCAGCGCATTGCCGTACATGCCGCCGTCGATCTTGAAGGCCGGAATGAAAAAGTGATTTTTCAGCATGGTGCGTTCGCTCAACATGCCGGCGATGTCAAGATTGCCGCTGCGGTCGGCCATGAAGTCGACTTCGTTGAGCGCAACCGTTTCGGCATTAAGCCGGGAAATGGCGGCAGCGGTACGGTCCGGATCGAATTTTTCATCCAGTCCATACGCGCTTCGAATGTTGTAGGTGGCAACGACGACTGTCGCGGGAGCGGAGGAATTACTCCCGGCACATCCGCCGAGCGTACATACCGCCGCGGCCGCAGTTGCCAGTGCGTGCGTCAATTTCATTCCACCCGTTCGGCCTTTCTGATGACGACCATTTCTTTCGGCACGTCGCCATAGCCGCGGAAAACTCCGGTGGCCACCGACTTGATCGCGTCCACGGCGTCCATCCCCTCGACCACCCGGCCGAAAACACAGTACCCGTACCCATTGACGGTAGGCGCGGAAAAATTAAGAAAATCGTTGTCTTTGACGTTGATGAAGAATTGACTGCTCGCGCTGTGCGGTGCGCTGGTGCGGGCCATGGCGATCGAGCCGCGCGAATTGGGCAGACGGTTGTCGGCTTCGTTGGCGATCGGCGGATTGACCGGCTTCTGATTGAACGAGGTGTCGAAGCCGCCGCCCTGAATCATGAAATTGTCGATCACGCGATGAAAAATGGTGTTGTCATAGAATCCGGAATCGACATACGCCAGAAAATTCTTCACGGTTTCCGGCGCCGCGTCGTCAAAAAGTTCGATTACGATCTCACCTTTTGCGGTGGTGAATTTCACTTTGCTCATCATGTTTCTCCTTGATGGTTACTATAAAATAGCGGCGGATGGGAAAAAAACAAGAAAAAGCTCGTTTTTTTGTTTGCCAAACCACAATTTCCGGGGCTACATTATGAGCGGTTTTATAAGAAATAAAAAAACAGGAGAGGCAAAGCGATGAAATTTTACGCAGTTCTGCTGGCGACGCTCGGACTATTGGGCGCGGCGCAGGCCCAGGATGACAACGCCTGCGGTCAAATCAATGTATGGCCGCGTCACAGTCAGGTAAACATGCCGACAAAGCTGAAACAGTTCATGTTTGTGGAAGTCCCGCATCAGTCGGACAACGGGCCGTTCACGCTGAACATCAAATTTCCGCCGGAAATCACGCTGCTGGGAACTTTTTCCGGCGTCAGTCCGGCGGTTCCGGTCCGGCCGCTCAAACCGGAGGAGTTCAAGCAGGACGGCACCAAAGCGGTGTTGAATTTTCCGGGCGGAGAGTTCAAACCGGAGGGAGCCGGCTGGCTCTCGCTGTATATCGACGTCAATACTCCGGTTGGAGAATACCCGATGTCGATGGAAGCGGTGGCGGCGGACGGTAAACTGCTGTCAAAGGGCAGTTTCACCGTCAAGATATATCCGGAACTGGTCAACCGGACAATTAAGTCGATGCCGATCATCGCCTATTATTACACCGGAATAGACGAGGATTATGTCGCCCCGTTTCTCGAACAGATGAAAGCCTGCGGCGTCAATGCGCTGCACTCAATGTCCGGCGAATGGACTTGGGCCGGAGCGGTCCCCGGCAAAACCGTGGCCGGCGAAGCCCCCCAATACGGCATTGAGGCCGGAGTGATCTTCTTCAGCAAGGAAATCGCGGATTATGCCCAAAAGAACATCGGTCAGGAATACACGCTTCAGCGGCTGATCGACGAGCCGGAGAAACTCACCGCGGCACTGAAAGGATATATCGACCACGCCACCGCCGGCAAGCCGCATCAGGCGATCATTTATGACGCCGAAGCCGGCAGCGTCCGAGCCGATCATGTGGAAGGCGATCTTTCCGAATACAGCCGCGCGAAATTCAGCCGTGAAGTCGGTGCCGATCACACCTTGACCGCCGAAGAGATTTTCGACAATCACCGCGACGCGTGGATGTGGTTCAACTGTCGGCAGACCAATTCGATCGCCGCCGCCGCCCGCTCCATGATAGACGAATATTATCCCGGCGTTCTGTTCTATATTTATTCAGGCTACGAATACGACTTCGGCGCCGAAAAGGACATGAGCCGACGGAGCTACAGCGTGGACTGGAACTCCGCCGCCGACACGCTTCCTGATTATGCCGGAGCCGGCTATTACGGTACGCGGGACGATCTTCGCCACACCAATGAGGTTCTTGACGGCCGCACCACGTTCATTCCCGCCGATATGTATTTGGAAAACTTCCTTCATGAGGGGGCGGCGCCGACTACCGACCAGTGGAAGATGCGGCTGATCCGCACCTTCATGAATTCCGGGATGCGCGGCATGGCGCTCTGGTATTCGGCGGTGATGGATGGTTCTGCATTGATTGCGGTCAGCGAATTCGTTCGTTTCGTGGAGCTGGTGGAGGATTTTGCGCTGCGCGGGCATCTGGACGAAAATGCGATAACCGTGACTCCGAAGTCGGAGGCGGAAAACGTCTATGTCATCCGCGACAGTCGCCAGGCCAAGGTGGTTCTGCTCAACAGCGGCAACCGGCCCAAGACCTTTTCCCTGACGCTTAACGACTTCAAAATCAAAGGCTATACCAGCGACATTCAGATAACCGATCTTACGACCGGCGAGAAGATGGCGGCGGCGAAAACGCTGCGTCTGACGGTTGCGCCGATGAGTTACCGGGTAATCCAGATTCTTGACGACGGGAATTGATATTTTTCCCTGCCGTCTTGCATTTGGCCGCAGACGGTGTATATTAATCCAAGCGTCGGGATGTAGCGCAGCTTGGCTAGCGCGTTTGACTGGGGGTCAAAAGGTCGCGTGTTCAAATCACGTCATCCCGACCATTTTTTTTGTTTTAATCCGCTTCGGCTTTCGGTCGAGGCGGTTTTTCTTTTGACGCAAATCCCGTTGAACACCAAGGTTTTGCAGATTTTACTTCCGAACGCGATTCTGCCGGAGAATTTCACATTTTCGCCGTTCCGGACACCCTCCGGGACCATTTTCGGCCAATTCTCCGAGGGGGAAAAGTCGGCGGCTTTTGCCCTGTATAAATTATCGGTAGATACTCGTCATAAATAACTTACAAACAATTTTCCAGACAAAAGGTCGTGGTCGAGTTCATATTCTCATTATTTGCTCCAGCGAAAGTCCAATCCTCTATCTTTCTAATTTTTCAGCAGAGAATTTTCCGGCCTTTTTCGACGATTTTCAAAAGTCCGAGTTCGTTAGAACGGGAACTGGATACCATTAGGGTTTCAAATCGCGCCTTTATAAAAAGTCGCGACAAATCCACTGGCTCAAAAATCAAACAAATCCGGCATGTCTGCCAACGCTTCTTTCCGCAATTCCGCTTTCGTCTTCTTCGGTGTTTTCGGAGATGACGAGGCTGTCGT
>JAQUTL010000008.1 GCA_028709805.1 Victivallaceae bacterium
AAACAAGCTGCTGCAGACGCCGGACGGGCAGATTGTCGAGGCTTACAGCGTGTCGGCCGGTCTGGATTATCCGGGCGTCGGCCCCGAACACTGTCAGCTGGCCGACACCGGTCGGGCCGAATACACGGTGATCGATGACTGCGAGGCGGTCGAGGCGTTCGATCTGCTTTGCCGTCTGGAGGGGATTATTCCGGCGCTGGAATCCAGCCACGCGGTGGCTCAGGCGCTGAAAAGCGCGAAAAAATATGGCAAAGACGACGCGGTTGTGGTCTGTCTGTCCGGCCGCGGCGACAAGGATATGGACAATGTTGCCAAATACAAAGCACAATTTGGAGTTGAAAAATGACTAATCGCATTGAAAATCTTTTTTCCGCCTGCCGGCGCGACGGCCGCAAGGCGCTGATCGGTTATCTGACCATGGGCTGTCCCACCTGCGAAGCCGGCGAAAAGCTGGCCGACCGGATGATCGAAAGCGGAGCCGACATGCTGGAACTCGGCGTGCCGTTCTCCGATCCCACCGCCGACGGTCCGGTGATTCAGCGTGCCGGTCATGTTGCGCTGGCCAACGGCGCGACGCTGGAAAAGATTCTGAAGACGGCCGGAAAACTGCGCCGCCGCCACCCGGAGACGCCGATGATTCTGTTCAGCTACTTCAATGTCATGCTGAACCGCGGACTGGAAAAACTGACCGCCGAACTGGAGACGATCGGCATGGACGGTATTTTGGCGGTCGATCTGCCGTTTGAGGAGGAGGGGGAGCTGCTGCCGCTTTGCCGCCGCCGGAATCTGGCGCTGATTCCGCTCTTGTCTCCCGCCACCGGAACGGAACGGGCAAGGAAGCTCACCGCCGGGAAGACCGGCTTCGCCTACTGCATCATGGTGCGCGGCGTTACCGGCGCCCGGAGCGTTCTTGCGGACGACGCGGTGGAAATGCTGACCGGTCTTCGTTCCGCCGTGGCGCCGCTGCCGCTGGCGGCCGGGTTCGGCATTTCGTCGCCGGAGACGGCGCGCGAGGCCGCGGCTCACGCCGACGCGGTGGTGGTGGGTTCGGCGGTGGTGTCGCGCATGCTGGACGCCGCGACGCCGGAAGAAGGAATCCGGGACTGCGGCGAATTTATTTCAGCTCTGAAGGCGGTTCTTTAAGTATTTCGCGCAACGGGTCCATTACGAAACGGCGCTGCTTCGCTCTCGGGTGGGGCAGCGTCAGTCTTTCCGACTCCAGCGTGAGTCCGCCGAAGGTGATGATGTCCAGATCAATGGTGCGCGGCCGGTTGTACCCGTGATCGGCGGGGCGGCCGAGTTCGCGTTCGATTTTCTGGCAGAGGTCGAGCAGCTCCTCCGGCGTTCCGTCGAATTCTCCGGCGGCGGCGGAGTTGAGAAAGTCCGGCGTGCCCGGTGCGCATCCCTCCGGCGCACTGCGTATCGGAGCGGCGAACGCCGATATTTTTGCGCCGCCCGAAGTCAGCAATTCAAGCGCTCTGTTCATGTACGCCGCAGTGTCTCCGACGTTGCCGCCGAGCGCGATTGTGAATTCCGCCATATTTGCCGTTCCGTCAATTCGTTTTTTTGTATTTGCGTGATATATTATACATTCAAGCGGATTTTTTTACAACGACATTCCGGGTGGAATATTGAAGAAACTGAGAGTCTATTTCATGGGTTCCGGCAACATTGCGGTGCCGGTGCTTCAGGAGCTGGCCCGTTCAAAGGACCGGATCGAACTCATTGGCGTCGGCACGCAGCCGGACCGGCCGTCGGGCCGGCGCAACCGTGTGCAGTCCACTCCGGTGGGGGCGGCCGCGCCGGTGCTGGGGATTGAGCCGGACAAAATCGAAACGGCGGCGGCGCCGGACTTCATTGCCCATATCCGGGAGCTGGCGCCGGATTTTCTGCTGGTCATCTCGTTCGGGCAGCTGCTGCGCGATGCGCTGCTGGAAATTCCGCGTTTCGGCGGCGTCAACATCCATGCGTCGGTACTGCCCCGCTACCGCGGCGCGTCGCCAATAACCGCCTGTCTTGCCAGAGGGGACTCCTATACCGGCGTCACCTTCATCCGCATGGTAAAAAAACTTGACGCCGGAGACATTTACAGAATTATCCGCTATCCGCTCACCGGCCGTGAGCGGTGCGATGAACTCGAGGTCAGGCTGGGGCTGGTCGCCGCAGCCGGGACGGTGGATACGCTGTGTGGAATAGCCGACGGCTCGATTGTCGGCACGCCGCAGGACGAGTCCATGGTGTCCGTGACCTGCAAGATACGCAAGGACGACGGCCGCATCGACTGGCGGTGGTCCGCCGAAACCGTGGAAGCCGTCACCCGCGCCTTTTACCCGTGGCCGGGCGCGCTGATGACGCTGCTTTTCGGTGACCGCGAGGAGAACATCACCGTCCACGCCGCCAAAGTCCGCAGCGATGTCAGTGCGCCGCCCGGCACCATTGTCCGGGCGGACAAAAACGGTTTTATTGTCGGGTGCGGCTCGGGAGCGGTTGAGCTGCTTGAGATCACCCCGGCCGGACGCAGGAAAATGCCGGCCGTCGCCTACCTTAACGGATGCAAAATTTCAAGTGCCACGGTGAAAACGGATATCGTTCCATGAGCGAAAAACTTCTTACGCAAATCATTCTGAACAGCGAAAAGCTGGAAACCCGCATGGCGCTGCTGCGCAACCACCGGCTGGAGGAATACCAGCTGGAGCGGGTGGACAATTCCCCGAAACCGGGGTCGATATATCTGGGGAGAATCATCAACCTTGAGCCCAGTCTTCAGGCCGCGTTTGTTGACATCGGCGCCGGCCGCAACGCGTTCCTTCATTACCACGACATGCTGGTGTGCGATCATGAGATCGTGGAAGTCGGCAAAATTGCGGCCGCTCCGGCGGCCGGAGGAGACGGCGAAACGGCCGCCGGCAACGGGAAGCGTCCGCGCCGGCGCGGACGTTCCGGGAGCGCCGCGGCGCCGGATGAGGGTAAACAGGGCAAGGCGCTGGAACTCCGGAAACGGGCCAGCAACCGCAAAAAACTTAAGATGGAGGACATTCCGTCCATCTATCCGCCGGGAACCGAAATTCTGGTTCAGGTGGAAAAGGGCGAAATCGGCAGCAAAGGCGCCAGAGTGACCACCAACATCAGCATTGCCGGCCGCTATCTGGTGCTGCTGCCGTATTCTCCGCACATCGGCCTTTCCACCAAGATTGACAACGCCCAGGAGCGCGAACGCCTCCGGAAAATACTTGCCGCGCTTGAGGTTCCGGACGGAATGGGGCTGATCTGCCGTACCGTGGGCGAGGGGCGTAAAAGCGCGTTTTTTCAGAACGACCTTGAACTTCTGCTTGACTCCTGGCGCAATCTTGAACATACGGTCAACACCCGCAAGGCTCCGGTGCAGGCCTATTCCGAGCCGAATCTGATTGAGCGCACCGTCCGCGATTTTCTTACCGACGACATCGATCAGATCGTTATTGACGGCAATGACGGTTATGAGCGGATTTCCTCTCTGCTTGACCGCTTCGGCGGCCGCAAACTTTCCGGTAAAGTCGAACATTATCGTCAGGCACAGCCGATTTTTGAGCGTTATAAGGTGACCAGTCAGCTCAATGACGTGATGCGGCGTGAAGTGAAACTCCCATCCGGCGGCTGGATATGCGTGGATGAAACCGAGGCGCTGATCGCCATCGACGTGAACACCGGTCACGGCAAGCGGCAGATCACCGATCAGCCGGAACTGATACTCAAGACCAATCTTGAAGCGGCCGATGAGATCGCGCGGCAGCTGAAACTGCGCGACGTTGGCGGTCAGGTGGTCATCGACTTTATCGACATGCGCAGCGCGCACGACCGCGACGAGGTGTTTCGCAGCATGAAAAAACTTATGAAGCAGGATCGCGCAAAGACCAAGATTTTGCCGCTGAGCCGGCTCGGTTTGATGGAAATGACCCGCCAGCGCGAGCAGGAAAGCGTGCTGGACCGGGTGTTTGATCCGTGTCCGTGCTGCCGTGGTTCGGGGCTGATCAAGTCGGCGCTCACCATGAGTGTGGAGATTCAGCGTGAACTCCATCGGGTGCTGCTGTGTCGCGAATGGCGCGGACGGGCGCTGCGGGTGGTGATGCATCCGGTGGTGCTTGAACGGCTTAAGAACGAGGACGCGGCTTTGCTCGATGAATTGGAAAAATCCACGGGGAACGACTTGAGCTTCCGGGCCGATCCGTCACTGCATTACGAGGAATTTCATTTTGTCGATCCGGTTTCCGGCAATCGCATTGAGGTGCGGTCGTGACGGTGTGTTTTGTCATCGGATTGATCGCGGCGATGGCGGCGTTCGGCGGAGCGGCGTTCGGCGTGTTGCGGTTGCGCCCGGAGAATGCGGCGGCGGCGGGGCGTTTCTGCCGCAATCGCGCACTCGGCGCGGTTTTGACCGCGGCGGCGCTGGCGCTATGCGTGCCGCAGGCGGAGCCGATCGCGTGGAACTGGCTGGCGACGCTGCTTTGGCCGCTGGTCGCGGTGTTCACCGTGCTGTGCTGGCGTTATCTTGATATGCTGACGGCGCGGGCGATTGCCGGACTGCTGATTATTGGAGCCTATTATTTTGTGAATTTCGCATTTTTTCTCCATGTGTCGAGCGCGGTTTCCACAGCGGCGGCTCTGGGGTTCGGCGTAATCGGAATTGTGGTTTCGGCCAAGCCGTATCTGATGCGCGACTGGCTGGAAAAGTGCGCTTCAAGCCGGAGGGCCGGCCGGTGGTCGGTGCTGCTGATGGCGGCGGGATTCGCGGTCTGCGGCGTCACTCTGGCCATGTTGTTGCGGGTGGCGAAGTGATTGACAGCGCGCTGTTCGGGCGCTTTTCGCCGCCGGACGGGTTCGCCGGAAAATGCCGTGAACTTTATGCTCTGCTGATCGAGGCGAACGCCGTGACCAATCTGACCAGAATCGACTCGGAGGCGGGATTCGCGGTAAAACATGTGCTCGACTCGCTGTATATTTTGGATTTTTTTCCGTTTCTTACCGCCGATGCCGAAAAGATCAGTCTGGCCGACGTCGGCTGCGGCGCCGGATTCCCTTCACTGGTGCTGGCGCTCTGCCGGCCGGAGTTGAAGATAACGGCGATTGATTCCACCGGCAAGAAGATTGCCTTTGTCCGGCTGGCGGCGGAGCGTCTGGGGCTTGCCAATCTAACCGCGGTGCAGGGGCGGACCCGCGAGATGGCCTGCCGTCCGGAATGGAAGGGGCGGTTTGACGTGATAACCGCACGCGCCGTCGGAGCGGCTCCGCTGATTGTCGTTGACGCCGAAAAAATGCTCAAGCCGTCCGGTCGCTTCATCCTTTATAAGACGCCGAATCAGGCGGCGGCGGAACTTCCGGAACTTAAAAAACTCAAACCGGCGCGGCCGTGGCGTCAGACTGCCGGGTTTCAGCTTCCGGACGATTCCGGCGACCGCTGTTTCCTTTATTTCTGAACCTTGTCCGGCGGTATCGCGTACAGCACCGTCTCCATGGCGTGACTGCCGTAGCAGCGCAGGAAAAAGCGGTAATCCGGCCGCCAGCTTTTCAGCAGCAGCGGAAGTTCAAATATATCTTCCGGACGATGGTAGACCGACACCGCCAGCGCCGGCGCGTGCCGACGGATGGTCTGTTGGGCGCCGATGAGCGCAGAGCGTTCGGCTCCTTCAATATCCATTTTTATATAGTCTGGCGACTCCGCGCAAACGTCGTCCAGTTTCACAATTTCGATTGTTCCGGATTTGTCGGGTCGCACCTGGGCCGAGCTGCCGTCCAGAAGAATTGCGGCGCAACCGGAGTAGGAGCCGGCTCCGGCGCGGCGCAGTTCGGTTTTTCCGGCCAGTTCCGGCGTGGCGGCGACGAATTGCTTAAGCAAATTGAAGTTCCGTCCGTCCGGCTCCATCGCAAGTATCCGGCCGGCGGAGCGGGGGAGCGTGTCGCCGGTGAATGCGCCCACGTCAACAAAAAAATATCCGTCCGGCAATGCCAGCGGCACGTCGGGATCGAAATACTGGAAGGTCACTGGAGACGGAGGCGGCAGGATCGTCCACCGCGCTCCGAGCCGGTGTGCAATCTGGCGGCGGTATAAATCCAAACTCGCAGCGTCATTGAAAAGACGTTCGGCGGCATCAATCCGCCGGCGTCTCGCGGCAAAAAACGCAGTAGGCGCCAGCCAGAAAAAGGAACGCCCGAACCGTTCGCTGTGACACTGATAAAAACTTTCAAAGTCGACGACCCGGCGGAAGCCGAGCCGGTCGAGATTGTTTTTGATATGTCCGGTCGCGCAGGACGCCGGCGGGCTGAACACGGCGATCACCAGTTGGATGTCGCGCATTTCAGGCGGAACATTTTCCGGCAAAAGTACTTCGATTGCGTCTACCGCAATTCGCATCGCGGCGTCGATGAATATGCGCGGACGGAATCCGGCCTTCAGCATGGCCCGGCCGATGTTTCCGGCGCCGTAAATTATGATGTCGTTATCGTTCTGCATGGCATATAATATAACCGGACAAAAGGAAAAGGCAACGTCCGCGATCGGACGTTGCCTCAGGAAAGGGATGGAACCCGGTGGCTTCTTCCGTGGTTCCTGCTTCTGTCAATGTAGACAGCAATTCGCCGCCGTTTGTCCGCCTTTGTGTGAAAAAAGGCGGTAAAAAATTGTTTTTTACGTTTTTTCCATTTTTGTTGCAAAAAAATGGAACAATCCGGTTTCCCAACGGTCTAAGACAGCAGTAAACTTCTTTCTTTATATATTGGAGCCTTCCGCGAAACCCACCCCTTTGCGGAGGGCTCCGATATTTTAAACCGGCTGCTGAAATCGAGATAATGCGTGACGGGAAGGAAAGAGCGCCCCGAGCCGCCCCCACCTTGACGATGATTTTATATTTCGATGGCTTCCGCCTTGAATCTGTATATCTTTATGTGGTGGTCGGCGGCGAACCGGCGCAGCGACTCAATGACCTCCGGCTCAATCCGGTAGCTGGTCACGATCAGCCGGTCGAACCGGTGGTGATTCCATATCTTCTCCAGATCGGTCCGGCCGCCGATGACCCGGTGACCGTAAATATACATTCCGTGCAGTGTCGTGTCATCGTCGATGATGCCGACGATGTTGAAAAGGTCCTCGTACATATACCCGGTGTCGCTGAGAAAGGTGCGGCACCCCTGACCGGCGCCGAAGATCATCGCGTCATCAACTTTTTCCTTGACCGACAGCCGCCGCAGGAATATCTGCCGGATCATAAAACTTTCGATGTAATGCAGCAGCAGACGCTCACCGATGATCGCCATTCCGGCGAACATGAAGAACAGCACCGCCCGCTCTATGTTCCACGGTCCGTCGAACAGCCGGTTGGCCAGCAGCGACAGCAGCGACCCCAGAAAAAACATCTCGCACAGGAACCGGTAGTCGCGCACGCTGGCCCGCAGCCAGTAGATTCGGTAGATCCCGCCGGCCAGCAGCGTGGCGAACAGCACCAGAACGAACGGCAGCGACGAAAAGGTCATATAAAACGGCGGCATCCGCATTATCAGGTTTGCCGCCACATGCGCCGCCGCCAGACACATCAGATCGAAAAACGGATGGCAGAGCATGATCAGCATGCCGCGGCGCGGCCGGTGCATGCCGCTGACCAGCATTTTTGCCGAGTCCATCAGTTCCACGGTGGCGAACCGGCGCACCGCCAGAACCACCGTCAGAATGACGATGAAGTATCCGAGCGCACCGCGGCCGTGGGCGATCAGCATGACCGCCGCGCCGGACAGTGCAAACAGACAGGCGATGAAATATAGCAGCAGCGCGGTTTTGCGCTGGTCGTGATTTTTTGCATAGATGCGGTGGTGGAGGTGATCCATGTCCGCCTGCATGATGCCGCCGTTGGCTCCGGCGGCGCCGATCCGGCGCAGCAGCCGCCGCCAGAAGGCGAGAAACACGTCGAATATCGGCACGCCCACCGCCATCAGCGGCACCAGCACGGAAACGGTGGTGGCCGCCGCGGTCATGCTGTCCAGACACCCCACCGCGAAGAACAGCCCCAGAAAGTTGCTTCCGGTGTCTCCCATGAATATTCGCGCCGGCGAAAAGTTGTAGCGCAGAAATCCGACGCACGCCCCGGCCAGAATCAGATAGACGATCATCAGATCGATCCGGCGGCTGACCATCACCGCCCACAACGCCAGACACAGCGCCGAAACCACGCTCAATCCGGCGGCGAGTCCGTCCAGCCCGTCGATGAGGTTGAACGCATTGATGATCGCCACCACCAGAAACACCGTCACCGCGCAGGACGCCCACGGCGGCAGCGCGAACAGAAATGATTCGAGACGGTGGGGATTTTCACAGAACGGTTTCCACCACACCAGAAATCCGGCGGCGATTTGAGCGGCCAGTTTCACCGGGGCTTTGAGACCGAAGCGGTCGTCAAGCAGACCGAGCGCCAGTATCACCGCGGCCGGAGGCCAGAAAACCCGCAGGGAGTTGAGCACGCCGTCGGTGTATTGACAGTTGCCGAACAGCAATGCGCAGATGAAAAACGCCGCGATTATGGCGAGGCCGCCGCCGCGCGGTATCGGATGGGTGTGGACCCTCCGGCTGCCCGGCAGGTCGATAAAGCCGAGACGGGGCAGCAGACGGATGCAGCCAAAAGTTCCCGCCGCAGAAAGCAGGACGGCCAGCAGTGGAAATCCCACTGCCTGAATCGCCGTTTGCAGATCCAAAAGTTTA
The DNA here is from genome assembly GCA_028709805.1 of Victivallaceae bacterium. GTDB lineage: Bacteria > Verrucomicrobiota > Lentisphaeria > Victivallales > Victivallaceae > CALXXL01. Next base: position 8,717 of record JAQUTL010000008.1, read on the forward strand.
CCGCCTTTCCGATAGTCGTGTCAATGCCGATTTACTCTAATATAGCCCGGCGCGCCGCAAAATCAATTACGGCAATTCATTTTTTCGTATTGCCGGGTGATGCCGCGGCCGGTGTTTTCTCCGACGGGGGAAAACCGCCGGAGAAAAAAAGTTGTCCGTTCGGGTCAGAGCGTCGACATTGCGGTCATGACGCCCTTGGTCCACGGCGCGAGTCCGGCGACGTCGCTGTCGAGTTTTTCGTCCAGCTCGGCGATTGCCGCGAGTTTTCCGGTCGAATAGTCGAGCAGTTTGCGTTCCAGCTCGCGCCAGCGTTCGATCTGCCCGGCGTTTCGTATTTGGAGGACCTCGAAGCCGAACGGTTTGAAGGTGGAGTTCCAGACGTCGCGGAACGATTCGGCGATCTGTTCGTAGAGTTTGACGATTGCCGGGATGTCGGCCGCCAGCGCGGCGAGCGCCGGCTTGTCCTTTGCTGCATAGGCGGCGAGCATGGCGCGGCGGAATTTGAGCTTCTCGGTGATGGCCTGGGCGATCAGGTAGGGATGGCGGAGGTCGGCGCAGCCGTCGCTGTCAAGTTTGTTCTTGAGTCCGTCGATGATGGCGGCGTAGGCGGCGATCACGCGGGAGTCAAAGTTTTTGTCCATGATTTTGTGGCAGTTCCAGGCGATGCCGCAGACCGGGTCGTCCCAGAACAGCCGGTAGGCGGGAATGGCGTCCCAGTCGGGGAATTTGTCGCCGTGAACGTCAAGTCCGCCGGCCAGGATATGGGCGGCGTAGTCGCCGTGGGAAACGGCGGCGAAACGGGCGCCGGTGCGTGCGTCGTCTTCCGGACAGCCGTAGCTGACGTCGGCGGCGTAGGCGAGACCGGCGAGCGCGGAGTCCCAGACGCAGAACGCGCCGTCGTCTCCCCACATGGTGAAGAACACGTCGGTCACGCCGGTGTCGCGGCAGGCTTTGAGGCCGGGAACGATGGTGGCTTTGGTTATGGTGTGGTCGTACCACAGTTTGCTCCAGGTCCAGACGCCGGAGCCGAGGGCGAGCGGACGTTTGAGTTCCTGATGGAGCTTGATGAAGTCGCGGTAGAAGTTGTAGTCGTCATGGTAATAGTCCCAGTAGACGAGCTGGACGTTTTCAGGGATCGCGTCGCGGACCGGCTGGGGAATGTTGGTGTTGAGGTCGTAATATTCCTGCCGGTCGTTGCCGAGGCGGAAATACATGTCGCTCCAGATCATTGGCGAAAGGCCGTGTTCGGCGCAGATCGCGTTGACTTTCGCCAGATGGCGGTTGAAAAGTTCAAATCCGTTGACATAACCGTGTTTGTCCAGAAATTTTCCGCGGCCGAGGTCGTGGGTTTCGTCCATGCCGATGTGGATGCGGCGGCTGCGGAAGGCGCGGCTCCAGAATTCGATGATCTTATCGATCAGAGTGTAGGTCTTTTCCTCGCCGACGTTGAGGACTCTGGCGGTGTCGGTTTCATCGTTGTAGGGTATCCCCCATTTCAGAATCTGTTCCATATGGCCGAGCGTCTGGATGCAGCCGATCATTTCGATGCCGAGGCTGGCGGCGTAATCGTCGATTTCGCGCAGCTCTTCAAAGGTGTAGGCGCCGCGCATATAGCCGAAGTAGGGTTCGTCCGGCAGTTTGTAGGTGTCTTCTGTGTAGAGCATCGCCATGTTGTAGCCGAGCAGGGCGAGCTGGCGCAGCCATTTTTTGAAATGCTCGACGGTCATGACTCCGTTGCGTGAGGCGTCAAGCATGATGCCGTAGGTGGTGAAGGTCATTTTCTCGTCGGACTCAAGTTTGCTGAGCGCGGTTCCGACGCCGCGGGCGGCGGCGGAGAGGCAGCCGTATTCGATGCGGACGGCTCCGGCGCCACGGCTGACGCGGGAGACTCCCGCCTCCGGCGCTTTGACAAATTCGAGTTTCACGCCGTCTCCGGCGTCGGAGATCGGGTAATCGACGGCCAGCGCGTCCAGCAGCGCGGATATTTCCGGTGCGGTTGTCCGGCGGTCCCAGTGCAGTCTGATTTCATTCATGATGAACGTTTCTTTCTGTATGTTAAAATTTATGTAGTGTTGTCTTGCCGATTAATTAATGAAATGCGATGACGTTCCAGTGCTTTTCCGTTGCGATGCGCCGCAGTTCGTCATCCGGGTTCACCGCGAACGGGTGGCCGACGTATCCGAGGACAAAGCGGTCGTTGACGCTGTCGCCGTAATAAGCGAGATCGGCGGGTGAAATCTTTACTGCGCGGGAGAACTCCTCAAGCATTTCTACTTTGCCGGGACCTCCGGCGTATGGCGGAACGTAGTCTCCGGTATAGCGGCCGTCGCGTTTTTCCAGTTCGGTGCCGAGCAGGATGTCCGCCTTGAAATATTCGGCGAGCGGTCCGGCGATCGCGGTGCAGGTGGAGGTCAGGATGCCGACTTTTCCGCCGTTGGCCTGGATGTCTTCAATATATGATTTGGCGTCCGGGTAGACCTTGGGCAGGACATAATCGGTGAAATGCTCAAGCAGCAGAGGCGTCATTTCCTCCGGCGTGCGGCCGATGAATTCGGCATGCTGGAATTTTGTGAAGGCGCGGTGATCGAGCGAACCGCGTTCATAATCGCGGTAAAAGGCGTCGGCGGTTGCCGCGGCGTCGGGCGGAGCGAGTCGGCGGTCGATCAGAAAACGTTTCCACGACATATCGCAGTCGTTGTTTATCAGCGTATGGTCCATATCGAACCAGAAGAACTTAATTCCATCGATCATTTGGTGTTGTCCGTGTTCATTATTTTTGCCTTCATGAAAGCGGTATTATGAGCTATACAATATATGTTAAAAACGTTTTGTCAAATTCCGGATGAAGGTTTTATGCGTTGGCGTTTTTGCGGTTGAGACGACAATTTTCGGCTTTTTTTCGCTTTGCGGTTTGCAAACCGTCGATTCTGGTTTATTTTAAAAAGCATAATGCTGGTGGGTTGATAGCTCAGTCGGTAGAGCATCGCCCTTTTAAGGCGGTGGTCCCGGGTTCGAGTCCCGGTCAACTCACCATTATTTTAACGGTGAATAAATCAGTATTTAACAGATAGCAGAGGTAATAAAATGAGCAACGTTTGTGTTATGTGCGGCAAGCGCAAGGCCGAGGGCGGGTGCATTACCCGTAAAGGTTTGGCCAAGAAGACCGGCGGTATCGGTCTGCACGTCGTCAAAAACGTCAAGCGCACCTTTGAACCGAACATTCAGAGCGTTCGCATTGTCATCAACGGACAGGTCAAGCGCGTTCGCATGTGCGCGGCCTGCATCCGCACCGGGAACTACGTCAAGGCGTAAGTTGCGGAAGACGGGAAATGAAAAGGGGGTCGCTTTCAAGCGGCCCTTTTTGTTTTAAATACGGAATAAAAAGTCCGAGGTTCGGCGCCAGACGGCGAAAGCGGCGGTGCGATTGATGAATGAAAATATTGTGATAAAAGGCGCGTCCCAGCACAATCTGAAGGACGTTGACGTTACGATTCCGCGCAACAAACTGGTGGTGATAACCGGGTTGAGCGGTTCCGGCAAGTCGTCGCTGGCATTCGACACGCTTTATGCCGAGGGGCAGCGGCGGTACGTTGAAAGCCTGTCTGCCTACGCCCGCATGTTTCTGGACCGGCTTCAGAAGCCGAAGGTCCGGCATATCGAGGGGCTGTCGCCGGCGATCGCCATCGAACAGCGCACCGCCGGAAGCTCGCCGCGCTCCACGGTGGCCACCGTCACCGAAATATACGATTATCTGCGACTGCTCTACGCCAACGCCGGAACGCCGCACTGTCCGGAGTGCGGGCGCGAACTGTCGCCGCAGTCGGCGCAGAAGATATGCGCCCAGATTTCCGCGCTGCCGTCCGGCCGCCGGCTGATGGTGCTGGCGCCGCTGGTTTCCGGGTCAAAAGGCGAGCAGCGCGACGTTCTGGAACGGGCGAAGGGCGAAGGGTTTGTCCGGGTGCGGATCGACGGGAAAATATACGATCTTGAGGACGAACTCCCGACGCTGGAAAAGAACAAGCGGCACAACGTGGATGTGATCGTCGACCGGTTGACCACCGGTGACGGGCTGGACCCGGTGCGGTTGAGCGACTCCGTGGAGCTGGCTCTGAAGCACGGCGGCGGCATTCTGACGCTCTTGATCGACGGCGGCGGCGAAGACGGTGTTTTTGAGGAAAAGCAGTACAGTGAACATCTCGCCTGTCTGCACTGCAACATCAGCTACGGCAAACTGCTGCCGCGCAATTTTTCGTTCAACAGTCCCTATGGCGCGTGTCCGGAGTGCAACGGTTTGGGCGTGCAGATGATAATGGACCCGGAAAAGGTGATCCCGGACGGCACGCTTTCAATTCGCGGCGGCGCGATTCCGTCGATGCGGCGCGGCGCCCGGCATCTCATCATGTATTACAACATGCTGCTGCGCAAGGTGGCCGAGCAATGGCAGCACCCCGAGATGCTGACAACGCCGTGGAACCATCTTCCAGTTGAACTGCGCGACCTGGTGCTGTACGGCTCCGGCAAAACACCGCTGGAGTTCGATTATCGGATGAAGGGACGTAAATATTGTTGGAGCAAGCCGTTCGAAGGAGTTCTGGCGCTGCTTCAGAAGCGGTATGAAGATACTGAGATGGATTCGGTGCGCGAGCGGCTTGAACCGCTGCTGAGTCCGCGGCTGTGTCCGTCTTGTCACGGTGCGCGGCTGAACAAGGCGGCGCTCGGCGTCACGGTCGGCGGACTCAATCTGGCGGAGTTCAATGCGCTGGCGGTCACTTCGGCGCTGAAGTTCATTGAAAAGCTGAAACTCACCGGCGAGCAGGAGGTGATTGCGCACGACGTGGTCAACGAGGTGCGGTCCCGGCTGGGGTTCCTGTCCAGTGTGGGGCTTGGTTATCTGTCGCTTGACCGGTCGAGCGGAACGCTTTCCGGCGGCGAGGCGCAGCGCATCCGGCTGGCCACCCAGCTGGGCAGCGCGTTGGCCGGCGTGCTTTATATACTCGACGAGCCGAGCATCGGCCTGCATCAGAAGGACAACGACCGGCTGCTGGCCACGCTGAAAAATCTGCGCGATTTGGGCAATACCGTGGTGGTGGTCGAACACGATCTGGACACCATGCGTGCGGCCGACTATCTGATCGATCTCGGGCCCGGCGCCGGAACCAACGGCGGCCGGATTGTGGCGGCCGGCACGCCGGACGAAGTGGCGGCGGCTCCGGGATCGCTGACCGGCGACTTTTTGTCCGGCCGGCGCGAGATTGCGGTTCCCAAGCTGCGCTGTCCGGGCAACGGCCGCAAGATCGTTGTTCACGGCGCGGCGCATCACAATTTGAAGAAGATCGACGTGGAATTTCCGCTGGGGACGTTTATCTGCGTCACCGGCGTGTCCGGCAGCGGTAAAAGTTCGCTGGTCAACGAAATACTGGTTCGCGCGCTCAACGCCAAGCTCGGCGTGGCCGACGCGCCGCCGGGAAAATGCGCCGGAATCGACGGATTGGAATATGTGGACAAGGCGATCGTGATTGATCAAAGTCCGATCGGGCGGACGCCGCGCTCCAATCCGGCCACCTATACCGATGCGTTCGGGATCATCCGCAATCTGTTCGCCGGACTTCCGGAGTCGAAAGTGCGCGGCTATAAGCCCGGACGGTTCAGTTTCAACGTCAAGGGCGGACGCTGCGAGGAGTGCCGGGGCGACGGCATACGCAAGATTGAAATGCAGTTTCTGTCCGATGTTTACGTTGAATGTTCATCCTGCGGCGGCAAGCGGTTCAACCGCGACACGCTGGAAGTCCGTTACAAGGGGCTGAGCATCTCCGATGTGCTTGACCTGACGATATCCGACGCCGTCGGCGTGTTCGGCAAACATACCGCTTTGCTGCGGAAGCTGACGATGCTGGAGGAGGTCGGTCTCGGCTATGTCACGCTCGGTCAGAGCGCCACCACGCTTTCCGGCGGCGAGGCGCAGCGGATCAAGCTTGCCGGCGAGCTGTCGCGGGTGCCGCGCGGCCATACGGTGTATATTCTTGACGAGCCGACCACCGGTCTTCATTCCGCCGACATCGACCAGTTGCTTAAAGTGCTGTTCAAGCTGCGCGATCTCGGCAACACGGTTCTGGTGATCGAGCACAATCTGGACGTGATAAAATGTGCCGACCACGTCATCGACCTGGGGCCGGACGGCGGCACGGCGGGCGGCCGGTTGATCGCCTGCGGCACGCCGGAGCAGGTGGCGGCGGTCAAAAAGTCATACACCGGCAATTATTTGCGGAAACTGTTGAAAAAAGCTTGACAAAGCCGCAATGCGGTTTAAGTTAAAAATATAAAAACGGGGACGGGAATGATAAAGACAAAACACATCAGGTATGCCGTGCTGCTGCTGGCTTCGCTGGCTGCGGCCGGCTGTTCCGTGGTGCGGGTGGACTATCAGGGCGAGGAATTTTCTCCGGCGGCGATGGCGGCGGTGACGCCGGCGGCTCCGGTCGGCATGAATCTGATCGGGCGTGCGGTGGCCTCGGCTCCGGCCGCGCAGACCGACCGGGCGGCGATGGAGGCCGCGCTGCTGGACAAGGCGCGCAGTGTCGGCGCTGAAGCGGTGGTGGTCACCAATTATCAGGTTACGCCCAATCCGCGGATCAACGGCATCATGCGTGAAAGCTCGACTTCGGTCTGGGGCGGCGAGAATGCCGAGACTGCCAACTGGATTCCCATGCAGAACGATTTCAACGGCGGATACGGCTCGGCCGATCTGTCCGACTTTTTTACCGGAGGAACGTCCAAGGCGGCTCCTCCGGTCGAGAAGGTTTACACCAGAGTGCTTTACGCCGATTTTTACTCAACGGGGAAGTAAGTCGCGATAAAATCCGGAGGTCTGTGCGTTGCGGAAGCTGACGGGTGTGCTGACTGCGCTGTGCGCCGCGACGGTTTTAACGCTGCGCTGCTCCGGTGGCGCGGTTTCTGTTTTTTTTCCAACACTTGGATGTTATATTTATTGAATTGAGTGCTAATATTATGCATGAGACATGTTGTTTGGAAAGAAATCGTTGTCCAGAAGACCATTGCAGTCGGAGTCGATGATGGAAAAGCCGGAGATCGTTTTAATAGACATGGATACATGGGCGCGAAGAACGCATTATGATGTATATTCGAAGCGCGCGAAATGTTCATCACATTTAACCTGCACACTGGATGTCACCGCCTTATATTTTAATTGCAAAAAATCGAATATTAGGTTTTACCCCGCAATGATTGTCCTTGTCAGCGAATTGATTAATAAGATGCCTGAATTTCGCATGACTTTTGACGCTGAGCATAGACTTGGATATTGGAATTTTCTTTCTCCGTCTTATACTATTTTCCATGAAGATGACAATACGTTTTCCGGAATCAATACCGTCTGGGTGGATTCAAGAGAAGATTTTTATCATGCTCTCATTGCGGATATGTTGAAATATCGCAATGAAAAAGGAATTTCTGTGGGACCTGAACTATGCAATATTTTTCATATTTCATGTCTTCCCTGGCTAAATTTTGATTCTTTCGAATTGCATTTGTCCAATGATTTTTATCTTGCACCCGTCATTACATGGGGGAAATACTCGAAAGAAAAAGAAAAGATCAGGATGCCGGTTTCCATTACCATAAACCATGCGGCCGCCGATGGCTATCATATCAGTCAATTCTTAATACAGCTGCAGGAGCTTTGCAATGGATCAATCTACTGATAGTGTCCGGCACATTACAAAAGACGCAACCCGGAATCCGGGTTGCGTCTTTCTGCGTTCTGACGGCGGTGATTATTCGACCGAGAACTCGTCTTTGCCGGCGCCGCATTCCGGGCAGACCCAGTCGGCCGGAATATCTTCAAACGCGGTTCCGGCGGCGATACCGTTGTCCGGATCGCCCTTGGCCGGATCATAAACGTAGCCGCAGACATTGCATACATATTTTTTCATAATGCACTCTCCTTGTTGGGGTTGTTCAGCAATTTTCTATTTTCGCGATCAGTGCTTCCGCAAGCTTTTCTCCAAACTGGAAGCAGGCGGCAAGTTCGTCGCGGTCTGGCACATACTTGATGTTCAGCGGTTCGCACGGCTGCTGTACTTTGCAGGCGGTCAGCGTTTCCGCAATCTGTTTTGCCGCTTCGCCGCTCCAGCCGAAGGAGCCGAACGCGCCGCCGATCAGATTTTGCGGACGCAGACCTTTGAAGTAGCAGAGGAAGTCGGCTACGGTCGGAAACATATTGTTGTTCAGCGTCGGGCTGCCGACCGCCACAATTCCGGCGTCCAGCACCTTGGTCATGGCGTTGCTGCGGTCCGAAGCGCCGAGACAGATCAGATCGCAGTCAACTCCGGACGAAGTTATGCCGTCTGCCACCGACTTCGCCATCGCGGCGGTCGATCCCCACATGGTGTCGTAGATCACCACCGCGCGCTTCGCCGGCTTCTGTTCGGCCATCGTACGGTAGAGCTTCAGTATAAAGTCAATTCCTTCGGCGCCGCGCCAGATCGGACCGTGATCCGGGGCGACCATTCCGATATCGAACTTGAAGTCCGGCAGCGTGTCGAGCAGCGACAGCACTTTGGGGGCCTGAAGCAGAAGAATATTCGCAAAATATTTTTTTGCTTCAACGGTCAGCGTGTTGACGTCATACTCGTCATGGAACCGGCGGCTGCCGGCAAGGTGCATTCCGAACGCGTCCTGAGAAAACAGGATTTTCTCGCCGTCCAGAAAACTCACCATGCTGTCCGGCCAATGGAGCATCTTGGTTTCCGCAAAGATCAGATTATTGTCGCCCAGACAGATTTTTTCACCGGTTTTCACCACTGTGACCGGCAGATCGTCTCCAAAGTGGAGTTTCAGCGCCTTTTCGCCCATCGGCGACGCAAACAGCTTTTCCGGTTTGATCGCCGCCAGCGCCATCGGCAGTGCGCCGGAGTGGTCCATTTCAGCGTGGTTTGATACGATGTAGTCGATTTTCCCGGGATCGATCACTGAAGCTATGCGTTCCATCATTTCTGAAAAGAACGGCGCTTTCACCGTGTCGATCAGGGTTATTTTTTTATCCAGCACCAAAAAAGCGTTGTAGGTGGAGCCAAAATTTGTGGCATAGCCGTGAAAATTTCTGATGTTCCAGTCAATGACCCCGACCCAGTAAACTTTTTCAGTTACTTTTACCGCTTTGAGAAAATCGCTCATATCCCGTTCCTGTTGCTGTGTGATTGTTATGCGCCGGGACCGGCAGCCGCCGGCATCGCCCCCGTCGGGTTCGGCGCCGCCTCCGGGCGCGTCGCCAGTTCGGCGTCGATAAACAGCATGGCGTTATGCGAGTCGCCTGCCAGCTTAAGCCGATCGGTCACGGCCTTGGTGTTTTTTTCCTCCTCCAGCTGTTCGGTGAAGAAAAACCGGAGAAAATTCATAAACATAAAATCCTTCTCGCTGTCGGCGAGCGCCGCGAGCCGGTTTATGCTGTTGGTGACAAATTTTTCATGTTCTCCGGCGGCGTTGAACGCGTCGGCCATACATTTGATTTTCGGCGCGGCGACTTTCACGGCCGGAAACGAAACTTTTTCGTCCCGGTCGATCAGATAGCGCATGAAAATCATGGCGTGGTTCAGCTCTTCCTGGGTCTGGACCCGCATCCAGTGTGCGGCTCCGGGCATGGCAAGAGCGTCCAGCGCGGCCGAGACCGCCAGATACAGGTAGGCCGACCCGAACTCGATGTTGATCTGTTCGTTGACCGCTTCCGCAATTTTGGGATTCATCGTGTCCTCCGGCGTCTACTTTTTCCAAAGGCCGTGAATGTTGCAGTATTCACGAACCTCCAGCGAGTCGCTGTAAGGAACATGGAATTCGGCCTCCGGTTTTTCGCCGGGTTTGAGGAATTTACGGTTGCTCCACGCTCCGTTCACTACCTCGATCATGACAATGTAGTGTTCGTCGGTCATCGGGTGCGGCGTTGAGCCCACCGTCACTTTTATGCCGCCCTCGGGCAGCGGCATCACCACCGGAACGTGTTTTTCCGTGGAGAAATCGGCGGTTTTTTCCTCCAGCAGCTTCATCGGCTGCCCGCAGCAGACGATTTCCGACTCTCCGGAAATTCTTGACACCACGGTTCCGCACAGCATGCACTTGTAAATCTGTTTTTTCCCATACGCCCCCATGACACACCTCCTCTTAAGATGTTTTACTTGAGCATGGCCTTGCAATGATCGCAAAGCCCTTGAAATTCGATGGCCACATTGTCGCAGCCGAGCTTTTCGATGGTGCGGGCCAGACATTCGTCCAACTCCGCCAGCTCTTTGTTCCACAGATCGGAAACCGCGCCGCACTGACGGCAGCGGAGATGGTGGTGCGGCTCGACGTTGCCGTCAAAGCGCTTCTGCTTTCCGGCGGTCTCAAGTTTGCGGATGATGCCGATTTCGGACAGTTGTTCGAGGTTGCGGTAGACGGTTCCCAGACTGATCTGGGGAATGCGCTGTCTGACGATCTCATAAAGTTCGTCGGCCGTGGGGTGGCTGGTCAGCTTGCAGAGCTCCTCGCGGATGGCCTGCCGCTGCATGGTTTTGTTGATTCTCATTGCCCTGCTCCTGATTTTGATAATATTTACTGGAAATATAATGCCTCAATATAAAAAAGCAAATTGATTTATAAGAAAATACAATAAAAAAATATCTGTTCCCGCCGCGATCGGCAAAGTGCCGCCGCCGGAAAGAGCGCTCGCGGCCGAATCAAAGGAGGGCGGCATCCAATGCAAACGAGCGGAATGCAAGTTCCTCGTTTACCATATAGTTGAGGTTGTCGGCAAGGTCGGCGGCGAGGTTGGAAAATGCGGCGGCGCGGTCGATTTCTCCGGCGGTCGGCGCGGTTTTCAACCCGGCGAGCAGTTCGGGGTTGGGCAGGTCATCAGCCGCGGTTCCGGCGGCGACCAGAGCAAGTTGCGCGGTGAACGTGTATATCGCCTCCAGAAAAGATTTGCGGTATTTCAAGTAAAGTCCGGCGGCGGCGGCCTCGAATTTTTTTTCGATGTTTTTCAGTTCAGCGGCGGAAAGTTCAAGTTCCTTGGCTTTGTCCATGCGCGGCTTCCATCTGAGTTCGGTTTCCGTTCTGGCGTCGTCCTGAAGGGCGTTTGCGGCGGCGATGAGGCGGGAGGCGCAGGGGCCGCCGAGTGAAAGGCCGCGCGGCGAACCGCACCAGAGGTCGGAAAGAACGGCAACGAGGCGGTCAATGCCGGGGAAGTCGAATTCAACCCGGTTGGCGAGCAGGGTGATCGTCTGGCAGCGCGAGCGGATGGTCGGCAGCAGAATCGACGGGTTGGCGGTGATCAGTGCAATCGCGCAATCCTCCGGCGGTTCTTCGAGTGTTTTGAGCAGTGCGTTCTGCGATTTGTCGTTCAGGCGGTCGGCGTCGTGAATAAGGCCGATTTTTTTCCCGGCGACGCCGGAGAGGAAGAGCCGGTCGTCGAACCAGCGCAGGGTGTCAGGTTCGGGATTCACGGATTCACCGACCGGGATCTGCCGGGTTTTGCCGGTCGGGAAAAGCTCGATCATCTCCTCGTAGGAGCCTTTGGCGATTTTTTCGCACTGCGGACATTTTCCGCAGGGGCGGCCGTCGGCGGATGACCCGGTGCAGCAGACGGTCATGGCGAGAAATTTTGCGAAGTCCGTCCGTGCCGCCTCCTGGTCGGAAACGATCAGGAATGAATGGCCAAGCCGGCGGTGTTTTTTTGCGTTGGCGATGAATTCGGCCTGTGCCGGGAAGCGAACGGTGATGTTGTTACAGCACACGGCTTACCTCGCGAAAGATTTCCTCGGCCAGTTGTTCCGGCGGTTCTTCGGCGTTGAACACCCGGAACCGTTCCGGAGACTCCTTGGCCAGTTCGAGGAATCCGCGGCGGACGTTGCGGTGAAATTCGATGGTTTCGGCCTCCAGCCGGTCGTATATTCCATGGGTGGAGCGGCGTTTTTCCGCGCGGGCGAACCCGGCTTCCGGGGGGAGGTCGAGCAGCACGGTCAGGTTGATCGTCAGGCCGTCGAGGACAAAGGTGTTGAGTCTCTTCAACATTTCAATATTATTTTTTCTGGCATAGCCCTGATAGGCCACGGTGGAGTCGGTAAACCGGTCGCAGATGACGACGCGTCCGGCGGCCAGCGCCGGTTTGATCACGCAGTTGACGTTTTGCACCCGTCCGGCTTCGAAGAGCAATATTTCGGTTATCGGATGAATCGGTTCGCCGTCGGTGTCGGGGTGGTGTTTGAGAATCCGGCGGAATTCCTCGGCCAGCGGCGTTCCGCCCGGTTCGCGGGTCAGCACCGGTTCGGCTCCGGTGACGGCGGCCAGTTTTTGGCCGAGCAGTGTCACCTGAGTGGATTTCCCCGATCCCTCCGGACCTTCAAACGTGATGAAAACGCCGTGTTTCAAAATAGCACCCTTCCATATTGCGCGGTTATATATGAATAAAAAATACCACGTTTGTCCGCCGGGTCAAGTCCGGCTCTGTTTTTTTGCGACAAAAAGAAAAGGCTTCGGCGGCGGAGCGGAAAGCTTGGCGGATTGTCTTGCAATCGCGCGGAATCAGTGTATATTACTTTAATTAATTAACGGTAACCTACAGAGGATCAATATGGCGAGTCAGGCTTTGAACCGCAACACTTATCTGTCGAAAAATCTTGGCGATTTCCCGGAGACCGTGGAGATCGCCGGCCGCAAATATGTAAAAGTAAACGATTTGCGTTACGGTACAAATCCGCACCAGTCCGCCGCATATTACAAGGAGGCCGGCCGGCCGGCCGTCATCGGCGACATGGAGGTGCTTAAAGACGGCAAGAGCGGACTTTCCCAGACCAATCTTGAAGACATCAGCTATGCGCTGAATATTGTGAAATTTTTCAACCGTCCGGCATGCGCGGTGATGAAGCACGTCAACCCGTCCGGCGCGGCGGTTCAGTCCGCCGACGAGCCGCTGGTGGAAATATACCGCAAGGGGCGCGACGCCGACGCGCGCGCCGCGTTCGGCAGCGTGATCGCCTTCAACGCCGAAGTTGATGTGGATACCGCCAAAGAGATCATGTCCACCTTCTGCGAATGCGTGGTGGCTCCCGGATTTGCCGACGGCGCGCTTGAGGTTTTCTGCGACGGGGAGACCTACAAACTCAATAAACATATCCGCATCCTCCGCTGCGGCGATCCGACGCTGCTGCCGAAGTTTGTCGGCGATAGCACTCCGGCCAACCGGACGATCAAAGTGCTGGCCGACGGGTCGTTGGTTATCGCCGAACCTTTGATGACCAGTCTGCACAGCACCGCCGATCTGGTTCCGGCCGAGGCGGAGAACAGCCGGTGCGGTCATCAGATTTCCGAATTCCGCGCCAGCCGCCGCCAGTTGGACGATCTGCTTTTCGCCTGGTATGTCAACCTCAGCGTGCGCAGCAACGGCGTGGTCATCGCCGCCGACGGGCAGACGCTTTCGGTCGGGACCGGCGAGCAGGACCGGGTGGGGGCGATTGAACAGGCGGTCGCCAAATTCGGCGCAAAATATGCCGGAGCCGGGAAGCTGGAGGGGGCGGTCATGGCGTCGGACGGATTCTTCCCGTTTGCCGACGGCGTGGAAGTCGCCGCCGCCGCCGGGATCACCGCGATCATCGCTCCGGCCGGGTCATTGCGCGACGCCGACGTGATCAAGCGTGCCAATGAACTCAAAGTGGCGTTGTACTACGCTCCCGAACGTATTTTTTCCCATCACTAAAAATCAAGAAAGAACACTATTATGGGCAGAATCAGAAAATACACTCCGCCGGTCCCCGGACAGACGCGCCGCCGCACCCGGCGGGACCTCGATGCGCAGATATCCTCGACTTTGTTCGATAATTTCGACCGGTTTGAACACCTTTTTTCCACCCACTGGAAAACCTTCTGCTGGGGCGGCGCCGCGCTGGTGCTGCTGGCGGCGGCTTGGGGGGTGTTCGAGTTCGTCAGCATCCGGAGCGGCAATGCGGAGATCGAACGGCTCAATTCGGCGGTCACCATGCCGGAGCTGGTCGCCGCGCTTGCGGATTACGACGGCGGCGACGTGCGCGGCAATGACGCCCGTCTCCGGTTGGCTTCGCTCTGCTTTATCGCCGGAAATTATGACGACGCGCTGGCACAGTTGGATGCGGTGCTTGCCACCGACTGTCCGGCCGAACAGCGCGCACAGGTCTGCCTGAATCGCGCCTATCTGCTTGAGCGTTCCGGACGGTCGGCCGACGCGGCGGCCGCGTTTGCCGCGATTGTCGCCGCCGACAGCGATCCGGCGATGGCCGTGATTTCCGCGCAGGCCGGATTCAATGCCGGCCGGCTTTATCTGGCGCTCGGCAAACGGGAACAGGCCGTTGAGATGCTTGAACGCGTTGCGTCGGGATATGACGCCGCCGCCGCGCTTTCGGGGCTGCAGGAGGCGTTCTGGCGTCAGCAGTCGCGCGCGGTTCTCAACACGCTGTGAGTTTTGTCGTATGCCGTTGAACCGCCGACAGGAAAGTCTGGTGCGCTCGCTTTACACCCGGCATGGCAGAAAGAAAACCGGGTGCTGCGTGGCGGAAGGGGTGCGCTGCTGCTCGGAGGTGTTCCGCAGCGTGCCGGAGCTGGTGGAGTTTACTCTGCTGGCGCCGGAGGCGAAAGTGGATTTTGAACTGTCCGGCGAGGTGATCGATGTGGCGTCCGGGCAGCTTGGGAGTTTGGGCGGCACAGTGTCCAGTCAAGGCATTCTCACGGTGCTGCGCCGGCCGTCCGGCGCGGAGGGAAAGCCGGACGCGCCGTTTATCCCGGTTTTGGACCAGGTGGGCGATCCGGGAAATTTCGGCACCGTGGTTCGCACTGCAAAGGCGGCCGGGCTGGACGAGCTGTGGTATACGGCAGGATCGGTCGATCCATACAGCGACAAGGTGGTGCGCTCGGCGCTTGGCGCCCAGTTTTCGATGCGGCTGCGCGAGTTTGCCGATCTGGAGGCCGCGCGGACAGCCGCGGCCGGGTTCGGCTACGGCGGGTTTTTCATCACCGATCCGCATCGCGGCGAGAACTGCTATACGACCGGCGATCTGTTTGCCGGCAGTCTGGTGGTCATCGGCAGCGAGGCCAACGGCGTTGATCCGGGGGTGCCGGGGCGGCGGGTGACGATTCCCATGCCCGGCGGCTTCGAGTCGCTCAACGCGGCGCAGGCGGCCACCATATTCATATTTGAATTTGTACGGAGGAAATATATGAAAGCTGGAACGGAGGGCGGTTTGAATGGATAACAACGGAGCCGACCGTTATTTTGAGGATTTGGCGGCGAAACTCTGCGCGAGTTACGCCGACGGGCGCGCCATCAATCTTTTCGAGGGGTTCAGTCTGCCGCATCAGAAGGAGATCATCCGGCTGTGCGAGCATTTGCTTGAGGTGGTTTTTCCCGGTTACCGCGAGGAGAGCGACTATGCCGGCGGCAAGCTCTGCGGCGCGATCGGCCGTATGCTGCGGGTGATACAGGAGGAGTTGACGCATCTGATAACCGCCGCGGTTCGCTTTGAGCGGCATGATGAAAAGTGCCGCGCCTGCGGACTGGCCGAGTGCGCCGACGGCAAAGTGCGCATCTTCATGTCGGCGATTCCGGCGGTGCGCGAGGTGTTGAAGAAGGACGTGCGCGCCGCCTATGAAGGCGATCCGGCCGCGGTCAGCGAGGACGAGGTGATCCTCAGCTATCCCTGCATAAAGACTATTGCGATACAGCGGTTCGCCCACATATTATATGAGCAGAAGGTGCCGTTCGTTCCGCGGATGATGACCGAATATGCGCACAGTATCACCGGAATCGACATTCATCCGGGCGCGACGCTGGGCGAGGGCGTGTTCATTGACCACGGCACCGGAGTGGTGATCGGCGAGACGGCGGTTCTGGGCGACGGCGTCAAACTCTATCAGGGTGTGACGCTGGGTGCGCTGAGTTTTCCGAAAGACGCCTGCGGCATGATAATCAAGGGTATGAAACGCCATCCGACCATCGGCAGTCATGTGACGATCTATGCCGGAGCGACCGTGCTCGGTGACGTGACGATCGGTGACGGTTCGGTGATCGGCGGCAACGTCTGGGTCACCGAGAGTCTTCCCGCCGGCAGCAAAGTGGTGATGAAGCGGGAAAAATGAGCGAGCTGACGGACAATTTCAATGAAGTGGCCGGGCGGGTGGCGCGCGCGGCGGCTCTGGCCGGGCGGCCGGAGGGCGCGGTGCGGCTGGTTGCCGTAAGCAAGACTTTCCCGGCAGCCGACATTGCGGAACTGTATCGCGCCGGAGTGCGCCGTTTCGGTGAAAGCCGGGCGTCCGAGTTCGTCGCCAAGGCGGACGCGCTGCCCGCCGACATCGAATGGCATTTCATCGGCCATCTTCAGGCGAACAAGGTTCGTCCGGTGGCTGAGCGTGCGGCGTGGATACATTCGGTTGACTCGCTGAAACTTGCGGAGCGGATCGACCGGATCGCCGGAGAATGCGGAAAAAGACCGAAGATTCTGTTTGAAGTCAATGTTTCCGGCGAGGCGAGCAAATTCGGCATGTCGCCGGCGGAGCTGGCCGAGGCGGCGTGCGCCGGATTCGGTCACGTCGAAGCCGTCGGGCTGATGACCATGGCTCCGGCCGGAGCGCCGGAGGAGACGCTGGAAGCCGTGTTCGGCGCACTGGCGGAACTGGGTAAAAATTACAATCTTAAGGAATTGTCGATGGGCATGAGCGGAGATTTTGAGGCGGCGGTGAAGTGCGGCGCCACGCTGGTGCGGGTCGGCAGTCTGATTTTTGGAAAGCGTGAGTATCTATGAGTTTGAATGTTCTGCTAATTGGCGCCGGAGCTATCGGCGTTTATTTTTCCGGGCGGCTGGCCGGCGCCGGCGCGGCGGTGACGGTGGCGGCGCGGTCGGACTACGATGCGGTGAAGAATAACGGCTATCATGTGACAAGCATCGCCGGGGATTTCGACTGGCGGCCGGAGATTGTGCGCGACGCCGCCGAATACGGCCGTTCCGCCGATCTGATCGTCATTGCGCTGAAGGCGCTGCCGGAAGTCGATATGGTGGAGCTGGTGCGTCCGGCCGTCGGTAAAAACACGGCTTTTCTGCTGATCCAGAACGGACTGGACGTTGAGGTGCCGCTGCACGAGGCGTTTCCCGACAATGAACTTTACAGCGCCATTGCTTTTATCGGGGTGTCCCGGCTGGCGCCGGGAGTGGTGGATCACAAGGGCGGCGGCGAGTTGACGGTCGGGCTTTACGGCTCGTCGGCGGTTCCTGATAAACTGCGCGGCATCGCGGAGTTGTTTTCCGCGGCCAAAGTCAAATGCTCGCTGACTGACGACACCGAGCGCATGCGCTGGGGAAAACTGCTCTGGAATGTTCCGTTCAATCCGTTGAGCGTGCTGGCCGGCGGCATGACCACCTCGGAGATGATGGCCGACAAGCATGTGGAACTGCTTGCCTTCAAACTTATGAAAGAGGTGCAGTTGACCGCCCATGCCTGCGGCGTGGACCTTCCAGAGGCGCAGCTTGAACACAACATGGAGTACACCCGCAATTTTTCGCCCTACAAGACCAGCATGCTGCTCGACTTTGAGAACCGCCGTCCGCTGGAGGTGGAGGCGATTCTCGGCAGCGTGGTGCGGCGCGCAAAAATGCATAATGTGGACACCCCGTGCATTGACTGCTGTTATGTTCTGCTCGGTGCGCGCGACCGGATGAACCGTAAGAAGTAAAACGATCCGGCGGAGCGGTGTGCGCCGCCGAGGCGCGGTTACAGCAAAGACTGCGGGTCGGCGTCGATGAATATTTCGACCGGGTTTTTCCGCAGCGCGATCTGCCGCAGTTTGGCGCGCAGGCGCTTCAGTTTTTCGCCGCGGTACATGATTTGGTAGCGGTACTGCCCCTTGATCCGCTCGACCGGGGCGGGGAGGGGGTCGACCGCGATGATCGCGTCGTTCAAGCATCCTTTCAGCTCATCGAAAACGGCGCGGGCGCACTCGGCGCATTTGGTCTGGTCCGGGTCGCGGAACTGGACCAGTATTGCGTGGCCGAACGGCGGATATTTCAGGAGTTCGCGTACGGCGCAGTCATATTTGAAGAACCCTTCGTAGTCGCAGTTTTTCGCCAGGGTGATTGTTTCGTTCAGCGGTGAAAAGGTCTGGACGATGACCTCACCGGCGGCGGTGCCGCGTCCGGCCCGTCCGGCCACCTGGGTGATCAGCCCGAAAGTGCGTTCGGCGGCGCGGAAGTCCGGCAGATACAGCGTCTGGTCGGCGTTTATCACTCCCACCAGCGTGATGTTGGGAAAGTGCAGACCTTTGGCGATCATCTGGGTGCCGATCAGAATATCGATCTCGCGGCGCTGGAGGCGGTCGAGTATCCGTTCGTGGGAATCGGCGCCTCTGGTGGTGTCGGCATCCATTCTGGCGATTCTGGCGTGCGGAAAGAGCATTTTTGCAATCGACTCAAGTTTTTCAGTGCCGGAGCCGGAAAAACGGACGCTTTCACTGCCGCACTCCGGACAGCGTTCCGGCGCGGTCATGGTCATTCCGCACATATGGCAGGCGAGAAGCCCCTCCCGTTTGTGATAGGTGAAGGCGGCGGGGCGGCCGGTGGAGACCGAGCATTCCGGGCATCCGGCCACATAGCCGCAATCTTCGCACATCATCTGTCTGGCGAATCCGCGGCGGTTGAGGAATAAAATCACCTGCTCCGCCGCCGCCAAACGTTCGCGGACGGCGTTGACCAGCATCGGAGAAAACAGCGGACTTCTGGCTTCTCCCGACTCCGCGTCGGGAGAAGCCGCCATTTTGAGGTCCACCACCGTCACCTCCGGCGGATTGACGCCGGACGCGGCGGCGGTCATTCTTACCAGCAGATATTTTTTCAGCAGCGCGTTGCGGTAGGACTCGAACGACGGCGTGGCGGAGCCGAGAATTACTTTCGCATTCTCAAGTTTCCCCCGCATCACCGCCACGTCGCGCGCATGATAACGGGGCGCTTCGGACTGCTTGTAGCTCGATTCGTGTTCCTCGTCAACGATAATCAGCCCGAGGTTGGTGAACGGCGCGAACAGCGCCGACCGCGCTCCGACCGCGATCGACACTTCGCCGCGGCTGATCCGGTTCCACTGGTCGAACCGTTCTCCCTCGCTGAGCCGGCTGTGCAGAACGCTGACTTTTTCGCCGAATCTGGCGCGGAAGCGCCGCACCGTCTGCGGGGTAAGGGCGATTTCCGGCACCAGCACCACCGCGGAACGGCCCTGGGCAATGACTTTGGCAATCGCCTGAAGATAAACTTCGGTTTTGCCGCTGTTGGTGACGCCGAACAGCAGCATCACGCCGGGTTCGGTTTTGCCCATGGCGTCGAATTTCTCCAGCGCGGCGCGCTGCTCGGCGGTCGGTTCAAGCGGCGTGGTCGGCAGGACTTCGTCGGAAAAAATCTCACGGTAGCAGGCGGCTTCGCGCGAGGCGAGAAACCCGCGCTTCTCCAGATTCCGGATCACGGACTCCCCGCATCCGGCCAGAACGGTCAGCGCTTTCAGCGGCAGCTCCTTTTCCTTGCGCAGCACGGCCAGAACACTCTGCTGCTGACGGGTTTTCGGCGGTTCGGCTTCCGGCGGTTCGGCGGCAAGCGCGAAAAGGCGCATGGTCTTTTCCCTGACCTTGCCCTGCCGCACCGCGCTCGGCAGCAGGGCGCGCACCGCCTGCTCCCGGGCGGCGCAATAATATTCGGCCATCCAGGAACCGAGTTCGATCAGTTTTTCGGGGATTCGTGTCCGGTTGACCGGAACCGACAGCACCGGCTTGAGTTTTTCCGGCGGGACTTCGGAGGTGTCCGATATGTTCATGACGAATCCGGTGCGCTCGCCGTGGTTGAACGGTACCGCAACCTGTGCGCCGACCGTTATTTTGTCCGCCAGCGCTTCCGGAATCAGATAGTCGAATCCGCGGTCGAGCGAGAGATTGACCAGTACGTTTGCGATCGCCAATTTATTTTCCCGCTCCTTTTGTTCCGTTTCGCATAATATAGCATCGTTTTATAAAAAAAACACGTTTTTCTTCGTATTTCATTTTGACATTTGACGGAGTTGAAAGTATTTTATATGAACCGATAATAAAAATTAAGTTTTTACAGATAAACAGAATAGCAATAAGGGAATTACTATGACCAAACGTGATTTAGTGGTAAAGATCGCCAAGGAGACCAATCTGATTCAGACCGATGTCGCCCAGGTCGTTCAGAAGACTCTTGACCATATCGCCGAGGAGCTGATCGCCGGAAACACCATCGAGCTGCGCAACTTCGGCGTGTTTGAAATCAAAGTCCGCAAGAGCCGCAAGGGCCGCAACCCGAACCAGCCGGAGAACGAGGTTATCATTCCGGAGCGCGCCGTGGTCAAATTCCGCGCCGGCAAGGAGTTGAAAGATCAGGTCGAGAAACTCAACCCGAAGCGTTTCATTTGACCGTGAACTCTGCGCGGGGTATTGCAGTGTTTTCCGGTTCCATTGAAAAAATTGAAATTGCGCCGAACAGTCGTTTGGGCGCAATTTTTTATTTTCCGGACAGTGTTGTCACCGTGAAGTCCGGCGCGATAAAGGTGGTTTGTCATGGCTAAGTTTGCACCGCCGCCGGGTACCGGCGACATTTTTCCGGAGGAGGCCAGAAGATGGCGCGGCGTTGAACAGACCGCCGCCGAGGTGTTCTCCTCATACAATTTCGGCGAACTGCGCACGCCGATTTTCGAGTATACCGAAGTGTTTCACCGCGGACTCGGGGACGAGACCGAGGTGGTCAAAAAAGAGATGTACACCTTCGAGGACCGCGGCGGACGGTCGCTGACCCTGCGCCCGGAGGGAACCGCCGGCGTCATGCGGGCGCTGCTGAACACCGATGTGCTCAACGGCGTTGAACAGCGCGTCTACTACTGCGGGCCGATGTTTCGCGGCGAACGGCCGGCCGCCGGCCGCCGGCGTCAGTTTCATCAGGTCGGCGCGGAGTGTGTCGGGCGCGTCTCGCCGGAGCTTGACGTGGAATGCATCGCCATGCTGTGGAATCTGCTGAAAAAACTTTCCATCACCGGATGCGAACTTCTGATCAACACCCGCGGCGTGGCGGCCGACCGGGTTGAAGCGGTCAAGCTGCTGCGCGACTACTTTTCCGGTCATATCGGCGACATGTGCGACGACTGCCGCGAACGGCTGCAGAACAACGTCTGGCGCATTCTCGACTGCAAACAGGAGGGATGCCGGAAGGTCATCGCCGGAGCGCCGGATTATCTGGCGTGCTACACGCCGGAAAGCCGCGAATATTTCTCGCGGGTGCTGGCCGGACTTGACCGGCTCGGCATCCGTTACCGGCACGATCCGCTGCTGGTGCGCGGGCTGGACTACTATGTCCATACGGTTTTTGAAGTGACGCATCCGGGAGCGCAGGGAGCCATCGCGGGAGGCGGGCGTTATGAGCTTTATCTGCCGGAGCAGTCGCGTCCGGTGGTCGGCGTCGGATTTGCCGCCGGAATGGAGCGGCTGATGATCGCGCAGGACGCGCTGGGCGTCTCCACTGCGGTCGAACCCGGAAGACTGGTCTATCTTATCGGTCTGGGACATGACGCGATACTGGCCAATCTGGCGCTGGCCGACGAGCTGCGCTCCGGCGGACTCCGGGTTGAATGCGAAGTCGAGGACAAGTCGATGAAGGCGCAGATGCGCACCGCCAACCGGATCGGCGCGGCGGTGGCGGTCATCACCGGAAGCGACGAGCTGGCCGGCGGAACCGTTGTCGTCCGCGATCTTTCCGATGGAGCGCAGACGACAACGCCCCGCGGCGGCGCCGCGGCGAAATGTGTTGAAATTCTTAACAATCAGGATAAAGATAAAAAGGAAGACAAAATGACAATCACCAAAAAGAATCTTATCTTCTTGGGCGGTCCTGGTTCCGGCAAGGGAACCATGTCCGCGGCGCTGATGGAGCTGTATCCGCTGGCGCACATCTCCACCGGTGACTTGCTGCGCGACGAGATCAAGCGCGACACTGAACTCGGTCGCGCCGCCGCCGGCATCATGAAGAACGGCGGTCTGGTTCCGGATGACGTGGTCTGCGGCATGGTCAGAAACCGTCTGGCCCAGCCGGACTGCGCCGGCGGTTTCATTCTCGACGGCTTTCCGCGCACCATCGCGCAGGCCGAGAAGCTGAACCAGCTGCTGGCCGAGCTTGGCAAAAAGGTCGAGGCCGTGATCAACATCGTGGTTCCGGACGAGGTCATTCTCCAGCGGCTCACCAGCCGGCTCTGCTGCAAGGGATGCAGCGAAATCTACAACAAGCTTTCCAAGCCTCCGAAGAAGGCAGGTGTCTGCGACAAGTGCGGCGGCGAACTTTATCAGCGCCCCGACGATTCGCTCGAGACCGCAAAACAGCGGCTGGAAGTGTTCTACAAGAACACCAGTCCGCTGATCGAATATTACCGCAACGCCGGTCTGCTGTACGACATCACCGGCAACGAGATAGCCGAGAAACTCGCGGAAATAACCGCGGTTCTGGCTTGATACGGAATCCAGGCTTGAAATGGTAAGCAGCAGAGACACGATAATTCATACGCCGGAGGAGATCGCGCGGATCCGGACGGCGGCTCAGGCCACCGCCTGGGTGCGCGACGAACTCGCGGCGAAACTTGAACCGGGAATGACGACAAAGGAAGTTGACGTGCTGGCCGGGTGTCTGATCGCCCAGACCGGCGGAACCAGCAGTTTTCTCGGTTACCACGGGTATCCGGGCAACGTCTGCATTTCGGTGAACGACGTGGTTGTTCACGGAATCGGCAGCAACGAGAAAATGTTGCGGGACGGCGATATCGTCAGCATCGACATCGGCGTGGCCATCAACGGCGCCACCGGAGACACCGCGCGAACCGTTCCGCTGGGGAAGGTGGGCAGCGACGTTGAACGGCTGCTGGTCAACACCGAACTGGCGCTGATGAAGGGCATTGAGCAGGCGAAGGCCGGCAACCATATCGGCGACATATCGGCGGCGGTTGAGAAAGTCGCGGTGCGGGCCGGTCTGGGCGTGGTCCGCGACTATGTGGGGCACGGCTGCGGAATAAAACTGCACGAACCGCCTGAGATCCCGAATTTTCAGAGCCGCTACCGCGGCCCGCGTCTCGAACCCGGCATGGTGCTTGCCATCGAGCCGATGCTGAACCTCGGCACCTGGAAGGTGCGCACCGAGCGCGACAACTGGACCGTCCGCACCTGCGACGGCAAGTGGTCGGCTCATTTTGAGCACCTCGTTCTCGTAACCGAAGAAACCCCGGAGATTTTAACATGGCCAAAGACGATGTAATCAGAGTTGACGGCGTGGTCAGGGAATTGCTGCCGAACACAATGTTCAAGGTGGAAATTACCGGCGGCCACACTATTTTATCGCATATCAGCGGCAAGATGCGCCTCAACTTCATCCGCATATTGCCCGGCGACCAGGTAACGCTGGAAATGTCGCCTTACGACCTTACCAAAGGGCGGATTGTATTCCGCAAAAAATAGGGAAGAAAAATGAGAGTTCTGGTACTTAACGCCGGCAGTTCGTCGGTCAAATTCACGCTGTACAGCATGGCGCACGAAACGGTGCTGGCCAAGGGACAGGTCGAACGGCTCGGCCTTGAAAATCCGAACCTGATCTACAAACGGATCGCCGACGGGTATAAGTCCGAGCAGGAGCGGCGCGACATTAAAAATATTGAAGACGCCATCCGCGCGATCTGCGAAAAATTGACGGATAAAAAAGTCGGCGTCATTTCCTCGCTTTCCGAAATCGAGGCGATCGGTCATCGCGTGCTGCACGGCGGCGAACGCGCCACCCGCCCGGTGATGGTAAACTCCGAGGTCAAGGATATTATCCGCGACTGCATCCCGCTGGGGCCGCTGCACAATCCGGCCAACCTTGCCGGCATCGAAGCCTGTGAGCGGATATTTCCGAATGTTCCGAACGTGGCCGCGTTCGACACCGAATTTCATCAGACCATGCCGCCGCAGGCGTTCCTGTACGCGATTCCGTATGAATTTTACACCAAGTACGGCATCCGGCGCTACGGCTTTCACGGCACCAGCCACAACTTTGTTTCGCGCGCCGCCGCCGCCTATATGGACCGGCCGCTGGCGACGTTGAAACTCATCACCTGTCACCTCGGCAACGGGTGCAGCATCACCGCGATCAACAACGGCGTGGTGGTCGACACCTCAATGGGGCTGACGCCGCTTGAAGGACTGATGATGGGAACCCGTTCCGGCGATATCGACCCGGCGGTGGTGCTGCGGCTGATGGAGCTGGGCAAGACCCGCGAGGAGATCGACAAGCTGTTGAACAAGCAGTCCGGACTGCTCGGCGTCGGCGGCATCGGTTCGAGCGACATGCGCGACATCATCGCCGCCGAGATGAAGGGCGACCAGCAGGCGCTGCTGGCCCGCCGCATGTTCACCCGCCGCGTGGTCAAATACATCGGCGCCTATTTCACGCTGCTCAACGGCGCGGACGCAATCGTCTTTACCGGCGGCGTTGGCGAGTGGAGCAATTATGTGCGCGCCAAGGTGATTGCCAAGCTCAGCTGTCTCGGCGTTAAGCTGGACGAGGCGGCGAACGAAAAATGTCTCGGCCGTCCGGGGACAATCTCCACCGCCGACAGCCGGATCAAGGTGATCGTCATGCCGACCGACGAGGAGCTGATGATCGCCAGAAGCGTTCTTGAAACTCTTAAAATGGAAGATGTCCGTCTGAATCCAAATAAGAAAGCTGTGAAGTGAAAATGAGTGCTCTTGATCTTTTTGTCGCCAAGGCCCGGACCGGGAATAAAAAGCTGGTGATGCCGGAGGGGCAGGACCCCAGAGTGGTCGCCGCCGCCAATATGACGGTTGAACGCAAGGTTGCCGCCAAGGTGATCGTGCTGGGAACCGAGGCCGAGATCGCCGCCGCATGCGCCAAATCAGGCATTGTCGAGCGCAAATTTGAAACGCTGGATTATCTTGCGTCGCCGCTGTTCGAGCAGTACGCCGCCCAGTTTGCGGAAATGCGCGCCAAAAAGGGCGCCACCATTGAAACCGGCCGCAAGGCGATGCAGAGCCGCATCTACTTCGGCGCGATGATGACCCGCAACAAGCTGGTGGACGGCCTGGTGGCCGGAAGCATCGCCAGCACCGCCGACATGCTTCGCGCCGCGTTTCAGTGCATCGGCACTGCGCCGGGGATCAAAATCGGCAGCAGCTGCTTTGTCATGGACCTCAAGCACCCGACCGCCTCCGGCGACTCGGTGCTGCTGTTCGGCGACTGCGGCGTCAATCCCGATCCGACCGCCGAGCAGCTGGTGGACATCGCCACCGCCACGGCCGGAACCTATCGCGCACTGATCGGCAAAACGCCGAAAGTCGCGTTTCTGTCGTTTTCCACCAAGGGGAGCGCCGAGCACGAGATACTTGAAAAAGTGATCGCCGCGGCCGGGATGTTCAAGGACAAGATCAAGGCGGAAAATCTCGACATACTTGCCGACGGCGAGCTTCAGGCTGACGCCGCGCTGGTGCCGTCCGTCGCCGCGAGCAAGGCTCCCGGGAGTGAAATCGCCGGCGCCGCCAACGTGCTGATCTTTCCGGACCTTAACGCCGGCAACATCTGTTACAAACTGGTTCAGCGTCTGGCACAGGCCGACGCCTACGGCCCGATTCTTCAAGGGCTGGCCATGCCGTTGAACGATCTTTCGCGCGGCTGTTCCGCCGAGGACATCTTCGGCAACGCCGCAATCACGGTTTGTCAGGCTATGTCGCGTTAGAGAGTAGGGTTTCTACAGGGGCAGGGGACTTCCCGGACATGTGTCCGGGAAGCTCCTTCTTTTTTTGCGCTGGGGGGTGGAACGCTGCGGAAACGAGTTGATTTTTTGAACAAAACGGGTATATTTTATACCCGGGGAGAAATGGATGACTATGCATAATTGCAGAATTGTGGCAATGGCGGAACACCTGCCCGAACGATGTGTGGCCAATGCCGAACTCGCGGCTGAATTCCCGGAATGGGACATGGAAAAACTGGCGCGGAAAGTCGGCGTCAGCGAACGGCATATCGCGGGGGCGGCGGAAACCGCGCTTGATCTGGCGGAAAAAGCGGCGGAAAAAGTGTTTGCCGAAAGCGGATTCGACCGTTCCGCAATCGACTTCATCCTGTTTTGCACCCAGAGTCCGGACTACCCGCTGCCGACCACCGCGTGTCTGCTTCAGGACCGGCTCGGACTGTCCACTTCGATCGGCGCATTGGATTTTGCGCTCGGCTGTTCCGGATTTGTCTACGGACTGTCGCTGGCGCAGGGACTGATTGCCGCCGGCAGCTCGCGGAATCTGCTGCTGATAACGGCGGACACCTATACGAAATATCTGCATCCGCAGGATCACAACAACCGGACGATTTTCGGCGACGGCGCGGCCGCCACTATAATCACCGCGACGGATGCCGGCGGTATCGGGAAATTTGTTTTTGGAACCAACGGCTCCGGCGGCGTCAATCTGATCGTCAAAAACGGCGGCGCCAGAAATGCGTTCAATCCGGCGGCAGAACTCCGGCGCACCCGCACCGGCAGCGTGTCGAACGACAATTATCTGTATATGAACGGTCCGGAAATCTTCAACTATGTGACCGAGTGGATTCCAAAACTGGTCAATGACACCCTGTCCGCCAACCGCATGACCATGGACGAAGTTGATTATTTCGTTTTTCATCAGGCCAATGCCCATATGCTGAAGTTTCTGCGCCGTCAGCTCGGAATACCGGAAGAGAGGTTTTTCAACGACATGACTATGGTTGGCAACACGGTGTCGTCCACCATTCCGATCGGGCTGTGCCAGCTGTTGGCGGAGGGCAAGATCAAGCGGGGAGACCGCGTGATGCTGGTCGGGTTCGGCGTCGGCTATTCATGGGGGGCAGCGATTGTCGAATTGTGACGGGGTCGCATAAAAAAAGGAGTGCGGATAATGGACGTTAAAAAATTTTGGATTACTCTGATCGCCGGTGTGACGGCCATGTCGCTGATCTTCGGCGGCCTGTTCTGGTACAACTACCGGTGGTTCAACGCGCTCGACGGCGGCTGGCATGCGCATCCGCTGTTTCTGGCGGTTGGCGGTCTGATCGGGATCGCCTGGTGCGCCATGCTGTTTCTGTGGACATTTTCCGTGGTGACGGACAAAGTTTGGTCGTTCGTTTGGTCGGCGGTTGGCGGAGTCGTGCTGCTGGCGGTGATGATTGAATTGATCAAACTGGCAGAATGAGCTTTTAGCGGCATTGAGACAATAAAAAACGCGATCTTCCGGGTAAAGGAAGATCGCATTTTTTCAGTTGTCAGCGTTTCGGAAACCGGTTATTCCGGCGCGAAAGAAAGTCCATGACCGCCGCCAGCGGGTCTTGGGCCAGCGTCACGCCGGCGGCCTCCGGCTGGGTTTTGGCGGTCTTTCCATAGCCGGTCAGAACCAGATAGCACTCCGCCAATCCGGCGTTGCGGCCGGCGTTGATGTCGCTCATCCGGTCGCCGATAAGAAACGAGCGGCCGAGGTCAATATCCCATTTTTCGGCGGCGGCGAGCAGCATGCCCGGCGCCGGTTTACGGCAGTTGCACGCTCCGGTGAAATCCGGGTGATGCGGACAGTAGAAGAAATCGTCGATTCTTTCGTTGTCGGCGGCAAGCAGTTCCTGTATCCGGCGGTGGACCCGCCCGACGTCGGATTCGGGAAAAAGCGACTTGGCCACTCCGGCCTGATTGGTCACCACCACCGCCAGAAATCCGGCTTCGTGAAGCCGCCGCAGCGCCTCGGCCGTTCCCGGAATAAGAACGGTTTCCTCCGGAGTGTGAAGATAGTTCACCTCTTCGTTGACCACCCCGTCGCGGTCGAGAAAACAAGCCTGCAGCACCGGTTACACCTCTCTTTCGAGCAAATAGTCCAGCAGTTCGCCCAGCGAGCGGCGGTAGGGGCTTTCCGGAAGTTTTTCCAGCGCCGCTCTGGCGGCCGCGGTACGTTCGGCGGCGCGGGCGGCTGCCTTTTCCAGCGCACCGCTTTCCCGGTAGATGGTGCGGACTTTTTCCATATCCTCCGCAGTGCAGTCGGGGCGGCCGAAAAACGAAAGCAGTTCTTTTTTACCGCCTTCGCCCAGACTTTCCAGCGCGTACAGCAGGAGCATCGTCACTTTGCGCTCGGCGATGTCCGATCCGATCGGCTTGCCGAATTTGCCGTGTGCGCCGAATATTCCGAGATAGTCGTCGCGCATCTGAAACGCGACCGCGGCGTTCATCGCCATTTCCGCGAGCGGAATTATCTGTGGATGGTCGTTGGTGGTGGAATCCAGTGCGATCATCGCACCGGTTTCAACGCAGAACTGGAACAGAACGCCGGTCTTTTTTTCAAACATGCGCTCAACATCGTCCGGTCGCAGCCGGTCGATGTCTATATAGCTCATCGCCACGTCCAGCGCCTCGCCGGAGACCAGTTCGCGGTTGGCGAAACTCTGCATTCTCGCCGCAATGGCGAGCAGCACCTCCGCCCTGACGCCGGGAGCCTTAAGCAGCAGTGAATTGGCCCACGCCTGCTGGAGGTCGCCGCAGAGTATGGCGAAGTCGCGTCCGAAGCGGATTTGAGCATCGTCAGTCAACCGCATCTCCCGTCCGGCGACGGACTGAAGTTGTTTGTGACTTGTGGGGGCGCCGCGGCGGAAATCGTCGTCGTCGATTATGTCGTCATGCACCAGCGTCCAGTTGTGAAAGACCTCGCAGGCGACGGCCGGATACAGCGCCCGGCTTTCGCCGCCGCCGAGTGCTCCGCAGCTCCAGACGGTCAACGCCGGACGCAGTCGTTTGCCGCCGCGTCGCGGATAATCAACCACTGCCTCGCGCAGAAACTGCGGAACTATGGCCGCGGGGAAGTCGTCGTGTTCAAGCACCCGGTCGACTTCGGCCGCTACCCTTTTCAGTTCGTCCAGCATGTTAACGGAGGACTCCGCCTTTGTCGGCGCTTTGCGCCTGGCGGCTGTATCTGGCCAGATACCCGGTCTTGAAACGGGGTTCCGGCGCCTTCCAGCTGCGGCGGCGCTCGGCGAGCGTGGCGTCGTCAACTTCAAGTTCCATGGTGCGGTTGGGAATGTCGATGGCGATCATGTCGCCGTTTTCCACCAGCGCGATGACGCCGCCGGCCGCCGCTTCCGGGCTGACGTGGCCGATGCAGGCGCCGTGGGTGCCGCCGGAGAACCGTCCGTCGGTGATCAGCGCCACCGAGTCGCCGAGACCGCGCCCCATGATGTAGCTGGTGGGCGCCAGCATTTCCTGCATGCCCGGCCCGCCCTTCGGCCCCTCATAACGGACGACCACGACGTCTCCGGCCTTGACTTTGCCGTCAAGAATGCCGCGACCGGCCTCTTCCTCGCTTTCAAAAACCACCGCCGGTCCGCGGTGAACCAGCATCTTCGGATCGACGCCGGCCACTTTGACCACTCCGCCGTCTTCCGCCAGATTGCCGAACAGAATGGCCAGCCCGCCGGAGACGCTGTACGGATTGTCAAGTGTACGCACCACCTCACCGTCGGGCGCGACGGCGTCGGCAAACTCTTCGCCGAGGGTGCGTCCGGAGACGTCCGGCGCCGACGCGTCGATCATTCCGGGCAGTTTGGCGATCTCCTTGAGAATGGTCATGATGCCGCCGGCCTGCGCCAGGTCGCCGATATGATATTTGTAGGACGGCGCGAGTTTGCAGATGTTCGGCGTGCTGCGGCTTATCTCGTCAAGTTTGTGCAGATCAAGCTGAACTCCGGCTTCGTTGGCCACCGCCAGCGTGTGCAGAACGGTGTTCGAGCTGCCGCCCATCGCCATGTCAAGCGTGAGCGCATTGTGGAAGCTGGCGACGGTGGCAAAATCGCGCGCGGTTTTCGCCTGCGGATCGCCGGCCATCTCCACGATTCTCCGGGCGGCGCGCTTCCAGAACTCCACCCGCTCCGGACTCTCAGCCAGGATTGTGCCGTTGCCGGGCAGGGCGATGCCGAGCGCTTCGCAGAGGCAGTTCATGCTGTTGGCGGTGAACATTCCGGAGCAGGAGCCGGCGCCGGGACACGCTTCGCATTCAAGCGTGTGCAGTTCGTCGGCGGATATTTTGCCGATCCGGTTTTCGGCCACGCCTTCAAAGACGGTGATCAGGTCGGTATCCTTGCCGTGCCACGGTTTTCCGGCCGCCATCGGCCCGCCGGAGGCGAAAATGGTGGGAATGTTGAGGCGCATGGCGCCCATCAGCATGCCGGGAACGATTTTGTCACAGTTCGGTATGCAGATCATGGCGTCGAACGGATGGGCCATGCCCATGGTCTCCACGCAGTCGGCGATGAGCTCGCGGCTGGGGAGTGAGTATTTCATTCCGCGGTGACCCATGGCGATGCCGTCGCACACGGCGATGGTGTTGAATTCATACGGAACGCCGCCGGCTTCGCGGATCGCCGCGCAGACAAGGTCGCCCACTTTACGGAGGTGGCAGTGGCCGGGGGGAATGTTGGTATAGGAGTTGCAGACGCCGATAAACGGCTTTTTGAAGTCTTCGTCGGTCAGTCCGGTGGCACGCATCAAAGAACGGTGCGGAGCGCGTTCGGCTCCGGTTTTCATTGCGTCGCTGCGCATGGTTGGTATCGCTCGCTTTCTATGGGGTTAGCCGATGATCTGGTTGTCGCCGGCGGAAAGGAAGATGCCTTCGAAGTTCATCTTCAGCTGTTCCGGGTTGTCGCTGGCCTTGATGGCGTCCTCTTCGGTGATGGTGCCGTTTTCGACCAGGTCATAGAGGCACTGGTTGAAGGTCATCATGCCGTCGCCGCGACCGGCGGAAACGGCGGCGGCCAGTTTGTCGAGCCGGTTTTCCTGAAGCAGTTTGTTGACCATCGGGGTGTTGATCATGACTTCGCAGATCGGGGAGCGCCCTTTGCCGTCTGCCCGGATGCAGAGGCGCTGGCTGATGACGGCGCAGAGGTTGTTGGCCAGCGACTCGCGGATCGGGTCCTGCTCATTTTTCTCGAAAAAGTCCAGAATGCGGTTGACTGTCTGGGTGGCGTTCGAGGCGTGCAGAGTGGTCAGCACCAGGTGGCCGGTGTCGGCGGCTTTGAGCGCGGCCTCGAAGCTGACGCGGTCGCGCATTTCACCGACCATGATGACATCCGGGTCCTGCCGCAGCGCATGAGTCAGCGCGCTGTCGAAGCTGATGGTGTCGATGCCGACTTCGCGCTGTTCAAAATAACTCTTGATGTCGGCGAACTCGTATTCGATCGGGTCTTCGATGGTGATGATATGGTCGGCCCGCGTTTCGTTGATGTACTCAAGCATGGCGGCCAGCGTGGTGGACTTGCCGCTGCCGGTGGTTCCGGTGAGAATGATGATGCCGCGCGACTCTTCGCATATCTTCTGGAGCACCGGCGGCAGACCGAGCTGGGAGAAGTTGCGGATCTCGTTCTTCACATAGCGGAGCGTGATCGCGGTGTTGGTGCGCTGACGGTGAATGTTGACGCGGAACCGGCCGATGCCGGATTCACGGTGCGACAAGTCGAGGTCGCCGTTGTTTTCAAGAAAATCCTTCTGTTTCTGCGAGGCGACCTGATCGATGAATTTATCGATTATCTCGGTGGTGGCGAGAAAGTCGCTGTACATCATCGTGCCGTTCACCCGGACTGCGGCGTTGCAGTTTTCCTTGATGTGAATGTCCGACGCTCCGGCGCCGACCGCCATTTCCAGCACGTCGTGAATAGAAGTCTTTGATTCGCTCATTATGTGTCAATCTCCTTGTGTTTTGATGTTCGGTTGTCAGAGAGTGTAGGCGTCCATCAGGTCGCGCATTTCGCGCACCGCTTTGTCCAGACCGACGAACAGCGCTTTTGAAATGATCGAAAACCCGATATTGAGTTCATTCAAATGCGGAATTTTGAAAACCCCCGCGATGTTCTCGTAGTCGATGCCGTGGCCGGCGTTGACCTTGAGGCCGAGTGAGGCGGCGAGTTCGGCGCCGTCGATCAGCCGGTCGAGTTCGCGGACCTGATCCGCTCCGCGCGCGTTGGCGTAGCTTCCGGTGTGCAGTT
Organism: Victivallaceae bacterium; assembly: GCA_028709805.1. Lineage (GTDB taxonomy): Bacteria > Verrucomicrobiota > Lentisphaeria > Victivallales > Victivallaceae > CALXXL01. Next base: position 40,822 of record JAQUTL010000008.1, read on the forward strand.
CAACCATGTCGGCGCCCACTTCGGCGGCCAGGGCGATCTGCCGTTCCTCCGGGTCGATAAACAGGCTTACCGCAATCTTTTTCGCCTGCAGCGCCGCCACCGCCTTGGAGACTTTTGACAGGTTTTCCGCCACGTTCAGTCCGCCTTCGGTGGTCAGTTCCTGCCGTTTTTCCGGCACCAGACAGCAACTGTTCGGCACCAGTCCGGTTGCGATCTGAACCATTTCGTCGGTGACCGCCATCTCCATGTTGAGGTGTCTGACCGCGCCGTGGATCGCCACCAGGTCAACATCGTTAATATGGCGGCGGTCTTCGCGCAGATGGGTGGTGATTCCCCATGCTCCGGCCGCTTCGCAGACCAGCGCGGCTTTCACCACGTCCGGAAATTTTTCGCCGCGCGCCTGCCGCAGCGTGGCGACATGGTCGACATTTACTCCGAGTTTCAGCATATTTGCAGTTCCTCCTTAAAGCTGGATTTTCAGTGATTCAAACATATCGTGATACAGTTCGAGTTCGCGCGGCAGCGTGTCGCTTTGCGAATAAACTGGAGACAACATCAATTCCGGCGGCGCCGTCAGCCGTTCGCCGCATGGCGCAAACAGTTCCGCCAGCTTAAGCAGCGCGGCGACGCCGAGCGCGTTGCCAAGCTCAGGTTCGTAGATCACCCGGATCATCGCCGTGTTATATTTCAGATTGTCGAAGATGGCTTTCAGCGTGTCGTCCAGCCGGATTTCGTGAATGTGGAGTTCCAGCGTGACGGCAAGATGCGGCAGCTGCCAGTCGCGCAACGCCCGCACCGCCGACGCGTAATCGAAGTTGTCGGCTCCGGTGTGCGGAATCCGCAGCGGCATGGTGAGCGTCATTGCGCCGTCGTGATGCGGAGCGTAGAGTATGCGCAGCAGACGGCCGAGCCGGGCGTGATAGTTGCGGTCGACCGCCGCCCGTTCAAGGTCGAAATCGGCGCCCGCCGTCGCGCAGCCGAACGAGCGCGCCAGCATGGAGCGTTTATAAAACTGTTCAAGAAAATCGTCCAGCAGTGCGCCTTCAAAGTCGGCGGCCTGCCGGGTCAGCGGCGCGTCCAGCAGACGGCTGAACGCCAGAAATGCCGGTTTTTCGCCTGAGAGCGCCGTTGTCAGTTCCAGTCGGCCGAGCAGTGAACCGGGAAATTCCAGCCGGTCAAAGCCGCGCAGTTTTTCCAAATCCAGCGGCGCCTCGGCCGCCGGCGGCCGCCGGTTGGCCAGACTCACGCCGCATCCGGAGAATCCTTTCATTCGAGAAATCCCTCCTCGCGCAGTTTTTCCATGGTCAACGCCCCCTTAGACTTCGGTTTCGACGCCGCGGGGTTGCCGCGGACATATTTCGCCAGCACATCGCTTTCCAGATTCAGCGGTTCGCCAATTTTTCTTGAACCGATCGCGGTCTCCGTCAGTGTGGTGGGGATGAGCGCCACGGTGAACCATGCGTCAGCGGCGTCGATCACTGTAAGCGAGATGCCGTCCACCGCCACCGATCCCTTTGACACCACCTCCGGCGCGATTGTTTCGGGAAGTTCGATTTTCAACAGATAATCCCCGTCCGGCAGACGCTTTTTTTCGATCAGCCGGCCGGTTGCGTCCACATGTCCGGAAACAATATGGCCGCCGAACCGTTCGCCGTTGCGCATTGCCCGCTCCAGATTCAGAAGGCTGCCGGCGGCAAGTTTGCCCAGATTGGTCCGTTTCAGCGTTTCCTTCAGCACATGAAACACCATTTCCCCGTCGGCGGTCCATGTTTCCAGCGTAAGACAGGCGCCGTTGACCGCCACGCTTTCGCCGGCCTCCGGCGCGTCGAACGGCGGAGCGGTCTTCAGCGAAAGCCGGCCGCCGCCGCATCCGGTCAATATTCCGGTTTGCTGTATAAGTCCGGTAAACATTTTATTTTTTCACCACATCGGCGGTGACTATGAGGTCGCCGCCGCGATTTTCACTGCGCATGTTGACCAGTTCGGTTACTTCCGACAGCGGCCGGTTCTCGCCGCCGGTCACCGGAATCGAGTTCCGTCCGCAGAGAAATTTCGGCGCGATATGAAACTCCACCGCGTCCACCATATTCCATTCGAGCGCCGCGCCGGCAAGTTCGCCGCCGCCCTCGATCAGAAGCGAAGTTACCTCTTCACTGCCGATTCTGTTCAGAAAAGCGTCAAATTCCGCCGCGCCGGAAAAGCAGACTTTTTCAATCGCCGGATCGTCCGGAAAAAAGCCCCGGATTTCCTCTTCGCTCATTTTCTCGGCGGCGATGAATTTCCTGAGCTTTTTCGGCCAATACTCCGGTTCGCGCACGGTGAGCCGCGGATGGTCGGCGCGCAGGGTTTTCCCGGTGACCATGATCGCGTCCGCCCAGCAGCGCAATTCCTGAACCCGCCGTCTGGCCACCGTTCCGGTGATCCATTTGCTGTCACCGGTGGAGTCGGCGATTTTGCCGTCTAGCGTCATCGCCATCTTGAGCAGGACGAACGGCTTCTTTTCAACTATCCACTTGAAGAACGCCCGGTTGAGCGCTATGCATTCGTTTTCCAGCACTCCGCAGCGCACATTGATTCCGGCGGCTTCAAGCTGGCGGATGCCTTTCCCGGCATGCAGCGGATTCGGATCAACCGACCCGATCACCACTTCAGCCACCTTGGCCTCGATCAACGCTTCCGTGCAGGGCGGCGTTCGGCCGGTGGTGCTGCATGGTTCCAGATTGACGTAGACGGTGCATCCGGCGGCTTCATCCCCGATGCGGCGCAGCAGTTCGCGTTCGGCGTGCGGTCCGCCGGCCCGGTGATGAAACGCCCGTCCGACGACCTTGCCGTTTTTGACCGCCACCGCGCCGACCATCGGATTCGGAGTGGTCAGCCCCCAGGCCTTCATCGCCTCCTGGAGTGCCAGAGCCATATATTTTTCGTCAGGAAGTCCCATTTCGTCAGTTTTTCTCCCCGGTTGAAAACAGCGCGTCGGCATAAAGTGCGGGATTGAATTCCTGGAGGTCGTCCGGCTGTTCGCCCATTCCAGCGAAGAAAACGGGCAGATTGTATTCGTTGTTCAGCGCCACGGCCATGCCGCCTTTGCCGGAGCCGTCGAGTTTGGTCAGGACAATGCCGGTGACGGCGGCCACCTCGCTGAATTCGCGGGCCTGACTCAGGGCGTTGCCGCCGCAGGAGGCGTCAATGGTGAGCCAGACCTCGTGCGGTGCGCCGGGACAGGCTTTGTCGATTGCGCGGTGTATTTTTGCAAGTTCGTCCATCAGACTTTTTTTGGTCTGCTGCCGTCCGGCGGTATCGATCATCAGCACATCGGCGCCGCGGCTGCGCGCCGCGGTGGCGGCGTCGAAGGCGACGGCGGCCGGATCGGCGCCGTGTTTCGCGGAAATTACCGCCGCGCCGGTTCGTTCACCCCAAAGTTCGAGCTGTTCAACCGCCGCGGCGCGGAAAGTGTCGCCGGCGGCCAGCATCACTTTGCGCTTCTCGCCGGCGAACCGCGCGGCGAGCTTGCCGATGGTGGTGGTTTTTCCGGAACCGTTGACGCCGACAAAGAGTATCACGGTCGGCCCCGGATTCTGAAAATTAATCGGCCGCATGTTTTTTTCCAGCATCGACTTGACCAGTGTGCCGGCCACTTCAAAAATATCGGCCGAAGTGGCGATCTTTCCTCTGGAATACTGGTCGCGCACCTCTTTCACGATTGCGGTCGAGGCGTTAACGCCGAAGTCGGCGAGGATCAGGCAGGACTCAAGGTCTTCAAACGTCTCGTCGGTCCACGCGGTCACTCCGGTGAACAGACCGGCCACCGAGCGTGAGACCCGGGTGGCGGTTTTCTCCAGCCCGCGCTTGAAAATGGAAAAGATTGAACTCATAAGTGATCGACGGCCTCCCGCGCCGGACGAGACAGCTCGTCCTTGACAGCGTTCAAGACGCCGTTGATGAAGTTTCCGGAGTTTTCGTCGGAATAGTCCAGCGCGATCTCCACCGCCTCGTTGATGCTGACCACCGGCGGAACCGAGGCCATGTGCAGCATTTCACACACCGCCACCCGCATGATGTTGCGGTCAACCAGGCTGATTCTGGCCCATTCCCAGTTGCTGGAATGTTTGCGAATCCGGTCGTCAATCTCATCCTGATTCAGCGCGATGATGTCGAGCAGGTCGCCGGCGTAGGCGCAGCCCTTGCGGAACACCCGGTCGTCCACCGGCCAGTGCAGTATCTCCGACGCGTCGGCAAAAAATTCTTCGCGGCCGTGCGCCTTCACATCGCCGTTGAGTTCCCGCCCGAACAGATACAGCATCGCCAGTTCGCGCCCGGTGCGCTTGGTGTGCGACGGCATCCCGACGGTTTCATCCAATTCTTCAAATCCGTAATATTCGCTCATTTATTCAACTTCTTCATCAGGTTGGCCATTTCGATCGCCGCCAGTGTGGCGTCGGCGCCCTTGTTGCCGGACTTCGATCCGCTGCGCTCGACCGCCTGTTCGATGTTCTCCGCCGTCACCAGTCCGTAGCCGACCGGCACGTTGAATTCAAGCGCCAGCTGCGCCAGCGCCTTGGACACTTCGTTGTTGATGTATCCGGCGTGCGGAGTAGCCCCCTGGATCACCACGCCGAGCGCTGCCGCCGCATTGAATTTTCCGGTGGCGATCAACTGCTTGACCATGAACGGAAGCTCATAGGCTCCGGGAACCCACGCCACCGTGATGTCTTCGGCCCTGCCGCCGTGCCGGACAAAGGTGTCCACCGCGCCGCCGAGCAGCTTGGCCACAAAAAAGTCGTTGAACCTGCTGCACACCAGTGCGAGCTTCAATCCGGCGGCCGAGAGCTCTCCCTCCAGTTTTCTGTATTCTTTTTCCATTTCTTGAAACTCCTAAAGTATATGACCCATTTTTTCTTTTTTGGTTTTCAGATAGCGCGAGTTTTCCTGTCCCGGCTGAATCACCAGCGGTTCGCGGCCAAGCACCTTGAGCTTGTATCCGGACAGGCCGATCAGTTTCTTCGGATTGTTGGTGATGAGCCTGACCGATTTTACGCCGAGATCCAGCAGTATCTGCACCCCGATGCCGTATTCCCGCATGTCCGGCGGAAAGCCGAGCTCGACATTGGCCTCCACCGTGTCCGCCCCCTCGTCCTGAAGCTGGTAGGCGTGCACCTTGTTGAAAATGCCGATGCCGCGCCCCTCCTGCCGCAGATAAACGATCACGCCGCGCCCGGCCTTCGCCACCATCTGCATGGCGGTGTGCAGCTGTTCGCCGCAGTCGCAGCGCAGCGAGCCGAACACGTCGCCGGTCAGACATTCGGAATGAACCCGGACCAGCACGTCTTCCCCGTCGCCGATGTCGCCGTAAACCAGCGCCACATGTTCGGCGCCGTCGATTTTGGAGCGGAACGCCTCAATCTTGAATTCGCCGAAAACCGTGGGCAGTCTGGCCGGATCGGTGCGTTCGATGAGTTTTTCGGTGCGGCTGCGATAGGCGATCAGGTCGGCCACCGAGCAGAGACGCAAATTGCATTTACCGCAGAATTCACGGAGTTGGGGCAGTCTGGCCATGGTTCCGTCGTCGTTCATGATTTCGCAGATCACTCCGGCCGGAGACAGCCCGGCGAGCCTTGACAGATCAACCGCCGTCTCCGTGTGCCCGGCCCGGCGCAGCACTCCGCCCTTCCGGGCGATCAGCGGGAAAACGTGACCGGGACTGGCAAACGCGCCGCGATGCACGGCGGGATCGGCCAGCGCCGCCACGGTCTTGGCCCGGTCGAACGCGCTGATTCCGGTGGTCGTTCCCTGAAGCAGGTCGACGCTTTCGGTGAAGGCCGTTTTGAACGGGTCGGACAATATCGCCGGAGTGGAAAGGTGCAGCGCGTTGGCGCGTTCCTCACTGATCGGAGCGCAGATCAGTCCGCGGGCGTGGGTGGCCATGAAGGCGACTATTTCCGGCGTCACCATGCTGCCGGCGGCGATCACGTCGCCCTCGTTCTCCCGGTTTTCGTCATCGACGACCACAACCATTTCGCCGCGGCCGATCGCGGAAATAACCTCTTCCACCGAACTGAATTCAACCATAAGCAACCTCTGAAGTTAAAATAGTGCCAGCGTTCCGACGGCCAGCGCCGCAAGTTCGCAGAATGAACCGAACAATGTTATTTTTTCCGTATTCAATCCGCCGGAAAAATTCCGGCAGTACCTTCCGAACAGATACGAGCCGCCGAACACCGCGCCGAACGCCAGCAGCGGCGCCGCCGGATGGCCGATGAAAAACAACAGAATGAATATGACCGGAAACCATACATGGACGCGAACCTTCTCCGCCGCCGCCACCGGCAGGCCGAGCGCTTTGTCGGTGGCCAGAAAGCCTTGAGCCGCAAAGTCAAGCACATATATCGCCAGCAGCCACTGGCAGCGGTAGCGGCAGAGCAGGGTGAAGCAGACCAGTTTGAGCGCGATATAGCCGAACGCCGTCAGCGTCGGAGCCACGCCGGAAAGGGTGCGCCAGCTGTCGCCGAGCCGGTTGAGCGCTTTTGCGGCGTCGCCGGTTTCCGCCCAGTTTGCGGCGAATGACACCGTTGAGCAGAAGCCGCGGCCGCGGTTGCCGGCTTCGGTCGCCGCGGTGGCGGCCAGCGCAAACAGCACGCCGCCGGCCCAGTCGCCGAGAAAAAGCGTGGACAGTTTGCCGGCAAGCAGAAAAATGAAGCCGAAGATCAGCCCGACAAGCGGAAAAGCAAGCAGGGTGAGTTCTCCATCCTCGTCCTGTTGCGATTCGGAGGAGAATGCGTTTTGAATGGAGGGCGGCAACGGCCAGTCCAGCAGCATGTTCCATGCCGCCGTCAGCGCGTTCAGTATTTTTGCGATCGACATATTTCGAGCCTCCTTGAAAACAACAAAAGAAACCGGAGACTATTAATATAGCACAAAAGAGAAAAAATACTAACGCAGCATGTACCGTCGGCCGGGAAGCTGCAAAATTGCGAATTTCATCTCCAGCGCCGCCAGCAGACCGGAAAGTTGACCGGGCTGAAAATCCGAGTTTACAGCGAGGTCATCAAAACTGCTTTCGCCCTTTTCCCGGAGCATGGCGATGATCTTCAACTCGTTGGCGTTGAAGCCGGCGGACTTCTCCGCGCTGTATTCCTCCCGCGGTTCGGCCAGACTGAACAGGTCCGGCGCGGCGCCGGGGTTGAATTCCTCGATCACGTCCTGGAATGACGAGGTGAGTTTTGCCGCGCCGTTTTTTATCAGATCGTTGCATCCCTCCGCCATCGGATTGTCGATATTGCCGGGAATTGCGAAGACGGTTTTGCCGTAGTCGTTGGCGAGGTCGGCGGTGATGATGCCGCCGGACTTTTTTGCCGCCTCCGCCACCAGCACGCCGCGGGCCAGCGCCGCGATGATCCGGTTGCGGCGCGGAAATGAGGTCCGGCTGACCGGAAACAGCATCGGATATTCCGAAACCACAGCGCCGCCGGAGGCGATGATCGATCTGGCCAGCGGCACATGTTCCTGCGGATGGATTCTGCCGAGACCGCCGCCGAGCACCGCCACGGTTACGCCGCCGGATTTGACGGTGGCGTCATGAGCGCAGAAATCGATTCCGAACGCCAGTCCGCTGACTGTTCCCCAGCCGGCGGCCACCGCCTGTTCGGTCAGGCTGCGGGCGGCGCGGCAGCCGTAATTGGAGGCGCGGCGGCTGCCGACGACGGCGATGAAGTCCTGCGCGTCGAAGTCTGGAAGTCTGCCGGCGACATAAAGACACAGCGGCGGGTCGGGGATATGGCGCAGCGCCGGCGGATAATCGGCGTCGGCCAGCGTGACGATCGAGGCGCCGCCGGCGGCGGCGCGTTCAAGTTCGGCGTTCAGGTCGTATTTGTCGCGCCAGCCGGCGATCTCGCGGGCCAGAATTTCGCCGATTCCCCGCACCTGCATAAGTTCGGAAACCGAGGAGGAAAGCGCATCGGACGGATCATCGAAATATTGCGTGATCGCATTGAACTTTACAAAGCCGATGCCGGAAATCATATTGAACAATATGCAGCATTCACGTCCGGTCATAGCTGTTCACCGAGCAAATCAAGAATAATGTTTTCCGGTATGTCGTCGACTATTTTGACTCTGCCGATCTTTTCCGGCAAGATCAGCGTGATTCTGCCGCCGCGGTTTTTCTTGTCGCCGCGCATGGCGTCGAGCACGGTTTCCGGCGTGGCGGCCGAGGGCGTTTTTGGTGTCAGCTTTACAAAGTCGAGCAGCGCGTCGATACGGTCGGCCTCCGCTTTGTCCATCAGCTTTACCTTTACCGCCAGCTTTGCCGCCAGACTCATGCCGCGGGCTACCGCCGCGCCGTGCGGCAGCTTGAAACCGCTGAGCAGTTCGAGCGCGTGGCCGAACGTGTGGCCGAAATTCAGAATGGCGCGCAATCCCGACTCTTTTTCATCGGCGGCGACCACGTCGGCCTTGATCGCGCAACAGTCGGCAATCAGTGCGGTGTAAAAGTCCAAATCATTGAAATTCAACAGACTGCGCCGCTGTGTCCACAGCCGTTCAAACAATTCCCGGTCACGGATTACGCCGTACTTGATGATCTCCGCCAGACCGTTGCGCCGCTCTTTCGCCGGCAGCGTCTTCAGGAACGCCGGGTCGATGAACACCGCCTTCGGCTGTTTGAACAGTCCGATCAGATTTTTGCCTTCCGGCAGGTCGCATCCGGTTTTTCCGCCGACGGCGGAGTCCACCATTGCCAGCAGCGTTGTCGGTATCTGGATAAAGTCGATTCCCCGCTTGTATATTCCGGCGGCAAAGCCGCAGAGGTCGCCGCCGACGCCGCCGGCGAGGGCGGCAAACAGCGCGTGACGGTCAAAATTATTGGCCGCCGCAAATGAACATATTCCGGCCACCGCCTCGAAAGTTTTGACCTTTTCCCCCGGACGAAGGGTGATGACGCCGAGTTTCGATGCGCCGGAACATAATTCGCACACCGGTTCCACCAGATTGCAAGCCGCCACGTTCGCGTCGGTTATCACCGCCACGTCGCGTCCGGCGGCGATGCGGTCGATCTCGTCCGCCGCGCCGTCGAGCGCGCCGATGAAAATATCGTATGAATTTCTGCCGAGCCTTACCCGCACCCGGCGTTTTTTTCCGCTTTTCATGTTTTGCGTTCCGCCTTCCGTTTGATTGGCAATAAAATACGCCGTTTTACCGCTTCCTGCAAGCGCTTCGCCGCGTAAAACCGTTATTTTTTATCCGGCCGGGCCGTTTGCTCCCTCATTACGGGCGGAGAGTAGCTTGCAACCTTCGGCAAGAGATGCTATATTATTGGATTGTCTTTGCAATATTATATAAAAAAAAGGGCATATATCATGGCGGACGAAGTTAAAGATCAGGATTTGATGAGCAAGTTGGTCTCGTTGTGCAAGCGGCGCGGCTTTATTTTTCCGAGTTCCGAAATATACGGCGGAATCAACGGATTCTGGGATTACGGCCCCTACGGCGTGCGGATGAAGCGCGCGATTGAGCAGCTCTGGTGGCATTACATGGTCGAAACCCGCGACAACGTCGAAGGTCTGGACTCCACCATCATCTGCCACCCCACCGTGTGGAAGGCCTCCGGCCATCTTGACCAGTTCTCCGACCTGATGACCGACTGCAAGGACTGCAAGTCCCGTTTCCGCGTCGACCAGATGCCCGACCCGACCGTCTGCACCAACTGCGGCAGTAAAAACCTCACCGAGCCGCGCGAGTTCAATTTGATGATGAAGACCTTCGTCGGCCCGGTGTTCGACGACGAGCACGTCGCCTATCTCCGCGCCGAGACCTGCCAGCCGATCTTCGTTGACTATGACTCGGTCCGCGTGGCCACCCGTCAGAAGATTCCGTTCGGCATCGCGCAGATCGGCAAGGCTTTCCGCAACGAGATCAATCCGCGCAACTTCACTTTCCGTTCACGCGAATTCACCCAGATGGAGATGGAGTTCTTCTGCCGCGAAGAGGACAGCATGCAGTGGTTCGAATACTGGAAGGCGCAGCGGATCAAGTTCTACACCGAGCGCCTCGGATTCGGCGAGGACTTCTACCGCATCTATGTTCACGAAAAACTTGCCCACTACGCCAAGGCCGCCATCGACATCGAAGTCAAGTTCCCGTTCGGCTGGGGCGAACTCGAGGGCGTTCACCATCGCGGTCAGTGGGACCTTACCCGGCACAGCCAGTTCTCCGGTGCCGACCTCCAGTATTTCGACCACGACAACGGCCAGAAATTCACGCCCACCGTGGTTGAGACCAGTGTGGGGCTGGACCGCATGTTCCTCGCCATTCTTTCCAAGTCGTATGACGAGGATTCCGCCGACACCTGCAAGGAGGGCATCGATCAGGATGTGCGCGTGGTGCTGCGTCTTCCGGCGGTGGTCGCGCCGGTTCAGGTGGCGGTGCTGCCGCTGTCCAAGAAGCTCAACCCGCACGCCGAGGCGCTGTACAACAAGCTGAACCGCTATTTCCGCAGCGAGTACGACGTCACCGGTTCGATCGGCAAACGCTATCGCCGTCAGGACGAGATCGGCACGCCGTTCTGCCTGACTTTCGACTTCGAGTCCGAAAACGACAACTCCGTCACCGTGCGCGAACGCGACTCGATGAAACAGGAGCGCGTCGCCATTCCGGAACTGCGCGACTATCTTGAAGAAAAAATTGGGTTTTGAGGTCGTAAATGCTCGACGCTTTAAGCGATAAACTGCACGACGTATTCAAACGGCTGCGCGGCGAGGCCCGCCTTACCGAGAGCAACATCGACGAGGCAATGCGCGACATCCGTCTGGCGCTGCTGGATGCCGACGTCAATCTGGAGGTGGTGCGCGAATTCATCACCGGCGTAAAGGCCGACTGCCTCGGTCAGGAGGTGCTGCGCAGCGTGACGCCCGGCCAGCAGCTGGTTAAGATCGTCAACGACCGGTTGACCGAACTGCTCGGCTCGGAGGCCAGCGAACTTGACCTCTCCGGCAAGCCGACGGTAATCATGCTGGTCGGTCTGCACGGCAGCGGCAAAACCACCACCGCGGCCAAGCTGGCGAAACTGCTCAAAAAGAGCAAGAAGTCGGTGCTGCTGGCCGCCTGCGACGTTTATCGTCCGGCCGCGATCGACCAGCTGGAGTTTCTCGGCCGGGAGCTTGGCGTCGGCGTATACAGCGACCGCGGCAATGCGGACGTTGCGTCGATTGCCGCCGCCGCGATCGACCGCGCGAAATTTGAACATACCGACGTGGTCATTCTGGACACCGCCGGACGGCTGCAGATCGATCAGCCGATGATTCAGGAGCTGGTCCGGCTGCGCCAGAGTGTGCGTGCCGACGAGCTGCTGCTGGTGGCGGACGCCGCGCTCGGTCAGGAGGCGGTGGCGGTGGCCGGCGAGTTCAACCGCGCGCTTGGTCTTACCGGTTTTATTTTGACCAAACTTGACGGCGACGCCCGCGGCGGCGCCGCGCTTTCGATCCGCAAAGTAACCGGCTGTCCGGTGAAATTCATCGGCACCGGCGAAAAGCTCGACGACCTTGAGCAGTTCCATCCCGAACGGATGGCTTCGCGCATTCTCGGCATGGGCGACGTGGTCAGCCTGGTCGAGCGCGCCGCGTCCGAGATTGATGAAAAAGAGGCGAAGCTGCTTCATGACAAGATGAAGCGCAATGCGTTCGACTTCAATGATTTTCTGTCCCAGATGAAACAGCTTTCCAAGCTGGGCGGCATGGAGGGCATCCTTAAGATGCTGCCCGGCGGCCGTCAGCTTGAGCAGGCGGCTTCGGCGGTCGATCAGCGGCAGATGAACCGGATAGAGGCGATGATCCTTTCCATGACGCCGTTTGAACGTGAAAATCCGGACGACATCGATTTTTCGCGCCGCAAACGCATTGCCCGCGGTTCCGGTGTGGCGGTCGAACAGGTTTCCGGGCTGGTCAAGCAGTTTACCATGATGCGCAAGATGATGAAGAAGACCAACATGCTTTCCCGCATGTTCGGCGGCGGCGGAATGGCGATGCCGGACGGCGGCGCCATGCCGGGAGCCATGCCGGGAGCGTTTCCGGGGATGGGCGGAGCGGCCGGCGCGTCGGGCAAAGATAAGGAAAAACGGAAAAAACTCGCTAAACTTGCCAAAAAGCAGCGGCGAAAGAATCGCTGAAGAGGCGGAGGAGGAATACGGTATAAATGTTTACGATAATTGTGGCTGTTGTCTGCGGCGTCGGGTTGGAATCGGCGCTGGAGCTTTCCGGCGCGTCCTCGCGCGGCTGGGCGATTTTTTTCGGAATAATTATGATGCTCGCGGTGCAGATAACGCTCGGAGTGCTGATCCGGAAAAAGGTAAATCGCGTCAACGGCGAAATCCAGAATATGATGGCGCAGATGCAGGCGCGGCTCACCCGGAAGGTGGAGGCGTTTCAGCGCCGGCCGTCCGGCAACGTCAAGATGATGCAGCAGGAGTTGCAGGACGAGCAGTATTCCGCGATCCGGCGGTCGCTGGTCAAACTCAACGAGCTTAATCCGGTGACCAGATGGAGTCCGATGCTGTCCAAGCAGCTGGATACCATGCGGATGGTTATGTGTTTTCAGCTCAAGGAGTTCGACAAGGTGGACAAGCTGATGAAAAATTCAATGATGCTCACCGCTCAGGCCATCGCCATCAGGTTGACCAGAATGTTCAAACTTGACGACCCGAAACTCGACCGTTTTTTCGCCCGGAAGTCCAAACGGCTCAAGGGGGACGACGCCGCGCTGATTTACAGTCTTTACGCCTGGATCAAACTGAAACAGGACGATCCCAAGGCGGCGCTCGACGCCTTGAACGCCTCGCTTCAGAAAAGCGACAGCCCCGTGCTTCTGGCCAACCGCGACCGCATCGCCAACGGAAAATTGAAGCAGTTCTCAAATTCTCAGCTCGGCGACGCCTGGTATGGGCTTTATCTTGAAGACCCGAAAATCCGGCAGCAGCGGGTGACGGAGCGCCGGTTCCAATGAAAATGATGTTCATCGGTGACGTGGTCGGTTCCGGCGGGCGCAAGGCTCTGCTTGATTGGGTTCCGGTTCTGCGGCGGGATCATCACGTTTCGCTGGTGGTGGCCAATGCTGAAAACATGGCGGCCGGCTCCGGCATGACCGGCGCAACCGTGCGCGAAATATCCAAAGTGGTGGACGTGGTCACCGCCGGCGATCATGTTTGGGACCAGAAGGGGTTCGAGTCGGAGATACGCGAGCTGGCCAATGTCGTGCGGCCGGCCAACTACCACGGCGACCAGCCGGGATGCGGCTGGAAGATATTCCGTAATCCATCCGGCGGCGACTATGCGGTGATTGCGCTTCAGGGGCAGGTGTTCATGCGCGAGTGTGCGCAGAACCCCTTTGTGGCGGTGACCGCGGTGCTGAACGAGATACCGGTGAGGATCAAAACGATATTTGTCGATTTCCACGCCGAGGCCACCAGTGAGAAACGGGCGATGGGTTATTTCCTTGAGGGCAAGGTGACCGCGGTGTTCGGCACCCACACCCATATTCAGACGGCCGACGAGCAGGTTTTGCCGGGCGGAACCGCGATTATCGCCGATGTGGGAATGGTCGGCGGCCGCCGTTCGGTACTGGGGCGCGAGGTGGATGCGGTGCTGAAAAAATTCACCACCGGAATGCCGAACCGGCTGCCGGTAGTGGAGTCGGACATTCAACTGGATGCGGCGATTGTCACCTACGATTATATGACCGGGCGCGCATCGGAGATCCGGCGCATCAGCGTTTCCGGCGCGCCGCCGGAAGCGGATGCGGCGGTTTGACCTGATTTGCGGAGGCGGTAATGAAAAAGGGCGGAGTCCAATTTCGGCGCCGCCCTTTTGTATTGTCCGGATTCAGGTTTCAGGCGAACAGTTCGGCCACATCAACCCATTGCGCTTCCGGGTCTTCGGAGATGGCGCGGATCAAACTTTCGTAATTGGCGATAAGCTGTTTGTCATCCTTCATCTCGTAGCTGTGACCCCAGAAATAAAAGGCGCCGGATGCGGCGGCCTCGCGCCGGATGGCTTCGACGTCGGGATTGAGAAAATGGCAGTTGCTGGCGGCGTCGAGCGGTTCTTTGCAGGGGAGGACGTGTTTGACGTTGGCGATGGAGCGGCCGTAGACGAAGCGTTCTTCGCGGAGGATCTCAATGCCGTCGCGGGTGACGTCGCCATAAGGCCATGCGAACCCCGGAGCGGGGCGCTGCCAGACATCCTCGATATATTTTCTGGCGTCGAGCGCTTCACGGCGGAACTCTTCGCGTGAGAGTTTTGAGGGCCACGGATGGGTCATGGTGTGCGAGGCGACGGTGAAGCCGTCATAAACGTCCGGCATTTCGTCGAGCGACAGGCGGACGACTCTGAACTTATCGAATTCCCAGCCGAATTTGCGGACGGACTTAGCGTTGAGTCCGGGATTGATGTTGAAGGTTGCCTTTGCGTTGTATTTGCGGCAGATTTCGGCGACGACGATATCATTTTCCACGCCGTCGTCCCAACATTGAGCGACTTTGTACATAGTTGTTCCTTTGTGCGGTTTTTGAGAAATAAAAAGATAGCATTTCCGTTGTCTGATTGCAAGAATGATATGGATAAAACAAGGAAATATCGTAAAAAGCATGGGAATCCGGCTTTACTTTAGTGCAGGCGGAGTGTATATTATAAAGCAACAAAATTGTGTGTCCGTAGCTCAGTTGGATAGAGCGTCTGCCTCCGGAGTAGAAGGTCTTGGGTTCGAATCCCAACGGGCATACCATTTTAACAAGCTCATTCCCAGATGTTTACGCAAAGTGTAACGTCTGGTTTTTTTATTTGTGCGTAAAAAATGCGCAACCCTTAACTACGCTCAACTCCACCCCCAGACACTCTCGCCATTTTACGCATTTTTTACGCATTTTTTTAATGATACTAAAAAAAGGAGGGGGCGGCGATCACCACAAACGCCGCCCCCAATAACACAGGATGGATGCTGTAACAAAAGGTTTTGTCAACAAGCCATAATTCTATTTTTTCTTTTTACCGCGGCATTTACTCATTTTTTTACCTCCTCTTTTGTTGACGTATCAATAACAGGGATTGCATCAGAAACATTGACGGAGACAATACCGCCGCCCACATCGGTTTCAACAGTTTTCCCAGCATCCGTGGAGGTGGTAATGACCACCCTGCTGTCTTGTGCAGTGATCCTGACCTTTGTGGAATCCTTTACCTCAATGCCGAAGACCTCTCCAAACAGTGATCCTGATTCAGATTCATATTCCAGCGTTCCGGCGCTGTCAGTTGGCATGGTGAGAAGCAAACTGCGCCCCCAACCGGCGGAAATATTCGGCATCGGAGTCCCGCCGGACGCATCCGCTCCGGTGGTAACTTTGAATCCCTGCACCGAGCTGTCCACCACCACCGCCTTGTTTTCAAGACTGGAGCATCCGGTGAACAGCGCCGCCGCGAACAATACCACGAAAATCCCAAAACTTCTTTCCATCTTCCTTTTCATTTCCTGAACCTTTCTTTGATTTGTTCAATTTGCGCCACGCAGGGACAGCTCTGTCGTCTGTCGTGGCAAACCTCATGCGTGACCATCTGACTGATTGTCCTGCACAGTTTCCATGTACAACCAATGACCGTAATGACAAAAGTCAGGCTTCCGAATATGAGCGCGATTATCGCTTCTGCGTTCACCTCGTACCAGCTTTCTTTTTACACACCTCGCACTGGCATGGTGAACACCACGCCGACCAGCCGAACGTCTGGCACAGATTGCCAAACCTTCGCGCCTGATTCATCACGATCCAACGGCGCGGATCATACCACCGGAATCGGGCAGCAGCGACGCGGTATCCGTTGCGCTTGAACCTGTCGTTGGACGCTGCGAACGTGGCGCTCTGATAGTCAGTCTCGTGCCACTCCACGTCATGGATGAACGCCACGACCGCGAGGCTCGGATGAAGCGCCGAAACGATGTCGCGCAGCCACACCGGAAATGAGTCGGGGCCAATGCCGTTGTAGATGTACCGGAGGTCTGAGACGCTGTACTTCATCAGCACCCCAGCGCCCTCCAGTTGAAGCCGGAGCGCCTCGCTCCGCAATGCGGAAATTTCTTTTATCGTCAACATTTTTGCTCCTACAAGTTCTGCTGGATTAAAAGCTCAACGCCGGAGCAGTTGATGGTATTATTAAACAACACTTCAAAGCGCCAGCGCCCCGAAAAGTCCACCGCCGCCATGTCCGCGCCGCTCGGCGCGATGTAGGTGTTTATGGTGTATGCCGGAACACCGTTTTCAAGAATTGTCACTTCCTTTTCTACCGGAAAAATTGACAGCCGGAGATTTCGCGGCTTTCCACCAAAACCACCGTTGACTGTACTGTAAGCCAATGGAATTCTTGACTTCATCAGCGTCCCGATATAACCAATGGCATCGTCGGATATGACGGCGGTTCCGCCTGAAATATACTTGAAAATATTTTTACTGTCGGTCGGATCGGAATAAAGTCCAACCTCTTTTGTTCCTGCTTCGTTTATCATGCGAATGGCGCAGACGGTGGAATCGGAATTGAAGTTCAGATTGAAAAACTCCGCCGATACCTGTACCATTTTCTCCGCGTCAAAATAGGCGGTCATCAGTTTTGTCTCGGTGGTCGAGACGATTTTCAGGCCGTTGTTCTCCCATGTCGCCGTGCCGGTGGTAGTGAGCCACGCCGGTAGGGACTGAAGTACAAACTGGGTTTCAAGCCGCTGCGAGTAACGACCGAAAGCGACCTCGCGTGTTGAATTTTCAAATTTTATCATTATTCCACGTCCAGTCTGGCGCAATGAATTCTTGTTGCGCCGGTTGTTCCCACTCTGGTAGTATAAAGGATGTAAACCGTTCCGTCGTCATCAATAAAGTTCGTCGTATTGCGAATGTTCTTTGTCTCGTTGAACGTTGTATCCATTTCAAGCATCAGCCTCCCGATACCGGCCGGGGTTCGCTTGTCTGACAGCACCGGCATCAAATATAAATCGTAGACTTTCGCTGCGGTTCCCGCCGCCGGAAGCCCACCGCCGCCAATCTTGTACCATTGCCCGTAAAACTTGAAAAGTGCGCATTGGTTGAACTCGACCAGCACATAACTTCCTGGCGCGACAGTTCCGTCCATTTTGTATTCCGAATTGACTGCGTTGTCCTGCATCGGATTCACCATCCAGTGAAGCCCGTCATAAGAATAGGCGTCCGTCATATAGCCGTTGCCGCCGCCCAGAAGCAGGGTGGCGTAATAGCCGTTATCGTGCTTATATACCTGAACGTAGCCGTTATGTCCGTTACCGGCAATATTGCTCATGGGAATGTCGAACATCCGCTTCACCGCCGTCCACGTTACCCCGTCCGGCGAGCTGGCG
The DNA here is from genome assembly GCA_028709805.1 of Victivallaceae bacterium. GTDB lineage: Bacteria > Verrucomicrobiota > Lentisphaeria > Victivallales > Victivallaceae > CALXXL01. The sequence continues at coordinate 58,207 of JAQUTL010000008.1, forward strand.
ATTCTGGTGGTCTGCGCGTAGTTATACGGCGAAGCATCAATAAGATTCTGCGAATGCCACGCCATATAATACAAGCCGGTCTTCTCATTCCACCATACTGACGGCGTTTCACACTCGGCTTCCGAGGCGCTGTTAGACGTGTATCCAAGCCCGGCCAGTGTTACCAGTTTGCCGGTGCCGTAGCGCGTCCACGGGCCGGATACCGCGTCACTGTATGCCATGGATATGCCGGACGCTGCGGCCGCGTACTCGTGGTCTGTCGAAAAAAACAAGAAATATTTTGCTTTTTTCCACGCATCGGAACTGGCGGTGTTGCGTGTCATATTCCTCACTATTGACGGAAAATATACCGATTCTCCGGGGGCGGTCGTGCCGCTCAGAATAACCCCGAGCCGGGTAAGCTTCAGTTTCGGTTCGATAGCGGGAACCCCGAACCGTGCCGGGTTTCCGGTAGCCGGGTCAATTACCGCGCTTGGAATTGTCACCGGATAAAATGTATCCGAACCATTTTTGAGTTTTCTTATCTTAGCCATTTCAAGCCTCCTCCGCTGTGGAAATTACCGGCTGATCAGCCGTGGTTTCAACGAGGTTCAGCAGTCGTCCGTCATTTGTGCCGACGACATAGGTGTCGGCGGTCATGGCCGATGCCAAAACGGCTGCCGACTCTACAAGCTGATTTCGGAAAATAACCAGCCGCTTCAGCTTAACCGCCCGTTCAGCTGATTTGGGCACAATCGTACCGCTGGAAAGCTGGGACGCCAGCTCGTTTGCAGTTGCGCCCAATATCGTTGCCGGATATTCGAGATTGATACCGAGGCACAACGCATTAGTAGTGGCCGCGCTCCATGTCGCAAGATAATCAGAATTGACACCCTGAGATCCTTCAAAGCCATAACGAACTGCGTTGCCGGCATCAGCGCCAGCTGTGCTCGTCTTCATATAAACGTGTGTCTCCAGTGCCGATCCGACGGGATACGTCTCCTCGGAGCTGTTCCGTGCAAACCGCAGACCTCCGCAGGCAACCGAGATTCCGCCGCTGGTGCTGCTAAGTCGTGCAAGTACAAATGGCGCACCCGATCCGGTAGCGACTCGATCACTGAACAGATATGTGGCGGACGCGGTGTTGCGCTCCATGACAAAATCGCAATAAACCGTATGCCCGAAACCTACGATAGCCGAAAAATTCGGGATGTAGCCCACGCGCCCGGTGAGATCGACCATCGCGGCTTCGTGTATGGTGGGAACAGCCGCCGATGCGACATTGGCCGTTGCGCCCGCCGTGGTCGTTACCCTCTTGAGATAGTAAGTAAGGTCGCAGGAGGATGTTCCGGACGCGTCGGCTGAACAGGCCACCGCGCCGGTGGCGCTGTCGATAGTAGCGCGGGCATTATCCTCGACCGCGAACTGATAAAGTTGCGTCGTTGTGCCGGTGATTCCGAGTGTGCCGGACTCCAAAATGCCGACCGGAGCAGCAATAGCCACGCCGTCATCCGTTCCCGCTATAATAGCTGAGATCGGGTAAACCGAACTCGCGCCGCCGCCGTCAGCGGCGACAGCTACAATATTGGCTGAACCGGCTGCAAGCACCGTGACCGCGCCGCCAGACGTGACGGTGGCGACGTCCGGAGCTGTGGAACTCCACGTTATCGCCTGATTAGCCGCGCTTGACGGGGCCGCCGACGCGGTAAGCGTAGCGGAATCAATAACATAATTCGCACCGCCCTGAGTGTAGGCGCCGGAAAGCGCAATGCTCTCGACAAGAGCGTCCTGCGCCGCCGTCTTGGTGCAGGTAAGCGCATGCGTCCCGGACACTTCAGGATTGGAAACGCTGGCTGCGGTGATGGTCGCACTTCCGCTGACCAGTACGGTGACAACGCCCGAGGAACTTACCGTGGCAACGTCCGGGTTGCTGCTTGACCATGTGACCGCCGGGTTGCTCGCATCCGACGGAGTGACAACCGCTGTTAGCGTGCCGGAATTGGTAATCGCGGAAGCTCCGGTGATTGTAATCCCCGTAACCGCCACAGTGACAGGAGTAAGAGCGCAGGTTATCGTCTTGCTGCCGGTAACGCCGGAACCATCCACTGCGGATGCGGTTATCGTTACCTGTCCGGCTGCAAGCACCGTGACCGCGCCGCCCGACGTGACGGTGGCTTTGGTCTGATCGCTGCTTGACCATGCAACCCCGGCGTTGGTGGCGCTTGACGGAGTGACAACCGCTGTTAGCGTGCCGGAGTCGGTAATCGTGGACGAACCGTTTACGACGATGGATGTGACCAGAACGGTTTCATCGATAATGCCCACGTCGGCATATTCGGTGTCGGAATAATCAACGGAGGTGATCCCGCCGGATGAAACGCCGCCGCCGAGCAAGGTGGCGCGGATGCGGTAGTCGGAGGTCACTGCAAGCTGGATCGGATTATTGATAAGCAGACTGGAGAGCGCCGGAGACGATGACGGGTTCAGGCCGTCCAGCCGGTACAAATCGCCATCCGCGATCACATAGCCTCCGGACGCAACCGTGGCCGACCCTGCGGATGCCGCCGACACGTCGGAGTAGGCAAGGTTCGGCCCCTCCGCGCTTATGGCCAGTGTGCCGCTTTCGAGCACGCGTATATAGGACGATCCGTTGCGCACAATCTCACCGGACGTGACCGGCATCTGGAAGAAATACGGTCGCACAGTCTGAAGTGTTCCCACCGCGCTGTCGATGTACTGGTTGCCCTGCGGTTGATAGACGTTCAACAGTCCGGACATCGGAATCGACACGCCGGACGATCCGCCGGACACAATCAGAGTAGCTGTGGCGGAATCGAACGCCACGTCCAGCACTCCGCCGGTAACGCCGCCGGACGATCCGGCGAAGCCGGAAAACGTCTGGCTTCCGCCCGCGTTGTTGTAAAGGACGAAAGCGCCTGAAACCACCGCCGCGCTGGTGTAGGCCGAGGAAGTCACCTTTTGCATGGCGCTTTTGGTAATGCCGGTGCGCATGATGCCGCCGGACGACGTGACCGCCGCCACTTCGTCCGCGCCGGACGTTGCGCCGAGCGCGTCCATCTTGCCGGATACCAGCGCCCGCGTCTGCGCCTCGGTGAGGTACTCCCCGGCAACCGGGGTTGGTTCGCCCACGCTTTCGCGTCGATTGCGAACCGTAAGCGAGTCTATCTGCAACAGGAAAACCGCCGCACCGGCTGCGTCATAACCTGACAACTCTCCGCCAAGCGTAATACTCGCTGCCGTGCCAATCGCCGCGGCAAGTTCTTCAGTGTCCATCGCGCTAATCGGGATCGTGACCTCGGTGTAGCTTCGCTCGGACTCCTCTATCGTGTCCGTCACTGTCGCAACCGCAATAGCGGCATTGTCGGCCACAATCAGCGGAGCGGTAGCGCTGTTAAAGTCGTTGTCCAAAACGAACCGCCACGCGGCGATATTGGACAGCTCGGAAATTGGATATGCGTCTGCACGGTCGGTTCCGGCAAAAAGCCGGAGTTTGATCTCGGCTGCAACGCCCCGCGCCAGCATGGGCGCGGTGGCACTGGCGTCCTTTGCGTTAGCGTAGTCGCGCAGCGCACCGACCACTCCGCCGGCCGCGACATATAATATAATGGTCTGCATAAGTCCTCCCTTTATTCATTGCCTGTGTTGTCAATATCAAGGTATTCAAGCGACCGAGAGTAATCGATAAGGCAGTAATTTTCAGGATGCACCACCATGTCTACGCTAAAGCCGTGCCATGGCGTGACGGGGTTTTCCTCTGGGGGAATTGGCGTTTCCCTGTCACGCCCAAACTCGAATACCTTTATCGGTGTTCCGATAAACGGATGAACAGGAACAGTCTTTTCGTTTTCTCCAAAAATATACCCATTGGGGCAAATATATTTTTTGGTTTCACTTCCCCCATTATACACGCTTGCCCCAAATAGCAGATTGCCGGGAATGGGCAATCCGCATGTGAGATAACCACACTGCTTGCCAACATGTTGTTCAATATAAACAGCTACGTTTTCTCCGGTTTCCTCTATGTAGGTACATGCTGTTTTCATGTCCGGATAATAAGAGGAACCCGGCAGCCAATCCGCAGCGGCGATTGCCGCCACCGCAGTTTCCCAATTATCCTGATGATAGACCTCACGATACCACATATCTTCGTTATTAATCGTTAACGATAGGCGAGGCCTGAATTGTTGGTTACAACACCTGTATATGTGTCGAAAAAAATCTATATCAAGCGTTTTTTCCATAATGCGAGGAGCCGCAAGGTAATCGAAATAAATACGGTCTCCAAGTTGAAAAACAGAGGCAGTTGGCGGATACCAATAATATCTATTGCAAACAGTGGAAAAAAGGGTTGCTATCTGCGAGATGGTTTGTCTCCATGTGCAAATGGATTTACCAACGTGCTGCGATAACAGATCGACGCTAATTTCAACTCGCTCATTTACCGGTAAGCGTTCGTTTAGCGCATTCGCCGCTCCCATCACAACAAGTCTGGGGTCTTTAAAACGAATGTCCGGATAACCAAATTCTGCCCACTTGCTCATATAAAATACTTTGCTCCAAATTCAATTCGGTTGGGTGGTACTGGGTCTTTGCCAATATCTCCTACATACATGTATCCGCCGTTTGCGGCGATTGCTGTTGCCGATGTTTCAAGTACGAACCCGCCGGAAGCAATAACTGCGCTATCGCCGCTGGATATGGCGCGAATCATTAAGAATCCGGAACCGCTGTCGGGTTCCAAGAAAGTGCGCGATGCGGCGGAGCCAATATCAGTGGCAAGTGACGGAACCTTGACGCACTGGACACCGCCGGAAATAATCGGCACGGCGAGGTGTTTGTCTGACGGGCGGTGAAACTGGTATGGGGCGTGATTTATATTTAGCACCTGATACGCACTTCCGTTTACGCAGTATCCAAGTTTGATTGCCGGGTGTGTCGCAGACATTGGAGACGCTGACGTAACATATTGCATACGGTCTGCTCGCGTCCCACCAGAAATATAGCCCACCTGTGCAAAAATGTCGGTTGTCGCTGACGCATCAACTTCCACAGTTCCCGATGGCGCAAGAAAGTTACGTCCAAAGGCGTACACATATCCCGGATTGGTGATATCGACATAGTGCGTTTCCACCTGAACGCCGCCGGATTCAATCAGTTCAACCCGGTGTTCAAGTTTGAAATACGTTTCGTTTGACGCCGCGGCAGCCGCTCCATGTTGCACGACAATGCCGCCATCCGCAGTTTCACCAAGAACCCGGCAACTGCCGGAAGATGAATAGATATAGCCACCGGCGCCGTCAGGCTTGACATAGGCCGCCGCCGTGCCTAAGACAAGGTCTATCGGTATGGTGAACACACCAATCAGCAGCATTTCTCCTGTTTCACCCACCCCCAACTGGGACAGCAGGATTCCCCACGCCTCATCACTGGAGGTGGCAGCCCTTACCGGCAAAATTTCTCCGTCATCTGCCGCAGTTGCACCGCTGTTTATAGCCACCGGGCTGCCATAAGTAAGCACCGCTAAGGTGGTGTTATACACCGGGGCGGAAAGTTTTCGCACAGCGCCGCCGCCAGTTACGCCACCTGCGCACATGGCCGACATTTGATTCAGCAGTTTTGCAACCGCGTTTTCCTTGCTGGCCTGCGGACGCCACCCATCTCCCGGCGAAACTTCTTTGAAATATGCCATTTTTCTATATCCCCAGCTTCCCAAAGTCCGCGTATTGCGCCACCTGCGCTATGTAGATGGCACGGATTACCGATGCAGGGCTGCCGCCAACCCCAACCAGCGACTTGGTTATCGCCCAAACATACTCCCAACCCTTTTTTGCCCCGACCAAAATGCCTCCGCACATCGCATCTGCCTCGTTAGGTTGAATGGAGAAATTATAAGTCACCGCCACCTTGCTGCTGTTTTTGTCGGGGGCGTTGTAACTGGCACCCAAAAACATGACCTCCCCGGCATCCCAACCCTTAAACTTGCCATTGTTAACCTTGCCGACACACGCTGCTATCCTCCGCTTATATGAGGTCGTAAGCTCCGATAACCGCTTTATCTGCGTGTACGTCTCCCGCATCTGCGCCACCGGAACATCAACACCGGCAACCTCCATGCCGTCCCCAGTCTTGCCGTTCCACCCGATGGATAGCCCCGCATCCATATCGCCATAAGCTCTGCGCTGTGCGTAGGCCTGTGTCAGGTGTACGCTTCCGCCGGAGCAGTCAAACGATACCGTGGCCTCGCCGACATTGTTCTCGTATCTGCTGGTGGAGCTTTTAGCGTAGACCGCAGACAGCTCCGCGTTCCCCTCCGCGTCGTATCCATCAAATCTGACACTGGTAAACACCAAACCGCCATAGGTGGCAGGACGGTCATTCAAAACCGCAGTGATCGCCTCCTGTTTGCTTAATACGCCTATCGCGTGGTACCTGATCTCCGCTTGAGTGCAACTTCCAGCCGCATTCCAGCTCTCGCTCCCCTCGCTCGTTCTATGCAAAATTGTCATGATTTTATCCCTCGCTAATCAGCGTATGTTATGTTATCTGCCGAAAGCAGACCTTCGTTTTTTAGTTCGCGCAACAACTTCGCCGTTTCCCGCGTGTTTTTTGCGGTATCCTCTGCGGCACTGTTTTTCCCAAGCTGAAGCCCAAGCGTTTTAAGGCTGAATCCTCCAACGGTTTTTGCCTCTCGTTTGGAGGCGTCGTTGGCACCGCCAACCTGCCGCAGGGCGTAGTCGTTTGCCAATTCACTTGCCTCGTCCAAGCTACGCTTTGCGGCGTCAATCCGGGATCGCTCTTCTTCGGTGATTTCACCGTCTTCCTGAGCATCAGCCAATGCCAATTCATATTGCCTTTTCATTTGAATGGCTGACTTGGTAGCCCTGTCAAGCTCGTCTTGAAGAAGTTTGTCATACGTTGGAGTATCTCCGCTACGCTGAAGCTCATCAAGTCTGCGTTTAACGATTTCTTCGCGCTTTTGCTCAAGTGAGATGATCTCCTTGAGTTGCCCAAGCTCCTCCGGCGTGTAATCAGCCTCGCTCTTATTCCCGGCCCGGTCCCACAGGGCTGATCGCTTCTCTGTCAACTTGTCGTCAAGCATCGCAGTTTTCCCGGCTGAATCAGATTTGTCAAAACGATGTTGCCATCGGACTCCCTCAATCTCGCTCTTCGCCTTGTCTGATGCATCTTGCTGCTGACGCTTGCTCTTGGCAACCATCGCCTCATCGCCAGCAACGCTGTTGCTGTTTTCAAGTTCCATTCTAGCTGCGGCTGCCTTCTTCATCTGGACAAGAATTTCATTATCTTTTGCCTCAATAGCCTCAGACCGTTCCTCGTCTTCACTCTTGCCGCCAAACAAACTCCTAGCATAATAGTACACCTCTTGCCCGATCATCCTTTTTTCCTCAAAGAGAGCCTGTTTTTCCGCGCGAAGAGCCGCAAGGGTGTTTTTCTCGGCATCCGCTTTTGCCTCAAGCTCTAATTTCCGTTGCTGTTTCATTTTGTTTATAAGATCATCCATCGCACCGCCTTGCAACTCCAATGCACCGGTGGCATCGTTGATCGTCCCGATGGTGACGCCATAACTTTTTGCCAATTCAAGATTGAGTTTTTTCGCCTCGGAAATCTCATCGCGGTTGAGGCGCTCGTATTTTGCCAACTCCTTCAGTCGCTCAATTTTGCTGAGGTCCGCACTTCTGGTCTGATCTCCAGCGTTTAACACTTCTGCCATCTTTGAGGCTTCTTCTTTTGCCGCCGCAGTAGATTTGGCAGTAGCATCAACTTCTTCTCTCATTTTTGCCGCAACAAGGTTGTATGCCTCAATGAAACCAACAATGGCAAGGATAACCCAGCCCAAAGGGCCCAAAGAAACCCAAAAGCTCTTTACGGATGCTGCTGCGGCCCTAATTCCTCCAGCCATAAAAATAGAGGCATGTCCAGCGATGGTAGATGAAAATGAAATCGCCTTCAAAACACCCGGCAAGGCTGAGGTTAACTGCTGATATTTTTCCGTGGCGGTGTTGGCCGCCATCGTCTTGGCATTGAGTTCAGAGGTAGCCTTCGCCTCCTTGAGCTTCGCTTCGGTAACATTTTTTTGCGCCGTCAAAAGCGCGTTCTGGGCTTGAAGAATTTTTGACTGATCTCCAGAGGCTTGCGCCCTTACCAACTCGGCTTGCGCAAACTTCTCTGCATTTTCAGCCGCGGCAACTCCGTTTTTTGCCAAGGCCAAATTTTGTTCGGCAAGCGTTTTTTCCATGACCGCAGTGGTCATCTCCGTTTCGGCCTGTTTAACCTTTTCGTTGGCCTGAAATTTTGCCGCCTCAACATCCCCCTGAGCGCTGGATTTTCCGGCGCTCATAATGGATCGGCCAACCTTCGTGTTGGTGAGAACAAGCATAGCCGCGGCAAGACCAGCCGTGGCATTGGTAAGTTTTCTCGAGGAGGGAGTTAGTTCGTTATACCACGTCAACAGTTTACGGGCATTAACAACCATATCCTGCGTTATCGGTTGAACCGAAGCGCCGACCTCAGCCTTGAAACGGCGCATGGCCTCGGTGAGATCGGTAACTTCCTGCTGGTAGGTCCTCGCGGCATCAGGCCGGAGATAGTCTCCTTTTGCGTTGTCGGTCTGAACCATGATTTCAGCTAAGATAGCCTGAGCCTTTGCCATGGTTTCGGTGGCGCCTGTGGTGGCCATAATGGATTTTACGCGCTCCTGAAATTCGGCGCTACCCTGCCGCACTACTATACCCATGGTTTTTAAGCTCTCGGTTTCGCCGGTAAGAGCAACCGTCATGCGTCGAATTGTCTCCGTCTGGTCAAGCCCCTTGAAACTGGCGACGTCGATGCCTCGCTCGGTGATGGATTTTGCAAAATTAAGGGCTTCACGCTGCTCAAAGCCCAATCCGGTAAGCAGGTCTCCGATGTCGGCAATCGCATTGGTGGCGGTCTGAGCTGAAAGCCCGAACGTTTTTGCAATGGTGTCCGCGGCACGCTGGGCCTCTTCCCGTAATTCAGTGTAGGTGTACTTCAGCTTGTTGTTACCTTCTTCAAGCCTGGAAAACTCAGACATGGCTCCGGTTACAAAGCCGAAGATGGATCTAAGCGTGAGGTATCCGGCGGCGGCAAGGGCTATTCGCTTGAAGGTGTCAGAACTCGCGCCCTCAATGCCCGACAGCTTTTTCCTGTAATCGGCATCGTCAAGTGTAACCGCCGCAGACATAACGCCTAAATTGAGCGACATAAAAAATCCTCCAAACCTTTTTACCGGTGCAGAGGAAGTCAACACGGACACGTGAACAGAAAAAAGCCGCTGAATCTTGTCCATTCAGCGGAGGTACGGAGACGGATTGACCTCCATTTCAAAACATCACAGATTCACCAGACCGATGCGGTTCCGGCGGTTGACACCGTCCACGAACTCGCCGCGCCGCAACTGGTCTATGATTTTCGGATTGTGAGAATCCGAACGCGGCGATATATTATGTTTGCCGCGTTCATGGGTGCTAACTCGTTTACTCGGTACGCCGGGAAGATGTTGCTTCATCAACCCGGCACTTCTTTTACTTGTCATTCTTTTTCGGGCGACCTCCTTTCTTGCCGTTTTCCGCACTCGCGGAATTTTTCCATGTTTTTGTGACTTTGCGTTTTTTCTGTCCGCAATAGGGGCAGACCTCTCCGGGCTTCAAATCAATCTTTTTTTCCATTGCGCCGCTCCACCACAGAATCAATGATTTTTTCCACTTCGGCGCGTTCGCCGTCCGACAGGTATTTGACCACGGTTTTCAGGCCGGTCAAATCGAACTCGCGCACCAAAAACTTGATGTCGAACTCGGCATCGTCGGCCTTGCGGAAGTTGCCGTTGAGCATGTGTTGAACCCACGCATAGGCTTTCAGGTCTAACAGCGACTGCGGACTTGCCATTTGTTTTCCGGACTCCAGCGCGTAAACGTCGCGGAAGAAATGGTGTCCGTGTGCGTTGCAGTAGTCTATGTTCCCCTCGTGGAGAAACGGCTCGTTCGACTCCTGCACGTCCACCAGATAATCGATGTCCAGCGTGTTCCGGCTGGAACCTAATGCGACCAGCGCCCGTCCCCCAATCAGGATTTTTTCTTTCAGCGTCATTTGGTATTCCTTTCTTTGTCTTTAATATAATATAACCTATGTTTAATAGGTTTCAAGCGTAAAAGCAAAGAAAATCAGAAAAAAGTGCAAAAAAAGCTCCCCGGCTATGTTATAGCACCAAGGGGAAGGAATAGAATTTACTTTCTCAAGATCAATTTCGCGGCGTCACGAAGTTGATCGCGGTACTTTTCAACATCCGAAAGATTCGCAATCGGATGCTTGATCCCATCAAGAACATTCATCAAAATCCACTTTTTCCCGGTCTTTTCATTGAACTGCACTTCAATTACATTCCGGTTGCGAACGGAAATGCTGCACCAGTTCCCGGTGACGCTGTGGATCGATACCAAATCAGGATCAACGACACCGGCAAGACCGGAACGCACCATAGCCAAAACCTGATCTTGAAAACGCGCACTCTCTGGACAATCGAGGGACGCGTCCGGCGAAAGGTCTACCGACGACAAAATAATCCGGGACAATTCTCCGGAAGGTTGGGAAAGTTCCCTTAGAATGTCGTTTTTCATGCGGAAAGCAGTCCTTACTCGCGAAAGCACCCGCGGGTGGTAGTTTGATTGAGTAAAAAGGTTGAGCGCCTTAAAAGGCATGGAATCAATCTCGGAAAGCGAAAAGCTCAAAAACGGAAAGCAATCCATGATATTGGGATTTTCCGAATCCGTGTAAAACCGATAATCCACCCCGTTGGTTAGAATCCCGACTTTTACCGATGGATGAACACTGAAATATTTTCTTAACTGTCTCACATGGTCATCGTTCAGAACGAGGCGCCAGTCCTTGCACTCTAAAAGCATGATCGGTTCCCCGCTGCGAAGAATCGCACAGTCCGCGCAGTCCCCTCGATTGGTAAAATCGGAACGGTACTCTGAGACAAATTCATCAGGGTTGTTCACGTCGTAACCGAGTGCCGAAACAAACGGCCTGACCAGCGAACTTATCGTTGTCGCTTCGTTCGGAATTGATTCAAGTCCGGATGCTATCCGGAGCGCGAGTTGAGAGAGTTTTTTGTGCATAAATTGACCGTATGAAATGGGTTATTGTCATTGTTCGTCAAGATACGACCATTTTCGATTGTAATTCCGTTTTTTGTATGTGTAAATCATTAGAGACAAATATCCGCAAACGAAGGAAACACCAATAAATGAAACAGACGCAATCAACAAGTCTTTTTGATCAACCGGATGTCGTGTGAGAAGATATTTGACAAAACAATCTGCGGCAACCGGATTTGAATTTCAGTTTCTCAAAATCAACAGTGCAATGCGAACACTTTTTGCAACCGCAAGAAATTCCTCTCCGCACATTGGGTAGCGTTTAGTTTCAGACATAAAAAAGTCTCCGTGCCATTATTTACCGAAGTAAATATAGCATGGAGAAAACAAAACGCAAGACTAAAAAATGTTATTCACCGCAATCTTCAACAATGGCATCCCGCTTTGCCTGCATGATCTCGCGAAGTTTTTGCATCGCACGCTTTTCCATCCGAGGAGTAACCGGTTGAACATCTGCGCCGCCTGTGTCGCTGAGCAGAAAACTTCCGCGACCATCCAACATGAGCTTCAGACATTTGCCGCCATACTTGGCCGCGGAATAGGGAATGAAAACATCGTCAACCGATGCGTCAAGCCGCGCTCTCCGGATAAGTCCAAACAACCCGGAAAACACCGGATAACTCAACCCCAGCACATATTCAATGCTCCAGCCAAATTCCCTCATAATGCGAACCGCTAAAAAGTCGTAGTCCAGATATTCACGCTTTGCCGAATCAGGGGACGCGGCTTTCTTCTTGGAGCCGCCGCGCCCCCGTTTCAGTTTTTTTTCGGTTCCGGTTTGGGAAAATCGTCTCCATCTCCATACATGAGATAGGCTACAAGCTCAGTGAGCTTGGGCAGGTCCAAACGCTCAAGATTGGGCGAATACTCAGGTGGCATTACGGTTTCGATAAGGCATATGAGCCTTTTTCTCACCGCAACAAGTTTGTCCACCGAATCAACCTTACTCATAAGTTCGGTACAAGAGTCCATTTCTCCCAGCGCACTAACCGGAAGCATCGGACAGTTGAACCCGCCGCCGGAGTCGTCAGTTTGAATGAACACCGCACTCTGAGAAAGTTTTGGAAAAAATTTACCCATGGTTCAACCCATTATGCGTAAGTGAACGGTTTACCGGTGGCCGCAACCGGACGGCAGACATAGACGAGCTGAACACTGTTCGGATCGTCGCCATCCTCAAGCGTAATCGACAGCCCCGGCTGAAGAAAAGCATTGCCGAACGTGATCGTCTTTGCTCCGGCGTCATCGGTGACCGGAACCAGCGTGATGCTCTTGCTGCTAGCAGTGGCAATAACATTGTCGCCCTTTGCAAACGCCGCAAGCAGCGCAACCGCGGCGTCAACGTCCTCCGGCTCGATGGTGAGCTTGACGTTGTTCTTCACAAGGATGCTGGCCTGAGCCTCGCTTCCGGCTTCGTAGATCGTAAAGTCCTTTGTTTCCACGTCCGCCTCGATTTTCGGTGCGCTCTTTAACGGCCCGATAATAGTTTCGCCGACCGAACAGACGTATTTATACATCTGCATTTTTGCGATGAGTCCATCAATGGTAGCTTGGTTAAGGGTGGTTCCTGCCATTTTCAAATTCTCCTTTTTAGGTTGTAACGTTATGACTGTGCTCCGGATGTCAACACCGACAGCACCACATTGAAGCTAAGGTAGGTTTTCTTGACTCCGGCATCCTCGGATGTGTACGGCTCTGAACTTCCGCGAGGCGAAACCGAGAGAAACTTGGTGGCTCCGTGAGTGAATCCCGGACAAGGAAAAAGACCTGTGAGGCAGGAAAGCAGGGTCATGGCCGCGTCACGGTCATTGTACTTCGCCAGAATTTGAGCGTTCCACGTCCTTGGTCTGAATCCATAAAAACCGGCAGAGGGCACCTCCGAGCCAAGCAAAACGGCCACCCCCTGATCGACGCCGACCGGAATGCCGCCGCGAAAAATCCCGATGTCAACCGTCAAATGCAACTTCTCGGCAATCCACGAAACAAAATCCCGCTCAATGGTTACAACGTCCATTATATTTTTACCTCGCTTTTGATGATTCCAACAATGTCATCACGATGACCGTCCAGCGCTCTGGTGATAAACTTTTTTCCGACCGGTTTACCGACTTTTGTCTGCTTGTCGAGAGATTTCGGGCCTAAATCATAAACGCCTTCGTGCATCGGAATAGCGTATTCGGACGAAGCGGCGTTGGCCGGGACATATATAACAGCAGCGCAGCTTTTGCGGTGCCGAACCGTGTCATTGCTGATCTCCGCGGTCAAAAAGCCCTCGTCAACCGGAGCCAAGTCTTTTGCTTCGCTGTTGAGAAAGCCGCCTACCGCGTCCATGGCTCGACGTACACGAAACGGCTGAGCAAGAAGTTCTCGCTGAACAGACGCCGAGAGTTGCCTGGTGTTGAATCTAAAAAGTGTCTTTGCCATAAATTACGCTCCAGCCGCGGCAATTCGGTAGCCCAGAATAACGCCTTTGATGTTGCGATAGGTCTTGATGCCCTTGATTTCATAGGCAACTCCGTCGTGAACAATTTGCCCCGGAAGAGAGGGGGGGCGTTCCAACGGAGCAACAAGAAAAACCTTACCCGACTTGACCGTCCCAAAATAGTCAAAGTCAGATTGTGTAAAGTCAAACACCATTCCGCTGCACACAAACTCCGTATAGGTTGTTTTGCCATCCACAACGGCAAAAACCTGTTTCATGGTGAGCTGGATTTTCGCATTTTTCTCAATCAATCCGGGCATAAAAAATCCTCCGTTACAAACGTAAGGAGGATTGTCAATACTGGCTCGGGAGGATGGATTTGCACCATCACGCCGCAGCATTGCTTTGGCACATACGCATCCGTATGCCTGTCTACTAATTCCAGCACTCCCGAATATGGAGCGGTCGGGTGGACTCGAACCACCAAATGCCATCTGGAAGATGGCCGTTTTGCCCGTTATAACTACAACCGCATAGTCGGGACTGGCTCGGACTCGAACCGTGACAGCGTATTGGAAACCCATTTAGCCTTGATTGGCATTACTGTATTCATGAAAATCTCGATTCCGGTACTCGCTCTTCTTCGTTCCGTCCGTGTTGTAGTCGCGCTCCATGATGAACTTCGGCACCAGCGAATAGCTGTGGGTGCAGTTCGGGTGAAACACACCGTCCGCAATCAAATCGTCCTTGGTCGGAAGTCCGGCGGTAGCACCGGTCAGGCTGAAAAGCCGTCCCTCCCACTTGGCGCAATGCTCGCAGCAGAGTCCGGAAGTCGTGAGCTTCATAACGTCAAACCCCTCTTCGGCGCACTTATCGTCGTAACTCGCCCGCGCAGCGTTCATGAGTTCCGTTCGAGCCAGCGTGTTGAAGTAACTTTTTAGCTGCCACTTCGTGCCGCCCTTGTCGATGAACTCGAAACCCGGAATTTCCAGCGCCTTATTCAACATGGCACTGGACACTTCTCGCCGCGTCGCTCCAGTGATGCTCATCTGACGCATCACGTCAGCGGAAATACCTCGAAGCTGTTTGATGTGCTGAAAACTCATGTTATGCGTTTTCATCGCCACCTGCTCAAAGGCCGAGTCGAGAAAATACCTGATCCGCTTGCTGTCAGGCTTGCCGAGTATCGCCTTGCGCAGTCCGGCAGATTTCATCTCCTCGCAAGCCAGGTCATAATAAGTGCGCATCAGCGCCGGGAGCGTGTCACGGAATGCTCCGTCGTATTTCAACTCCATATCGAGATAAAACTGCCGGACCGTGTTTTCCAAATCGACCAGCGATGCTCCGGACCACGGGCTGCCCGGATGCTTCTTTGCATGGTTCAGCACGGTCTGATAAATATCAAACCTCGCCTGTTCGCTGATCGCGTCAAACCGGCGTCTCGTTTTGTCAATTTTTTTGATGTCGTCTCGGTTCATGCCAAATTTGCGTTTTTAAGCCGTTTTAACGGCGATTGTGTTAAAATGGGTAAAGATATTGGGTTTGCTTCTATGTCCGCTCTATCCTTACGGAACTGCCCAGTGCGGACGCTTTGGCCCTCTTGATGTACGCGGCCGCACGAAAACCAATTCCCGCATTGGAGCCAATGAGTGTGTAACTGTTGCTGATCCCCTCGACGCTTTCTCCGGTTACAACCTTGCCCTCGGTGAGGTTTTCGTAGTTTCTGGCAAGATATACCGCCTGTTCCGCGACCGCCTTGAACGCAAGACTTCCGGCGGTTACGTTCTCAAGAGCCTTGCCGGGAATCTCCGCCATAACATCCGATAGCGCCATGGTGACCGCCGCTGTCTTTTTTTCGACCGAAAGACCGCCCCAAAATTCCGCATCAAGGTGAGTGACAAAATAGGCGTCAACCGCAGTCAAAAGCTCGGATGCCGTCATGGTCACAACTCCCTTGCCGCGTATTTTCGCAGGATGAAATATTCATCAATGGTCTTAGGACGGTAAATCCCTGCAAAATAACTGCGGCCAAGCTCGGGACACCAGCCGGATTCAGAAAACTTCAAAGTCCTGATTTTTTCCTCGCACACAAGAGCATTGTCTCCGCTGGAGTCTGAGCAGTTTTTTACAGCAGTATCATCCATATCTTCCGGCTTTCTGCCGAAACGATCAAAATAGATGTCAGCCAAAGTTTCCTCGGAAACAAAATTAATCGCTTTCAGCTTTGCTCCGTCAGACTTCAGCTCGTCATAAATCTCCTGTTTGGTCATTTTGCAGACTCCTTTTTGATCGCATTTTCAATGCCGAAAACTTCACAAACTTTTTCATCGCTCCAACCCTTGGGAAAACGGGCGAACCTCGTAAATCCATTTTCCAAAAACTCGACCAGACCAAGAATGTCTTCCTTGTCGCGCTTGATTGACACCATTCTGTTCATATCGATCCTCCAGTGAATAAATACCTTTTTCCCGGCGCTAAGAAAAAGGCGGCCTTGATGTTATCGCAGCCGCCGCGGTGTTACGCTCAGGACTGCTTGACCCAAGCCGCTCCGTTCGACGCCCAGACTTCGCCCTTGACGGCGGCGGTAATCTTGGTCCCGCCAGTCCACGCGGTTCCGATCAGTACCCGAAGCCCGATGTTGGCCGCCGCAGCCGCGGGAACGTCCGCATCGGCGTTGACCGTGATCTGCTGGTAGGTGGCAATCGGCTGTCCGCTCATGGATACCGCGGTAACACGTTCAGTGCTTCCGCCGGTGATGCCGTAAATCAGCTGATGGTCGGTGCCGACATCCTCCACCAAGAACCCGACGCTGCCCTGAATCGACTTGCGCGACTCGCGTGAACTCTGCGAGGGTTCATCGACCATTCTCAGACCGTCCTTGTCAAGCCAGCCCTTCTTGCATTTGCCAAGATTGACAATCGCAATCTGGTCGTCCGGCATGTCGCTGTCAATCATGATGCCGAGCCGGTTCCCCTGATAGTCATACGCATTGACGTACAGGCCGCCAGCAGTGTGATTGCCCTTGGCATCGGTGAGCTGAACCGCACTGCACGATCCAAGAAATGCGTCGATGTAGTCCTTGCTGGTGGGAGAACACAGAATCGTGTTGCCGTTGCCGCCGGCGTCGAACATCGCCTTGAGTGACGCCTTGAACTTCGCTTCTGTCAGCACCCCGTTGGCATTGTAGCGCCGCGCACCGCGATTGGACGAGTCGTTCAACTGAGCCAAAAGACCGGCTGACATGTAACGCTCGGTGGAACCTGTGGCCTTTGCCTTGACACCGTTGACCGCCATCGAAGCAAGAATTTCCGCAATCCGGATTTCCGCCTCTCTCACCAGCACCAGAATCGCATTGCCGGAATCCAGACCCTTGCGAACCAACTCCGCATGCTTCGTCCAGTCGATGGTCTCAAAGACAGTCTGAACGTAGTTTTCCCACTCTTCGGTAGCCTCATTAACCGACTCGACGTTCTTCAAATCGGTATCACTTCCGGCAAAACCGATCACTTTGAACGTGTCACCGCTGGTGTGAGCCGCAGCCGAACTACCGCCGTCACCACGCTTATGAACATCAATCTGACCATTGGTGCGATCAACCGACTTGACAATAACAACCTCGGTTCCAATCTTCAGAACATGACCAACCGTGATCCCCTTGAGCGCATCATCGCCAACCGCCAGATCGGTGGTGGCGGAATTGTCCCAATTCGCGTCAATGGCTCCGCCGCGGCTGGTCTTGGTACGGTTGTAAACCTTGAACGCCTTTTCCGTAAGAGTTGCCATCGGCGCTCCCATCGCCTGATAAATCTTGCCGACATAAGGGCCGAGATTGATCGCACGGGCAACCGCCTCAACCACCGGGTCCCCGATGGTGACCGAATCTCCGAACTCATTGAACTGACCAAAATAAAACGCCATTTCTATTATTCTCCCTGATTTTGATTTTTACCATCACCTTGATTGCCGCCTTCAGCTGACTTAACTTCACCCTGAAGCCGGATAACTTCCCCGGCCTCACGACTCGAAAGCTCAGGCTTCTTCAACAGCTCCTCCAGTCGCGCAGCCGCTCCTGAATCCTGCTTGCCCGTATTTTTGGTTCCGCCTCCGGGCTTGGCTTCCGATTTGAACAGCTCCGGACTGCTCTTTCCGAGTTCCTTCATGAACGCCGTGACAGCCGTTTCGTCATTCAAATCAACATCTTTGGACGCGGCAAGAAAATCAAGGTAGCTCGAATCTTTGAAGTTGTGCTTGGAGGCCAGAGTTGACACCCTCGCAGTCCGTTCGGACTTCGCAAGGCTCGCAGTGGCAGCGTCGCGCTCCTTCGTCAAATCTTCCACCTGCTTCTTGAGCTTGTTGAACTCTTTGTCATAAGCAGCTTTAGCCTTTTCTTCCGCGCTCTTGCCGGTGCTTTCCAGCTCCTCAATACGCGTCTGAAGCTCCTGCAACTGAGAGTCCAGAGCGTCGGCACGCTCTTTTTCGGCCTTGTGTTTTGAAATTTCCTCGTCGAGGCGCGACTTGGGAATCCGGTTGCCGTCGCCGTTTTCCGGATCATACTTCGAGAGAAAATCCTTCTCTTCAGCCGAAAGCTCCTTGCCATCGGCAATCTTCTTCAAAATCGCCTTAATGTCCACTTCAACGTCCTTTCGTGTGAGTGTTACGGTGTTTTACATGCTCGCGCATGACACACTTCTTCTATGCTTGCACACCTTCGTCAACATCAAAATTTCCGGAAGAATCTCCAGCCATCAGTTTTTTCGCATCGGTTGCAGGGGTGGACGTGTCAATCTTGTCGGTGATCGTTTCCTGCTTGTCCTGAGATAACTGGCGCAACCTGTTAAGCAGAACCACCGCCGTCTTGTTGATCTCTCGCTGGTATTCATCAGAATCCTGATTGAAGCCGGAAAGGTCCAGCAGCGTGGCAACGCTCTGCTGCAAATCAAGCACCGCGAAATTGCGATTGTAGCTCACTGTCGGAACCGGAATGGCCGGATTCCAAGCGGACATGAGTTCCCACGCCTGAACCTCGCACTGCTCCAGTACGTCCGCCCTGGTCTTCATGAACTGCTCGATGTTCTGGAAGTCCCATAACTTCGCCTCAGCCGACTCAACCATCTTGGTGTCCTTGCTCACCGCAAGCCCGATACACTCGAACAGTTGACGGATCAGCGCCTGATTTTCAGCCCTGATTGTACTGTTTTCAACCCCGGATGGAGAAATATACCGACTGATCCCGCGATCTTCACTCGACTCGATGATCGCCGCGCTTCGCCCGATAACACCGGAAACCGACAGCTTTTCGGCATCCGGCGAATTATCGGCATGGGACGAACTTGCATTATTGGCGAACGACTCCGACACCACCAGAAGCCCGAACATCTGCTTGACCGTGTTCATCTGCGCTTCAGATTCATTGTTGAGAATGGCATCCGAAATGGCAACCACGTCGTCAAACCAGTGGTTCGCTTCAAGCCCGAAGCCGTCAACCTCAACCTTTCGGATAAATGGGACAATTCCGAGGCCGTGCGGAATGTTGAACGTCTCGGTTTTTCCGTCCGAATGATTCGCAACAATCGTAACGTCGCTTCTCGTCCACAGCTTCCTGACGTCAATCGAAACCGGATCGCAAAACGGGTCGGAATTATCCCAGCAGGACTCCTTGACCAGCACCCAGTCCAAAAAACCATCAGCACCATAGCACCAGTCGGAAACCTGAAGCGGAGACAACGCCACGCAGTACGGGCGAAGCCGCTCTCGAATTTCATCGGCCTTGGTTTTTATGCCGTCAAAGCTGGGCATGTCCACCGCCAGCCATGCCGCGCCAAAAATATTGAGCATCGTGGAGAACTGACGCATGACCTCGTCAACCCGAAGCCCGGAACGGCTCCAGTCCTCAACCAGATCAGCGTCCGCATTCTGACGCTCCGGACGGGTGGCGAGGACATACTGCGTGATAATCCGCGCAATCTTCCTCGGCCAGTTGAAATAATAGCCGCGACGCACGCGCTCAAGATACTCGTCGGGAATCTCCGACAGGTGAGATATGAGCGCATCTCTGACATAGGAACTGCCACCGGAATATGCCCGGTGGTTCTTTGCCCAAATCGATTTGTGCGCCGTGTAAAACGGATGCTCTCTTGTAAATAAACGCTGTAAGTCTGGAGACATAAAACAACCTCCGCAGTTTTAACTCCGCGGAGATTGTCAATACAAACTATCTGTCAATGTAACTGGTTATGGCCACACCCGACTTGTCGGTTATGACAACAAGCGAACGGCCACGTATCCCCAGAATATTCCGTACCCGGTATTCAATCGTTCCGCGATCAGCTATAAACGTCCTCTTCCCGTTGCTTATCGCATAACCTAAAAACACCTCCGGAATGTTGCGCTGCTTGATCCTTTGGACGGCGTGAATTGTGCAGTCTGGCGCGTTGATTTCTTTTTCCATATCAAGACTCCTTTCTGCAAATTATGAAAAAATGTCAATGCCAAAAAGATCGACCGCGCAAACCGGACAAAGGCCATCAACCACACTTGAGCGCTTAACCCATTCATCACAAAAGTCACACATAACCATCCCATCGCAATCATCACAAAGTCCGTCAAGGTCAAGCGCCCACCGCGGAACCTCCTTTCCGCAGCAGCGGCAAATGGCATACCCCTGAAGCTCCGGGTGACACTCCGGGCAGTCGCATGAGCCGCATCCGCATCTTTCGTATCTCTGCGCTATCATTTGCCAGCCACCAACCTGTCCATGAATACAACCTCGCTGCGAAGGACGTCAATGTCCTCAGCTGTGAGGTGATGACCGATACTCCGCCCGTTATCATCGCACCCGAGAATGAGTCCACGACCAACCAGCGGAACCGAGTTAGGAAGCATAAAGCATCCGCAATCATCTCCACGGAACAGACCCTCGTCGTCGAACCACAAATCGTCGTCCGGACGACTTGGCAAAAAACTCAACCCTCCGCATCCGACATCGACGCAGGAACAGCCCAGCACGTCGTACATCCCATGAAGCGAACTTCCTTCATGGTCCAGCACAACATCGACCTCGGAAACTGTTCGTTTCTCTGGGTCAATCAAAACGCCCTTGATTGATTGTACCTCTCCAGTTCCGCCGCATTTGCCGCAAACAACGTAGTACTCTTCGCGCACTTCGTCGTAATGACAGCGTCCCGCCGGAATATAACGCCCAAGTCCATCGCAATATTCACATTTCATTGCCGTTACCTCCATGCAACATCTTCATGACCTCCAGAATGGTATGCTCTTGGTTCTCTTCTTTTGAGAGTTCCCTCATGTGACTTTCCACCATCGCAATCGCTGATTGCTTCGCCGCATCGCATACTTCCTTCTTGAGGTTGTCGTCAAAACCCTCTGCGGTAAATCCCCGGTCTGCAAACGCAACAGCTATCTTCGCAATGCAAGTCTCATGAAGCCAATCCATAAAATACTGTGAAAAGACCTTCGTCTTATCAAGGGCGAGGTAGACAACGGTATTTCCTTCTTGGTCATTCCGAATAATCGTATTATCCATGATTACGCCTCCTCTTTCTTGAGAACATCGGAAAGCAGATACCATAAGCCACTGATGCAATCACCAACGTACCACGAACCGGCCCAGAGGTAGCAGTATTCCGCCCAGTGCGTGTTAGGCGTTTCCTTTAGCATGACATCCTGATTCACCCAAGTCTTTGCTGGCCGTATATCCTCGCCGCGATCCCGGTGATCCGCCACAACCACATCGTCAAGCGGATGCTCAAAATCGTGAGTTTCTCCCGGATCGGGAGCCAGCCGCGGAGCCAGACTGCTCAAACTCCCGAGCTTCAGCAGCTCCTTGATTTTTTCCTCGTCTTGATAATGTTGGAACAGGCATTTGCCGACGCCGTCCGGATAACCGTCAAAGTGACAGTAAATCCCGGAAACGCTCTGGTCCGGATTCTTCATTGCAATTATGCTTCTCGTACTCATTCTCATATACCTCTCGTGTTACTGTTTTTTTGCTAAGTGCCGGGGATTGTCCGCCCCGGCTTCGGATTTACTGCACTACACCAATGCGGCGACAATCAGAAAAATAACCATCGCAACAAGGCATGCCCCGGTGATGGCGGCAGAGGTCACAACCTCCTTGTCGGTGTGTCCGCAACCGCCTTTCACCAATTCTGCTTCTTTCATAATACGCATCCATTCAGATTTGCAATTCCAGTTAACCGGAGGTATATTGTCCAGCATCGCGACCGGACTGACCTCCGTTCCGACCGACCCGACTCGAGCTTGTCCCTCTTGCCGGGTCCCTTCTTTGTCCGCCATTTTCAAATGCTCCTTTCTCTGGCGACCATGCAATCAATTTTCAAGGCTTTTACCGCATTTTCGAGTTCCTCGATATGGCGGGCGGCATTCACAATTTCATAGCTGTCGGACATGAGATTCTTACTCCCGATGACACGCCAGCAATTCTTGAGGCGAAGCCACATGTCATAGTATCCGGGTTTCTTTCCCCAGTAGAGAGCGGCGACTTCCTGCTTTGAAAGTCCAAAAAACAGGTATATCGGCTCGATCTCGTTGTCATACATCGCCCGGTCTGCCGTCTGTCCGGAAATCCGATTGAACTCTTCGTACACCATTTCTATCACCTTGTTATTTAATGTGTTATCTTTTGTTCTTTAATATAATATACTTGCTATTTTACTTAATGCAAGTTAAATTGGTAAAATAATGTAAAAAAGTTTGTTTTTTTCTTGATTGAGGGCCCTTCAATTAATAGCGTCAGTTGGCAAGAATAGCGCGAGAGCCGATGCCGCGCTGCGAAAGCTCCGTCAAAGCCCAGACCAGCGCATCCATGCGATCTGGGCTTTTTTCATTTTCAAAGCCGCAATACTCGCACATCTCATCCTCCATTGCAGGAAATTCTCCGACATGGTGAACCAACCCGCGCTCATAGAGTTCAGCAATGGGTTCGGCTCTCACGATTTTACCGCGAGATGCCCGAACCGATTTGTAGGATATGTTACGGTCGATGTTACGGATAGTCTGCTCAACCATGTCGCCCCCTTGATTTGTTTCGGCCACCATCCTGTCCGCTTCGTATTCGTGATAGGCGTTGACCGCTGTCGCCGCCCATTCGTGAGGGCTCCCGATAAGGGAGCGGTCGTCGAGAACAAAATAATGCACGTCTCCGCGCATTCGTTTGCAACCGGCAATAACAATGCCGGTATGGTCGCTGACATCTTTTTGTGTTACGGCGGGGTCAACGCCAACAACAATTCGGTCAAGTTCGATTGGGGATCCGGAAATTCGATATGGATTTATCATTGATTCGCGCTTCCAAAGCGCATTTTCATTGTCGTCAAGCCATTCACCATCCAGAAAACGCTTCCGGTTTCTGCCGGATAGTCCGCCGAGAACGTCAGATATATACCCATCTGCCAAATTCTCCTTGTTTCCATCGGGGTTGAGCCTTTTCCAGCCATACAGAGCCGGATTGGGGAGCGGGGTGTTGTCGTTCGGGTTTTGCTTGAGAGCAAACATCTTGTATGACCAATGAGATTTCGAAGGAGGATTGCAATCGTAAAAAAAACGATTCACCAGCGCTGGGCACTTCTGCGCCAAACGAGACTGAGCAACTTCAAGTTGCTCAAATCCTATCTCCGAAATCTCATTGAAAAACATGGTGGCATATTCGTTGCCAAGAATCTTGTCGGTTTTATCTAGCCCGCCAAACCAAATTTCAGATCCGTTGGAGAAGCTGATAACGGACGTCTGTTTGTTCTCCTTGTAATCCAATCCGGGGAATCCGATGCGCATAAGTTTCGGGAAAGTGTCCATCAGGACCGATTTTCTAACATCACAATAATGCCGGCGCAGTATGCAATGACGCGAATACGGTGATTTTACTGCGCGAAGAACGATAGCACGGACAATAATCATCGTCTTGCCGGAACGCGAACCGCCGAAAAGCAAAACATGGCGAGCCGGGCCGGACATAATCTCACAAGCCGCAACTTGGTCTGGTGTTTTTTTGAACTCAGAACGAATAGTGGCCATAAAATCAGACCCTTAGGTCAGCATCGTCTACAACAAGTTTTATCGGCTGACTAACATCAACATCGTTTTTTATGTGGTCTTTTTGCCCAAGGAGTTGTTTGCCGAGCCATATAAGCATAGAGGTGTCTCCGGACAGCGCTTTCTTGAACTGAGATCTCCTGAGGGCAATACGACCATTATCGAGGCCGTTTTTATAGAGCTGACAAAACTTCTCGTCGCGCAGCAGCGTTCTCGTGCTAACTTCAAGCACCGAGGCAATCTCGTCCTGAGTGCAATGCAGACTTGCGAGTTTTTTTATCAAAGTGTAATCAAGCTCCTTGCGCGGCCTTCCGCCGGGATGCTTGGTGGCGAGGGTATCGCTCATGATATCACCATCCTTTTGAGATAAAAACCTTCAGCAAAGGTGGCCCCGACAAGTTTCCCGGTCCACATGGCTTCAGCTATGGCTCCTTTGGGGGTTCTGACGCCGAACATCTCGGTAGAGTACGACCTCATCATGTCCATTTTTTGGCAAAGATGCTTCGTCGTGAGTTCAACAAAAAAGTTTGGCTTGACGTAGGTATCGGAGTTTTCATAGGCTCCGACGCCATAGCCAAAAAGAACGGTGGGGACGCGAACATGCTTACCGGTTCTCCAAATAGAGCGAGTCGCGATCTCCACCGCTTTTTTTACCGTGAGGTGGTCTTGGTGCGTGTCAAAATCGCCGTGGGTAATAATGGTTTCGGGTTCACAGGTTTCAATGATTGCGACGAGTTGCCGCGCTAAATCGGGGATTTCGGTGTGAAATAAGGGATTGAGCAACGGCATGTAGTCGTATCCGAAGCGAATCGAGTTTTTTTTTGCGACATCGGCCTGAAGCTCCGATGCTTCTACGGCAGATACAACGAGGATGCTTTTTGAATCCGAAAACTTTGCAATGTAGCCTCCGGCCATAAGCGCCTCATCGTCGTCATGGGCTGCGATGATAATTGTATCATGCTTCTTCATCAAAGATAATCCTCCTTATATAATCAATACCCATATAGAATATATTATCTATATACAGGAGCATTTTGTCAGTATGCGGGTTTGCCCGGAACCGGGGGGTGAGGGTGTTGTGAAAAACAACCGGCACACACAAATCGTCTTTAATGTAATCCTTGCCGCAGATGCCGGATAGATAGCGCGTAGCACCGAAGTAGCGAAGAATGTCGTTAAGTCGATTGACTTTTCGGTTCATCGAGTGAACTTCTGACGCAAAGGCAATCTCGGTTTTTATTCCAAACAAATCAAAAATTCTGCGCAACTGCTCCTTAAAATACTCCAAGAACGAGTCGTTTTCGGCGTCAAAAACAAGATAATTCAGAATGGAGTCATTAAAGAACGGAACATCCTTGGCGAAGCGGTAACTGTCCCGGAGGATTCTGCGATGGCGAGCCGCGAATCCGAGGTCAGTGATCTTGGTATCCCCGAACAGGTACCCTTTATTTGTCGGAACCAGAAGATACCGGGCATCACCGGCGTCAAAGTTCCAGTACAGATTTCTTCGCTCAAAGAGAGCCGGAGTGAGCAGGAGGTCGTCCGAGCAAACATAGAGATCGGACTGTGCTATCTTTGAAAGGTACGAAATGTGCGGATAGATGCGCGGTTGAGAAATATGGACTAATTTTTCTGTCATTTTTTAATAACCTCTTTCGCTTTCTCTTCCAGCAGCGGACACCGGACAGCGATGTCTTTGTGGGTTTCCCTATCCCGAACTAGAATCATGCTACGATAGTCACAGTTTCCACGGCAATGCGGGTCACAGTTTTTTTCATGAATTTCCCGATATTCTTGTTCTGTCATTTTTCCAGCTGAGCCTCCTTAATCTTTGCCATTGCAATATTGTCGATTTTATAAAGCAAATCGGAAATAACTTTCAAATCACGAGATAAAGCAACAAACTTATTTGCAACGGTTAATGCCGACCCTATTGACGGCATATTACGTTCATGGAAATCATTGATTGTGCAATCTGCAAAGTGCATAACACATTTTGAGATAAGCATCCAATCATCCAGAGTAATTTAATCGACTGGTGTCATATCTTATATCCTTGCATCGGATTTACCAATCAGAACAAATCATGTTGTTTGCGCTGGTTGAAGTGCGCAGCTTCTTCCCAAAGATCAGCGCCGCGTCCGTACACCTTGCTCAGTTCGGAATATTCCTCATCCCGGTAATCTGTGGTTTCCGTGGATTCAATCAGCTTAATTCCCTCCTTGAAAAAGTGATCGAGTCCGCGGCCCATTTTTTTACCCCGGCTGGTATGCTTGTCGAAAACAAATTCCTCATAATCGTCAAGGTTAACAGACCAGCCATTCGCCATTTTTCCGGCGACAGAACACACGAAGTGATCCGCAATCCTGGTTTTCTTGCCGCGACACGCCTGAAGAATGATATTGCCAAGCACCAATCGCCACGCTCCATTTTTCGCCGTGTGCCACTTGTTCATCTGCTCGATGTGCTGGTTGATAGAGTTGACCAGATCGGGATTGGCGATGCCACAGTCCTCATAAACGCAGACCATAAGGCGGCTTGCTGCGATGCTATACAGTCCGGCGTTTTCCATTTCGTAAAAACAAAACAGCGCCTCTTTTTCCATGCTTCGACGTATAAACTTCTGCATTGCCGAAACAAGCTCATACGGGCTGTACCCGTTTGGGGTTTTTTTAGACATGGGGTTCGCTGCTGCACTCGAAAAAGCCATTTTCTTTTCTCCTTGATTGTGTTATTCTTCTGATTCTTCAAAAAAAGTTTCATTGAACTGAAAACATCCATGAACCCGATTGAAGGTGTCAAGGATGATCTCCGAAAGGACATGGCTCGGATAAGCCGAAAGCATAAGCCTTGCGGTTTCATCGGGTATTCCTCCGTTGAAGATGACGGACAGCAACGCCCGACAATCCATAACCCTTGCCTTTTTTTCATATCGCATTTTCAAATCAGCCTTTTCCATTCCGACCTCCTGTGTTTTTTGTTTGGCCTTGTCAGCCGAGTGTTTTTATATGTTGCTTCATTGCAACGACTTAACATATCACTGATACGCCATTTGCAAGGACTGTTTTGCTGAAAACGCAAATAAAAATCAGTTATTTTTGAACGCGGCTACCTGCAAACATTGGTCTAATAACTCCGCCAGCATTTTTGACGAATCTGACGCAGTTTTTCCACTTTTTGATGACGTATTCCCGTGAGCTTCTTTCATTATCAGAAGACCTGAACGAATTGCATCCTCCGGAATTTAATTGTCCATTGCTGATGCAGAGGAAGCGCATTTCTATTATCATGTAGCGGTATTTTGCAATGTAATCCATGCAGAAATCAAAATCCTCATAATGGTGCATTCCGACCCGAAAACGGCCTATCTTTTCAGACCGCGCAATAAACGCACCCTGAGGGAGAGAGAATCCGACCTTAAACGGCTCAGACTGTTGATATTTGATAATAGACGATGCTGTGGAGAACAAATAAAGGTAGCAATCCATATCTTCCATGACCTGACAGCCATTTACAATAGCCTGTTCTACCTGTTCGGTGGTCAATCTCCGCTCATGATTGCCGACCATAGAGGAAAACCGAGCCTTGTCGTCATCAAAAACCGCAACATATCGAATTTTGTTATTGGCGCACTCCGAAAAGATAGCATTAACGACATCGCCATAGCCATGAGTTCTGTTGTGGGTGATAATCGGCAGGGTGGAGGATTTTTTATAATCGGCAAGCTCATCTTCGTGGACAAACAAAACGGCGTTGGGAAAAATTGCCTGCACCGCATCAATGTTTTTTGCGCGCCCTTTGGACGGAATAACAATCAAATAATCAAGGTTAGCGTAATCGGAAAAGTTCTTTAATTCACTCGACATCGGGACCTCCATCGGCAAGGTCAAGATCGGGAAGGTCAAAATCATCTTCTTCGGAACCTGACTTTATGAGTTTTACAATCTTGTCGGCAGAAATCGCCCTGACCTTCCCTATTTTTTTGTTTTTTACGCAGGGGGCGGAGATAATTCGCCTTTCGTCAAGGTGTAGCTGACTGCAAATATAAAGCCAGTCGTCGACATTCTTGAACACGACAAGCAGACAATCGTAATGTTCATAAGGGAGTAAATCCATACCGGGAACATCGCACTTACTTTTTTGCCCGGTAGCACCGCCATCTTCTTCGGCATAATCGTCTCCGACCTCAAGTGTGCCGAGGTTAAGCATGTCGAAAAACTCGACATCGGATTCAAGAATGGACGAAATGATTTCATTTACCTCGGAGGTAAACTCCCCGGTGATCGTTCGAGCATTCATTGCAATGTTCAGCTCCTTTTCCAAGTTTTCCGGAAGATCAACGGTATTGACCTGAACTCTGGTGTAGCCCTTTTCTGCAAGAAGATCTAACCGCTGATGCCCGGAAACGATCCGCTCGGTTCTCGTGTTAAAGATAATCGGGTCAACGTACTTGAACTTATCAATGGACAACGACAATCCGGCCCTGCTTTCATCCCCAATAGTGCGAGGATTGTATTCCGCCTTATGCTCCAAAAGATAATGCACGTCAAACTCTTGAATGTTGAGAGATGCGGTCGTGTCCGAGGGTTTCTTCTTGGCCATGTGTTACTCCATAATCTGTTGAATTTTTAAAACGGTCTTTTTGACCGCGCTTTTGACCTGAACGTAGCGGAAATACAAACCATCCGCCTCGCTGTCGCCTTTTTTGCCGAGCAACTCCGCAATCGCGTCCCTCAACTGTTTACACCCTCCGACAAAATTATCACCGTCAAGGGTGCGCGGCCCGTGTCGCTCAATGGTGATACGGAACCTTCCAGCAAATTTCGGTAGAATTTCCGCAAGCGTGCCTTTCGCGTCCAGTGCATCCGGTTGACTTCGTTCAAGCTCGGTGTGAGATGGTTCGCCAGAATTACCGTCAGGTCTGGACTTTCCGCAGATAGGGCAGACCGCGACCCCAGAGCAGAGGTACTGCCCGCAGCATTGCCAGAGATTGAGTTTTTCCGCATTGAGAGTCGCGCCCTTCTTCATATCATCTTTTCCTTAAAACGGAATGTCATCACCCGGCTTCGCTTCTCCCGGACCGGACGGAGGCGGTTCAAGCTGGGGCTGATAGCCGTTCGACTTGGCGGCGTCGTGAGGAGCCGGGTCGCGGTCGGGTTCATCTTCAACGCCGAACCTCGAACCGTTGCCGGGGGAGGCGGCATAAGCCGGTTCGTCGTCTGCCCGATAAGCTCCGGAACTTATAAACTGGACATTTTCGGCAACCAACCTCAACCGGCTCCTGCGACCACCGCCGTTTCGATCTGTCCACGTTTCCTGTTTCAAATAGCCGTGAACCAAAACGCAACTTCCCTTGGCTAAATATTTTTGGCAGTTCTCCGCAGACTTTCCCCACGAAACAACGTCCAAAAAACACGCCTCATCACGGTTTTTTGATTTCCGGTTTACAGCTATCGTCATCTCGCACACCGGACTTCCGGACGGAGTACAGAGAAGCGACGGGTCTTTGGTGAGGTTTCCCATTATCACGCATACGTTAATTGACGGCATCAGAAATTGAACTCCATTTGGTTTTGATTGCGTTTTTGCTCAAGCCGCTCGCTGTTGCGCATAATCCTGCGACAGCGGTAAAGCCGCGATATGAAAAGCTTTCTGAGTTCGGGATGCTCGGTGCAGCAATCGACGAGCTTGCGATGAATAGCTTGCCTTGAAACGCCAAACTTTTTGGCAAGATCGCTAGATGTGCAGCATCCGCCATGCAATACTTCGGATACAAGTTCCGCGGTGTAGTTGTCAAGATCAAGCAAAAACTCCATTATTGTTCTTGTATCGCAATTATTGTCAACGTCGGATTTTTCACATTCCGAATCTTCAGCAAAGTCTGCTTTTGATGCAATATCCTCGGAATAACAGAACTTTTCATAAGAAACATGTCCGAGTCTTTTGTTTACGCTGTTATCGTCGTTTTCGTAGCAGTATTTACACGACTCTGTAAATCTGCAA
This sequence comes from Victivallaceae bacterium, assembly GCA_028709805.1. Lineage (GTDB taxonomy): Bacteria > Verrucomicrobiota > Lentisphaeria > Victivallales > Victivallaceae > CALXXL01. Next base: position 87,892 of record JAQUTL010000008.1, read on the forward strand.
CTTTTACATTCCTGCAAACTTCCAACCTTGAATTTTGCAAAACAAGCCGGACAATCGCCATCCATGATGCACTCCCCATGTTAACAGACATAATAATATATTGGTTAATATGGTAAAATCAAGGCGCCAAAATTACTTTTTTTGCATTTCCGATGCTATCTCGGCTATTCGGTGAACCTTGCACCATTCAACTAGTTTGATATAGGACGCTGTTCGTTTTGCCTTGACTTGCCTTGCCGCCTCGCGGTTTTCTTCACCCAAGGAGCGATTGCACACAAGACAATAGGAGCTTCCTGCCGTGGCCGGTCGCATTTTGCAATGGTAACACATCTTAACCAACGTTTTCAATTTCAATCTCCTTTTTATCAAAATTCTTCATACAAGCCGCGGGCTGACAGAAGCGTGCGTCCAAATTTGCACGTTTGATCAGGAGCGTTGTCAAAATCGCAGTCAGAGCAATACAGGCAGTGGTCTTCGAGGCATTCAAGCAAATCAGGAACCGCCGCTATCAATTTCGCGGTGTCACGAAATTCATCGGTCATGCCATCAGGCAGGAAACAGACAATGCGGTCATGAGATGGGTAAACATCATCTGGCACAGTGTATTGGACATTGTATCCGCACGGATTGCCGAAGTCATCTTTACGTTCAACGACACGGGGGTGCGTAGGAAAAAGTCTTGAGAGGTCAGTCATGGATATGTTCTCCTGTTTTTTTGAGTTCAGCGTTTTGTTCGGCGGCACGGGTAAAAAGGCTGATACCGTCATAGCGGTTCATTCTGACAGCGGCTTGCAGTGCGGCTGTCTTGGTGGCAAACAGAAAGAAGTTTGATACCATCAATCCGGAAACACGGTCAACAGCACGATTGCAACGGACTCCTTTCGGTGTGCGTATCTCGATGTTGTCAAAAACATGTTTGGCTTCAGGGTGAATGCGGACGACTTCAACTTTGTGAACTTCCCATACAGCAGGGGCATATTTCGATGTCGTAACCGCGTAGCACCACATTCCGGCATGGACTTGATCTTGGGGAATGTTGTCTGCTTGAATCATTTTTCACACCATGGGATTTGGCGGATTTGCAGGTCTTCCGGGAACTTGGCAATGTCTTTTTCCAGCCGTCCGTCGATGTCGAGCTGCTTTACGAAAACTTTGACTCCAGCGGTTCGGCACTGACGTACAATGGATCGAACCCATTCAATTTTGCAAGGTCTGCGGATCGAACCACTTTCCGCGCCGATGACTCCCCCGGGAGAACAAAGAATCCGGCAAGGAATGTTGCGAACACTTGAAAGCCGTCTGCCTTCTTCATCAGACAGTTCTAACAAGTCGCACAGGCATTGAAGCAACACGCCTATTCTTGCCGTCGCATTGCAGCTGTTAAAAACAACTCTTCCGTCAGAAAGCCGAATTTCCAGTGTAACTATATTGCCGAAATGTCCGATCAGATTCAGGTCGATCTCCGCTATAAGCGCATTGTTAACCTCGTAGTTGCGCTTTTTAGCTTCCGACAGTGTGATATATGGGTAATCCATTATTACTCCTCCGACTCGTGTTCAACATCCTCCGGAGACAGAGACAGGTCCGACTCCGGAGCGAAGAATGCATCCGAACCTCGTCTCAACATGTACGATGAAACGCCATCCTCCTGCTTGAAAATCTTTTCAATCCGGCAAAATCCAATATATTTTACCATAACACAATCACCGACATTAAAACTCATATAACACCACACTTTCAGTAAAGTTGAATCACAATGAAATCCTTGTCACGGTCTCCCATGTCCAACAAGCTCTGCACAAACACCTCCAGTTCGTCGGCTTCCGAATCGTCCAACAGCTTTCCTGAATCCATAAGATGCTGAAGCTCCGGACGGCTCAGCTCGAAATCCGTCTCGTGTTCATCCACCCATGAAATCACATCTTCCGCGTATTCTGATTGAATCTTCCGAATCATCCGAACCGCGTCGTCAGCGGAATACCCGCCGAGTTCATCAAACTCAACATCATATTTGATTGCGACATTCACCCTGATACTCATGCCCCGCTCTCCTTTTATTTGTTAATTAACCTAGAATTACCTGAGCGGCATTTTTTTTGAAATTCTCCACCATTTTTACAACATGCTCTTTCGCATTATCTAGGCTCCCATAATTCCCTCTGGAAAACGCATTATGGTTTGAACTTGTGAAATAGAAGCCACTAAGACCTGATTCATAAATCTCCGCAAGGTCGTATTCACATGGGCATCCGTACCCACCGCAATATCTTTCGTTTCTGGAATGCTCCAGCATCGCAAACCACAGCCTCCGCAAACAAAGCGAGTTCGCAACTATGAACGCCGCCGTATCCAAATCCAGCGGGTCAATTCCGACATGTATCTTGCAGTACACCGTCACCCCGCAATACTCAACGGCGTGAACCATGTGGAGGTCAACGATGAACCCGCCCCGGCTAAGTTCATCGCACAGTGCGACAATCGCACAACCCCGGTTGCGAATGAGGTCATTCCCAATTCCACAGCGCATTGCGAAACTCGCATAAACCGGAACAACCGGTTTGCGCTCCCCGTATTCGTCACGCCTAAACACCTCTGGCTCTCCGGAGAGGTAATCTGAAACATCAAAATATTCTCCGGTTACATCCCTGATTTCGCCAACTTTCTCTTCCTCGATCATGGCACTGATGATATTGACTCCATCAAAGATGTTCTTTACCAGCTCCGGATTTCCTGTTGTAGCCTGTCTGACAGCATCATCCCATGTGCCGCCGGAAAATTCGACCCGGCTCTCATCATCACTCTTGCTGTAATTTTCAACCGGAACCGCGTCGCAGTATTCGACAAAGTCCATGATGCCGGAAAATTCCAGCACCTTGCCGCCTTTTAATTTTCTCTCTATCATGACAACCTCCTATGCCGCGGTTATCTTTGACCGTATTTCGGCTGAGACGCCCTTCCAAACGACAAGCTCCTCAACCTGTTTCTCTTTCATTCCAGCCGCCAAAAGTTTTGCACCGAAGATGCTGGCGCGAGGGCTGATGACAACTCGCATCTTGAGTTCAAACGCCCGCTTCCGGTAGGCCTGAACTTTTTCCACCCAAGCATCGTTTCCGGCAATAGCACGCTCGAGATTCTCGTCATAGTCAAAATCCACCACGGCGAACCGGTCGAGCGTGGCCGCGTCAAGCTGATTGCGCCCAACATACTGCCGGTCGGCACCGCGTCCGTAGGTGTTACAGGCGCAGATACAACGGAAGTTATCATTTCGCCGCCTTACTCCGTCCGGGAACGAACAGTAACCATTCGCCAGCAGACTGTTGATGATGGTGAGAACTCCCGCATTCGCCGCGTCCACCTCGTCCAGCAGAAGCAAGCCGCCATTCTCAAACGCATCCCGCAGCGGCGTGGTGTGGTAGTTGCCCGCGGCGTCGATAAAACCCAGCAGATCGCTCTTGGTGGTCTGCGGCCCAACCGACATCGGATAGAATTTCAAATTCAAAATCTCAGCCACCTTCTCGCAGCAGGTTGTCTTGCCGCCACCAGCTGGGCCAACCAACATCTGATGAACCCCAAGATTGCAGACTTCCGCAATTTGCTTCGTAAGATTGTGGCACACACCGATAACCTTGTTCGGTAATTCGTTCGGCTGTTTCACCTCGATAACACGAACCGCATCACGGCGGAACTTCTCGCGGAACAACTCAAGCCGCTTGTCAACGATGGACGAAACGGTCTCCTCGTCAACACCTTTGGGAGTTATGCCCTTGGTGATTATCTTGCGGATAATTTCAAGTTCGTCACCCTTGACGTCACATTTTCCGCCATCTTCGCCGCCATCTTCGCCTTCATTGGGGCCATCATCAATAACTAAAGCCTCAATGACGTCGCCGCTATCGTCGCCGCTTGACGCAGGAGAGCCTGAATCCGGGACCCCCGACTTCAAAAAATCGTCTGCCTCGCAAGCCATAACACCCCTTCCGCGCAGAAGCGCGATCAGATCCTCCTTGGTTCCGGCGTGCGCAACACCGCCGACACCGCACGCCTCTTTCGGTGCGAAGTGGCGAGCCGCAGCCCGCAAATCCTTAACGAACATTTCTTCAAATTCCATTCTGACCTCCGTTTGTTGTTTCAGGCCGCCTTGTCCGCAACCTCAATTTTAATGTCTTTTTTTGGTCTTTATTATAATATATTATTATTTTAACATATTGCAAGTTAAAAGAGTAAAATAATTGAAAAAAAGATTGCCTCCGCTTTTTATATCATAATGATTTCAAATTAGTTGAAAAGTTTGTCCGGAGAGGTTCCAAGCGCCTTTGCAAACCTGACGGCTGCATTCCGCGTCATCTTTCGCTTTCCGTTTTCGTACTCACAAACAACAGACTGCCGGAACCCTGTCAAATCGGCGACCTGCTTTTGAGTGAGACCAATTTTCAGTCTGGCACCGGCAAGCACCCTGAATTTGTTTTCTTTTGCCCATTCAGTTTTATTCGCATCGACAAGTTCATCGTCCCCGGAAACGCATCCGCCGTCCTCGGAAACGATTTCAACCATAAACTTGGTCTTGAGAAACTCAATAACGGCGTCCGCCCCAACGCCGCTGAGCATCACTTCAGTACGGGGCGTTTTCACGACTGCCAACATAATACACCTCCAAAATCATTTCTTCATTATCCAAAACAGTCCAACACGCAACATAGTGATAATTCAAATGGCAGTGATAACGGTTTGCTCCAAGCTTTGAATAGTTTTTCCAAGACTTCTGCTCCGGGCCGTCACTGGTCAAATCAGCCTTCAACATAACATAAAGACTTTGAACATCATCAGGGAGGGACGAAATAGACCGTTCCATACGGCGCTTGATTTTCACTGTCCACATGTTGTGTTCCTTTTTGTCTTTAATATAATATATCACAAATATCACTTTTTGCAAGTGAATATCACAAAATAATCACAAAAAAGGCGGAGCCAAAGCCCCGCCATAAAAATCCAAGTTACTGCTAGACCGCCAGTTCGAGCGGCGCCTTATCGCTCAAATACTCGCCGGATGCGAGCTGCTCCCTGACATCGACTTCAGTGTAACCGAACATCGACAATAACACCTCGGCAACTTCCCGTATTTTAAGGTCGTCCTTTGAAACCATGAGTTCGACAGCCTCAACAAGCTCCGCATCAGAAAAATCAGCATAAGCGTATTTTTGCATTTTAAGCACCAACCTTTTTAAGATTATTGTTGTTATACTCGTCAATCACAAATTTCCGACCGGCCTCAGTCCATTTCAAATGCTCCCGCGTTAAAGTGTCGCCGTTACTGTTGATGTACGGAACCACATGGAAGTCGCAATATCCTGAGTCCGTGAAAGAAATGAATAAAAAAGGGGCGTAAAAATAGAAAAACCTGTTGATAAACAGTATATTATGATTACTTAATTCAACCATATAAAGTTTAACCCAACAGGTGAATAGTGAT
>JAQUTL010000009.1 GCA_028709805.1 Victivallaceae bacterium
TATGAAAAAGTGAACTTATCATCGATTTTGTTATCAAAAGACTTGAAAATCAAATAAAGTTGCTATAAATTTATAGCATAATAACAATAATGAGAGAAACACGGTGTTTCTTTCACGGATTCAGGAAATATAAAAGCGGAAAAAATGGAAAAACAGAAGACTTTACGCGGCAGCGCCTCCTATACCGGCATCACTCTGCACACCGGAGTGCGCGCCAGCCTGAAAATAAATCCCGGCGAAATCAATACCGGAATATGGTTCCGGCGGATCGACCTTTCCGGCGCGCCGTCCGTGCGGGCACTGGCCGGCAATGTGGTGGATGTGCGCCGCGGCACCAAGATCGCCTCCGGCGCGGCCGAGGTGGTGACGATCGAACACGTGATGTCCTGCCTGCACGCCTGCGGGATCGACAACGCGGTGGTGGATATGGACGGGCCGGAACCGCCGATTCTCGACGGGTCGGCAAAACCGTATCTGGACGGGATTCTGGCCGCCGGCACAGTGGAACAGGAGGCGGAGGCGTTGATCTTCGCGCCGAAGTCGCCGATCTGCATCGACGGCGGACACACCCAGATGGCGCTGTTCCCGAACAGCGACGGAGTTCTGCGGATATTCTGCACCGCAAGTTTCCGGGGCTGTCCGTTCGATCCGCAGTTTATTGAAATGGAGATCACCCCGGACAATTTCCGGGACAACATCGCCGCGGCCCGCACCTTTGTGGAGTTCGGCGATCTTAAACAACTGCTGGCGATGGGGCTGGTCAAGGGGGGCAGTCTGGACAACGCGGCGATCCTCCATCAGGGAGCGATCATCTGCAAGGAACGGCTGCTCTGGCAGGATGAGATCGTCCGCCATAAAGTGCTGGATATAATCGGCGACCTTTATCTGTGCGGCCGCCGGGTGCATGCCAACGTGGTGGCGGTGAAGCCGGGTCATCCGCGCAATGCGGAACTGGCGCTGGCGATGCAGAAGAGTATTGAAAACATATAGATTATAGTGGACAGGAGGTATGAAGATGGGTACTGTTTTAAATTTGAACGCGATAAAGGCGATTCTGCCGGTGCGTTATCCCCTGCTGATGCTGGATCGCGCCGAGATCGTCAGCGGAGACGAGTTTGTCGGAGTGCGCAACCTGACGGTGAACGAGCTGTTTTTTCAGGGCCACTTTCCCAATCACCCGATCCTGCCGGGAGTGCTTCAGCTTGAAGCGATGAAACAGCTTGGAACACTCGGCGTGGCGGACAAGCTTGATCCGTCCGGACAGAATGACATTTATCTCAAAGTGCTGGAAAAGGTCAAATTCCGCAAACCGAACTTTCCCGGCGACCGGATGAAGATAACCGCGAAGCTGAAGAGTCTGGAAAACAACGAAGCGGTGCTGGAGTGCGCGGTGTCCAACAACTCCGGCGTCACCTGCGAGGCGATTCTTACTCTGGCGGTGCGCGAAAAGCGGCAGCCATCCGCGATGCCGACGCTCTGGAACGAGCTGGACAAAAGCGAAAAATCGGTGACGGATATCGCCGGCGTCATGGAATTCATGCCGCACCGCTACCCGTTCCTGTTCGTCGATTACATTGCGCTGCACGAGGGCGACCGGTTGATCAGCGTCAAAAACCTCTCCGGCGGCGAGGAGTTTTTCAACTCCTGCCCGGACGACTATAAGACCATGCCGGAAACGCTGATGTGCGAGGCCATGGCGCAGGCCGGATGTTCGATCATTCTGTCGATGGCCGGCAACAAGGACAAGCTGGGATATTTCATGAGCATCGACCGGGCGGAGTTCTTCGAGCCGGCGATGCCCGGCGATCAGCTGGCCTGCGAAGTGGTTCTGCCGCCGCTGCGCGGCCGCTTCGGCAAGAGTTCCGGCGTAATGAAGGCGGACGGCCGCAAGATTATGGAAATCACACTGATGTTCGCACTGGTGGACAAGTAACACGGAGAAAGGATCTTTCAATGATCGGACGGTGCAATGCGGCGGCGTTGGTCGGCGTGGATGGCAGTCCGGTCGGCATTGAAGTCCATGTTTCCGGCCGCGGCGAACAGTCGATGATCTCGATTGTCGGCCTGCCGGACGCGGCGGTGCGCGAAAGCCGCGACCGTGTGCGGGCGGCGCTCAACTCCTGCGGTCTGCCCGCGCCGCGCGGCGAAGCGGTGGTCAATCTTGCTCCGGCCGATCTGAAAAAAGAGGGCGGAGCTTTCGATCTCGGCATTGTCCTTGCGCTGCTGGCGGCACAGAACGCCGTTCCGGGCGAACGGCTTGCCCGGTGCATGGTGCTGGGGGAGCTGGCGCTGGACGGCGGAGTCCGCAGTGTGCGCGGCGTATTGCCGTCAGCGATCTGCGCCGCCGGGAATGACGCGGTGGACATGCTGATAATTCCGGCCGGAAACGTCAAAGAGGGTGTGCTCGGCGCCGGAGGCAAGCCGGTAATTCCGGTGAATTCACTGCGTGAGGCGGTCGATTTTTTCCGAAACAACGGCGGGATTGCGCCGGCCGCCGGCGGAATCGAGGAATACTGCGCGGCCAACCGGGAGAGCGAGCCGGATTTTTCCGAAGTCAAGGGACAGTATCTGGCGCGGCGGGCGATGGAGATCGCCGCCGCCGGCGGCCATAATTCACTGATGATCGGTCCGCCGGGAACCGGAAAGAGCATGATCGCCCGGCGCACCGCCGGAATACTGCCGCCGATGACGCCGCGCGAGGTGCTGGAAACCAGTCGGATACACAGCGCGATGGGCATGCTGTCGGACGGAAAACCGCTGATGAACCGCCGCCCGTTCCGCGCTCCGCACCACACGATAAGCGACGCCGGACTGGTCGGCGGCCGCCAGTCGCCGGTTCCCGGAGAAATCAGTCTGGCGCACAACGGAGTGCTGTTTCTGGACGAGTTTCCCGAATTTCGCCGCAATGTCCTTGAAATGCTTCGCCAGCCGCTGGAAGACGGAGAAATCACCATCAGCCGCGCCGCCGGAAGCTGCACCTTTCCGGCCCGGTTCATGCTGATCGCCGCGATGAATCCCTGTCCGTGCGGCATGGGAGACGCCGCCAACGGCTGCCGCTGCAAGCCGGACGAGAAAAAACGCTATCTGAAAAAACTTTCCGGACCGCTGCTGGACCGGATCGACCTCCATGTCGAAGTGCTGCGCCTGACCGAGGACGAATTGCTGAACGCTCCGTCCGGCGAGTCAAGCGCCGTGATCCGGGAACGCGTGATCGCCGCACGCAATATCCAGACCGCCCGGTTTGCCGGTCTGCCCGCCATTCACTGCAACGCCCACATGACCAGCCGTGAACTCCAGAAATTCTGCCGCCTGACCGCGCCGGGAGCCGCGCTGCTGCGCCGGGCCATCGCCCAGTTCCGCCTCAGTCCGCGCGCCTATGACCGGATACTCAAAGTGGCGCGAACCATCGCCGATCTGGCCGGAGCGCCGGAGATATCCGAGGAGCACCTGTTCGAGGCGGTGAACTACCGCCGCGGCATGAACGAAGAGATATAATCAGAACAATTCGCGCTCTTGAACGGCGTGCAGACAGGAACGGAATTTTCCGGAGGGGCCGATCACGCCGAACGAGGTGCCGGCCGCGCACGGCCTCCACGCCGGATTGCCGAACTTCTTCAGCAGATCGGCCGGCTGCTCGCGGCATTCGCAAAGCATTTCGTCGCAAAAAGCGTACGGCACGCCGCAGTCCGGCAGTGTGCGTATCCGGTTTTTCAACGCCTCCCATTCAGCGTGCGTCAGCGTCAATTCGAGATGGCGCCGGCCGCGCCCCTCCGGCATCATCGCGCCCATCTGAATCATCCGCGCGCCGGAAAACGCTGCGGCGGCAAACATATCCGCAAATTCGTCCCGATTCGCGGAGGCGGCGGTAAGACTCACCGCCAGTGGACGCTTCAACTCGGCGGCACGGGCGATCCACGCCAGCGTCCGGCGGAAACTCCGCCGCGTACCGGTCATCCGGCCATATGACGACAGCCCCGGCAGACTGGTCGAAAGTTCGATTCCCAATTCTTTAAAAAATGAAAAGTGATCTTCGCTCATCAGTGAACAGTTGGTAAAAATCCCCAGTCGGGCGGCCGGAAGAATGGACCGGGCAAACGTCAACAGTTCGCGCAAATCGGGCCGAAGCATCGGCTCGCCGCCGGAAAACAGCAGGTCGTTCACGCCGGAGGCCGCGCAATGACCGATGATCTTCCGCCACTCCAAGGTGGACAGTTCCGCGCCGGCCAGACATGGCAACTCATGCCAGACGCAGTAGCAGAACGGACAGCGGTAATTGCATTTCGCGGTCAATTCCAGAATCAGGCGTCCCGGCAGACGAACCGCCGGGAGCTGATTCCGTTCGGGTTCCAGTTCAAAATCCTTCATGACAAACAGTCATTTTTTCAGCTCATCCGGAAGCCCGGCCATTGAGCCCATGATTCTGCGCCCGTCCGTGTCTTCGCCGCCGGCATTGTCCTTCGCCGCCGGCGCCGCCTCCGGGTCGGACACATTTTCAGGAACTGACACCATGGACCCCATGACGGCCGGAGCCTCGCACTGCGACGCCGGAGCCGGATTGCCCGGCTCCGCGACCGGCGCCTCCTGTCCGCCGCATCCGGCTGCGAACAGCCCGGCCAGTGAAACTCCGGCATTCAGCGCCCGGCGAACCGCGCGCAGTTTGCTCCGACTTTCTCCGTTCAGATCAATTTTCATTTCTCCGCGCTCCTTTCAGGTTTGACCATCGGCTCCACATATTAAACGCCCCGCGGCCCGGACATGACATGCCGCCATCTCCGGGCCGCCCTTTATTTGACGACCTTTTCCGAAGCGACGCCGGTAAGTTTCCATTCGCCGTCGATTTTCTGAAAATCCAGCGTAATGTCACGGGTTTCATCGATCCGTTCGCCGTTTTTCAGCTCGGCCTCGGCTTCGCCCTCCAGCGTGACCACCGCGAATCCGGGCTTGACTATCTTAACTTCAATATGGGAAAAGTCGACTTCAAGCTCACGGCACAGCCGGCCGCCCTTGACGACGGTGGAGGCGAACGAAGTCGGCGTGTAGTTGCCGTCCACATATTCGTGAACGCTTCTTACCGTCATGCCGTCGGCGGCCGGGTACCCGGACAGCTTCTCCAGCCGCACCGCCTCGGCTATCGCGCTCTGATGCTCATCTTTGCACAGATTCTCCTCCAAACCGGCAATCCGGCGGCGAAGCACCGCTTCGTCGGTATTATAAAACCCGTAATACCACACCGCCGCGCCGCCAAGCGCCAGCAGCACCGCCAGCCCGATAATCTTTTTCACCATAACGGCACCCCCTTTATTCTTTTCAACGCCACTTGTCCATGCACATGATTGCGCTGCGGCATGCTCCGGTTGTCGCCGACGACATAGGCGTGATCCGGTTCAACCACAATGTCGTCACCGTCGCCGGAATCCCAGTCGCAGGAATAGACCACATACGGCTCGTCCAGCGGTTCGCCGTTCACCATCAGTTTTCCGCGGTTCCAGCGGACATGGTCGCCGGCAAGCGCCACCACCCGCTTCAGATAGCTGGCCGAGTCGTTGACGCGAACGATCACCACATCACCCGCCGCCGGCCGGTGCAGCATATAGCCGACGTTCCACGACAGCATAAGACCATGCTCCGGATAGGTCGGCATCATACTGGCGCCGTCAATGACGAACGGCTGACAGACAAAGGTGAAAAAACACACCGCCAGCAACGCCACTACTCCAACTCGCGCCAGATACCACACTGTAAAGCGCGGAAACAGAAATCGACGCCACCACGGGCGGGAATCATCCGTTTTCATTTTTTATTTTCCAGCACCGCCACCGTCGGCAGACCGGGAGCGTTCAGACGTTCCAGCAGCAGTTTTGCGGCCGGAGCGCCATAGTCCTCGATCTGAAACTTGACTACCTCATAATTTTTCAACAGTTTTTTGACTTCCCCGTCCTGAAACGTGGTCCGGTCCATATAAAGACAGTTTTTGCAGCTTGTGCTCCACACGTCAATGAAAACCGACCGACCGGAGGCCAGTGCATCGGACAGCCGCGCCACCTCGTCCGCAATGTTGTAGCCCGACGTTCCGGCGGCGGCCGCATGCTCCATCCTCAACTGTTTGACGCCCAGCCAGCCGTAGAAACACGCCATTCCCACGATCAACACTCCGAATCCCCATTTGACGTAGCGCATCCACGCCCCCGGCTTCGGCAGCACCGCCAGCCCCGCTCCGGCAAACGGCCACGGCAGCGCCATGCCGACGCCGAGCAGAAACGGCATCAGCACCGCCGCTCCCCCGCCGGCCGCCAGCAGCAGTGTGCTGACCACCACTGGAGCAACGCAGGCTCCGGCCAGCAGCGCCGCCAGCACTCCGAACAAAAATATCCCCGCCAGCCGTCCGCGCTTCCATAGTGCTCGGCCGCCGGCAAATCGGGTGAAGTCAAGATTGAACACTCCGAACATCGCCAGACTGAGCAACACAAAGACTCCGGCCACGGAAAGATTGAACGCCGGCATGGCGTTAAGCGTTCCGAACTTCGCTCCGGCAAAGGCGCTCAAAAGCCCCAGCACGCCATAGGCCGCCGCCATGCCGAAGCCATACACCAGACCGGACACCAAACCGCCGAACCTGCTCTCGCCGCGTCCGGCTCCGATAATCGCCAGATTGACCGGGATCAGCGGCAGCACGCACGGAGTAAGGTTCAAGGCCACGCCGCCCAGCAGCGTACCGACCAGCAGAAGCACAATCCCCGTCCCGGCCGCCGCCGCGCCGCCGTTAAGAAAATCGACCATCTCGCCGGCGTTCATCAGCCCCGACCGGGAGCGCACCACCTGAAACGACGGAAGCGCATCGGCGTTGCCGCCGCGGTTGACCGCGACCGTTCCGTCACCTGCCGGTTCGTCGCCGGCCAGTTTCAGCGACGCCGGCGGATAGCAAAGCGACCCGGAACACCCCTGATAGTCCACCGTGACGCCGGAAACCGATGCCGGAAATTCCCAGCGGTGCGTCCCTTCTCCGAAGACCGCCACCTCGTGTTCAAATATCGGATCGTATTTCTCAACCGCCACCGGAACGGTCTCCGGTTTTTCGCCGCCGGCGTTGACTGTAACCGACTCAGCGTACACATAGGCGCCGGGGGCGACGGTCAGAACAACGTCCAACCCGCCGCCGACGCGCGTCGCCGTCCATTTGAACGGCTGTCCGTCGGCGGCAAACACCGCCGCCGCCGCGCACAGCGCAAAAAACAGCATCAGGCGCTTAAACACGGCCTACCTCTGCATTGCTTTCAGCGACTCCACAAACGGAACGGCGCCGCCGCGCTGATAGCCGGTGCGCCCCAGCTCCCTGCCGTCGGCGGAAAGCAGAACCACGGTCGGATACCCCTCCACTCCGAATTTTACCGCAAGCGCCCGATTGGCCAGACGCTCGGCCTCGGTCTGCTGTTTCGCATTAGGAAAATCAAGATAGAGCATCACCAGATTGTCCTTCGCGTAATTTTCAAATTCTGGCTTTGAAAGTATTTCTCCGTCGAGCTTCATGCACCACGGACACCAGTCCGAGCCGGTGAACAACATGAATATCGGTTTGTTTTCCTTTTTCGCCGCCGCAGCCGCCAGATCAAAATCACTGTACCAGTTCATATTCTCCTCCTTGTTGTTTTTATTTTCAGTTGCGGCGGACGCTTCCGCGCCGCCGGTCGCAATTTCTCCGCATCCGCAGAACAGCAGCGCCGCAAACACCGCGCCGCAAACCGGCAACCTATATATCTTCTTCATTCCGCATCGCTTTCCTCCGGTGCGCCGTCCGCCGCCGCGCCGGAATTACAGTTTACTCCGATCACAAATTCACCCTTCCACGTCCGGTCGTGAAACCGCTCGGCCAGTTCGCCGGCGACGCCGCGGATGACCTCCTCGTGCAGCTTGGTGGCTTCGCGGACGATCGCCACCGCCGCACCGCCGCCGCAGCACTCCGCGATCAGGTCGAGAGCGGCGCCGACCCGGTATGGCGACTCATAGAAAAACACCGTTTTGTCTTCCGCCGCCATCGCCTCGAAAAATTTGCGCTTCCGCCCGGATTTCACCGGCGGAAAACCGTAAAAGGCGAACTTGTCGATCGGCAGGCCGGACGCCGCCGCCGCAAAAATCACCGCGCACGCTCCGGGGGCCACCTCCACCGGCAACCCGGCTTCCTGCGCCGCCCGCACCGCCAGAAATCCGGGATCGGATATCCCCGGCGTTCCGGCGTCGGAAACCAGCGCCACGCGCTTTCCGTTCCGCACCAGATCAAGCAGATCGTCGCATATCCGGTGTTCGTTGTAGATATGGAAACTGCGCATTGGCGTATGAATGTCAAAATGAGCGAGCAGGCCGCGGGTGTGGCGGGTGTCTTCGGCGGCAATGACGTCGGCATCCTTAAGGATGCGCAGCGCCCGCAGTGTGATGTCCTCCAAATTGCCGATCGGGGTGGACACAATGTAGAGTTTTCCGTTTTCCATGACTTCCCCCGTTGTAAAATTCCACTTTGGGATTACTATATAATATGACAATGCAAATACAAGGCCGGTCGGAGTGGAAAGAATAAATTTAAGCAAATATCTGGGCAACAGCAAAGCCCTGTCAAGACGCGCCGGAGCGCTCGCCGTCAAAGCCGGACGGGTGTGCGTGAACGGCCGGATAGTCACCGATCCGGCGTTCCGCGTCCCGGAAAAATCCGAGGTCACGCTGGACGGCGCCCTGTTAACCATCCCGCAGCGCGGAGTTTATCTGGCGCTGAACAAGCCGGCCGGATACACCTGCACCCACAGCGACGAGTTTGCGGAGCATCCGGTCACCGAGCTTCTGCCGGACAAAACGCTCGGCTTCGCCGGCCGGCTGGACAAAGACAGCGAAGGCCTGCTGCTTTTTTCCAATGACGGAGACTGGATAAACCGCATCACCCATCCGTCCTTCGAAGTTTTGAAATGTTATTATGTGACCACGGAACGGCCGCTGCGTCAGGCTGACTTCGCCAAAATGCGCGCCGGCATCAACCATCGCGGCGAATTTCTCAAGCCGCGCAAAGTGCTGCCGTCCGAAGACGGCCGCGGCTGTTACTTCGTGTTGAACGAGGGTAAAAAACGGGAAATCCGCCGACTGATCCGCGGATGTGCCAATGAAGTCGTACTTCTCCGCCGTCTCTCGACCGGCCGGATCGAACTCGGAAATTTGAAGTCCGGCGGATTCCGCTTTCTGACCGAAAAGGAAACCGCCGCCGCAATCGTGCCGAACGCGCTGCCCGACACGCTGAAATTCCTGCTCGAAAACTGATTAAGCTTCGCTTTTGCGCTTCAGCACATAAACGAGATAACGCTTGAATTTCTTGAAGTTATCCGCATTGCGTTCGCCGCTGAAATATTTGTACTCCATCTTCAACAGCTTCTGGTTGAACAGAAGTCTGGCCCAGAAACGCATGAACGCGAACGACCAGGGGTAGCGCCGCCGCAGCGTGTCCAGTATAAGATCGCGCGAAGGCAGCGCCACCTGCTGAAGCGCCTCGTCCACCAGTTGAAGGTTTGGCGCGGTGAAATCGGTGATGTCATCCTCGCTTACCGCCACGAAATCCGACTTTGCCAGCGCTTCTTTAAACTTATTCAGCCGGTGACCGCCGGAAAGCGGACTGGTTCCCTCCGCCGGTACGCGGAAGAAGTCCGCGATCAGCACCACGCCGCCGGGATTGAGGAAGCGCGTCAGATTTTCAAACGCCGAATTGAGGTCAATATATTGAAAACTCTCGCTGAACAGGATGCAGTCGTATTTGCGGTCGATGTCAAGCGACTCAAAAGTGCTCTGAAACAGCCGGCCGCGCCCGGCGAGCGAGTCGCGGGTGGCGCTGGACAGCGCGTCGGACGGCGAAACACAGTCAACCGCAAAGCCGCAGTCCAGCAGCAGCGAGGCGTTGTGTCCGGTTCCGCATCCCACATCAAGTATAGTTTTTACCGACGCCGGAATCTTCGATTTCAGAAATTCGGCGTAACGCTGCTGCGCCTGCGGCAGATTATTGAGCTCCACCGCCAGTTCCGGCGGCCAGTAGCCGTAATGCAGATGTTCGCTTTTCAGAAAGTAACGACCGCAGATACTCGCTATTCTCAGCCCGATGTCCTGCAAATCGCCGTTGGCGTCATTTTTGGCCGTTTTTTTCCCGAACATATCTTTTTTTCCTTATGATGTTTACGGCACAATATACACCACTGCGCACCCGATTGCAACCTGATGCCGCGGTTGACAGGCGTCTTTCGGACAAAAAAGGCAAAAATGAACAACTTCAAGAAAACCGACGACCAGCGGCGTGCGCTCGCAATGCTCGGCGGCCCGGCCCGCAACGTCCTGTTGTACGGCGGTTCGCGCTCCGGAAAAACCTTCATCACCGTCTATGCGCTGATTTACCGGGCGCTGCACGCGCCGGCGAGCCGACACGCCATACTGCGCTTCCGCGGCAATTCCGTACGCCAGAGCGTTTTGAACGACACTTTCCACAAAGTGGTCAAGGTCTGCTTTCCCAAACTCAAATTTAAGCTGAACCGCACCGACATGCTGGTGGAACTGCCCAATCGCGCCGAAATCTGGTTTGGCGGTCTCGACACTCCGGAACGGTCGGAAAAAATTCTCGGCCGCGAATTCGCCACTATTTATTTCAATGAATGCAGTGAAATATCCTATGACAGCGTGCTGCTGGCGCAAACCCGGCTGGCCCAGCGAACCGCGCTGCGCAACAAGTCGTTCTTTGACTGCAACCCGTCCGGCACCGGACACTGGACCTATCTGCTGTTTGTACGCAAAGTCGATCCGGCGTCACGCCGCGCCGTGTCCGCCCCGGACGGCTACGCCTGTATGCGAATGAATCCGTCCGGCAACTCCGCCAATCTGCCGAAGGGATATATCGAGGAGACGCTGGCCGGACTTTCAATCCGCCAGCGACGGCGTTTTCTTGACGGCGAATTCGCCGCAGAGTCCGAGGGCGCGTTGTGGACGCGGAATGAGATCGACCTTCATCGCACGGATTCGGTGACCGAAGACCTCGAACGCGTTGTCATCGGCGTCGACCCGGCGGTAACCGCCGGATCGGCAAGCGACCTCACCGGAATTGTGGCGGTCGGCCGCGGCGCCTCCGGTCACTACTATGTGCTGGCCGACCGCTCGCTGTCGGCCACTCCGCTGCAATGGGCGGCGGCGGTGTCCGCGGCCTGTTCGGAGTTTTTCGCCGACTGCGTGGTCGGCGAATGCAATCAGGGCGGAGATCTCATCGAAATGGCGCTGCGCGGCGCCGACGCCGCACTGCCGTTCAAAAAAGTCACCGCCACCCGGGGGAAATTCGTGCGTGCGGAACCGGTGGCCGCGCTTTATGAGCGGGGCATTGTGCACCACGTCGGAAATCTGATCAAACTTGAAGAGCAGATGTGCTCGTTCGTCCCCGGCCGCTTCGACGGCAGTCCGGACCGGATGGACGCGCTGGTCTGGGCCTTCACCGAATTGCTCAACTCCGGCGGCGGCAACCGGTGGATCACCGCCTGAGCAGCAGCCGCCCGGCCAACTCAAGGTCGCTTTGATAAGTGATCTTGAGGTTGGGCGCGTTGTTCCAAACCATTTTTACCGCGCCGCCGGCCGCCTCCACCATAGCCGCGTCATCCGTCCGGCATTCGCCGGGATTTGCATAGGCGGCGCGCAAAAGTCCGGCCCGAAACACCTGGGGCGTCTGAACCGCCGCCAGTTTGGCGCGATCAGGCGTGGAGGCGACAACGGAATCGCCGTCGATCACCTTGATCGTATCCACCACTTTTGCTCCGGGGATCGCCGCACCGTATTCTCGGGCGGCGGCCAGCAGTTCGGCCAGCAGTTCCGCCGATGCCAGCGGACGGGCGGCGTCATGCACGGCGATAAAGTCGGCCGCCGGTGAAACATGGGCAAGCGCATTGCGGACCGACCCGGTCCTGGTGTCGCCGCCAACAACGAATTTCACCTGCACGTCCGGCAGCAATTCGCGCTGCCGGTCACGAAACGCCTCCAGCTCGCCGGCGGGAACCGCCATAATCAATTCGTCGCAGACGCCGGAAAAATTTTTCAGCGAATGCAGATACACCGGCATACCGTTCAGTTCGGCCAGCAGTTTGTTGCCGGCTCCGAACCGGCTGCCGGAGCCGCCGCCCACTATAATCATCGATAACATCGTGCTGTATATTCCCTTTCCGGATTCATCGACAAAAAAGCCCGATCGAGTCACCGACCGGGCCTGAAATCCGCAGTTTACGGTCAGTTCTTCTGAACCGGCACCACGATCACCTGATACTGCCGCAGAATTCCATCGGCGGGCAGATTCGGATTGAGCGCTTTGATCTCGTCCATATTCCACCGGTAGAGACGGCAGAAATTCTCAAGCGAAATATCGCGCGGCAACGCCATGGTCTGAGTAGTGGCAACCGGCGCGGCCTCGGCGGCCGCTCCTGCGGCAACCTCGGTTCCCGCAGTTCCGGCGGCTGCTGTCGCCGCGGTTCCGGCGGCGTCAACGCCAACAGCGGTCTGAAGTCCGGTATCGACGGTGGCCGGCACATTCGTTGCGGCGGTATCGCCGGTCGGCAGTGCCGTGGTCGAAACGGGAGCGGTGCTGCCGGCAGTATAGTTGACCGTCGGCTCAATGCCGGTGGCGGCCGGTTCAGCGGCGGCAGTGGCAGTGGTGACGGCGGCACCGGCGGCAGCGCCGGGCAGTCTCAGCTTCTGACCGATCTGAAGCGTTTTGTCGCTGGACATATTGTTAAGTTCGCAGATTTTCGCGCCGGTGGTGTCAAACTTGCGGGCGATAGTCCACAGATTGTCGCCCTTTTCAACGGTGTAAACTCCGTCGGCCGGTCTGACCGCGCTTTTCACGCTTTTGACCGCGCCGCCCTTGGCCGAACCGCCGCTCTTCCCGGAGGCAACCGCCGCGCCCTTCACGGACTTGGCGCCTTCGGGCAGCTTGAGTTTCTGGCCAACGCGGATCACCGAGTCATAGGAAAGCCCGTTGACCGCCGCAAGATCGGCAGTCCTGACGCCGTTGCGATGGGCGATAACGGAAAGCGAATCGCCGTTTTTCACCACATATTCGCCGCTTCCGGCCTTGGCGTTGGATTTGACAACTTTGCGACTCGCCACGCTGGCGGCCGACGGGCCGCTCTTGCGACCGGAAAATTTCGGATATTTCGCCGCCGGACTCTTCGCCGCCGCCTTGGATTCCTCCACTGCCGGAGCGGTCTCCTCCGTGTTCAGCGCGGACTCGGCCGGAGCCGTCGACACAGCTTCAGCGCTCTCGGCAACCACCGCGCCCGGAACCGCCTCCGGAACGCTGACCTCGCTCTCCGGAGCCGGGATATAAGCCCGTTCCGCAAGAACCTCCTTGGACTGGCATCCCCCAACCGTTACCGCCAACACGGTCAACACCGCCGACATCAGAATCCCCGTCTTTTTCGCCTGCATAAAACCCTCCGGAAATGTATAAAAAATTAGAAATTCCTCGTTCCGTCGTCATTCACAAAAAACGACATTATAAATATAAAACTCTGGAGTAAAAAAACAACCCATTTTCAGTATTTTTGAGAAAAAAATTGCAGTTTGTCTGGCGTTTTGTCGCTTTTGGTCTATATTCATACAAAATTAACATGGAGTTGGCGATAATGAAATGTCTTCTGACACTGTTTTCGGGGCTGGCGGCGCTGTGTGCCGCGGCCGTTACGGAGATTACGGTAGGCGACGATCTTACGGTGAATGTGACGGACGGCGGAACACCGGCGAAAGCGGTGGTCAGGGTGTCGGAATACAACGAGTCGGCCGCGGCGCCGATTGTCAGAGTGACCGAACGGGAAACGCCGTTCAAGCTGACGCCGGCGGTTGACCGCCCCGGCTTTGTTCTGTGGATCATGGAAACACCGGACGGCAAAGAGAATAAAACCATTGATAAACGTTTCGGGTTCGCCAACCGCCCGGACAAAATTGTGCGCAGTTCCGAACGCCCAGCCGACTTCGACGCCTTCTGGGACGCGCAGCTGAAACGGCTTGCCGCGGTCCCGGTCAAGGTGCTGGAGATGAAAGAAGTTCCGGTTGAGGATAAAAACTATGCGGAAAAAATGGTCTGCTATGACGTGAAGATCGCCTGCGTGGACAATGTGCCGGTGTCCGGATTCCTGGTCATGCCTCGCCACGCCGCGCCGAAATCGCTCCCGGCGGTCGTCACCTATCAGGGAGCCGGAGTCTATTCGGCCGGGAAAATGTTCCGCATCGCCGAAGCCGGCGCAATGGTACTCGACATCAACGCCCACGGCATTGAAAACGGCCGGCCGGGTGAATTTTACGCAAATCTGGAAAAAAACGAACTGTCCGGATATTTTCTGCGCGGAATAAACGATCGTAACAAATGCTATTTTCTCAATATGTTCCTGCGGGTCCGCCGTTCGCTCGACTTCATGAAAACGCTGCCGGAATGGGACGGACGGAATCTGTTTGTCGGCGGCGGCAGTCAGGGCGGACTCCAGTCGGTGGTGGCGGCGGCACTCGACCCGGACGTGACCTTCGCAGCTCCGCAGGCGCCGTGGCTTTGCAATATCGCGGCCGTTCTTGAAAAACGCAATTATCCGTCATGGCCGGGATTCATCAAGGCCGGGAACAACGGTGCGGCGGCGGACCCGGCGGTTGCCGATGCCATGCGTTATTTTGACGCCGTCAACTTTGCCGGGCGGGTGAAATGCGAAGTATTCGTCACCTGCGGCCTGCTTGACTCCACCTGCCCGCCGAGCGGAATCTTTATGATGTACAACGAACTGGCCGGCAAAAACCGCTCATGGAAGATATTCGACGGCGAAACCCATGCCGGCCCCGGCCTCTACCATGCCGGAACCGAAGCGCTGATCGCAAAAATCAAAACGGTTTCAGGCAAGTAATTTCCGCCCGCGGCGGCTTGGCGAAGCAGCGCGGCCGCCACCGCTTTCGACTGTCGACCGGCAGATCAGCGACAGTCGGCCGGCGGCAGGATGGCTGCGGTCACTCCGGCGGTCTTCGGCTTGCCGGCCACCGCCCGGAACCACGCCGGCACGGCGCGCTCAAATTCAAACTCCGGCAGAATAAGCAGACGGCTCTCGTATTGCAGCAGCCAGATCGGCGGCTTCTCCGTATCCCACACAACCAAAGCGCCCTCCCGCTCAATCTCATCCCAAGCAATCCACTGGCTCAATGCGATGTCGGAGTCGAAAAACGCATGCGGCATATCTTTGGAATAAAAGGTCATATTACAGGACGATTTCCGGGTGCCGACCACATATTTCAACGGCCGGTTGAAACGGCGCTGCCATTCATCGGTGAGCTGCCGGGCCGCCTCGCGGCCGGGATAGGAATCATAGGAGCAGCTCCGGCGCTGATACGGCCGCCGGACCAGATGCTCGTATCCGAACGACACTCCGCTGGTCACGGCGAAAAGCGCGACAAACAGAAGGAATATCTTAAGCCGGAACACATCCGGGGACGGGCGGAACGCCGCCACCAGAAATATTCCGCTCACAATATAATACGGTGTCAGCCATGACGCAATAATTTTACCGCCCGTAAGCAGCGAGAACAGCAGCGACACCGCAAACGGACCGAACATCGCCGGAAACAGAAAAATCATGTCCCGACGCGCAACGCATTCCGTCCGCTCCCGGCGGAAGAACACCGCCATCGCCGCGACCGGCAGCAGCAGCGGCAGAACGTAGTTGCCGACCAGCCGAAGCGGATTCACCAGACGGGGAAACGGCGTGACGGCCATCTTCGCGGCGGAACGCCCTCCGGCATACTTGAACGCAATGAAGTCGTGTTGCGACAACCACAGCAAATTCGGCACCACCAGTGCGAAAAATATCGCGGCGGCGATATAAAGTCCCCATCCCCGCCAGGCCCGCCGCCCCTCCGGCAGAACAAACAGCAGCGTCCCCAGCGAAACGCAAAGCGCAACACCGAGATACTTGGTCATCACCGACAGTCCGGCGACCAGCCCCACCGCCACCCAGTCGGCAATGCTCTGCTCCATGATCGCCCGGTGAAAGAAAAGTATGAGCATCGCCCACAGACCGATTTCAATCACGTCATCATTGAACTCGCACGCCGAGTGGGAAAAAAAAGGAATTGTCAGCATCAGCAGCACCGCGACCAGCGAATGAAATCCGGAGCGGAATATCCGCCGACTCAAACGCCACATCGCCACCAGCGACATGAAGACAAAAAACTGGCTCAGCACATAACTGAACAATTCAGTCTTCCAGATATTATAAAACCAATAGGTCAGCCACGCGCCAAAATAGGGATTTTTATCATAGCCGAGCTGAAAATGCATACCCCAGGCGACATTCTCGGCCACATCGACAAACACATTGCCGACGCAAAACGCCGGCAGCAGCGACCAAACAGCCATCCACGCCGCCGCCGCAATCCAAAATGTCCGCGTTGAGAATTTCTCCGACGGTCCACACTGCTTTGTCCGCCAATTATTCATAAAATCGGCGGCACATTTTTTTAACGTCATTCAGCCCCCCGGCATAAACATTATATTTTGTGTCGGCGCATAAAATAGCACGCCATTTGATATTTTCAATACCGGCGGCAATAAACACTGCGGTTTTATTTAAATACAATGGGATCAAGATTTTTTATTTGTTTTAACTACCGCCGCTAAGCCAGAGTGAACGCACAACAAAAAACAGGCCGCCCGGATCATCTCCGGACGGCCTGCCATGCGTTTTTTAGAAACGCCGCAGTCGCAAGACTACTTCATCGCCTTGCCGAGTTCTTCATAGAACTTCATGCGGCGGGCGTTGTCCTCCTCGGCCTTGGTGTAAAGCGCCTCGGCGTCGGCGGGAGCGGTCTTCTGCAGACTGGCGTAGCGCCGTTCGCCGCGGATGAACTCCTGGAAGCTGCCGGTGGCCGGCTTGGTCTGCCAGGTGAACGGCTGCTCGGCGGACGGATTGTACTGGTACAACGGCCAGTATCCGGCTTCATAGGCTTTCTTGGCCTCGACCTGACTCATGCGCATATCACCCTTGATGCCGTGCGCGATGCAGGGCGAGTAGGCAATGATGAGCGACGGGCCGTTATAGGCTTCCGCCTCGCGGATCGCCTTCAGCGCCTGATTGCGGTCGGCGCCCATGTCGATGCTGGCCACATAGACGTTGCCGTAGCTCATGCACATGAAACCGAGGTTCTTCTTGGTGAGCCGCTTGCCGCCGTTGGCGAACAATGCTACCGCGCCGATCGGGGTGGACTTGGAAGCCTGCCCGCCGGTGTTGGAATACACTTCGGTGTCGAGCACCAGAATATTGACGTTGCGGTTCTGGGCGACCACATGGTCAAGCCCGCCGTAACCGATATCGTAGGCCCAGCCGTCGCCGCCGATGATCCAGAGCGACTTGTCCACAAAGTAATCGGACAGTTCGCTGATCTTGGCGATGATCTCCCGGCAGGCGTCGCAGGTCTTGACGTTTTTCAGCGCGTCCTTGACCGCGTTCTGATTGGCGATCGCGGCGTCATCGGTCTGCTCCCAAGTGGTCATGGCGGCCTCAAGCGCCGTCTTCAGCTTTGCGTCGATGTCGAGCGCCAGAGCGGCTTCCACGTTGGCCTTGAGCTGCTTGCGGTTGTTGTCCACCGCCAGACGCATGCCGAACCCGAACTCGGCGTTGTCCTCAAACAGCGAGTTGGCCCACGCCGGACCGCGACCGGACTTGTCGGTGCAGTAGGGCAGGCTCGGGAAGCTGCCGCCGTAGATCGAAGAGCAGCCGGTGGCGTTCGCCACGAGCATGCGGTTGCCGAACAGCTGGCTGATGAGCTTGACGTACGGAGTCTCGCCGCAGCCGGCGCACGCGCCGGAAAACTCAAAGTGCGGCAGCAGGAACTGCGAAGCCTTGACGGAGGTCGGAGCAAGTCCGCCCAGCACGTTGTCCGGCAGCGCCTCGAAGAACTTCTCGTTGGCGTTCTGACCGGCGGCGCGCTCGTCCGCCAGATGGCTCAGGCTGATCGCCTTTTCCTTGGCCGGGCAGGTCTCGATGCAGACGCCGCAGCCGGTGCAGTCCTCGCAGTAAACCTGGAGACGATACTTCAGGCCGGGTTCCTTGACGCCCTTGGCATCCACGGTCTCGAACGAGGCCGGAGCGCCGGCGAGGTCGGCCGGATTGATAAGTTTCGGACGGATCGCCGCGTGCGGACAGGCCATCGCGCACTGGTTGCACTGTATGCACTTCGAGGAATCCCATTTCGGAACCATCGGCGCAATGCCGCGCTTTTCCAGCTTGCTGGTGCTGATCGGCATCGAACCGTCGATGCTCATGGCGGAGACCGGAATGCTGTCGCCGTTCTGATGGAGAATCGGCTTCATCAGTGTGTTGGCGAATACGCCGGCGTCGGCGCTGATCAGCTTGGCCGGCTCGACGAATGCAACGCCGTCCAGCGATGCCGGCACCTTGACCGATTCAAGATAGGCCAGCGAATTGTCCACGCACTTGATGTTCTTGTTGACGATTTCCTCGCCCTTCTTGCCGAAGGTCTTTTTGATCGCCTTTTTGATCAGCTCGATCGCGGTGTCCACCGGAATGATGTTGGCGAGCTTGAAGAAGCACACCTGCATCACAGTGTTGATGCGGGCGCCCAGACCGGCTTCCATGGAAATCTTGCGGGCGTCGATGGTGTAGACCTTGATATGCTTGCGGATGATGGTCTCCTGCATATCGCGGGTGAAGGTTTCAAAAACCTTGTCGGCCGGAACCTCGCTGTTGAGCAGGAAGGTGCCGCCCTCGCGGATCCCGGCGAGCATGTCGTAACGGCCGATGTAGGCGGCGTTGTGACAGGCCACGAAGTTCGGGCTGGTCACGGTGTACTCGCTCTTGATCGGGGTGTCGCCGAAGCGCAGATGGCTGACGGTGATGCCGCCGGACTTCTTCGAGTCGTACACGAAATAGGCCTGAACGTATTTGTCGGTATTGTCGCCGATGATTTTGATGGAGTTCTTGTTGGAACCGACGGTGCCGTCGGCGCCCAGTCCCCAGAACATGCAGCAGGTGGCGTCGGCCGGCTCGGTCACGATCTGCTCGTCCACCGGGATCGAGAGATGCGAAACGTCGTCGTTGATGCCGACGGTGAAGTTATGGGTGCACTTGCCGGCCAGGTGTTTGTAGACGGCGTTGACCATCGACGGAGTGAACTCCTTGCTGGCCAGGCCGAAACGTCCGCCGATAACCTTGACGTCCTTGCCTGCGAGCGACGCGGCCACGTCGAGGAAAAGCGGCTCGCCGAGGCAGCCGGGTTCCTTGCAGCGGTCGAGCACCGCCACGCGCTTGACGGAGGCGGGAAGCGCCTTGACGAACACATCGGCGGCAAACGGACGGTACAGACGGACCTTGAGCAGGCCGACCTTTTTGCCCTGACCGGTCAGGTAATCGACCGTCTCTTCGATGGTCTCGCAGCCGGAGCCCATGGCGATGATGACATCGGTGGCGTCGGCGGCGCCGACGTAATCGAACAGATGCAGTTTACGCCCGGTGATCGCGGCCAGTTTGTCCATGTACTTCTGGACCACGGCCGGAAGGTTCGCGTAGATCAGATTGGTGGTTTCGCGGCCCTGGAAATAGACGTCCGGGTTCTGGGCGGCCATCTTGGCGTAGGGGGCTTCGGGGCGCAGGGCGCGGGCGCGGAAATCCTCGATGTACTTCATATCGAGCAGGCTCTTCATATCTTCGTAGCCGAGCAGTTCGATCTTCTGGATCTCGTGCGAGGTGCGGAACCCGTCGAAGAAGCTCAGAAACGGAATGCGGCTCTCCAGCGTGGCGAGATGGGCGACGATCGCCATGTCGTGGGTTTCCTGAATGCTGGCGGCGCTGGTCATGGCAAAGCCGGTGGAGCGGCAGCTCATCACGTCGGAATGGTCGCCGAAAATTGAGAGCGACTGAGCGGCGAGCGCACGGGCGGAAACGTGAAACACCGACGGAATCATTTCGCCGGCGATCTTGTACATGTTCGGGATCATCAGGAGCAGCCCCTGACTGGCGGTGAAAGTGGTGGTGAGCGCACCGGCGTTCAGACTGCCGTGCACCGCGCCGGCCGCGCCGGCTTCGCTCTGCATTTCAGAGACCTGGAGCACGCTGCCGAACATATTCTTCAGACCCTGGCTGGCCCAGGTGTCGGCGTATTCGCCCATCGTCGAGGACGGGGTAATCGGGTAAATGGCGGCTACCTCGCTGAACGCGTAGGCTACATACGCTGCCGCGTAATTGCCGTCGATGGTCTGCATTTTCTTGGCCATTCGTTTTGTCTCCATTGGTTAAATTGAACAACCCGCTGTTCGGCGGGTTGTCGTTCAAGTTGAAAATTCTGTTAAGTTATTCCAGCACCGTGCCGGACACGTTTATGCTGCGGGTCCAGATGAGCAGGGTGTACCAGTTGAACTGGCTGCCGCGGGTGACATTAATGTTTATCATACGGCTGCCGCCGAGCAGTCCGGCGCGACGGGTGGTTTCAAGCATGGCGTAATCGGTGGTAACCGTGTCCTTGAACAGTGCGAAGCTGCCGGGATCGCTGACGGCTCCGGTAAAGATCGGCACACAGTTGAGGAGATAGAAGCCGTAATTGCTGTAGGTGATCTGAGCCAGCGCCTGTTTCCCGTCCGGCGTAACGCCGATTCCGTTGAACTTCTGACCGACTTCCACACTGCTGCATCCGGCGCCCATCATCAATGCCGCCGCGACCAGGAACAAAGATGCCACGATTTTTTTCATTTCAGCACGCTCCCTCATCTCTTTTAAATTTTAAAGTCACGATTCAATAAAATAGCATTAATCCGATAAAAATCAAGCTTTTTCGCGCTGTAATGCCCGGTATGCGATGTCGCGCCGGGAAAAACAGTTTTCAAAGTGTACGGCGTCCACACCGCGATAGGCTTTTTCCACCGCTTCGCGCACGGTTTTACCGCGCGCCGCCACGCCGAGCACCCGGCCGCCGGAGTTGACGATCCGGCCTTTCGCGTCGAGCGAGGTTCCGGCGTGAAACACCTGAACGCCGGCGGCGGCCGCCGCATCCAGTCCGGTGATCTCATGCCCGGTGTCGCACTTGCCGGGATAGCCGCCGGAGGCCACGATAACGCTGACCGCCGGGTCGTCCGACCATTCCGGAACGCAGTCCGCCAGATTTTCTTCAACCGTGGCGAGCATTGCGTCGAGCAGATCGCTTTTGAGGCGCATCAGCACCGGCTGCACTTCCGGGTCGCCGAACCGGACGTTGAACTCCAGCACTTTCGCCCGGCCGTTGTCGATCATTACGCCGACGAAAATCACGCCGTGAAAATCCAGTTTTTCCGCCTTTACGCCGCGCAGAAAATTGTCAAGAATTTCGGTTTGTATCTGTGCCATCACTTTATCGGTCACCACCGGAGCCGGCGAATAGGCGCCCATGCCGCCGGTGTTCGGGCCGCGGTCGCCGTCACCGACCCGCTTGTGATCCTGACTTGAGGCGAGCGCCCGGATGGACTTCGTGTCCACCAGCGCAAAGATGGAGGCCTCTTCGCCGACAAGTTTTTCCTCGATCAGCACCTGATGACCGGACTCTCCGAACGCCCCGTCAAAACAGCCGCGGACGAATTCGCAGGCGTCGGCGCAGTTCTCCGCCACCAGCACGCCCTTGCCGGCCGCCAGCCCGTCGGCCTTGACCACGATGCCGGGTGCGCCTGAAGCAAATTCCTTTTCAACATACTCCACCGCCGCAGCCGCCGCGGTGAAAGTGGCGGATTTTGCGCATGGGATGTTGTATTTGACCATGAAGCGCTTGGCGAAGTCCTTGCTGCCTTCGAGACGGGCGGCGAACTTGTCGGGACCGAAAATTTTCAATCCCCGTTTTCTGAACACGTCCACGATGCCGCCGCAAAGCGGAGCCTCCGGACCTACCACGGTCAGCCCGATGCCGTGTGACGCGGCGAAATCGGCCAGCCGTTCAAAGTCGGCCGCCTTGATATCGACCGTCGCGGCGGCGCCGGACGCCGCAATGCCGGCGTTGCCGGGTGCGCAGTAGATTTTTCCGGCGTTGCGGCTCTGCGCCAGTTTCCAGCACAGAACATGTTCGCGTCCGCCGTTGCCAACCACCAGAATATCCATTTTCATCTCCCTCGAGGTTTTTATCCGGTAATATACACTTTCCGGACGTTGCTTTCAACTTTTTTGCGTGTATATTTTTAAATATGAAACGCGACGATTTGCTGACCTGCGACGACAACGCTTTGCTGGCGGAGTGCCGTCTCGATTTTTTCAAAGCCACCGGCAAGGGCGGCCAGAAGCGCAACAAGACTTCCAGCGCCGTCCGGCTCATCCATGTCCCGACCGGGATTCAGGCCGCCGACTGTTCCGAGCGCAGTCAACTGCGCAACCGGATCAACGCCCTGAAGAAGCTGCGCTATGAACTCGCGTTCAAGCTGCGCGAACCGCCGGGGGAGCCGCCGGAGATCGGCAGTCTGCGCCCGATTGACACCGCGAGACTGTTCGATCTTTTCGACGCGGTTGCTTTCGATCACGCGGCGGCGGCGGCGCAGCTTGGCGTAAGTCCGTCAAAGCTGTTGAAGACCATGAGCCGGCGGCCGGCCGTTTTCGCGTTTTTCAACGAATGCCGCGTCCGCCGCGGTCTTTCCGTCCTCCACGCCTGAAACGGATTTGCGCCCGTGACTTTAAAAATAAACACCGCCGTCCGATTCCCGGACGGCGGCGTTGACCATGCGTGACCGCACCGGCGTTCTACTTCGCCAGCTTGGACTTCAACAGTTCCAGCACCAGTTTAGGATTCGCCTTGCCCCGGCTCAGCTTCATTACCTGACCGACCAGATACATCAGCACGTTTTCATTGCCGGCCAGATATTGACCGACCTGTTTCTGATTGGCCGCCAGAGCCTCGTCCACCACCTTTTCAATCGCGCCGGAGTCGGAAACCTGCGCCAAGCCTTTGGCGTCGACGATCGACTTCGCGCTCTTTCCGGTGGCGAGCATCTCGGAAAACACCTCCTTGCCGGTGCGTCCGCTGATGGTATTGTCCTCCACCAGATTGAGCAGTCCGGCAAAATCCTCCGCCGATATCCGGCAGCCGGCCAGCCCGTCGCTTCCGAGTTCGCGCAGCAGTTCCGAGTTGATCCAGTTCGCCGCCACCTTGGGGGTCTTGACCTTGACGGCGACCGCCTCAAAATATTTGGCGAGTTCGCGATCCTGCGTCAGCACTTCGGCGTCATAGGCGGTAAGCCCGTACTGTTCGACAAACCGTCCGCGCATCGCCTCCGGCATTTCCGGCAGCGTGCGGCGCAGCGCCTCGATCTCCTCGTCGGTGGTGACCACCGGCGTAAGGTCGGGGTCCGGGAAGTAGCGGTAGTCGTGCGCCTGTTCCTTGGTGCGCATCAGGTAGCTTTCGCCGGAATCGTCATTCCAGCCGCGGGTCTCCTGACGGATCGTGCCGCCGGCGTCGAGGATTTCCGCCTGCCGCCATATCTCGTATTCGATCGCCCGGTGAACGGCGCGGAAACTGTTCAGATTCTTCAGCTCGATCTTGGTGCCGAACTCAATCCGGCCGACCGGACGCAGAGAAATATTCACATCGCAGCGCATCTGCCCCTTCTCCATGTCGCAGTCGCCCACGCCGCCGTAAACGAAGATTTCCCGCAGCTTGGTCAAATAGGCGTAGGCTTCGTCGGCCGAACGCATATCCGGCTCGCTCACGGTCTCCATCAGCGGCACGCCGGCGCGGTTGTAGTCCACGCCGCTGGCGCCGTGGAAATGGGTGAGCTTCGCCACGTCCTCCTCCAGATGGATGCGGGTGATGCCGATGTACTTGTCGGCCATCTCCTCTCCGGAGAACCCGATTCCGGAAACCCGTATCCGGCCGCCGACGCAGAACGGCAGATCGTACTGGCTGATCTGGTAGTTCTTCGGCATGTCGGGATAAAAATAGCTTTTGCGGTCGAACTTGGAGAACTTGGCAATGGTGCATTCGGTGAGCAGACCGGCGATCATGGTCTTGCGGATCGCCTCGCGGTTCGGAACCGGAAGCACGCCTGGATATCCCATGCAGACCGGGCAGACATTGGTGTTCGGCTCGCAGCCGTACTTGTTCGGACAACCGCAGAACATCTTGCTTTCCGTGCGCACCTGGGCATGCACTTCCAGACCGATAACCGCTTCATACTTCATTGTGCAGTCCTCCCCCGGCCTTATTTCTTCACCGGTTCGATCCGGTCGAAACCGGCGAACGGGCGCAGCGCTTCGGGAATGACGACGGTGCCGTCTTCAAGCTGGTTGTTCTCAAGGATGGCGATCAGCACGCGGTCGGTCACCGCGGTGGCGCTGATGGTGTGAACGTACTCGCGCGTGCCGTCCTCTTTCTTATAGCGGATATTGAGGCGCGACGCCTGAAAGTCGGTCAGATTGGTATTGCTGGTGACCTCGCGATAGGTGTCGAATCCGGCGAAATATGCCTCAATGTCATACTTCTTGCTGCCGGGCGCTCCGAGGTCTCCGACGCAGACGTTGACCACCCGGTAGGGCAGTCCGAGTTTCTTGAGCAGATATTCCTCGTTGGCCAGACACATCTCGTGATACTTCACCGACTCCTCGGGGCGGCAGAACACGATCTGCTCAACCTTGTGGAACTGGTGGACGCGGAAAATCCCGCGCGACGCCTTGCCGTAGCTCCCCGCCTCGGTGCGGAAACAAGGAGTATAGGCGGTGTACATGCGCGGAAGCGTGTCGCCGTCGAGAACCTCGTCGGCGTGATAGCCGACCAGCGTCTGCTCGCTGGTGCCGATCAGGTCGAGATCCTCGCCCTTGATCGGATAGGTCTGGTCGGTGAAAAACGGCAGATAACCGGTGCCGTAAAGCGTATGCTCCTTGGCGGCGCACGGCGTCATGAACAGCGTGAAGCCGCGGCCGATCAGCTCCTTCTGCGCCCAGAAGAACAGCCCCTGCGCCAGCTGTGCGCCCCTGCCCTTCCAGTAGTAGAATCCGCTCTGGGCGACCTTGGCGCCGCGGGCGGTGTCGAGAATGTCGAGCAGTTCGCCCAGCTCCTGATGGTCGCGCACTTTGAAATTGAAACTGGGAATGGTCCCTTCGCGGCGGACTTCATAATTGTCGTTGTCGTCCTTCCCGTCCGGCACATCGTCGGCAAGGAGGTTGGGGAGCAGGTCCATCTGCGCGCGGATGTCGGCGGCGACGGCGGCGAGGCGCTCCTCGGCCTGCTGGAGGTCGGCCTTGATGGTCTTGACCTTTTCGCGGGCGGCGGGATCGTCCTTGCACTGTTTGCTGAGCGTGTTGCGTTCGGCGCGCATGGATTCGCATTGGGCGGTCAGCGAACGCCATTCGGCGTCGAGCGCGGCGATCGCGTCGACATCGATGTCGCTGCCGCGGCGCTTGAGCTGCGCCTTGACCAGTTCCGGATTCTCACGGATAAGTTTTATATCGATCATTTTTCCAATCTTTCCTTTTTACCTTAGCAGAACTGCGGCATCGGATAGGCGGCGGTGAACTCGCGGACTTCGGCGGCGATGGCGGCCAGGGCGGCCGCATCGTCTTTGGCGGCGCAGCCGCGCTCGATGAAGTCGGCGATGCGGACCATCGCGTCCTCCTTCATGCCGCGGGTGGTGACCGCCGGAGTGCCGATGCGGATTCCGCTGGTGACGAACGGCTTCTCAGGGTCGAACGGGATCATGTTTTTGTTGACCGTGATCAACGCCTTGTCCAGCGCGTTGGCGATCTCCTTGCCGGTGGCCCCCTTCGGGCGGAGGTCGACCAGCATCACATGGTTGTCGGTGCCGCCGGAGACGATCCGGAAGCCGCGCTTGGCCAACTCTTCGGCCAGCTTCGCGGCGTTGAGTTTGATCTGGTGCTGATAGGTCTTGAATTCCGGCGTCATGGCCTCGGCAAAGCAGATGGCCTTGGCTGCGATGACGTGTTCAAGCGGTCCGCCCTGCAAACCGGGGAACACCTTGGAATTGATCGCCTTGATGAATTTCTCCTTGCAGAGAATCAGGCCGGAGCGCGGACCGCGCAGCGTCTTATGCGTGGTGGTGGAAACCACGTCGCAGTACGGCACCGGGTTCGGATGCTCTCCGGCGGCCACCAGACCGGCGATGTGCGCCATGTCCACAAACAGATAGGCGCCGACTTTGTCGGCAATCTCGCGCAGCCGCGGGAAATCGATCACCCGCGGATAGGCGCTGGCGCCGGCGAGAATCAGCTTCGGTTTATGCTCAACCGCCAGACGCTCGATTTCATCGTAGTCGAGCATTTCGGTCTCGCGTGACACGCCGTAGGGAACAATGTTGTACAGCATGCCGGAGAAGTTCATCGGATGGCCGTGGGTCAGGTGACCGCCGTGGTCGAGGCTCATCGCCAGCACGGTGTCGCCCGGATTGATCAGCGCGAAGTAGACCGCCATGTTGGCCTGACTGCCGGCGTGGGGCTGCACGTTGGCGGCTTCGGCGCCGAACAGCTTGCAGGCGCGCTCAATGGCCAGGCTTTCGATTTTGTCGACGAACTCGCAGCCGTTGTAATAACGCTTGCCCGGATAGCCCTCGGCGTATTTGTTGGTTAGAACCGACCCCTGGGCGGCGCGAACCGCGCAGCTGGTGAAGTTTTCCGAAGCGATCAGTTCAATGCCGTCATGCTGACGCTTGGCTTCAAGATCGATGTACTTGGCGACTTCCGGATCGGCGGCGCGGATGGCGGCGATATCGTCATAACTGTCATTTTCCAGAATATTCAGGCGGCGCTCGTGGCGCTCCTCGCCGGTGAACGGAGTGGACACCCAGGCGTCGACGATCGCGGCCATTTCACCGGCGTCGAGCCGGTCGCCGGAAAGCACCAGAACGTTGCTGGCGTTGTGCTGACGGCTCTTGGCCGCGATTTCCGGCGTGTCGCACACCGCGGCGCGCACACCGTGGAAGCGGTTGGCAACCATGCCCATTCCGGCTCCGGAGCGGCAGATCAGCACGCCGCAGTTGGCCGCGCCGCCCGCAACAGCCCGGCCGACTTTGGCGCCGTAGACGGAATAATCGTCCTCCGGGTCAAGCGCGTCCGGACCGCAGTCGATCACTTTGAAATTGTGGCGTTCAAGGATTTTCTTCAATTCGGTCTTGAGTTCAAACCCTCCGTGGTCGGCGCCAATGGCGGCCGTGGTCGGGTTCAGGACAAAGTCGGTGATTTTTTTCATATCGGTTCAAGCTCCTTTATATTGAATTTTTTGAAATCATTTCAGCCAAATTGGAAAGCGCCGGCAGCATCGCGTCAAGCGTAAAACGGTAAAGGTCGAGCGAGCCGCCGTAGGGATCGGCCACGCCGCCGGCGGCGGACGACGGATCGAACTCCATCAGCAGACGGACCCTGCCGGCCGCCGACGGAAAACGGTCCAGAATTTCGGCCCGGTGCCCGGCGGTCATCGCCACGATCAGGTCGCTTGAATCCACCATCTCCCCGGACAGCGCGGAACTGCGGAATTTTGAAAGATCGCCTCCGATGGTCCGCACCGCGGCCGCGGCCATGGAGCTGGCGCCGCCGCCCTCCCACGCGTCGAGTCCGGCCGACTTCACCTTCAGGTTCAGGCCGTGCGCGGCCGCCAGCACTTTGAATGCCGCCTCGGCCATCGGACTGCGGCAGGTGTTGCCGCTGCATACGAACAGGAGTTGTTTCATTAATTTTACCGTTTTTTCCAGAAAACATTTGGCGTTGTCGCATGTTTACGGTTAAATTATAATATACACGAACTTATTGTTTTTTAAACCTGCGGACGATTTTTTTTATGCAAATGAAAGAAGAAGACAGAATGATCCGGATTCTCACCGGAACGTATGACACCGTGCCGGTGCAGACCGGAGTGTTCACCGAACTTGATCTGGGCTGCGGCAAAGGCTCGTTTTCCACCGGTCTGGCGGAGCGGTTCCCGGAACGCCGGATATTCGCCGCCGATGTAATGATCGGCCGGCTGCGCAAACTGGTCAAGCGGGGCGAACGGATGAAACTGGAGAATCTGACGGTGTTCCGCACCGAGGCGCAGCTGTTCATCAGCCGGTTCCTGCCCGACCGCTCCATCGACCGCATCCATCTGCTCTGTCCCGATCCGTGGCCGAAGGAACGTCACCGCGGCCATCGCCTGGTCACCAGCGACTTCACCGCGCAGCTGCACCGGGTGCTGAAAACCGGCGGAATATTCCACTTTTCAAGCGATGACGAGCCATACCGCGATTCGGTTGAACGCATCTTCTCCGCTTCGCCGCTGTTTTCCCCCGCGCCCGGCGCGCTCGATGACATCGCCGACATCAAGACCGACTTTGAACGGCTGTGGCTCTCCGAGGGCAAAACCGTCCGCCATTACGCGTATCTGGCGCTGCCGCCCCCGCCCTTTGCGCCGACCGGGCACTGACAACCCCGGCCGGCAACGGTTTCAATTTTTGCTCAAATGCCGAAAAAAACGGCGGCGTCGCAACCTCGACGCCGCCGTTATCGTATTTTTTTAGATCATTCAGTTCATCAGTTTCGCACACTCGGTCAGTGCGCGAACCGTGTGCAGACCGCCCTTCCACGCCCAGCCGCCCTGCGGCGCCAGCCGGCCCGATTCAAAATCGACGCCGCCGCGGAACACACCGTTCTCCGGATTCATCAGTTCGGCGAAAGTGAATTTTGCAATCCGCCAGAACAGTTTCAGATATGCTTCGTCGCCGGTGCGTTTCCACAGTCTGGAAAAACATATCATCGCTTCGAACTGCGACCACCAGATCATGCCTTTCGGCGGTTCCGCAACGCCCTCCACAGAACACCAGGTGGCGAAATAGCCGCGGTCGTCCGTCAGCGCCGTCAGCTTCCGGCCGAGCCGCAGCAGCGGTTCGGGATAAGCGGCGTTCAAGGCGGCGGCGGCATCCTCCAGATACCAGACCAGCTCAACATCGTGGCCGGCGAGAATGCGCGGCGGAACGTCGGCTCCGGAGTGCGGTCCCCAGTCGGGAAACTCGGGGGTCTTCCATTCGCGGTCAACCCGGTTCCAGGCGATGTCATGTGCATTGACCAGCATCGGGAGCTTGGCAAGCAGCCACTCCAGCCGACGGCGGGCGGAGGGATCGTCAGATATTTTACAAAACCGGCTGAGAGCCAGCGCCATGTGCATATTCTGCCCGGCGTCCTTGCTGAAATCGGTGCGGGTTTCCGGGTCCATGGTGTTGAAATAGCCGCCGGACTCGCCGTCCCACGCCGAACGCTCCAGAAGCGCGAACGCCTCTTGGGCCAGCGCGAGAAAGCGGCCGTCCCGGTAACGGGTGAAAATATCCGACGCTATGTAGAGCAGATAGATGGTTGAGATCGAATCCGCTTCGGAATGAAACCACCGCTTGCCGCGCATTTCCCGGGTAATGACCGAGCCGTCCCAGTGTATCCAGTTCAGCCATCCGGCCGGCGTGCGGAACGGTTCAAGCGAAGCGAGACCGTGTTCAAGCTGAGCGGCCGTCCGCCGGTCGTCCGGCTGTCCGGCCAGACGCATCGAGTGAACGTACATCACGCGCAGCGTATTAATTATGCTGCGGCCGTCGCTTCCGGTTTCGGGCGCCATTTCCCGGCCGTCGCGGTCGAACCAGACATGGTAGCAGCCGTTTTCACGATCGACTATCCGCGGCGCGGTCCAGAATTCGATTGATTTTTCCGCGGCGCGCTCCAGCGTCTCCTTCATTCCGGCGAGATCGCCGTACTCCGGTACAAAGAGCAAAGATTCTGGAATCATTTTATTCCGTTTTTCCTTCCGCCTGAATTGTCCGGTAGATTTTTTCCGCACAGCATTCAAGCGCGTTTGTTTTGCCGTCCGGCGAGAGTTCCCCCCGGAGTTCGGCCATATCCTTTTCCACCTGTTCGCGCCTTGAGCCGCCCGGCAGGATGCGCTCCAGCGCCGGAACGATATTGGCGCTTTTCACCTCGTACTGAATGAACTCCTCGAACGCCTCGCGGTTGAGGATGACGTTCACCATGGTGAAAAAGCCGCGGTAAAGCTTCACCAGAACGGCGGCCAGAAGAATAGTGAATAAATTCATTTTGTAGACCACCACCAGCGGCAGTCCGGCGATGGCCGACTCCACGGTGACGGTGCCGGACGCGGCGATTCCGGCAACGGCGCGCTGCTGAAATTCGGCGGTGCCGCCGAGCAGCACATCGATTTCCGGCGATTCCGGGTGTTTTTCCCGATAACGCGCGCAGATGGCCCGGCATTTTTCATATATCTTCGGCCGCGGAGCCGTAAGCACGAACCTTAGTTCGGAATGGCGCTTCACCAGTTCCGCCGCGCTGTCAAGCATCGGGATCAGCAGCCGCGACACCTCCATGTCCCGGCTGCCCGGCAGCAGCAGCACCAGATTCCGGTCGCGCACAATCGACGGGTCGCGCCGGGCGTCAACCATTTCCAGCAGCGGATGGCCGACAAACTCGGTGTCAAGCCGGGTCACGCCGTACACCTCCACCTCGAATGGAAAGATCACCAGCATTTTCCGGCAGTATTTTTCAAGCTTGAATATCCGGTATTTTTTCCAGGTCCACACCTGAGGGCTGACAAACCAGATCACCGGAATGCCGCGCTTCCACATGGCTTTGGCCAGTTCGAGGTTGAATCCCGGATAATCGATCATCACCACCGCGTCCGGCCGGTCGGCCTCCGCCCGGCGGACCAGACGGCGGAAAATGGCGAAGAAAGTGAACAGATGCTTCACCACCTCCGCCACGCCGACCACGCCGAGTTCGGTGGAGTCGGCCAGCAGTTCAACGCCGGCCTCGCGCATGCGGATGCCGCCCATGCCGGAGATGTTGATGCCGCAGCCGTCGGTTCCGGCGAGCCGGCGCAGCGCCGCGGCGATCTCCGCGCCGTACATGTCGCCGGAGGTTTCGCCGGAAATCAGCCAGACGTTCAGTGTTTTGCTCATTTGAATCCGAGCACGTCCTGCATGTCATACAGCCCCGCCCCGACGCCGGACAGGAAACGGACGGCGCGCAGCGCACCGATCACAAAGGTGTCGCGGCTGGAGGCGCGGTGGGTAAGTTCGATCCGCTCCCCGCCGGTGGCGAAGATGACCGTGTGGTCGCCGACCACGTCGCCGCCGCGCAGCGAGTGCATGCCGATCTCGTGTCCGGTGCGGACGCCGACCAGCCCGACCCGGCCGTGACGCACATCGGAATCGTAATCCAGCCCGCGCGCCGCGCACAGGATCTGTCCGAGTTTTTCGGCGGTGCCGCTCGGCGCGTCTTTTTTCTGGTTGTGGTGCATTTCAACAATCTCGATGTCATATTTCTCATCCAGAATCTTTGCCGCCTCGGCCGCGAGGTGGAACAGCAGATTCACCCCGACCGACATGTTCGGAGACTGCACGATCCGCCCGCCTTTTTTCGCCATTTCCGCAAGCTCCGCACGCTCCTCCGCCTTAAGCGCAGTGGTTCCGATCACCGCGGACGCGCCGACCGCCAGCGCCGCCCTTGTCACCGGGACAATGCCGGAGGTGCTGAAGTTGATGACCGCCTCCGCCTCGGCGAACGCGACGGACGGATCAGAAACGATCCGCACTCCGGCCTCGCCGCACCCAGCCACCGTTCCGGCGTCCTGACCGATCAGCGGACATTCCGGTATCTCCAGCGCGCCGACCAGCTTCATATCGGCGGCCCCCATCACATTGGCGACCAACCTTCTGCCCATTCTGCCGGCCGCGCCGACGATTGCCACTTTTATCATAATTCCGTTTCCCTTCATTTATTTTTCAACTAATATAGCATGTCCGTACTGTTTTTCAAAGTAGTCCGCCACCGCGCGGCGGAAGTCGCCGCCGCCGGAATCCATCACATATTCGACCTTGAAACCGCGGGTCTCGAAGTACGGCGACAGCACCGACTTCAACGCCTCTGTCATCGCGTCGAAAGACAACAGTTCCACGGTTCCGAGGTCGCTCAACAGCGCCTGATCGAACAGCAGACGGCGCTCCGCTTCGTCCTCCGTCGTCCGCGTCAGCAGCGCGGCCACCGGCGAATGCCGGTCCATCAGCACATTCTGTCCGCTCCACGCCACGCTGAACACCTCCGGCCGCGGCAGACGAATGGTGACCTGTCCGGCCGCCGCGTCAAATCGCACATCTTTTTCCGGATTCATTTTTCCGAGGTCGAACCCCGCCTTGACCGCCGCGATCCGACTGACCACATATTCACGCGCCGGAAATCTTTCCACAACATGAAGCACCACTTTCCACTTGATCTCGCGGGTGGCCAGCTCCGCCACCGGCAGCGAGGAAAACACCAGCGCGTCGCTCTTCGCCCGGTTGCCGCCGCCGAAGTTCCCGCCCAGCCGGAACCCGCCCCACGCCGCCGCCGCAACCAGCGCGGCGACCAGCGCAATCAATACGTTTTTTTTGAGCTTTTTCATTTCAGAATGTGACACAGCAGCCCAGATACACCGCCGCCGCAACAACGATGACCGCCGCCGCAATCCGCTTTACTGTTCCGCTTTTCATGGCATCCTCAACTGTTCGGCCGGCGGCGTCCACAGCAGATCCAGCGGAGCCGACGGCAGCAGCGTGACCGGGAAATTGAATATCCGGAAATTCCGGTAGCGCGCCGCCACCGCGTTCAACGAGTCCGGCGCCACCAGAAACGTGTAGGGCTGTTCGGCGTGGATCAGCCGGTGAAATTCGTTGCACAACAAATTGCGTTTGGCCGGATCGAACTCGCGGCGGATCGCTTCGATCAACCGGTCGCCCTCCGGGTTGCGGAACCCGACCAGATTGCTGCCGGACGGCTCCTCCGACTGCGACGAATGCCATAATTGATACGGGTCCTGCTCATACGACATCTGCCAGCCGAGAATCGCGGCGTCAAAGTCGCGCCCGTCGAGCTTCTGAAGCATTACCGACCACTCGAAGGCCTGCATTTTCATGACAACTCCGGCCTTGGCCATGCCGTCGCGGACAATGGTAAGTATCTGCTCGTATCCCGGCGCGTCCGCCGGATAGACCACGACAAATTCAAACGGCCGCCCGTCCCGATCCAGCACCCCGTCACCGTCGGTGTCGCGCCACCCCTCCTCCGCGAGCAGTTCGCGCGCCCGCTCCGGGTCGAACGGCAGCGGCCGAACCGCCGGATCGCAGGCCGGACTGCCGATGTAGAACGGACCGCTGACAATCTTGCCCAGTCCGTAATAAACGTCGGCCAGTATCTTTTCGCGATCCACCAGCATGGTCATCGCGTTGCGGACTTTCGCCGAGGCGAACAGCGGACGCCGCATGTTCCAGCCGATAAACCGGTACGCCAGCTGCGGGACCGAATAGCGGCGCAGTTTTCCGGTTTTCTCCGCAAACTCCGGACCGCCGGTCCGGGTGCGCCATTGGTCGGGCGACAGCCGCAGCCAGTCCAGACTGCCGGCCAACAGCATCTGAAACGCGGTGTTGGCATGCGGAACCACCTCAAAAACCAGATATTGCAGACTGGGCGCCGCGCCGAACGCCACACCGACGTACCGCTCGTTGCGTTCAAACACCGTCCGCTGATTCCGCACCCGGCTCTTCATCCGGTAGGGGCCGCAGCCGACGAGCATTTCATTGCGCAGATGATCGTCATTAAATTTTTTCCCGTCGAACGGAACGTTCCGGTCCGGCCAGTAAAAGTGGCGCGGCAGCGGCTGCATGCCCATCGTCAACTCGAAAGTGCGAAAGTAGGGTTCGCGCCACACCACAATGAACTCGCGGTCGGAGACCACCTCCACACGGTCCAGTCCCGCGTAGAACTGCCGCAGCGGAGCGCAGTTGACGTCCGGATTCCGTATCGTGTCAATATAGAACTTGAAGTCGGCGGCGGTGACCGGAACGGCGCGATATTCACGGCCGGTCTCAGGATCGGTGAAGTCATGCCAGAAGATATTGTCGCGCAGTTTGATGCGATATGTGAGGTGATCGAGAGAAGCCGACCACTCCTCGGCCAGCACCCCCTGAAACTCCGCCGGATCGCCGTAGTTGCGTTCGGCCAGGGAAGCATTGGTCAAGCCGGCGAACAGCGCGGACGTCGCCTCATTCGCCAGAAGCGGATTGAGAATACCGGAGTCGGCTCCGATTGACGTCACCATCCGGCCGCCCGGAACCGCCGCTGGATCGAAAAACTCCAGATTGGCGAACCCGCCGCCGGCCGGCGGCGGAACGGCGACCGCAGCGGCGGAGCCGGCGGACAACGAACGCCCCGTCTCCAACGCAGCCACCCGTCCGCTCAATGTCTCCACTGAAAAACGCAGCCGGTCCAGCGCGTCAAGCATCTGGAGGGAAAAGAACACCAGCACCGCCAGCGTCAGCACCGCCAGAATTTTGAGAAATATTCCACGCTCCATTGCTTAGGTGTCTCCCGGCCGCCGGCGGCCTGTTATCTCCGGCTGATGCGATAGACCATGAACGCCCCCACCGCCTGATAGCCCAGATTGGGCAGCCACAGCAGATACTGCGGATAAATGTTGGGAAACTCGGTCAGCGACTCGCAGAGAATGATCGACAGAAAAAAGAATCCGCCGGCCAATGCGCCGATAAACAGTCCGACACTGGTTTCACGCCGCGAAGTGTGCAGCGCCAGCGGCACCCCCAACAGCAGAAACGCGATCGGAGCCAGCGCGAAAGCGATGCGCTGATTCAGTTCCACCTCAATCTCGCAGACATCCTTGGAATAGCGGTTTCCGCTGCTGAGCCGGGCAATCCGGATGGCGGCCATAACATCTTTCAGCGTCATAAACTTCGGCCGTTGGGCAATGCGCCGGCTGTTGCGTTCCTGACCGTAATTGTAGGTGAAAACAAAATTGCTCTCCGCGGCGTTTTCGTCCGGTATGGCACGGATGTCGTCAACATTCCCGTTGATGTAGGCGCGCGGATTGATCAAAGTGATGATGAATTCCTCGGTGTCGCGGTTCACGTCGATATAACCGGAGTCGGCGGAGAAGTCGGTCAGCTCGTCGCCGTCGGCGCGCCAGACCTGGATGCCGGTCATCTTCATCCGGCCAGATGACTCTTCGGCGATGTCATCGATCATGATCGAATTGCCGCCGAACTGAACCGAGGTGCCGGGCTGAAAGAAGCTTCCGGGATTCTCCACTGCGGTGTCGTCAAACAGCGACCGCATCCTCTCCAGCATCGGCGGCCCCATCTCCACCTGAAGATACAGACAGACGCAGGTCAGCAGCACGGTGATAATCATGATCGGGGACATCAGCTGGAGTATTGAGATTCCGCAGGCGCGCATCGCGGTGATCTCCGAGTCGGCCGACAGCCGGCCGAACACCAGCATGATCGCCACCAGAACCGACAGGGGAATCGTAAAGGTCAGCACAATCGGCGTACTGTACAGCAGGAATTTGGCGAACGCCGAGATCGGCACGCCGCGCGCCACGAACTCCAGCACCGGGATCAATCTGGCTCCGGCCATGCAGAAGGTCAGAATCAGTATCGACATAAAAAACGCCACCAGAAAACTTTTGGTCACATACCAGTTCAATATTTTCATATCAGAGCGCTCCGGAGTTCGCGCACCGCCGCCGTAACGTCGGCAGCGCGGGTTATTTCCGTGACCATCGCCACATGCCGCACGCCGCGATCGCGCAGTCCGGCCAGATGACGGAGCTTGATTCCGCCCATCACCGAAAACGGAACATGGATCGCCGCGCGCACGACGTCAAGCGTTTCAAGCCCGACCGGCGGCATTGGCAGCGACTTGGTCTGCGTGGCGAAGATTGGGCCGATGTTCAGATAGTCGCATCCGCTGCGCTCGGCCGCCAGCGCCTCGTCAAGATTGTGGGTGGAAATGCCGATCAGAAGATCGGGAAACAGGCGACGGGCCGCTTCCGGCGGAAAATCGTCCTGCCCAAGATGAACGCCGTCGGCGCCGACCGCCTCGGCAATCGCCGCCCGGTCGTCGATGATCAGCAGCATGCCGTAGCGCTCGGTCACCCGGCGAAAGGCGGCGGCCAGATCATAAACTTCACGGGCGCTTTTGTTCTTTTCGCGCAGCTGGACGATCCCGGCGCCGCCGTCGGCCGTCATTTTCAGTATGTCCAGCACGTCGCGCCCGTCGGTGAACTCCGAAGATATCACCGGATAGAGGTCGGTTTTTTTAAATTTTTCAACTCTTTCGAGTCTTGTCGCCGAAGGGGTCATGACTTTTTTCTTCCTTCCTGATGCTGAATGAGGCGCAGTCGCCCATCGGGTCGGCGGCGCGATGAAATTTTTCGCAGCGTGAGATGAACGGATGGGAAACGAACCAGACGCAGTCGCGGCAGAACCGTTTTTCGTCCGGGGCGGCTTCAAACTTCGGCTTCGGAGCCGATGTTTCGCCGCCGAGCAGATCGCCGAGCGCCCGCCGTGCATCGGCCGTATCCGCCGCCGACGGTGACTCCGCATGAACCGCCTCCGGCAGTTCATGCCCGCATAAAAGGCAGAACTCCGCCTCAACGGCATTGAATCCGCCGTCGCCGTCGCGCAGCTTTTTCACCGGCATTGTCGTTTCCCCGCAGAACGGGCATCTCCGTTGACCGGCCATCTGGCTACCACCCGTCCGGAACCAGCGGCTTTTCGAGCGCCGCCCCGAAATAAATATTCGAAGTGCGCTCGAACGCCTTGCGATAACGTTCGGCGTTGTGCTGGTTGAAGCTGCTCAGCGTGTAATCCCAATAGCGGTGGATCGCCGGCATGGCGTCGCGCGCCATCTGCTGGGCGCAGTTGACGATGTGCAGTTCGCACGAATTGAGATTGATGCGGTTTTTATTGAATGAGCGGTTGAATTCCGAGCCGAGAAACTTGGTCATCGCCCGGTTGTCCTTTTCAAGCTCGTCCCCGAAAACAGTGAGCTTCGCGGCCGACTCCACAAGATCGCGCAGCATTTCCATTACCGTCATGAACTGCCGTTCACGGGCCACCGTGTCGGCGTTGCTCAAAGTGACGATGATCGCCTCGGTATTGGCGATCGCCTCGTCAAGCAGAGCCGCGCATGAATTCAGAATCTCGCGCCGCTCCATGTCCGGCATGGCGAACAGATCGCCGCGCAGCAGCTTGAACGACTGTTCAAAAATAGCGTTGCGCCGGCCGAGCATCGGCGGAAGATTCATCTTCACCAGATAGTCGACCTGCGCCGGATTCTTGGCCTGTCCGCGCGCGAGATGCCACAGCGTCTGGCGGACGCGCGCCAGAGTTTTACGGTTGAATCCGATCAGCGCCATTGTCAGTTCCGCCTTGCCTTGCCCACCGCGTCGGCCACCGCGACGAAAACCGCGGTGGACTGCCGGTCGGCTCCATGCACCGGATCGCAGAACGCCTGACCGCGCGCCGCCAGACGCCGCGGCAGCGCCTCATAGACCGCGCCGGCCGCTTTAAGCGGGAAACTGTTGAACTTTACACCGGAAACGCTGCCGCCGGATATTTTCACTTTCAACTCAAGCAGTCCGCCGTCGGCGGCGCTGGAGCCGTCATATTCGCCGTCGATCAGATTGCTCGGCGTCGGCAGCTGCGACAGTTTATACATCTGGGCGGCCTGGGATTTGACCACCGGGTCATCGCAGTCGGCCAGACTTTTGAAAATCGCTTCGGCCTGATTGTAATAGCGCAGATTCCGGTACAGCAGCCCCAGCCGCAGCCGCAGCGCCGGATCCGCAATCTGAACGCCGGCGGTGGCGCCGGCCAAGTCAATGGCGCTCTGCCGACGGTTGTGCAGCAGCTGCAATTCCGCCATCAGCACGCGGTCGGCGTCATTGCGCGGCAGCACCCGGCTCATCGCCACAACCGCCCGGCGGGTGTCGCCTTTGACCGTATAACTGCGGGCAAGTCCCAGCCATGCCTCGGTGCGCGCCGCGTCGAGATCGGAGAATCCCGGCACGTCGGCGAACTTGGTGTCCTCCGGCAGACTTTCCAGCAGCTGATACCAGCTGATCGCCGCGTCCGGCTCATTGAGTTCGTACAACCCGTCGGCCAGCTGAAGCGCGTACCACGGACGGTACGGGCTGTCCGGATAATTTTCAATGCAGAACCGCAGACGCCTCAAACTCTCCGCCGTGCCGCGGCGTCCGTCCATGCCGCCGGCGGCCGCCTGCACTCCGGCATCCTCGGTTTTCAGCGGTTCAAGCCACAGCGGATAAAACGCCGCATGCGCCGTTGCCGCCGACATACAGGTTGCGGCCAAAATAATCAGTGTTCTTTTCCAAGCCATTTACGAGCCTCCTCGCGATCGTCCATATGCGATCTTTTACCATTGATTTCCTGATAGTTCTCATGCCCTTTACCGGCGATCAACACAATGTCACCCGGACGGGCGACGCCGGAAAGCGCCATCTCAATCGCCCTTCGGCGATCCGGTTCAATCAAAATCTCCGCGCCGCCGCCGACGGTTCCCGGCAGAATGTCCGCGATAATGTCGCCGGGCTTTTCGCCGCGCGGATTGTCGCTGGTCACCACCGCCACATCCGCCAGTGTCGCGGCCGCCCGCCCCATGCGCGGACGTTTGCCGCGGTCGCGGTTGCCGCCGCAGCCGAAGACCACAATCAGCCGTCCGCGACACCACGGACGCACCGCGGTCAGCACCCGCTCCAATGCGTCGTCGGTATGGGCGTAGTCCACGAAACAGTCGATCCGGCCGTCGGAAATACGCTCCAGACGGCCGGGAACCTGTATGCCGGAGGCGAACGCCGCCAGCACCGTTTCCGCGGGAATGCCGGTCTCCAGCGCCGCCGCCAGCACGCCGGTCATATTGTAAACATTATGCTCGCCGCACAGCGAGGCCGCGACCTCCATTGCGCCGAACCTGCCGGCCAACAGCGTGAACTTCGTGCCGGAACTTGAACAGTCAACCCCGCCGATCCGGTAGTCCGCCCCAGCCGACCGGCCGAACCCGAAC
Organism: Victivallaceae bacterium; assembly: GCA_028709805.1. Lineage (GTDB taxonomy): Bacteria > Verrucomicrobiota > Lentisphaeria > Victivallales > Victivallaceae > CALXXL01. Next base: position 38,913 of record JAQUTL010000009.1, read on the forward strand.
GAGCGGATTCCAAGCGCCCGGACTTCCTTCAGCAGTCTGGCGCCCCACGGATCGTCGATATTTATCACCGCCGCGCCGCGCCCCGGCTTCACCAGCTCGGTGAACATCCGCCGCTTGGCGGCATAATAGTTGTCCATAGTCTTGTGATAATCAAGATGGTCGCCGGTAAGATTGGTGAAAATCGCGCCGTCAAACAGCGCTCCAGAAGTCCGGAACTGATCCAGCCCGTGACTGGAGTTCTCCAGCGCCGCCGCATGGATGCCGCACCGGACCATCTCCGCAAACAGCTCCTGCGTAACGAACGGCGGCGGCGTGGTGTACCCGGTCTGTATCATCGTCTTGCCGCAGCGGCAGCCGACGGTGGAGATCAGCCCGGCGGCGCCGTAGTGCCGCTCCAGAATATTGTGCATCAGCATGGCGCTGGTGGTCTTGCCGTTGGTGCCGGTGATGCTGTAAAGCCTCAGGCGATCGGCGGGAAATCCGGCGAACAGTTCGGCGGCGCGGGCGGCGAACAGCGTCGGCCGCGCAATCCGGAGATAACCGACCGATTTGGCGGCTTCCGGCAGATCGTCAAACGGAACCGTGGCGGCAATCACCGCGGCGCCGCATTCCACCGCGTCGGGAATATGTTCCACGCCGTCGTTTTCCTCGTCGTCAAAAGCGATAAACATCGAGCCGGGGCCAAGCCCGGCCGTCTTCACGCCGCACCCGGAAATTGACTCCGGCAGACGGTTTCTTTCTTCAACGATCAGCTCGCCGAGATATTCTTTTATTTTTTTCAGCAGAACGGTCATCGTTTCTCCAGACATATTATTACTAAAGATAAAATACATTGCCAACCGCCTTTATGCAAATCCGCCCATATTGAAAATAAATTGATTTTTGCGTTTCCGGTCTGGACAATCCGAGGGCAAGATGCTATATTAGCTCAAACCATCGAACAATAAAGGTGTTGTCATGAAAAAATTTTTTGCCATGCTCGCAGTCGGCTGCGCGGCCGCGCTTATCGCCGGATGCACCGACGTAAAAGAGAAGAAGACCGTTGATCCCAACCGCACTGTCGCGGAAATCTCCGAGGAAGTCAAAACGCTCGATGCCGATGCGCTGCGGGACATGATCGCCGCTTATGATGACGCCATAACCGTCTGCGCCAAAAAGATCGACGCCATGCAGAAAGAGATCAATAAAGTCAAGGTGATCGACATCAACGGCGCCGAAGCCAACGCCTACCGCGCCGAACAGGAAGCCGCCAGAGTCACCATGAATAAACTTTCCGCCGCCCGCGCAATCTATAAAGCGGCGCTTGCCGCGATTGAAACCAAAACTGACGACGCCGCAAAAGCCATTGCCGATCAGTTGCAGTAATCCCGGCCTGCCCCGGCGTCGACCGCCGGTACAACCGGCATTAAAAAAAACGCGCTTTTTACCAAAGCGCGTTTTTTATGTCCTGATTGTGGTCATCTTGTTGCGCCGCCGGGTTCGGCGACGGAAGAATGACCGCTCGCTATAATCTCGTCATGGCGAACGAGTCGTACCCGACCTCGCGCGACTCCGCGCCGTTGCGGATCACCGCCTTCTGACCGACGGCATTGTTCAGATAACTCAGCAGAAACACCAGCGTTGCGCCGTCGCGGGTTTGCTGCAGCGACACCACGGTGCCGTAGGGGGCTTCCACCTGAATCGCCTCGTCCTTCAGCGCGGCGCGGACGGCGGCCAAAAGCGGCGCGGAATACTCCGGCGCAATCCGTCCGGCCAGCCCGCAGTCGTCAACCCTGGTCTGAACTTCACCAAGCCTGACGGCGGCGATGTCATCGGCCAGACCGCCGTTTTTGCGCGGCAGATTCCACTGGTCGCGGCTGCCGGAGTTCCCGGAGGAGATCAGCACTCCGCCGTTTTTCCGGAACTCCTCAAGCATGGAAAGCTCCTCGTCGGACAGACAGACCGCATCGGCCACGATCATGACCTTGTAGGGCGGCCGCTTCATATTTTTCAGCGTTTCGATGTAGCGCACGTCGGTTGGAATTCCGTTGCCGGCAAGCTCCGAGTAGAGACCGACCGTATCCAGATAATACACCGCGTTCTCCCGGTGCGGCTGCTGTTTGGCGAACAGTGTGCGCTCCGAAACCAGCAGCGCCACCGGATTGGCCGATTCCCGACCGACAAGTTCCGCCTCATGCCGCGCGGCGAAATCGAACACCTCACCGATAATGCTCCAGTATTCCGGGCGCCAGTTGTAAAGCAGATCGCCGCCGCGGTCATCGGTGCAGAGCCGTTCGCCGCCATAGGCCCAGAACGCGTTGGCGTCGCGGTATTTCGCGCAGTACATCAGCGTCCATATCTGGATGCCGTCGGCCCACACCACGCCGTTGAGCAGCGAGCGCTCGAACGTACGCGGCAGGCGGCATGAGTAGCCGGCGCCGGGCCACATCACGGCGCGGCCGCAGGCGGAGTTTTTCAACAGCTGCATCGAGACCGACTCGCGGATCGAACCGTTGTCATAAAGATCGGTCCCGATCAGCGGCAGTGCGCCGCCCATTGCCACATAACTGCCGGCGGAGGCTTCGCCGGCCATCATATCCATCACCACGATCGAGGCGAGTTTGCCTTCGGCGGCCGCGGCGTCGTACAGTTTGCGGTAGTGATCGGCCATGACCGCGGTTTTGAAATACTGGTATTCCATATAGGCGATCCATTCGCAGTCACAGGAGGGAACGCCGTCGAACGGCGTGTCGGGCAGGTCGCCGCAGACCGGTTCGCGGCCGGCGGCGTATTCGCGCCAGAGCTTCATCAGCTCCTGATTTCCGGTCAGTTTGCCGTATTCGGCCTGATCTCGGATGATCGGCTCGTCGATCTGGATTCCGGCGCAGTGTTTCATTTGATAATATGGCGCGGCGGCTTTCCGGCAGTCGTCGATCATTTTCGGGGAGCGTCCGAAATAGGAGGTGGAAACGATGTCGCCGTTTTCAAAACCGTCGCTGACGCACCAGAAAGTGAACGGGATGCGGGTGTGGCGGTCATATTCGGCCAGCTGCGCCTGAACCGCCGGTTCGCCGCCCGCCCTTGACACATAAAGACTGACACAGTTGGCGTTGACGCTCATCAATGACTTGGCCAGATGTTCATAGTCATAATTGAACCCGGCATATTTGAATTTGTTCTTGCCGTATTCGGTGTCGTTGACATCGATCGCACGCAAAAAGGTCGAAGCGTCCAGCGGACTTTTCACCCCGGCCGGCGTGCGCCAGACCAGATTTTCAGTGACCGGAGCAGCCGCGGCGAGAAAGGCGGACTGCCGCTGCGCCGCATTCTGTTCAAAGTTCCGGATGTCGGCGGCAAAGGAGTCGAGCCGCGCCGTCAATTCCGGGTTTTCGTCGCGGTGGTCTCCGCGTGTCAGAAACGCCGCCGGCACCGCGATTCGCATGGCGCCGACGCCGACTTTCGGAAATGGATTTTCCCCCTCGAACACCACATTCCCGAATACGGAGATGCGCACCGGCGTGGGGTGTCCGCCCTTATCGCAGTCCATGCCGCGCACGGTGAGCACGGCGTCGCCCGGCGGCAGCGGCGACGGCAGCTGGAAGTCGCTGACTCCGGCGAAACTGGCCGACTGGCGGCCATAGACAAAAATGCTTTCCGACGGATCTTTGCCGTTGTTGTACTGCGGATTGTAGACGCAGTGCGAAAAACTTTTCAGCGGAACCTCCACACTGGTGCCGTCCGACCACGAAAAGGTGAAACCGCAGAAGCCGGCCCAGTCGTAATAGGAGCCTGGAGCGTCCTTCATATCCTCAACCATGACCGTATAGCCGGAGGCCGGATATTCAAACTGGAGTTCGGACCGCAGCGCCGCACGCTCCGCGTCAAGTTTTCCGAAGTCGGCGGCGAGTTCGTCCTGAAGCCGCTCGCCCTCCTCGATCAGATCGTCCGCCGCACTCCGCCCCTGCCGCTTTGCCTCGCACAGATCCCAATACGCCAGATCAAGTGCGCGGCCGGCTTTGTAATGGGCGAGATCAAGCGCATGGCCGGCCTCGCCGTAACGATATAAATTCGCCTTGTATGAAACATCGCCAACGCTCTCCTCCGCGGCTCCGCCGAAACCGGCAAGCACCAGCGTGATCGTCAAAAAAGCCGGAATACGCATCATTTTCACTCCAGTTCATTCCAGTTGTCTATCCACCGCCTCACGGAATCGGATCAGCCAATCAGCCGACTTCGGATAATTTACCATCGAAGGCCTGAATCCGCAACTGCGCTCGATGAACTCCACGACTTTTTTCCGGCCTATTTTCTCCTCCAGCCGCGTCAACGCGGTATGATCCTGGATTGCCTCAAGAAACACTTCGTGACGGATGGAGTCCTCCGGACCGTCCGCGCCGGGGTAGACCTTGAAGGCGTCTCCAGGCTGAAATCCGCCGCCGGCGGAGGTGTCGAGATAAGGATCGACCACCCGCCGCGAATACTGGGTGTACCAGAAATTGTAGCCCCAATGCAGAAATCCGGTTATTCCGAGGTAATACATCAGCATTCCGAGTATCCGGTTGCGGGCCGACGGCATGCTGATAAACTGATTGGGAACGTTTTCCCATTCTCCGCAACAGTAATAGGTCCAGCGCTCCGGAACCCTGCGGTCGGCAAACCGCTCAACCGCGGCGACGGACGGAACCGGAATGTCCACCAGCCCCTCGTCGAAAAATTCCGGATTGCTCAGCGCGTCGAGAAATTTTCCGCCGGGCAGCAACCGGTGCAGCAGCGCCGACACCGCGCCATAACGCGACTTGTGCCCCGCACCCGGCTCGTCGGAAATGTGAAAATACACCCGGTCGGCAATGCCTTCCGACACCAGAAAATTCGTCAGCTCCGGCAGAAACGCCGCAAGAAACTCCCGATATTCCGCGCCGAGCGCGTCGGCATGCCACCCAAAGCGGCGTTCCTTCACCCCGTCGACACCGGCGACAACGATCTTCGGACATTTTTCCGCCCCCCACTGTGTGAAAAAATGCGACATCTCAAATTGTTCCATCCCGCATTCAAGCGCCAGTTCCACCCAGCGCTTCAACCGCGAAAAGTCGAAAACATACTTGCCGTCCGCGGTAAGCCCCACCTCAGCCAGCTGCGCGGTTGGCCGCTCGCCGCCCACCGCGGTGTCCAGCGGCGGAGTGAACAGCGGAGTGTAAAGCATCCGTATCCCGTGAACCGCCATATTGCGGAAATATTTCTCCAACAGCGCCCAATGCTCATCCGACCACGGCGCAACTTTGTGAAGCACATATACGCAGTCGGCATAAAACCATTCCGTGCAGCGCATGGACCAGCCGCCGAGACGCCCGCTCCCGATTTCCAGAACAAACGCCGGGGAAACACAATCGACGGACTGCGCCGCGTCCGTCCAGCAGTCGGCTTTCACCCGAACCGCGATCGGATATTTTCCGGGCCGCTGCGTCTCCGGTATACGCACCGTCACCCACGCCGAATACCAGACGCTCGGATTGGTGCGGAAATCGCCCGTCTCGCACAACCTGTCCGGATAGATTCCGGGAACGGTGGAGAGCATGTTGCCGTCCACCGCAAACCCGACAAATTCCACCGGAACCGACCGCACAAAGCGCACTTGGCAACACTCCGCAATCGGAGACTCCGCCCCAAAAGCCAGTCCGTCAATCCGGCCGTCGGCGCGAAAGGCGACCTGAAATGAAAACACTTCTCCTCGCAGCGCGAATCCGGAGTCCGCCGCACCGTCATCCGGCAGCCCGACGGCTGGAAATATCTTTGCCAGCGAACTGAACAACCTGAACTCAATATTCATCGCAATACCTCCCGGCATACCATTTTTATAGCATCATTTCAGGTTAAAGCACCCGGCAGATGCAGACGATGCCGCAGGACGCGGATAAACATCCCCCTGCACGCCTCCCTCCGCAGAAAACGCAGAATACAGACGGAATGCGTTGCGGGCGGCTGTGCCGCCTGCGTTCAGCGCCGTTTGAATCCCCAGGCCAGAAGTTTAGTGGCACAGGCGGTGCGGTCGGCCGCGCTCGGCATGCCGGTCAAAACCAGCACCAGCCGCCGTCCGCTGCGTTTACAGCTGACGGTGACGCAGCTTCGCGCTTTGTTGGTGAACCCGGTCTTCATGCCGTCCACGCCGTCAAGCTTCAACAGCGCATGATTGGTGTTGGCGTAGTTCATCTGCCGTATCTTTCCGCCGCGGTCACTGGAAAAGTCGAGATAGGCCGGATACTCCAGCAGCCGCTCGGCCAGCACCGCCATGCCCTCCGGAGCGACCATGCATTCACGCCGTTTTTTGTCCGGCAGTCCGTTCGGCGTATGAAACTCCGCGCCCTTGAATCCCAGTTCGGCGGCACGACGGTTCATCATTCCGACAAACTGTTCAATGTCTCCTCCGCCAAGATATTCCCCCAGCGCAAAAGCCGCGTCGTTGGCACTCTTTATAATGACCGCGCGCAGATAATCGCGCACCTGAAAGGTTTCGTTCTCGCGCAGATAAACACTGCTCTCGCCCACCATGCTCGCCGCTTTTGTCACCGGGATCCAAGTGTCGAACGACACGTTGTCATCCCGCTCCATCCGCTCAAACAGCAGAAGGCAGGTCATCATTTTGGTCATCGACGCCACCGGAACCGGAGTGCGCCCCTTCTTCTCCCACAACACCTGATGGGTGTCGATATCCACCAGAATTCCGGCTCCGACCCGCTGCGTCTCCTTTATGGAACCGATGTTCCCGGAAACCACGTGCGAGTAGTCAAATCTGGTGCCGAAAAACGGATTGGCCGACGGCACCCGGTAACGCGGCGCCCGCACCGCCGCCAGCGGAACCGGCACCACCGGAGACGTGTCGGCCGCGACCGCCCCCCCCGACGCCGCCAGCACCGGAAGCACCTCGCCGTTCTTCGGCCGTCCAATGATGTAATAGTAGGCCAATGCGATGTCGGCGGCGATCAGTATCACCACCAACAGCGCAAGTTTAAGTTTGGTTGACCGCTTCATCGGCGGCCGTGCCGGCTTTCTAATCTTCTTTCTCGGAGGCATCGACCGTCCTTACCCCTTCTTCCTCAGCCGTCCGCTATTGACCGCACGGCTTGACCGCCGCCCGGTTCAGCGCGCTGAACAGCGCGGCCAGCGCCGCGCGATCGATGTTGGAGTGGACGCCGCAGCCGTAAACCAGATCGCTGTGCCCCTTGAAACTGACGCCGACAAAAGCCATTGCCATGGCGTTCGCGCTGGTGCCGAGCGTGCGCTCGGAAAAATCGCGCAGTTCAAAATCCGGAACCAGCACGCAGTCACGCAGCGCATTGACCACGGCCGCGATCGGCCCGTTGCCGCGACTCTTCAAATTTTCGCGGTGACCGCTGTAATCAAGCGTAAAACTGACTTCGATCAGGTCTCCGGAGTCCTCCAGAATAACCCGCTGGTAGTTCAACATGCTGAATGGCGACTTGATGTTGAGAAATTCAGCGTCAAATATCTCGCGCAGTTTGGCCGAGTCGATCTCGCCGCCGTTCCGGTCCACATAATCCTGCACCACATGCCCGATCTGCGGGTGCATCGCCTTGGGCGGGAAAATACCGAATTCCTTTTCCAGCACATAGACCACGCCGCCCTTGCCGGACTGACTGTTGATCCGGATCAGATTCTCGTACGTCGCCCCCACGTCGGCCGGATCGATGTGCAGATACGGCATCTTCCAGCCCTGACCGAAAAACTCCGATATCTCCCGGCGCTGGGCCATGCCCTTGCGGATCGCGTCCTGATGCGATCCGGAAAAGGCGGTGAAGACCAGCGCTCCGGCGTACGGATGGCGGGGATGCACTTCAATGCCGCTGGCGTTCTCCACCATGCGCACGATGTCGGACATATGATCGAAATGCAGTCCGGTGTTGATCCCGCGCGACTCCATGTTCAGCGCCAGAATTGAAATGTCGAGATTGCCGGTGCGCTCACCGTGGCCGAAGATTGTCCCCTCAACCCGGGTCGCGCCGGCCAGCAGCGCCAACTCGGTGGCGGCGACCGCGCATCCCTGATCGTTGTGGGCGTGGAGGCTGACGATGGTGTCGGCCATATAGCGGTATTTTCCACAGAAATACTCAATCATGTCGGCGTACTGGTTCGGCGGACGGCGTTCGACGGTGGCGGGCAGGTTCAGAATAAACTCGTCGCGGCGCACCGGCTTCCAGGTGTCGTGCACCGCTTCGCACAGCCCGACCACAAAATCCAGGTCGCTGTCGGTGAACTCCTCCGGAGAAAACTCGTAGGCGACATGATCGCGGATGCCCATCCTGGCAATGCCGTCGCGGATCATGGCGGTGCCGTCCACCGCCAGCTGAACCACCTGCTCGCGGGTATAGCCGAACACAAACTTGCGGTGCAGATCGCTGGTCGCCACATAGCAGTGGACGATCGCGGAATGAACCCCCTGAATGGCCTCCAGCGTACGGTCGATCAAATGCTTCCTGGCCTGGGTCAGCACCGAGATGCGGACATCGGCCGGGATCAGGTTGTCGTCAATCAGCCGGCGGCAGAAGTCGAAATCGTCCTGCGAGGCGGACGGGAAGCCGATCTCAATCTCCTTGAACCCGATTTCGACCAGCATATTGAAATACGCGAGTTTTTTATCCACATCCATGGGAATGGGCAGCGCCTGATTCCCGTCGCGCAAATCGACGCTGGTCCAGATCGGCGCCTTACTGAGGATGCGGTCCGGCCATTGACGGTTTTTTATCTTTATCGGTTCCGGGTATTTATATTTTGTTTGCTCCGACATTTTCACATTGCTCCTTGCCACTACGGGCATTGCTACAAAAAAACTCCTTGATTTGAAAAAAGCTCCGGCGTGTTACGCTGACGCAGGGCGGAGAAAGGGTATTCAGCCGCGAATAAAAGCGCCAGCGACACTAAGTCGCCCGGCAGGAAGCGGCGGGAACTGAGGAATCACGGCGCGAATAAACCCGCCGGCTTGAAAAGCGGCGTTGCCTGCGGCGCGGTTGTAATCGTCCTTTCGCATACACTGACTCCATGAATAAACATATAAATATAATATTGGTTCCCGTAATTGTCAACCCGTCCGCCCAAAAAAAATCAATAAAGCCGCAGCCGGACGCGGCGGAGTGTTGCGGAGTCGGACGCGGCATGCTATATTATTATAATTGAAAGGCATAAATCCGCTGAAAATGAAAAAAAGAGGAAAAAACATTATTTGCGGGTGGAAAAAAACCATTAGGGCATGTATAATATATGCTCTGTCTATCTTTGTGTCTTGCGTAACCGGCAGTGCGATCGCCGGGACGCAGGCTCCGGGCGGCGATGTGCGAAACTTGCCGGGCGGAGAAAACGGGGAAGTTGCGGGAAGGCAAGACTCCCCCCGTTCCGAAGCGAAGCAGGAGGACGCGGGAAGGTGCTCTCCGGCAGCGGCGGAAACGGTCGGTGAACAGGCGGAAGCGCGGAAGGATGCCGGCGGCGGCGATGCAAATGCCGGCGGCGGAACGGAGGCGCTGAAGCGTGAAATCGCCGGGTTGAAACTCAAAGTTGAGACGGGTGAGGCGGAAAACGCCGCCTTGCGATCCGAGCTTGATCTGGTAAGGAAAGGGCTTGGAGAGCTGCTTGACAAATTGCAGGAAAAGGATCGTCGGCTTCAAGCGCTTGAGCTGAAATACGCCGAACTGCTCGAACCGGAAGGAACGGGCGGCGGCGAAAGGGAAGTTCGGCTGATGGCGCGTTTGAACGAGCTGACGAACCGCGGAGAGGCTCTTGCGAGGAGCTTGTCCGAATACTGCAAACAGGCCGATTCGCTGATGGAGGTTTCCGGGGTGGACGAACTGCGCAAAGCGCAGCTGCTGGTCGCCCGGGATTCACTGCTCGGCGAATTGCGAAAATTCAGCGTGGCCTCAGGCGGAGTTGAAGTTGAGAATCCGGATGTGCCCTTCAAGAGCACACGGGTTTACAGCGTCAACCGCGATCTGGGGCTGGTCGTGCTGCCGGTGGGCATCAACCATGGAGCATTCCATGGTCTGCTGTTGTACGGAGTCGGGAAGGCTCCGGTGCAGCTGCGCATCGTCAGTGTTCGGCCATTTGTTTCCGGAGCGGTGGTGATCAGCGGCGATATAGCCGATGTCACCGGCGGGATGGAGCTTGTCGCTGACGTGAACAAAATCCAAAAAAAGTGAAGAAAGCGACTATGGAAGTAAGAGCTTTAACAAAGAATGTGCGGATCAGCCCGGAAAAGGCGCGTCATATTTCGCGTCTGCTCCAGGGGTTGAGCGTGCGCGAGGCGCAGGCCATTTGCGAGCTTAGTCCCCGCAAAGCGGCCCGTCTGTTCGGCAAGACCCTGAAGTCTGCCGTGGCGAATGCCGAGAACAATTCAGAGCTTGCCAGCAAGGACCTGAAGGTCAAGTACGCCATCGTCAATGCCGGAGCCATGCTGAAGCGTTTTCGCCCGAAGGCGCGCGGCTCGGCCGGCCGTATTCGCAAGAGAACGAGCCATCTGGAAATCGTTCTGAGTGACATCTAATAATTAAGGTGAGATTGTGGGACAAAAAGTAAATCCGATTGGTTTGAGAACCGCGTTGACCAAAGATTGGGATTCGCGCTGGTTCGCCAACAATGCGATGTTCAGCACCTGGCTGCTTGAGGACTTGAAAATTCGCAAGTTCGTCAAGACCAAGTTTGCTGCTGCCGCGATCGCCCGAGTCAAACTTGAGCGTTCGGCCAGCCGCATTCGCGTAACGATTTCCTCCGCCCGTCCCGGTGTATTGATCGGGAAGAAGGGCGCGGAGCTGGATACGCTCCGTCAGGAGATCGGCAAACTTATCAACAACGACACCAAGGATATATTCGTCGATGTCGTCGAGGTCCGCAGGGCTGAGACCAACGCGCAGCTGGTGGCCGAGAGCATCGCGCTTCAGCTGGAGCGTCGAATTGGTTTCCGCCGTGCGATGAAACGCGCCATTCAGCTTGCCATGGAAAATGGAGCTGACGGTATCAAGATCAACTGCGCCGGCCGTTTGGGCGGAGCGGAGCTTGCGCGTTCGGAACAGTACAAGGAAGGGCGGGTGCCGCTGCACACGCTGAAAGCGAAGATTGACTACGGGTTCGTGGAAGCGAACACGACTGCGGGTAAAATCGGCGTGAAAGTTTGGATTTGCCATAACGAGGCGATGGAGGAAGAGAACAATGCCACTAATGCCAAAAAGGGTAAAGTACAGAAAAATACAGCGCGGAAGTAACGCCGGTCTTGCAACCAAGAACAACAAGATCGATTTTGGCGACTTCGCACTGCAGGCTTTGACCCGTGGATATGTAACCAACAACCAGATTGAAGCGGCTCGTGTGGCGATCAACCGCCATTTGAAGCGCCGCGGCAAGGTCTGGATCCGTTTGTTCCCCTATAAATCTTTTACCAAGAAGCCGTTGGAAGTGCGTATGGGTAAAGGAAAGGGTAACGTTGAAGGCTGGATGGCGCCGGTCAAGCCGGGCCGGGTTCTCTTTGAGATCGCCGGCTGCAGCGAAACGGTGGCCCGTGAAGCCATGTCGCGCGCGGCGAACAAGCTTTGCCTGCGCTGCAAATTTTTGATGCGCGAGCTGTAATTAAGAAGGATGACTGCGATGAAATACGATAAAATTCACGCCATGACCGATGCGGAGCTCACGGCTGCCTTGGCCGAGTTGCGCAAGGAGCTTCTGACGCTGAAGATCCAGTCGCGTACCGGTCAGCTTGAGAAGCCGGCCCGAGTCCGTACGGCTCGCCGCGATATCGCCCGCGTTCATACCGAACAAACTGCACGTGCCGTCAAGGCAAACGACTAATTACGGAAATTTGAGTGTGAACTATGGAAAATACTGAAAATACCGTTGAACAGCGCGGACTGCGCAAAGAGCGCGTCGGTGTCGTCAAAAGCGACGTCCAGAACAAGACCATTGTGGTTGAAGTCGCCCGTCGCACGCCGCACCCGCTGTACAAGAAGGTTGTGAAGGTGCGCAGCAAGTACACCTGCCACGACGAGAACAACGAGGCGAAGAAAGGCGATACCGTGCGTATTGTCGAGACCCGCCCCCTGAGCAAAAACAAGCGCTGGCGCCTGCTGGAAATCATCAGCCGCGCGGAAGATTAGTTCTGAGGTGAAATTATGATTCAAATGCAGACTAAGCTGAACGTGGCGGACAATTCTGGAGCCAAAAGCATTGTGGTTATCACGGTGCTCGGGCAGCAGAAGGTTCTGGCGACGGTTGGCGACATTGTCACCGCGGCGGTCCGTGAAGCGATTCCGGACGGCACGGTAAAAAAAGGCACGGTGGTCAAAGCGGTCATTGTGCGCACGAAGAAGAAGATCCGCCGGGCGGACGGCTCCTATCTGGGGTTTGACGACAACGCGGCGGTGATCATTGATGCCCAGAAGAACCCGGTCGGCACCCGTATTTTCGGGCCGGTTGCGCGTGAACTTCGGGACAAGGATTTCATGAAGATCGTTTCTCTGGCGCCGGAGGTGCTTTAATATGAAGAAATATCATGTCAGCAAGGGCGACAAGGTTGTCGTCATATCCGGAGACTGGAAGGGCGAGGAAGCCACAGTCCGCGCGATAGTTCCCGAAAAGGATCGCGTGGTGCTCGAATTCACGAAGCTTGACAGCAAGAAGCGTGCCGCGGAAGGCAAGAAAGCCGATCCGGGCAAGCGTACGATTCCGAAGCGCAGCCGCAAGCAGGGCGAGGCTCAGGGAATGATCGATCGCGCCGCTTCGGTGCATGTGTCGAATGTCGAGCTGACCGAAGAGGGCAAAAAGGCGAAACTTGAAAAGCAGGCGGCCTGGAAGAGCAAGAAAGCCGGCACCGCCGCGCAGGAGTAAGAACAATGCCTGATATGCTGAAAAAATATACAGACGAGGTGCGCGGTGCGCTTCAGGAGAAACTGCAGTACAAGAATGTGATGCAGATTCCGAAGCTCACCAAGATCGTGATTTCGACCGGCATGCAAAGCGGTTGCGAACGCGACGCCTTTACCGAAGCCCAGAAGCAGATCGGAGCGTTTACCGGTCAGAAGCCGATGATTACGAAAGCGAAGAAGAACGTATCGAACTTCAAGCTGCGTGTCGGCATGCAGATCGGTGTGATGGTCACGCTTCGCGGTCGTCGGATGTACGAGTTTCTGGATCGTTTTGTTCACAACACGCTGCCGCGTGTCCGCGACTTCCGGGGCATCAGCCCGAAGGGGTTTGACGGAGCGGGCAACTACAATGTCGGCGTGCCGGACATTGCCGTGTTCACTGAAATCGATCAGGACAAATTGAAGTATCCGCTCGGGGTCAATGTGACGATGGTCACCACCGCCAAGACCGACGCCGAGGCATTCGAGCTTCTGAAGCTGATGGAAATTCCGTTCGCGGAACAGTAAGGGACGTAAACTATGGCAAAGAAAAGTTTGATCGTAAAGTGCGAGCGCGGGAACAAGTTTCCGGTGCGCAACTACACTCGCTGCAAAGTTTGCGGCCGTCCGCGTGCGTACATTGGTAAATTCGGCCTGTGCCGAATCTGTTTCCGGGAACTGGCCTCGAGTGGTCAGATCCCCGGCGTAACCAAGGCCAGCTGGTAAAAAGGAGAATCGAAAATGAGTTTACAGGATCCGATTGCCGATATGCTGACCCGTCTTCGCAATGCCGGAGCGGCCGGGCTCGAAGTTGTCGAGATGCCCGGCAGCAAGGAAAAGCTTGCGATCGCCGAGGTTATGAAATCGGAAGGATACATTGCCGATTATCAGGCGAAGACCGAGAACAAGAAAGGTTTTCTTGTGGTCACGCTGAAATATTATGAAGGCAAACCGGTCATCGAAGGGCTTCAGCGGATCAGCAAGCCCTCCTGCCGGATTTATTGCGGCGCCAAGGAGATTCCGAACGTCCGCAATGGTCTCGGCACGGTGATTATGACGACTCCGAAAGGGGTCATGAGCGGTAAGAAAGCGGCGGCCGAGAACATCGGCGGCGAAGTGCTTTGTTACATTTGGTAAAGAAACTTGAACCGGAAAGATTGAAATAAAATGTCACGAATTGGAAATAAAGTGATTGACATTCCGGCCGGAGTCAAGGTCAATGTCGCGGACGGAGTCGTGACGGTCGAAGGCAAGAGCAAGCTCACGCTCACTCTGCCGCCGAAAGTGGCGGTTGAGCTGGACGGAGCCCAGTTGCACGTTCGCCAGAGCGAGGACAGCGGCGAATCAAGCGCGATGCAGGGTCTGGCCCGCAGTCTGATCCACAACATGGTTGTGGGTGTGGTCAGCGGGTTCCGCAAGGAGCTTCAGATCGTCGGCGTCGGCTATCGTGCGCAGATCGCGGGTAACAAGCTCACGCTCAACGTTGGCTTTTCGCATCCGATCGAATACACTGTTCCCGAAGGGGTCAAAGTGACGGTGGTTGAAAACGTCAAGATGATCATTGAAGGGGCGGACAAGCAGCTGGTCGGGGAGACCGCGGCCACCATTCGCCGTTTCCGCAAGCCGGAACCCTACAAAGGCAAGGGCATCCGTTATGTCGATGAGACCATTATCCTCAAAGAGGGTAAGTCGGTCGGATAACATTGAGGTAGTAATATGGCAGTCAGAAGTAAGAAAGAGCTGCGGGTCCGCCGTCATTTGCGGATTCGCAAGAAGGTTTCCGGCACTGGCGAGCGTCCCCGTTTTGCGGTTAGCGTCACCACGAACAACATCTATTGTCAGTTCATTGATGATGTCAGCGGCGTGACTCTGGCCTCGGCCAGCACGATGAGCGCCGCGTTCAAGGGAGCCAATGCCCGTCCGAACATGGACGGAGCGGCTCTGTTGGGCAAACTTGCCGCCGAGAGCGCCAAAGCCGCCAACATCACCGAAGTGGTTTTTGACCGCTGCGGCTATCGTTTCCATGGCCGGGTCAAGGCGATTGCCGAGGCCGCCAAGGCCAATGGGCTTAAATTTTAGGAGTCGGACTTATGGCGAAACGTGAAAAATTCAAGACCGAAGAGGTCGCCAGCGACATCAGCGAGAGCGTGATTTCGATCAATCGCTGCAGCAAGGTTGTCAAGGGCGGCAAGAACTTCAGTTTCGGCGCGCTGGTGATTGCCGGTGACGGCAAAGGGCGTGTCGGATACGGATATGGCAAGGCCAACGAAGTTGCCGACGCCATCCGCAAAGGCAACGAAGCCGCGCGCAAGAACATGGTCGCGATCCCGCTGAAGGGGCAGACGCTTCCGCACGAAGTCGAAGTCAAGTTCGGTGGAGCGCAGGTGCTGCTGAAGCCGGCGAGTCCGGGTACCGGACTGATCGCCGGCGGTGCGGTGCGTGCGATTCTTGAGCTTGCCGGCGTCAAGGACGTGCTGGCCAAGTCGCTCGGTGCGAGCAATTCCGTCAACGTGGCCAAGGCGACGTTCAAGGCGATTGCGAGTCTTTCCAGCCGTGAAGACGTGCTGAAGCGCCGCGGCGTTGAATCTCTGTAAAGCAAGGGGATGTGAAAAATGAAATTGCATGAACTCACCACGACCCCCGGCAGCACCCAGCGAAGCAAGCGGGTCGGCCGCGGCGACGGGTCCGGCATGGGCAAGACCGCGACGCGCGGCGAAAAAGGCCAGAAATCGAGAACCGGGTCCACGATCCGTCCGTTCTTTGAAGGCGGCCAGATTCCGCTGTTCCGTCGTCTGCCCAAGCGCGGCTTCAAGAATCCCGACCGTATTGAGTACGAACTGGTCAACCTGAGCGTTCTCAACGATCATTTTGAAGCCGGCGATGTCGTCGACATTGATATTCTGAAGCAGCGCGGACTTGCCGGCAAAGGCAAGGACATGCTGCTCAAGGTGCTCGCCAACGGCGAAATCGGTAAAGCGCTCACGGTCAAAGCGGTGAAATTCTCCGCCCAGGCCAAGGCCAAGATCGAAGCGGCCGGCGGCAGTTGCGTGGAGCTGGCATAACGCCGGGTCCAGAGCCGTTCCGGGTTCGCGGTCTCGTGCCGCGGACTCCGGGATGGTGACTCCGGTTCTTCCGCCGTGCGCGGCGGAAGAAGCGGCGGAGTTGCGGGCGGAAGCCCGTTCCGCCGCGTTCCGGGGTGCGTTCGTTTTAAAATAAAATAAAAAAGTCGGATTTTTCCAATGAAGATAATCAACGCGTTTCTGAATATTGTAAAAGTCAAAGAGCTGAGGAACCGTCTGCTGTTTACCGCGGGGATCATCATACTGGTCCGGGTCGCCTCGACCATTCCGTGTCCCGGAGTCAACCCGGGAGCGCTTGCGGCGTTTATGGCCGATCTCAAAGCGTCGGCCGGCGGCGGCATCATGAACACACTCAGTCTGTTCTCCGGAGGCGCGCTGGAAAAATTCGCGATCGCGGCGTTGGGGATTATGCCCTACATTTCGGCGTCGATCATCATGCAGTTGCTGGTTCCGGTGTTTCCGGCGCT
This sequence comes from Victivallaceae bacterium, assembly GCA_028709805.1. Taxonomy (GTDB): domain Bacteria; phylum Verrucomicrobiota; class Lentisphaeria; order Victivallales; family Victivallaceae; genus CALXXL01. The sequence continues at coordinate 55,326 of JAQUTL010000009.1, forward strand.
GGAAAAGCTGCAGCGTGAAGGCGAGTCCGGCCGCGGCAAGATCAATCAGTACACCCGGTATCTGACGATTCTGATCTGTCTAATTCAGGGGTTCATGACGGCTTATGCGATCGTAAATCCGAGCAGTCTCGGATTCAACACGCAGAGCAAACTTTACATGGGTGGTGAGACTTCGTTCATCTTTATGACGGTGATCGTGCTTACCGCCACTACCATGGTTTTCATGTGGCTCGGCGAACAGGTGACCGAGCGCGGCATCGGCAACGGGGTGTCGATCATCATCACCATCGGCATTATCGCACGGCTGCCGCAGGCGGTGATCGAACTGGCGAATATGACCGCGGCCGGTCAAGGCGCCAACGGCGAGACGTTCCGGGTGGTGCATCTGCTTATTCTGCTTATTCTTTTCGTCGGCGTCACCGCGCTGACTATTATGCTGACGCAGGGCTACCGGAAGGTTCCGATCCAGATTGCCCGCAAAACGGTGGGATCTCAGGTAATGGGCGGCACCACCTACATGCCGCTCAAGGTAAATTTGGCCAACGTCATGCCGATCATTTTCGCCGGTGCGATCATGATGATTCCGAGTCCGGTGTTTCAGTGGCTCGGCCGGCAGTGGAGCGCAAGCGGAGACTTTTTCTACGGTCTGGCGCAGTCGTTTTCCAGTCAGACAAGTTTTGCCCATATGTTCACCTATGCGGTGCTGATTATGGTATTCAGCTTCTTCTGGGTGGCCAATATTTTCAACCCGGTTCAGATTTCCGACAATCTCAAGCGCGAAGGCGCTTATATTCCGGGGATTCCTCCGGGGAAGCCGACCTCCGACTATCTGGACTCCACGATGACCAAGGTAACGCTCGGCGGCGCGGTGTTTCTCACCTTGCTGGCGCTGTTTCCGACGGTGCTGACCGCACAGTTCGGAGTTCCCTATCTGGTATCCAGCTTTTTCGGCGGCACCAGTGTGCTGATTATGGTCGGCGTGGTGCTTGAAACCATGACCCAGCTGGAATCACATCTCACAATGCGCAACTACGACGGGTTCCTGACCAGCGGCCGGCTGCGCGGCCGTCGCTGACGGAACAAAAAAAAGAAGCGGAGAGTCTCATGGTCGCCAGAGTGATCGCGATCGACGGGCCGGCCGCGTCCGGCAAAAGCAGCGCGGCGTCACACTTGGCGTTGCGCTTGGGGATTCCCTATGTCAGTACCGGCGCGATGTACCGGGCGGTGGCGTGGATGGCCTCCCGACGCGGCGTTGGAACGGGCAATCCGGTTTCAGAAGCAACACTGAGTCCGGTGCTGAACGCGCTGAAAATGGAATACAGCCGCAGGCCGGACGGTTCCTTTGCGCTTTGTGTGGACGGCGCATTTCCGGATTCCGAGCTGCGCGGCGGCGAAATATCCGCATTGGCCAGTCAGGTTTCCGCCTTGCCCTGCGTCAGAGAATTTCTGAGCGGGCTCCAGCGCGCGATGGCCGGATCGAACTGGATTGTGATGGAGGGGCGCGATATCGGAACCGTGGTGTTTCCGGATGCGGCGGTCAAAATATTTCTGACCGCCTCGCCGCTTGAGCGCGCCCGGCGCCGTCTTGCTCAGGAGGGCGGTGGCGACCTTGAGACGGTCGCCCGCGAAATCGCGGAACGCGACCGGCGCGACGTCACCCGGGAAATATCGCCGCTCATAGCGGCGCCGGACGCGGTGATGGTGGATTCCACCGGGCTGTCGGTTGAGGAGACTGATGCGAAGATTTACGATATAGTCAGCCGCCATTCGATGGACTACCGGGTCTCCTACGGCGACACCGACCAGATGGGTGTGGTCTATTACGCCAACTATCTTGAAATATTTGAACGGGGACGGACGGAAATGCTGCGTTCCGCCGGAATAACCTACCGTGAACTTGAAGCGATGGGCGCATTTCTTCCGGTGGCCGAAGTCAACTGTCATTATCGCGGCTCGGCGGTGTACGACGACCTGCTGAACGTCCGCACCCGGATAACCGGCGCCCGCGGCGCCAGACTGATAATTTCCGGAGAAATCCTGCGCGGCGACACCGTTCTGGTAACCAGCGAGATCACGCTGTGCTGCACGGACGCCAGGCACAAAGCACGCCGGCTGCCGGCCGAGTTGCTCGCCGCCTGCCGGATATATATTCATGAAGTGGAGGCGTAGTTATGGCATTTATCGATCCGGCAAAACTTTATCCGCTGCTGTTCTCTCCGATCTATGTTCCGCGGATATGGGGCGGAACGCTGCTGACGGAAACACTGGGGCGCGAGGTGCCGCAAAGCAATCCGCCGATCGGCGAATCGTGGGAACTGGCCGACCGGGCCGACCGTCAAAGCACGGTACGAAACGGTGCGCTGTCCGGCAATACGCTGGAAAGTCTGGTCAAATATTACGGCCGTCTGCTGGTCGGGGCGAAATGGAGCGGTCACGGACGCTTCCCGCTGCTGATAAAACTGCTGACAGTGGAGGAGCGGTTAAGCCTTCAAGTGCATCCGGACGCCGCCTACTGCCGGCTCAGCGGCAAGGCCATTGAGCCAAAGACCGAGATGTGGTATGTGATCAGCCACCGTCCGGGGGCGAAGATAATGGCGGGGCTGAATCCGCGCGCCACCCGGCAGCAGTTGCTCGGCATGCTGGGGTCGCTTGAGGTTGAGAACTGTCTTCAGAACTATCCGAGCAGTTCCGGCGACGCCTATTTTGTGCCGGCCGGCACGCTGCACGCGATCGGCGAAGGCAATCTGCTGCTGGAGATTCAACAGAACAGCGACTGCACGTTCCGGCTCAGCGACTGGGGGCGGGTGGACGCCGCCGGCAATTCGCGCGAGTTGCATATTGAACAGGGTCTGGCCGCCACCAATTTTATGAACCGGGCCACCACCCGGATACCCGGCGTGGTCGGGGAAGTCGAACACAACCGTAAATTCGCGCTGGTCAACCACTGCAACGACTTTACCGCCGACGTGCTCAAACTGCGCAATCTCTGGCGCGACGACACCACCGCGTCCGGCAGTTTTCACCTGCTTACCAGCATCAACAATCCGATCAAGGTCGGACGGCACTCCGAAAACGAGGCGATGGTTGAAGTCGCCCCCGGAGAGACTGCACTGATTCCGGCCTGTTTCGGCAGTTATTTCATCGTTCCGCAGAAGTCCGGCTCGACCGATGTGGTGCGTGCAACCCTTTAACCCACGGATCGGCACTGGATCATGTTTAAATTCATCGAAGATTTCGCCTCGTATCTCAAGACAGAAAATCCCGGCAAAGCCCCTGCGGACTGGGTTCCGGCAACGGACCGCTGTCCGGCCAACATGGACGGGGAACTGACGGTAAACGCCTTTAAATTCGCCGGAATGTTCAAAATGCCGCCGCAGAAAATGGCGGAGACCGCGGTGAATTTTTTCTCGAATCATCCGGACGTGGAGAGCGTCGGCTGCGTCAAGGCGTTTGTCAACGTCACGCTGAAACCCGAAGCGCTGTTCCGCGATACGCTGTGCGACGTGGACGCGCTGTTCGCCGCCGGAAAAACCGCCGCTCCGCGCCGGGTGCTGATCGAATATTCCGCGCCGAACACCAACAAGCCGCAACATCTCGGTCATGTCCGCAACAACACGCTGGGCATGGCGGTGGCGTCGCTGTTGAAGCGGGTCGGCAATGACGTTGTTCAGGTAAATCTGGTCAACGACCGCGGCATCCACATCTGCAAGTCGATGATCGCATATCAGCGCTACGGCTACGGCGCCACGCCGGAAAGTTCGGGCCGGAAGGGAGACCATCTGGTCGGTGATTTCTATGTAAAATACAACGCGGTCCTGACCGACGAGATCAATGACCTCAAACGGGAAAAGCCGGAGCTGGCGGACAAATCGCCGGAAGAGCTGTTTCTCGACACCGAAATCGGCCGCGCCGCCCAGCAGATGCTGCAGGACTGGGAGTCCGGAAAACCAGAGGTGATCGAACTCTGGAAAAAAATGAACTCATGGGTGTTCGCCGGCTTTGCCGAAACCTATCATACCATGGGCGTCAAATTCGATCACACCTATCTTGAAAGCCAGACCTATCTGCTCGGCAAGGACGTGGTGGCCGACGGGCTGGCAAAGGGCGTCTTCACCAGACGCGAGGACGGCGCGGTGGTCTGCGACCTCGGCCCGAAGCTCGGCGTCAAGGTGGTGTTGCGCTCCGACGGCACCAGCGTCTACATCACTCAGGACATCGGCACCACGCTGAAGAAATATGACGACTACAAGCCGGAATCGATGATCTGGGTGGTCGGCGACGAGCAGATATGGCACTTCCAGGTGCTGTTCGCCATTCTCAAACGGCTTGGATTCGACTGGGCCGACCGGCTGTACCACCTGTCATACGGCATGGTCAATCTGCCGTCCGGCAAGATGAAGAGCCGCGAAGGCACCGTGGTTGACGCCGACAACCTGTTTGCGGAGATGACCGATCTGGCGCTGGCCGGCTGCCGCGAACGCAACACCGGCGCGGCGACCGAAGGAGAACTTGAAAAGCGCGCCGGGATCATCGGCATCGGCGCGCTGAAGTTCATGCTGCTGAAATTCAACCCCAAGACCACCATGATGTTCGATCCGGCCGCGTCGATACGCTTTGAGGGCGACACCGGACCATATGTGCAGTACGCCTGCGCCCGCATAGCCTCAATCGGCCGAAAGGCGGCGGAACAGGGGATCAAGAGCGACGGAACCGTGGACTGGTCGCTGCTGACGGCCAAGGAGGAAAAGGACATGGCGCTGACCGCGTCATTCTATCCGGAGGTGCTGAAGCTGGCGGCGGAGCGGCTCGACTGTTCCGGACTGGTGGAATATCTGCTGAATCTGGCGAAGAGTTTCAATGCGTTCTACCGGGAGTGCCCGGTGCTGGCCGCCGAGGTCCCGGATGAACTGCGCCGGGCGCGGCTGACGCTGGCCTCCGCCGTCGGACGGGTGCTGGAGGACGGACTGAACACGCTGACAATTCAGACGCCGGACGCGATGTGACAAGACCGCGACGGCAATAACCGCGACATTGCGGGGACGGAAAAATTTCCGTCCCCGTTTTTTATTCGGCGCGGCGCCGGGGATAAGACATTCCGCCGCCGGGCATGTTCAGCAGCGCCGCCGACGCCGGAGAAGCGCGACGGCGGTGGGAACACTCACTTCAGATTGAGTTCGCCGAAATATCCCGGCAGATGAAATTTGAAGCCGCCCTTCCCCCACGACTGCACCGTTCCGGTGTGGTTTTCCACCCGGTGGAAGTTTGCCAGCCAGACCTGCCCGGAAGCGGGCGGAGCGGGGGTTTTGCCCAGCACGTCATCGATAAAGAACATGCTGTCCTCTTCCTGAATTACGCGGGAGGAGGCGAAGGCGGCGGCGGGCCGGATGAACAGTTCGGCGCTCCAGCCGGTCGGAGTCTCGGCCACGGCAAGCTGCCAGTCGCCGTCCCATCCGAGCGGGCCGGAGCAGGAGCGTTCGTCATAGCGGTTGCTGGCGCTGTCAAAGCAAAAGTGGAGATAGGCGCCGACGGCGTCCGGCGCGGCCGGGACAAACTGGAGAAAAAGCTCGACCGCGTCGGGCGAAGCGAACACCGCCTCGTCGTCACGCATTTTGGCGGTCTCCGGCAGCGGTTTGGCGGCGGGGATGTCAAAGCCGAGCCATACGCCGCCGTCATCATAGGCAAGACGGACAACAGTTGCGGCGGCATCGGCCGAACCGTCGGCGTTCTCAAGTTTTATCGCGGCGGCGGAATCCCACTCGCCGGGAGAAAGCACGCCGTCAAGCACGATTGGGACAGACAGGCGGCCGATGTCGGCGGAAGGCCGGCGGTACGCGGCGAAGTTTTCAGCCCGCTTAACCCGCGCGGCGATGCGCTCCAGCCCGATGTTCAGACGGCTTCCGGTGGCGTCGCGCAGCTTGCCGACCTCGTCCAGCGCCGACTGAAATTCGGCGGGGGACGCGGCGAGCTTTGAACGGTCGCCGGTGTATTCGGCGCAATCGTAGGCGATCATGATGTCGCGCAGACGGTTGACCGGAGCCACGGCGTCGCGCCCCATCAGCGTTTCGAGCGCGGTGTTGAACGAACGTTCCGGATCGTACTTCGCCGGATTCCAGAGATAGTCGCAGGTGGTCAGAAAGCGCAGCGCCTCGCTGTTCCGGAAGTTGTTGCGGAAGAAACAGCCGTTGAGATAGACGATGCCGTCATTGTCGATTTCCATGCCGGGATAGAACTTGGTTTCCCAGCGCGGCAGCGGCGAAAAAAAGCCGTTGGAGTTGTCAAAAAGATAGACCTTCTGACCGGAAAGCAGTGAGGTGACCTTTGCCAGTTCGCTGCTGCGGACTTCGGGAGAGAAGACGCCTTTGCCGGTCCAGACCCACATCACCTCCGTCGGCGCGTTTTTGCCCCACTCGATCAGATACCGGTCGATCTCCGGCCGCCCGATGCCGTGACTGAGGCCGTATGGTGCGCCGACCATGCTGAGTTTCAGGTCGGGAAAATCCGGATGCAGCGCGTCATACAGCCGCTTCATCATGTAGCCGTGAGCGGCGCCGACCCCGCCGAAGCGCTCCTGTTCCTCACTGTGATACGGAATAAATCCCTGCTGGTTGTCCACCGGGGTAATGTCGTCGGCGCCGATCATGATGAAGGAGAAACCGGCTTCGGCCAGTTTGCGGCAGCTTGCGATAAGCTCAAGCAGTTCGTCCTCATTGGCGATATTGAGCTGCTTCAGCTTTTTGTCCTGCTGATAAATATGAAGCAGCGCCATGAAGTCGAGCGCACCCATATCGCGATAACGCCGGACGAGTTCAAACACCGGACGGTTTTTTTCCCACCATTCCGGGTTGCGCCAGTTGTTCTGGAGCATGGCGGCCACTCCGCTGATCTTGCTGGCGACAACCGCGCGATAGCCGGCTTCGGAATGACTGGAAAAATAGTCACTGACAAAACGCTCGCGCCACACCGGATAGTCGGCGACATCGGCAACATTCTGCACCGCCGCGCCGTCCCTCACCTCAAGCAGCTGCGCCAGCGAGCACAGCCCGTACAAAACGCCGCGCCGGTCTTCCGCGCCAACTGCGATCACGTTTTTTTCCGGCGCCGAGGCAGCCAGTTTTATCACATATCCCTGCGGCGGAAGGAGATTGGCTTTTGCGTCAAAAAAATCCGTCATGTCGTCGAGCAGTCCGGCGTGTATTTCCAGTTTCGCCGCGCCGGGGGACGGCGGCAGCGCGGCGAGTTCGCCGATATAAATCGAGTCGGCCAGCTCAAACAATTCACCGCCGCCGGAGTGGAAAATGAGGCTCACATTTTCCGCCGACACCGGAAATGCGCGCACCGCCGTCAATATGTTCTGAGGTTCCGGATAAATCCGGCCGATCGGCGCGGCCGTTGCAACGACCGCTGCCGCCGCCGTCATCAGCGCTGCGGCGATTTTCCATGGCAAATTCATGAATACTCCCGGGTTGAAGATTACAATTATGCGATTCGTTGCATATAGTATCACGCCGCAGCCGGTGGTGAAAGCGTAAAAAATGGTTTTTTATGGTGATTTTGTGCTTTTTTTATGGAAAACATACGGACTTGAAGACACAGAAGTGGCATTGTTCACGCTGCGGATGAATTGCGGCAAAAGCATTGGTGCAAACGACTTCCGAAGTCTGAAACGAAGCGATTTTCTCCGCCTCGGTTCCAACCGTATCGCAAACCGACGTAAAATTCATAACATCAAGCGCGGGAGCTTCAACCGTTCCGGTGAACGGATTGAAAAAGCGGCATTCGCAGCGGTCCGGCTCGATCCGCAGCGCGTTAAGCGCGTAAAAACGCAGCAGCGCCGCAGTAAGTTCGCAGCGTTTTTCCGCCAGCTGAAGAAAAATCACTTTGCCGTCCGCCGCCGCCAGAGCAAAAGGAGCGGTGTAAATCTGAATGTCGCCGAGCGTGAAGCCCAGCGGAGTTTCAAGCGGCAGCCGGGATTCCCGGTCACCCCAAAGCTGCGGACGCCGCTTTTTCAGATTGAGCGCGACCTCCCGGACCAGACGGTTGCCGCGCCCGGCAAAATCAGGGAACGACTCCGTTCCGAAATACAGCTCCGTGAAAGTCTCCGGAGCCGCGGCGCGGTCGATCAGCCAGCGCCGCCACAATTCGTCGGATGCGGCGGACGGCGACTCGGCCGTCCGCAATATTTCCCGCAATCTGCGATATATCCGATCCTCAAGCCGCGTCAGCGCCCGAAGTCCGGCGATCAGCCGGTCCTCGCGCGACTCCGCTTCGTCCGGCCGCCGGAGATAGCGGAGAAAAAACTCCCTCCGGCAGCGTTCAAGACAGTCGGCGCGGCTTTTGGACCAGACAATCCTCACAAAATAATTTCCAGATTGTACAGCGCCCGCATCGCCTTGTCCTTGGCGGCCTCGACGCTCTTGTCACGCGCCAGCAGCACCCCGACCCGGCGATGACCGTCCACGGTCTCTTTGCCGAAGATCCGCATGGCGGTGTCCGGCTCGGCCAGAACCTTTTCGAGGTTTCCAAAACGCACATTGTGACTGTGCCCCTCCGCCACCACCGCCACACTGGCCGACGGCCCGTGAAACGCGATATTCGGTATCGGCAGATCAAGAATGGCGCGGGCATGCAGCGCAAATTCGGAAAGGTCCTGAGAGATCATTGTCACCATTCCGGTGTCGTGCGGACGCGGCGAGACTTCGGAAAAAATCACGTCGTCGCCCTTGATGAACAGTTCGACGCCGAAGATGCCGTGTCCGCCGAGCGCGCCGGTAATCTTCGCGGCAATGTCATGCGCCTTTTCCAGCGCCGCCGGAGTCATCGCCTGCGGCTGCCACGACTCGCGGTAGTCGCCGTTGACCTGATGGTGACCGACCGGTTCCAGAAAGCTGGTGCCGCCGGCGTGCCGGACGGTCAGCATTGTAATCTCGTAGTCGAAATCGACAAATCCCTCGACAATCACTTTCCCGGCTCCGGCGCGGCCGCCGGTCTGGGCGTTCTCCCACGCCGGAAACACCTCGCCAGGACGCTTCACCGTACTCTGTCCGTGTCCGGATGAACTCATGATCGGTTTCACCACGCACGGCAGCCCGATCTCCGCAATCGCGCTCTGAAACTCCTCATAAGTGGAGGCAAAGCGGTATTTCGAGGTTGGCAGACCAAGTTCCTCGGCGGCCAGCCGGCGTATGCCTTCACGGTTCATGGTGAGGAACGCGGCACGGGCGCGCGGAATCACGGTATATCCTTCGCTCTCCAGTTTCAGCAGTTCGGGCGTGGCGATGGCTTCCACCTCGGGAACGACAAGGTCGGGCTTTTCTTTTTCGATCACTTCGCGGAGTTTTGCTCCATCGAGCATATTTACCGTATAGGCGCGGTGCGCCACCTGCATGCCGGGCGCATTCGGATAGCGGTCAACCGCCACCACCTCAACGCCGAAACGCATCAGTTCGATGATAACTTCCTTGCCGAGCTCTCCGGCGCCGAGCAGCATAACTTTTTTGGCCCCTGCGGTCAAAGCTGTTCCCAATGTCGTCATTTTCCTGTCCTCCCTGTTTGAATATGGATTAAAGTTTATCCACCTTTATATCGGCAAAAATCGTGGCGGCGTCGGCCACCGGGAACTGTCCGCAGAACAAGGTCAGACAGTTGGCCGAGGCGGCGGACAATGCGAACCGGAACGCCAGATCGGGAGCGGTGCCGCGCAATATTTCGGTCCAGAACACGCCGTTGCAGCTGTCGCCCGACCCCAGCGGATTGACCATTTTCTTCAGCGGCGGCAGCGTGTATTGCCAGACTCCGCCGGCGGTGGCGAGATATGCCGGACGCGGTCCGTCGGTAACTGCGGCCATTTCCAGACCGAAGTGTTCGCGCACTACGGCAAGCATATCCGGCAGCGTGGCGTCCGGCTCAAAAGACTTGGCCAGCGCCCGCAGCTCCTCGGCATTGACTTTCAGACATGAAGTTTTGCCGGATTCAAGCATCGGCTCCACGCCGGGGCCGCCGTCCAGCAGCAGCGGCGGACACTTGATAAACGCCGTCTCCCTTGAAAGCGCCAGATAAAAGGCTCCGGTTTCGTTGCCGGGAGCGGTGCCGCAGGCGATGACTCCGGAGACGCGCGGCGCAAGTTCACGGAAAAACGCCATATATTCGGCAAGTTCGTCGGCCGAAACCGGGGTGGACGGCTCAATAAGTTCGGTCATGCCGCCGGAGGCGTCCAGACAGGTGGTGCAGGAACGGGTCTCGCTTTTGGTTTTCACCGTGACATGAGCGATATTGTCGGCCTGAAGCCGGGCGGTCAGGTTCCGGCCGTTTTCGCCGCCGGCGAACTCCAGAACCCGGGCGGTCGCCTGATTCCACGTTGCCGCGGCGCGGGCGGCGTTGATCCCTTTTCCGGAGGCGAACACCGTCATGCCGGACGCCCGGTTCACCGCGTTGACTTTGAATTCATCGAACAACATGGTCTTCTGCCACGACGGATTCGGCCCGACGATCAGTATTTCCGGTATTTTGTTTCCCATTTTCCCATCCCCCCGTTTTTTCAGATAAAATCTTTGATCGACGGATCGGTTTCCGCAATCATGCCGATCAGTTTTCTTGCGGCTTCCCCCTCGGCCAGCCGGCGGCTGGCTCCGCTGCCGAGCGCCTCGATTCCGGCGGCGGAGACTTTGCAGGTAAACTCCCGGCAGTGATCCGGTCCCTGCCGGTCCACCAGTGCATACTGCGGCGTCTCCCCCCATTTATGCTGGGTGAATTCCTGAAGCGTTCCCTTCGGATTCAGCATCACCAGCAATTTTTCCGGCTCCGGGAAAGCGGCGGTCACCGCGCGGAGGGCGAACTCGCGCGCCGCCTCCAGCCCGCCGTCCAGATAAACGGCGCCGAGCACCGCCTCGAACAGGTCGCATAAAGTGGAGTCGCGGTTTTCGCCGCCGACCTCCTGTTCTCCGCGCCCCATAAGCAGAAAGTCACCCAGGCCGAACAGACGCGACATCCGGGCCAAAGCCGGCTCCTGAGCCAGCGCCGACCGCAGTTTGGTCATCGCCCCCTCGGTGGCGTCCGGCAGCAGCCGGTAAACGTACTCGCTGATAATGATCTCCAGCACAGCGTCACCGAGAAATTCCAGCCGCTGGTTGTCATATTTAAGCTGCGCCTCCGACGCATACGACCGATGGGTCAACGCCTCGCGCAGCAGCCCCCGGTCTTTGAACTCATACCCGATGGCTTCCGGAACCCTCGCAATATCGGCGGCACTCATTTTTTTCCGGCCTCCTTAACAAAAAAACGGTCGAGTTCAACGTTCAACAGTCCGCGATCCAGCCCGCCGGCCGCGGCGATGAACTCCTCGCGAAAATCGCCGATGCCAAGCCGGATGCAGCTTGAAATAATTCTGGCCCACTCGCGGCAGCGGCGACGCCCGTCAACCGGACCGGTCATAAACCGCGTGCCGTCAAAATCAAATACTCCGGTCTTACAGCCGCCGTCCGCCATTGTCCGAAGCAGGATGTTATGAAACTTCAGATCGCCGTGATAAACACCGGCGGCGTGCATCCGGTTGATCGTCTTCGCCAGGTCTCCGGCGAAAATGCCGATATTCCCCGCCACATACTCCGGCTGCTCCGCCGCGATCAGCGGAGAAGAATAGGCGCGGGTAACGATAGCGTGCGTTTCCCGCCCCAGCCGCAGCGCCAGCAGCAGTTCCGGCACCGGAACGATCATCTGAAGCCGCTCCGTGGCCCGCAGCGCGATAAACGGCCGCGGCGTTACAAAAAAACGGCGCAGCCGCCGCTGCCATGAATAGGCGTTGAAAATTTTTACGAACACCTTTCCAACGCCGGAGTCCGCGATTCCCGCAGTGGTTCCGCGGGAGTCTTTTATCAAGGCCGACCGGTCGGAAAATCCGCCGACGCACAATCCGCACAGTTCATCCACCCGGCCGGCCGGCAGACCCTCGGCATAAAAACCGCCGGCAAAGGCGACGAAGCCGCCCGCTCGCAGCGCGGGAAAATCCTCCATCGTCTTTACCTCCACGGTCATGCGCACCGGACTCCCGGCTTCATTTCAGGTTGGCGACCACCAGATCACCCACCTCCGAGGTGGAATATCCCATCTTGCCGGCGGCCTGTGATTTCATCTTGGTTCCGGTGACCACGGCCACCGACGCTTCAATGGCCGCGGCCGCCGCGGTTTCGCCGAGATACTCCAGCAACATGGCGCCGGCGAGAATCGCCGCCACCGGGTTGATCACATTCAGACCGGTGTATTTGGGCGCGGAGCCGCCGATCGGCTCGAACATGCTGACGCCGTTCGGATTCAGATTGCCGCCGGCTGAAACGCCCATGCCGCCCTGAGTCATGGCGCCGAGATCGGTGATGATGTCGCCGAAAATGTTGCAGGTGACGATAACGTCAAACCACTCGGGGTTCTTGACCATCCACATGGTGGTGGCGTCCACATGGCAGTAGTTCGGCTTGATTTCCGGATATTCTTCCGCGACCTTATAGAAGACGCGCTCCCAAAGGTCGAAGACAAAGGTCAGAACGTTGGTTTTGCCGCAAAGCGTGACCTGACCGATGCGTCCGGCCGCGCGCTCCTCGGCGGAAAGACCGCGCCACGGAGCGGACTGATGACGCTTCTTCGCGGTCTCGAAGGCGAAGCGCACACAGCGCTCCACCTGCATATAGTTGTAAACCATCTCCTGCACCGCCACCTCGTTGACCGTTCCCTTCTGGGCGCAGCCGCCGATTCCGGTGTAGATGCCGCCGGTGTTTTCGCGGACGACCACATAGTCGATGTCTTCGCATCCCTTGTTGGCGAGCGGGGTCTCGACGCCGGGATAGAGTTTTACCGGCCGCAGGTTGATGTACTGATCGAGTTCAAAGCGGAGACGGAGCAGAATCCCTTTTTCCAGGATGCCGGGCTTCACTTTCGGGCTGCCGATGGCGCCGAGCAGCACCGCGTCAAATTTACGGAGGGTGTCGGCCGCGTTGTCCGGCAGGACCTCGCCGGTGGCGAGATAATGTTCGCCGCCCCATTCAAAAGCGGTTTTGTCGATTGAAAACCCGTATCTTTTCGCGGCCGCATCGACGACCTTCAGTGCTTCGGCCACCACTTCGGGGCCGGTGCCGTCGCCTGGAATAACGGCGATTTTGTAATTTTTACTGCTCATTTTTCATTTTCCTTTTCTCTTTTCGGACGACGGCGAACCGTTTCCCGCGATTGTCTGTCTATATAATGTAACTTGAAGCGCGGCATAATGCAAGCAATCAAACGATATTTTGTCGGTTGGAGCCTTGACTGCAACGGCTTTTCAATGTACTTTATGACGGTGAATAAAAAACAAAGGCAAAAAGGGAGCAGAATTATGAGCAATGAAAAATCTCCGGTGGCCGGCATCGCGGCCGTGGTGTCACTGACGCTTCTGGTGTTCGGCGTGCTGCTGGCGGTGTATATTTACAACGATGCGTTTCATGGAATATTTGTGAACAATCCGCGCAGCGTGGAGTCAATCATGGGCGAAGTGGCGGAAAACAGTGCGCAGAGCGCCTCCGCCCGCCGCGAAATGATCGGATATCTGGTTTTCGGGATTTTCGCCACCATGATCTGTCTGCAGATCGCGGTGCTGGGCGCGGCGGCGCTGGTGACCGCCGGCGTGATGCGCTCGGCAGGAGACGTGTCGCTGAAGCTGAAACGGCTGGACAACGCCGCGATCTTCTTCGACCTGCCGCTTTATCTCGGACTCTTCGGCACCGTCTCCAGCTTCATGGTGATCGCGTTCAGCCGTGAATCGAGCCTGCTCATCGCGTATTCCACCACGCTGCTCGGAATTATTTTCAGCGTAATCCTGCACGTCTCGGTCCTTTATCCGGCGAAGCGCAAACTGTTGAACGCGGTGAAGTAACCGCGGAAAGGCCGGCAACGTGAATAAATCAATCTTAATTGTGATCTGCGACTTCATCGTCCTGTCGATGATGACGCTGATCCTCGGGCTTGACGGCCCGCAGCGGAATATCGGCGGCAACGCCGACGCCGAAGGCAGAACCGTGGCGGTACTGGCCGAACAGCTCGCAGACCGCAACGCGGAACTCGAATCAGCCCGCCGACAGCTTCAGGAGCTCAGGCGCAACCGTCCGTTGACCGCCGAAGAGACGGCAAAACTCAACGAACTCACCAGACAGCTTGCCCAGAACAGCGTAACCGCCGCCGAAGTCGAAAAAACGGCGTCGCTGCCGGATGAAAAATACGGCGAACTTTCAGCCGCCGACCTCAAGCGCGAACTCGACGCCATGAAGGTCAAATACGAGATGCTCCGGCTTGAGGCGAAAAGTTCCGGCGAGGACGCCGCATATCTCAAAGCCGCCGCCGAAGCCGAGGCCGGGAAACTGGCCGACTCCGAACGCGAACTGGCAATACTGCGCGCCAAAGCCGTCGAAACCGGCAACGCGCTGACCGCCGCCGAACGCGCCAAGCTGGCGGTGGAGGAAAAACTGATCGCCACCGAACAACGGCTCGCCGCCACCGCGACCGAGGCCGACACCAAACTCTCAGCCACCCAGGCCGACCTCGCCGCGCAGATCGCGGTGCTCAACCGGGCCAAGGCCGACCTCGCCCGCAAACACGAGGAACTCGACGCCGCCCGCAAGGAACTGGTCTCCACCCGGGGTGAAGCCGGCGCCTACGCCGATGACGTGAAAAAAGCCCAGCTTCAACTCTCATTCACCGGCGGAAAACTCGCCACCACCGAAAAGGAACTCGCCGACGCCCGCGGCCAGCTTGAACGCATCCGCCGCGAAGCCACCGCCGGAGAGATCGAACTCGCTGACGCGAAACGCCAGGTGTCCAGCCTCCAGACCGTGCTCAAGCGGGCGGTCGGAGACCTTTCCAGCGCACGCACCGAAATCAACGGACTCAAGGTCAAGGAGGTCGAACTTGCAACGACCCGCGAGAAACTTGCCGCCAACTCCGCTGAACTCGACGCCGCCCGCGAAAAACTTATCAAGGCCGAAGCCGATCTGCGCAGCGACGTAATGCTCTGCTACGCCGGCAGCGTACGCACCGTCATCCTGAAACTCGCCGACCGGCGGACGCTGGTCGACCATACCGCCGAAGTCACCAGCTATCTGCCGGAGCTTGAATGCAACGGCCGCCGCTTTGTGGCCGGAGAACTTTTGACCATGACCGAGATGGAAAACACCAACTCGCCGTACGCCAAAGTTTACGATCTGGAGTATTCGGTGGGTCCCGCGGACCGGGCGGCTCCGGAAATCTGCACCCCGCAGACACTGCTGAGCGCACAATTCGACCCGCGGGTGGCGCTGCTGGAGGTCAACACCTCCGCCGCAAAACCGCTGCCGGTGATCTCCGGAGACGCCGTCAAACAACGCGGCATCAAAGACCTCTATTTGTTCAAGCGCACCTCGCCCGGAACCGAAAGCGCACTGCTGGATTCGCGCATTTCGATTGAAGCGGCCGAACATCCGTCGTTCATGATCATCCGCAACGCCGGAGGCCGCTCAAGCGAACTTCCGGCGGCGCCGGGTGACTTTGTGCTGACCAGGCAGGGAGAATTCGCCGGCGTGGTGGTGGCGGTCGAAAAATTCGACTTCAACACCAAAGAAGAGGCCCGCGTCGCGCTGTTTCCCGCCAACTTCGCCGCCGAAGCCGCAACCGTCATCGGTCTCGGCAAAAAGCCGGGTTCGGAATATTACGGCGACTTTATCGAAAAGATGAATACGCTTTTCCCCGCCGTCCGCGATCTCACAAAAAAACAGAGTGCGAGAAAATAAACGGCATCTGAACGGAAAAGGTCATGAGCGCGTTCGAGGAACACAACGACAAATCAGGTGATGAAGCCTCCCTGCTGACCACCACCGTACCGTCGGAAACCGACGGGCGGCGGCTGTCGACGGAAGAGGTCCGCACCATACTTCACGCCGGACTGCGCCGCAACTTTTCCGAATTTTCAGAATGCCGCACGGTGGGAATGGGCGGAGTGGGAACGGTCTTCGCCGTCCGCGACACCGGACTGAACCGGACAATGGCGGTTAAACTGCTGCGCCCGGGATATCGCACCGACCCGAAATATATCGACAGCCTGATCCGCGAGGCCCGCACCGCCGCCCAGATCGACCACCCCAACGTTGTGCCCATTCATCAGATCGGCGTGCTGGACGACGCCGGCGTATATTTTTCCATGAAACTGGTCGAGGGCGAAAACCTGCGCGGCGTGCTGGAAAAACTCGCCGCCGGCTCCCCGGCGCATCTTGAAAAATACTCACTGAACGCTTTGCTGGACATTTTCGTGGCAGTCTGCAACGCGGTCGGGTTCGCCCACAGTAAAGGCGTCATCCACCGCGACCTCAAACCGGCCAACATCATGCTCGGCAACTTCGGCGAGGTGCTGCTGATGGACTGGGGCATGGCGAAATATCACGCCGAAAAGGATTCCGGCGAAAAGGGCGGCAAGCTCGATCTGCCGGAGACCATCACGCCGGACGCCGGGAACGAAAACGACAATGACGTTTCACCCGGCGGCACATTGCGCGGCACGCCGGCGTTCATGTCGCCGGAACAGGCGGCGGGAAAATTCGATGAACTCGACGAAAGATCGGACATCTACAGCCTCGGCGCAATTCTTTACGCCATCCTCACCCGTGAGAAGTCGCCGTTTCCACCCGCGCTGCCAATGGAGGAAATCCTTCAGAAATGCGTCAACGGCGACATTGTACCGCCGCGCCGCCGGAATCCCAAACTGAATATTCCAATAGAGCTTGAAGCCATCTGCATGAAGGCAATGTCCGGCGATCCGGCCAACCGCTATGCCGATGCGCAAAGTCTGATCGCGGACGTCAGGAACTACCGGGAAAACATGCCGGTGACGGCATATTCGTCCAAACGGGGCTACCGGCTGCTGAAATACTGTCAGCGCAGGCCGTCGCTGCCGCTCGGAATTCTGCTGGTGTTCTTCACCGTGCTGGCGGCCGCGCTGACCATCACCGTTTTCGCCACTCTGCGCGGCACGCCGCTGTGGGAACTGATCCGCGTCAACACCGCCGACGGCGACAGAGCGCTGGCGCACGCTTCCGCCCTGCTCGACGAGCGCCGCGCCATACTTGAGCGTTCCGGTGCTGGCGGCATGATCCCGTACGAGGAGTTCAGACGGATCCGCAACGAACTCGGCAAAGAGGCCGGCGAAGCGGAGAGCCGCTACAACGTGGCGCTTGATCTGCTTTCTCAGATCGAAGGGTCCGGCGCCGCCACCGGCGCAATCGACACGGAACGCGCCGCGATATTTCTGCGCCGCCTCGAATTCAAACTTCAGGCCGACAACCGCGAAGGCGTGCGCGAGCTGCTCGAACAGATATCGTCGCGCCACCCCAAACTGCTGGCAATGCTGGACGCGGCCAATCCCGAACTCATGCAGCGGGTGCGGGAGGAGGCCTCCAGCGAAGCGTTTGTGACCTTCAACGGTGAGAACTGCGACCTGACCATCCGCCGGGTGAACCCCGAAACCGGAGAATATTCGGTGATCGGCGGCGGAACCACGGTGGAAGGCGCGCTGCCGGCCGCCGGAATCGCGGTGGAGGCGGACAGCCGGCAGGAAACGGTCGCAGTATATCCGCTGATCCTGGCTCCGGGAACGGCGCTGACGCGGACTTTCGCTCCGCCGGCGATCCCTCCCGGCACGGTGCCGGTGCCGGAGTCTAAGTTCAAATTCGGATTTGAACTCGGCGACGGACTCTTCGCCGAAGCCGAACTACCTGATTTCTTCATCGGCCGGAAAGAGGTGACTTTCGCGGAATACCGCGAGTTTTTCAACACGCTTTCAACCGATGCAGAGAGAAAAAAGTTTATGCCGCTCCATATGTTTTCGGATTCGGAACGGGTTTTGATGCCGCTCTTCGCCGCCGACGGCGCCGTCAAACCGCCGTTTTCCGACAATATGCCGGTGATCGGAATTAATTACGCCGCCGCCGAAGCATACTGCCGGTGGTACGGCGAAAAAAACGGCGTCCGCTGTCGGCTCCCCTCCGTGCTGGAGTGGGAAAAGGCGGCGCGCGGCGTGGACGGCCGCACTTTTGTGTGGGGTAACGAGTATTCTCCGGACAAATCGCTCTCCGGCGAAAATCCCGAGGCAACGCGCTTTCCGAACGGCGCGCCGGTCGGGTCGTTCCCGGAAGACCGCTCCATATACGGCGCGGTGGACATGGCCGGAAATGTACGTGAAATGTGTCTGCCCTCCAGTTCCGGCGCGCCGGCCAACAGCGTTCCGATCAAGGGCGGCAGCTTCAACACCGGGCGCTTTTCAATAATATGCGCCTCATCAGGATATTCCTACGGCAATGACAGCGACGTGGGATTCCGCATACTGATCGAACCATGATAGACTTCTTCAACGTAGAAAAAAATTTCGCGGACCGCACCATTCTGAACAATGTGACGTTCCGGATCAATCCCGGCGAACGGGTCGGGCTGGTCGGGCCGAACGGCGCCGGCAAAACCACCATCTTCAATCTGATTATCGGAACGCTCACGCCGGACAAGGGAACCATCGCCATGCCGAAACGGCTGCGTGTCGGCTATCTGCGCCAGCAGCTCGAAAGTTCGGCGCTCGCAATCCCGGTGGCCGACTACACCGCCGACGCGCTCTCTTCTCTGGGCGACATCAAAGGCGAAATCGCCGAAATCGAACACCGTCTGGCGGACGGCGCGCCGGAGGAGGACGACCTCGCCAGACTCGGTCATCTTCAAACCGAGTTTGAACATCTCGGCGGATACCGTCTGCACAACGAGGCGGAGGCGGCGCTGTGCAGTCTCGGTTTTGCGCCGGAAGCGCTGCCCCGGCCGCTGAACGACTTCTCCGGCGGCTGGCAGATGCGCGCCACCCTGGCCAAGACCCTGATCTCCGACCCGGACGTGCTGCTGCTGGACGAACCCTCCAACTATCTTGACGTTCCGGCCGTGGAGTGGCTGTGCAAATTCCTGAAATCGTTCAAAGGCACGCTGCTGCTGATCTCGCATGACCGGTTCATGCTGGAAAAACTTACCGACGTAACGCTGGAGCTGTCCTCCGGCGTAGCCACACGCTACAATGGCGGCTACGACTACTACCGCCGGGAGCGCGAGGCGCGCCGGATCACTCAGGAGGCCGCGAAGAAGAACATCGACAAACGGCGTAAAGACCTTGAACGCAACATTGAACGCTTCCGCTACAAAAGCAGCAAGGCCAGTCAGGCGCAGGCGTGGATCAAACAGCTTGACCGGCTGAGCGACGTGACGGTAATTTCCGACGATCTCAGCTATCGCGGTGCGATCCGTTTCCCGGAACCGCCGCCGTGCGGCACCGAAGCCGTCCGGTTTGAACATGTAACTTTCGGCTACAATCCGGCCGACCCGGTTGTGGCCGACGCCGACTTCCAGATCGACTGCGGCGAAAAAGTCGCCTTCATCGGCTACAACGGCATGGGCAAGACCACGCTGCTCAAGCTTTTGACCGGAGCATTGACACCGCAGCAGGGAAAAGTCGTCCTCGGCCACAACATCATCGTCGGCTATCAGGCGCAGGAGTTCGCAGACCTGCTCCCCGCCGGGATGTCGGTCTACGACGTGGTGCGCGCAGCATGTTCGCGCGATTTCAATCCGGCCGCACTTCCCAGCCTGATCGGCAGTTTCGGGTTCTCCGGCAGCGACCAGGAAAAACTCTGCGGCGTGCTCTCCGGCGGTGAAAAGATACGGCTGTGCTTCGCCAGAATATTCGTCAACCCGCCCAACCTGCTGGTGCTGGACGAACCGACCACCCACCTTGACCTCGCCGCGCGGGAAATGCTTCAGGACATGGTGCGCTCGTACAAGGGGACCGTATGCTTCGTCAGCCATGACATTGAATTTATCCGCGGCTGCGCCGAAACAATTTTCGCGGTGGGCAAACGGTCGCTGCGCAAATATTTCGGCAATTACGACTATTATATGGAAAAGTCGGCCGCCGAACAGCAATCGAAAGAGCCGGCGGCGGCGACGGCGGAAAAAGCGGCCGCGACCACCGGTCAGATTGACGCAAAAGAGCGCCGCCGCCAGAAAGCGGCGGAACGGGCCAGAATCGCTCCGCTCAGAAAAAAGCTTGAAACCGCGGTGGCGAAAGCCGAAGCCGAACTGGAGGTGAAGGAGAAGCGGCGGGACGAGATAATCGCGCTGCTGTCCGGCCGGGGGCAGGTGACGGACTACAGCGCGCTCCGGTGCGAACTCGCCGACGTTGAGGAGCGAATTGAGGTCATCACCGCGCAATGGGAACGCGATGCGGAAAAACTTGAGACACTGAAAAAAGAGCTTGAACAGCTTTGAACCGCGTCAAGTCGCGTCCGCCGCGCCCGATCCGCCGCCGGTAAAGTCCGGCTCGGGTCGGACACGTTTGGACAAACCCGCGGGAACGGCTTGAATAAATCGTTTGCGGTGTTATATTTTAAACACTATTCATCTGGAGACGGGAATCATGGAATATCAGAAATTCGATCATTATATAGTGCTGCGCATCGATCCGGGCGAGGAAGTCACCGAAACGCTGCGGCTGCTCGCAAAAAATGAAAACCTCCGGTTCGCGAAACTCAGCGGAATCGGCGCGGTGCGCCGCGTCACGCTGGCGTTTTACCACACCGAAAGCGCCGAATACCGCACTAACTATTTTCCCGGAACCTATGAATTCACCTCGATGTCCGGCAGTCTCATGTGCGTAGACGGCGAGCCGCATCTGCACGCCCACGTCACCATCGCCGACCGCGGGCACCGCATCTACGGCGGTCACCTGCTGAAGGCCTACGTCACCGCCACCTGCGAAATGATCCTTGAGCTGATTCCGGCCGATCTGCACCGCGTGCTTTCGCCGGAAACAGGGCTGAACGCCATCAGTTTCAGCGAAAACGATCAGGAAAATATGTGCTGATTTTTACCGGTCCGGCATTGAATAGCAACCGCCGGAGTGTATATTAGCGGCGTAATGCCTCCAGGGCAGGCCGCTCGGAAAGGAATGTTATGGGATTCGACTACAATTTCGACCGCGATGAACCAAAAGTGCTGATTCCGGTTGCCAATCGGCGACGCCGGTGGGTTTTCACCGTCATATTTGCCGCGCTGCTGATTATGCTGCTTATGCTGCTGCGCCCCGGCGACGAGGGATCGGCCGGAGAAACGCCGCAGCAGAACGATCAGACTCAGGCCGGCACTCCCGGCGGCGAAAATACGTCCGCGGAGTCGGCAGCCACGCCGGGCGCCGCCGCCGCAGAAGCCAATTTCAACGACGAGCAGAAAGCGCTGGCCGCCCGCGTCGCCAACGCACTGGCGAAGAGCGACTTTGTCGCCGCCAGACAGCACGCGCTCGCGCTGGTTAAACAGTTTTCGCCGTTCACACCGGAATGGGCCGCCGCCGCCGCGCCGCTGGGCGAGGCCGACATCGCAATCATGATGCAGCGCATCCCGTGCGACAAAAACACGGTCCACACCGTCAAAAGCGGCGATACGCTCAAAGGCATCGCCAACCGTTACAACGACATGTCAATGTTCCTGCTGCGCAAGGTCAACGGACTTGAAGAAAATGACGACCACATCTCCATCGGCGACAAGCTGACCGCCTACAACGCAAAATGGCGGATCGAGATTTCCCTCAAGTCCCGGCTGCTGGCGGTATACGACGGCGACGAACTGTTCAAGGTATATAAGATCGGCGTCAGCTCGACGCACGCGCCGCGCACCGGCGAATATCTGCTGCCGTTTTCCAAAAAGCGCAAGATCGGCTCCGGCGGCGAACGCTCCGGGCCGTACGGAACCCATTTCATGGGATTCAAGAACAGCGACGCCGGCATTCACGGCTGCTGGGCGGCCGATCCGCAGGACGAGTTCCGCGAAGGAAGCATCCGGCTCGCCAACCCGGATATCGAGGAGCTGTATCTCTACATTCCCGGCGGAACCAAGGTAAAAATAATCGACTGACCCGACACAGGAAATCCACCATGGCTGAAATATACCTCGAATTTGAAAAACCGATCGCCGAAATCAAACACAAGATCGAAGAATGGGAGGCTTTGAGCGCCTCCGGCGGCATGGACATGAGCAACGAGCTGGTTCTGTTGAAGAAACGACTGGCCGACACCGTTGCCGAGATATTCGGCTCGTTGACGCCGTGGCAGCGGGTTCAGCTGGCCCGCCATCCGGAGCGGCCGTACACGCTGGACTACATTGAGGCTATTTTCACCGACTTCGTCGAACTTCACGGCGACCGGCGCTTCGGAGACGACCATGCCATAGTCGGCGGCTTCGCCAAGATCGACGGCAAAAAAGTCATGGTCATCGGCACCCAGAAGGGGCGCGACGTAAAAACCAACATGCTGCGCAATTTCGGCTGGCCCCACCCGGAGGGATACCGCAAGGCGCTGCGTCTTATGCATATCGCCGACAACGCCGGACTGCCGGTCATCACAATGATCGACACCCCCGGAGCATTCCCCGGCATCGCCAGCGAGGAACGGCACATCGGCGAGGCGATCGCGCTGAACATGCACGACATGTTCAGCCTTCGCGTACCGGTCATTTCGGTGATCATCGGCGAGGGCGGCTCCGGCGGGGCGATCGGCATCGGAGTCGGCAACCGGGTGCTGGTAATGGAAAACGCCTATTATTCGGTAATCACGCCGGAGGGATGCGCCGCCATCCTCTGGAAAGACCGCCGCTATGCCGAAACCGCCGCCGAAGCGCTCAGCCTTACCGCGCAGGATCTGCTGCGGCTCGGCGTGGCCGACGAAGTAATCCCGGAACCGCCCGGCGGCGCCCATCGCGACTACACCGCGGCAGCGGCCAATCTGCACGCCGCGCTCACCCGGAATCTTGGCGAACTCCGTCAGCTTTCCGGCAAGGCGCTGATGGAAAACCGTTATAACAAATTCCGCGCCATGGGGCAGATAATCGAACCGCCCAAGCAACAGGAGACGGCAAATGACGCCAGCGCGCCAGTTGACGGTAAGACCGGCGAGTGAAGCGGATGTTCCGCAAATCTTCCGGCTGCTGGCCTTTTACGCGGTAAAGCAGATTGTGCTGCCGCGGACCGAGGCCGACATCCGCTACTATCTCGGCAACTTCACGGTATGCGCTGATGGAAACGACATTGTCGGCTGCATGGCGGTCCGCGATTTCGGGAACCGCCTGTTTGAGGTGCGCAGTCTGGCGGTCAAGCCGGAATTTCAGGGCCGCGGCATCGGCAGGATGCTGTTGACGGCGGCGGTGGAGCGGCTCAAGGAAAACTTTGAACGGTTCAAACTCTTTGCTTTGACCTATCAGTCCGGATTCTTCATCGCCTCCGGCTTCTCCAAGGTGGAAAAAACCATGTTCCCGGAGAAGATATGGAGCGACTGCATGCTGTGCGCCAAGCGTGAACACTGCGATGAAGAAGCGGTGCTCTTTGAATACAATGCCGACTTATCCTGAGCTTGAACACCGGATCGTCTGCACGAAAGTCACCGATCGCGCCGGCACCCTGCTTGAATTTCTGGCCGGACGCTTCACCTACCACAGCAAAGATGAATGGCGCGACAGGATC
The DNA here is from genome assembly GCA_028709805.1 of Victivallaceae bacterium. GTDB lineage: Bacteria > Verrucomicrobiota > Lentisphaeria > Victivallales > Victivallaceae > CALXXL01. The sequence goes on from JAQUTL010000009.1 coordinate 78,892, forward strand.
ATCTCCGGCGTCATCACTCTGAACGGCGGAAAGACGGCTCCCGACACGGTGCCGGAACCCGGCGACATTATTGAATATCATGTGGGGGAGCTTGCCGAGCCTCCGGTGGACAGCCAATATTCCATCGTTTACGAGGACGACTCGCTGCTGGTGGTTGACAAGTCCGGCAATCTGCCGTGCCACCCTGCCGGACCGTTTTACCATAACACGTTATGGTTTCAGCTGATGCGGCGCTACGGCGCGATCTATCTGGTGAACCGGCTTGACCGCGAGACCTCCGGGCTGGTTCTGGCCGCAAGAACCAGTCAGGCCGCCGCGTTCTACGCAAAACAGCTCCCGCAAATGGAGAAGACCTACACCGCGCTGGTGTACGGAGACTTTGCGTCCGAACGCGACGCGGACGGCTTCATCGAATACGATCCCGAAAGCACGGTGAGAAAAAAGCGGAGATTTGTCGCGGCGCCGTCGTCGCCGTCGGCACAGACCGCAAAGACCAAACTGCGGCCGCTGGCACGAACAACGGAATTTTCACTGGTCGAGGCAATTCTTGCGACCGGGCGAACCCACCAGATCCGGGCAACGCTGTTTTCGCTCGGTTTTCCGCTGGTCGGCGACAAACTTTACGGCCCGGACGACACCATTTTTCTCCGCAACCGCACGGATGAGCTGACAACGGAAGACCGCAAAAAACTCATTCTGCCGCGTCAGGCGCTGCATGCGCGTAAGCTGACGCTGCGCAACACGGCGGGAAAGCGGCTTTCGTTCGAGTCCCCCGCGCCGGATTTTCTGGCGGAGGCCGCGGCGTTCCGCGCTGACCTGAAACGGAACTGAACAACGAGCTTATTCGTTGTCGGGAAGATCGCTGATGTTGCCGGCAAACAGCGACATGTGGGTGGCGCGCGCAATCTCAAGCGTCACCATATCGCCCGGATTGACACCGGGAATCGGGGCGAAAAAAACGGTTTTCGCGGTGGAGGTTTTACCGCACCAGCGCTGCGGATTTCGGGCGCTCGGCCCCTCGGCCAAAACCTCGACACGCCGCCCGATCAGCGCCAGATTGTGACGCAGACTGCGGGCCGCAAGATCGTCCAAAAGCAGCTGGTTGCGCCGCTCCTTGTCCTCCATCGCCACCGAGTCCTCATGTTTTGCCGACACGGTGCCGCGGCGCGGCGAATATTTGAAGATGAAGGCGTTGTCGAACCCGACCTCCTCCATCAGCGCGCGGGTGGCGGCAAAATCCTCTTCCGTCTCGCCGGGAAAGCCGACGATCACGTCGGTGGAAAAACAGATTCCCGGAACCGCGCGCTTCAGCCGGTTCACGATTTCCAGATAACTCACGGCGGTATACTGACGGTTCATCGCTTTCAGGATGCGGTCCGAACCGGACTGCACCGGCAGATGGATCGCCCGGCAAATCTTGGGTTCGGCGGCAATCGTGTCGATCAACCGCTGTGAAAAATATGTCGGATACGGCGAAGTGAAACGGATGCGGGCGATGCCTTCCACTCCGGCCGCCCGCTCCAGAAGTTCGGCAAACGGCGACACGTCCTCCGGCGGCGGCGTCAACACCCCGTTCAGCCCGAACGCGGCGACGTTCTGCCCGAGCAGCAATATTTCCCGCACACCGCGGGCGGCAAGCTGCCCGATCTCCGCGATCACGTCATCCGCCGGACGGCTGATCTCGCGTCCGCGGACGTAAGGCACAATGCAGTAGGAGCAGAACCGGTTGCAGCCGCGGGTGATCGCCACCGAGCCGAAAACCGGAGGCGTGTTTTCATCAAAACAGTGGGCGGACATGCCGGAAAGCACGTCGTCCGAATATCCGGTGAGCATTGCGCGGTGTACTACACCGCGCTCCTCGACCAGCTGCGCGACCAGATCAGGCAGCTCGTGAAGCTGTCCGGTGCCAAGCACGAAATCGATATGCGGCAACTCGGTGAACAGTTCGTCGCCCATGCGCTGCGCCATACAGCCGATCACGCCGATGATGATGTCTTCATTCCGCCGCTTCAGCTTTTTCATGTGCATGATTTTACCGAGCGCCTTGCGCTCCGCCTGATCGCGGACGCTGCAGGTGTTGAAGATAAGCAGACGGGCGTCATCCTCGCGTTCGGTCCGGGTCCACCCCCGGGCGGCGAGCATGCCGGAAAGCGCTTCGGAGTCGCGCTCGTTCATCTGGCAGCCGTAGGTTTTTATGTAAAAATTCATGCGCGCAAAGTCAACTTGTCGCGGTGAACGACCTCTTCCGGCGCGTTCTTGCCGATCAGCACCTCGGCGGCATTGCCGTGAAGCCCCTGTATCTCGACGCATTTCGCACTGGAAAAATTGGAAATTCCGTAGGCGACCACCTCGCCGGAAGTGCGCACAATCTCCACCGTGTCTCCGGCCTCGAAATACCCGACCACCCGGCGGATTCCGGCGGGCAGAAGACTGGCGCCGCGCTCGCGAAGCGCCCGGGCCGCGCCGTCATCAATGATCAGCCGCCCCATGACCTTGCTGAAGTCGCGTATCCAGAGTTTGAGACCGCTGACCCGCACGCCGACCGGGGGCATGAACAGCGTGCCGACATCCTCGCCGCCGATGATCTTCCCCAGCACGTCCGGATCGCGCCCGTCGGCAATGACGCAGTAGTTTCCGGCGCGGGTGACCAGTTCGGCCGCGTGCAGTTTGCTGGACATGCCGCCGATGGAAAATGTCGAATTATCGGTTCCGCCGGCGTTGCCCATGATCTCGGAAGTAAGTTCCTTCACCACGCTGATACGCCGGCCGAGTTTGCCGTCCTCGTTGCGCTTGCGCAGACCGCTTTCGGTGGTGAGAATAATGGTCAGCTCGCTTTTGGTCATGGCGGCGAGCATGCCGGAAAGAATGTCGTTGTCACTGAATTTTAGCTCGTCGACCGACACCGAGTCATTCTCGTTCACAATCGGCAGAATGCCGCGGTTCCACAAACTGTCAATACAGTTCTTGACGTTGAGATAACGCTCCCGATGGTGCAAATCGGCGCGGGTGAGCAGCAGCTGGGCGGCGAAAAATCCCTCTTTCTCGCAAACCTCATTGTAAAACTCCATCAGCCGCCCCTGCCCCAGCGCCGCCAGCATCTGAATGTCGGCCAGTTTGCGCGGCCGCTCGGAAAGCCCCAGCATCTTGATCCCCGTCCCCACCGCGCCCGACGAAACCAGCAGCACCCGGTATCCGGCGTTGCGGAGCTTCACAATTCCCTTTATCAACACCGGAATAAGCTCCGGATCGGTCAGCAGCCGGGTTCCGGCTTTGACCACAATCTGCCGGCATTCCGCCAGCATTTTTTCCCGTTCATTCATATTTTGACAATTCCTGAAGTGTGTTTTTATTAATATAGGCCTCCGCAACGCGTTTGGCAAATTTAAACCGCACTTTTCCGACCGTCCCGGGTTGAAAAGCGAAAGATGAAGTGTTATTATTACAAGCGGAGAATATGCAAAATGATCGTTACCTGTCCAAAATGCAAAACCGGCATCGACTCCGTGGCTGTTCCGGAGTTTGAAGGCGTCTGTCCCGGATGCGGAAAACATCTGGCCGGCGACTTCACCGGCGGCTGCATCGACGATTTTCAGATGCTCGCCGAAATCGGCCGCGGCAACAACGGCGTGGTGTTCCTCGCCAGACAGATCGGCCTCGGCCGCGAAGTGGCGCTGAAAATCATGATGGAGGAAAACCTCGCCGATCCGCAGGGCGTTCCGATGTTTTTCAAAGAGGCCCGGGCGGTGGCAAAACTGAACCACCCGAACATCGTTCAGGCGGTGGCCGCCGGACGCATGGAGAGCGGGAATTTCTACTTCGCCATGGAATTGATCGAAGGACCGTCGGTGGAAAACCTGATCGACCGCGAGGGCGCGCTGCCCTACGCCGAAACACTGCGAATCGCCGCCGCCATCGCGCAGGCCATGGCCTACGCCTGGGCGCGCAAGGGGTTGATTCACGGCGACATCAAGCCGGCAAACATCATACTACAACATTCACGCACGCCCAAACTGGCGGATCTCGGACTGGCCCGCTTCCACAAAGTCGAACCGTGTGAACTCATGGCCACGCCGCTTTACGCGCCTCCGGAAGTGATTCGGGGCGACTTCGCCGCCATGGGCCCGTTATCCGACATCTACAGCTTCGGCGCCACACTGTACGAGATGTTCTCCGGCGATCCGCCGTTCCCCGGCACCGACATTGATCTGGTGCTGAAAATGCAGCTTGAGCAGTCTCCGCTGCCGTTGACCGAGAAAATGGGTTTGTTCAGCCCGCAGGTCGCTTCTTTCGTGGACGCGATGCTGGCCAAAGACCCGACGCACCGGCCGGACAGCTGGGACGTGGTGGCCGACTTCTTCGCCGACGCGCTGGAAGCCCACAACAACAGTAACTGACCGGCAATCCGTTTACACCATGGATTCAAGAAAGGAATATCGCCCCGATGAAAAGCCGCTTTACATTGATCGAACTTCTGGTTGTAATCGCAATTATCGCGATACTTGCCGCAATGCTGCTTCCGAGTCTGGCGCGCGCCAGGGAAATGGCGAACCGGGCGGCCTGCAGCGGCAACATCCGGCAAAACGTTCAGGGATTTCAAATTTATGCGGCCAGCGGCAACGGCTGGATAAATCCGTTCGGTAAAAACGGCTGGCAGTGGTATCGGGTCGGCGACATGCCGTCGATTCTCGGATTGACCGGCCCGGAGGAGGAATATATTAAACCGAACAACCGCAAGGTCACGCTGTGTCCCAGCAACGTGGAGACCAACCGCTACGCGCAGGGCGGCTGTTATGGTGCAGTGTATTTTTCCGATGCCGAACTGGCGTCGAACGACTACGGCTACGCGGAGGAAACTTTTGAGAAACGCGGCGTCCGGGACAACGACACCGCGGCGTGGGGCATTCCGTGCTATGTGAATCTCGGCTCCTGCACCAAGGCATCGACCTACCTGCTGCTGCTCGACTGCGTCCTCGGCCCCGGCTATATCGACGGCGACGAAACCGGCTGGGTCACCGGCAACCAGTACAGCCGGTTCGACCGCATTTCCGCCATGACCGGCGGCTTGATCGATATGCACAACGGCATCGGAAACATCGGCTACGGCGACGGCCACGTCGGAGACTCAACCGACCGCAACGCGCTGTACACCTCCTCCCATTTGCGCTACATGCTGACCAACAAAGGAACCACGGTAATCGACCTTTCCGACAACAGCATCACCGATTATTGACGCCGCGCATATTTGCCGCCGCCGGGCGGCGCACATTGCAGTGCCAAACGACCGCGCGGGTTGCCGGTTATATCGTCTGCTCCGCTTGACAAAGGCCCAAAAAGAACTAATGTAATATGATCTTTAACTTTTTCCAACCTGAAGGATTCCATAAGAATGAATACGGGAAAACGGGGGGAGCAATGCTGAGAGCCCTGTTTGCGATATTTGCGGTTCTGTCGGCGGTGCTCTGCGGCAACGCCGCGACTACAACTCCACCCGCCCCGCCGGAACGCGCAGAAGTTGCGGCGGCAAGCGACTTCACCCGGCTGACAAAAGAAAAGCCTTATCGGTCCGCATTGCCGCATCTGCGGGAAATCGGCATTGATTGCGAAAAAATCCAGTCGCCGGCGGACTGGCTCATCGAGTGGGCCTCAATTCCGGCGGACTGCGTCACCGGCGAACGCAACGGTCACTTTTTCGCCTCGACCGGGCAAACGGTGACAATGTATGGTCCATTTGTCACGCCGGAAAGCCGGGAATATCTGCTGGAGTTGACCGTGAGCGTGCCGGAAAAATCCGATGCACCGGAATCCAGGGTAAGCGTCGGCGTTTACCGATACGGCCTTTACTCGCCGGGCGCCTTGCGGGAACAGCAAACGGAAAATGTGGCAAAAGGAGAACGGAAAACGGTGTCGACCGTTGTCCGGTTCAGGGACGACCTGCCGGGGTTCCGCCCCATGATCCGGATTTCCGGCGATATTACCCTTGAAAGCCTGACCGTTACAAGACTTAACGACGATCTGTCGCATGACGGGCTGACGATTGTTGAAGGAACCCTGGAGGAATGCTCCGCGATTCCCGATCCGGCAAAGTCCGACTACCCGGATTGCCGGTTTGTCTGCCGCTTTGTCGGTAATTCAATCATACGCGGAGAGCCGTGTCCGAAAGAGTTTTCAGCGATACTCGAGGCGTTTTCCGGCTATAAGCTCATGGGAACCAAAGGACTTAAAGCCGGCGACAAGGTGAGGTGCCTCGTTGTTCCGTTCACCCGGCTCTCCGACGAACAAAAAACAACCCAGCAGGCCGACGATCTGAATCTGTTCACACTGGAGAGCTACTACGTTGCCGGGGTGTCGAAAATCGGCAACTTTGCGGACGCCATTCCGGCCGCTCCCGCGTCGGGAATATTTTTCCTCGGCGGCGGAGACAAGTATGTTTCGATCTTCGACCGGCAAATAAATCCTCCGGTGCCGGCTGAACTGCGAAGATTGCAGACTGCTGCAATCGCGGACGACCTTGCGGAGATGAAACGCCTGCTCGCTCAATACGACGAAGCCGACAAAGCGGAACTCAACCGCGAATTCACGCAAAAGTGGCGGGACGAACAAACTAAAGACGCCGACGGCTTCAACCGCGTCAACGGCATCGTATGGCGAAACGTGGATAACTCGTTCTGGTGTCTTCCCCGCAGCCATATGCTGATTCCGGCCTCCGTCACGCTTCCAGCCGACAAAATGGCGGCCGTCACCGCGCTGCGGGATGTTCTGGAAGCAAACGGCTGTCAGCTCATTGTGGCCATAATTCCGGATAGCTATTCCATCTCGGCCCGCGTCATCAACAAGGATTTCCGGGACATCCCGGACTTCCAGTCAGCGGAACTGGTGAAACAGCTTTCGGAGAACGGCGTGGAGGCTGTTTATATCGCCGATGAACTGATCCGGAATTACAACCGCTTCCCGTGGCCGTTTTTCTTCCCGGACAACCGCCATCCGTCCGACACCGCGCAGGACGTGCTGACCGATATGATCGCGCGCCGGCTGTCCCGCTACGGTTTTCCTGAAAATCTTGACTCGAATTTGTTCTCCATCATTCAGGCTCCTCATGTGTACGGCGATGCCGCCGAGTACCGTTATCCGGTCAACTGCGATATCGGAGAAAACCGGCCGGATGCCGCCTATAAATGCCGCAAGGTGCTGTATGACGGAAAAGAAATCAATCCGGATCCGGAATCGCCGGTGCTGGTCTTCGGAAATTCCTTTATCCAGACACCGATGTCATTCCCGGATTCGTTTCCGACTCTGCTTGCTTCAAAGCTGAACATGGGCATTATGTCTTACCGCAGCGGCGGTCATGGACCGATGACAACAGGAATACAGCAACTGTTTTCGGACGCCGAACACATACTTGCCGGAAAACAAGTAATGGTGCTGGTGCAAGGAACGCACCATCTTCTCGCCGCCATACGCTTCAACAACATCCGGGAAATGGATCGGAGTGCCATGCTGCTCTCCGGGAAGGGGTCAGTAGCGGTATATGAGGTAAAAAGCAATACGCCGCCGGGTTCGACGGCGTTCAACTGGCTGAACAACCAGAATCTGTTCGCCATTTCCAGCACAGGAAAAGATATTGTCGCCGATGTCGACGAACCGGGCTGGGATCCGACCCGTGATGCCGTCGCCGTGATTCCGACCTGTCTGGCCGCCGGTTCGCCGGCGAATTTCATTCTCAACGGCGCCGCTGCCGAGATACCGCAGTGCTATGAAAAATTCAGCCATATCCCAGTAATCTGTAAAATCCCGGCCGGGACATCCCGGCTCAGGATCGAAGTCGCCGGAAAACCCGGAACCGTGCTGTCCATCCCAAACATAACAATTTATCAGTGAGAGATTGCCGATGGTATTTTCAAGTTATCTGTTTTTATTTTTCTTTCTGCCGGCGGTGCTGCTGTGCTATTACATAAGTCCGCGCAAATGGAAACACCTTGTGCTGACGCTGTTCAGCTATCTCTTCTACGGCTGGGCCAATCCGTATTTCTGTCTGCTGATGGCGTTCAATACCACGGTGGACTATACCAACGGCCTGATGATGGAGAAATATCCGGCCCGAAAAAAACTCTTCGTCACAATTTCCGTTGTCTGCGACCTCGCCATTCTCGGTTTCTTCAAATACTTCAACTTCGGAATTGAAAACTACAATGCGCTGATGACCGCGATGGGCATCCCCGCCGCACAGTTCGTCGGCTTCTGGCGCATCGTGCTGCCGCTGGGAATCAGCTTCTACACCTTCCAGAGCATGAGCTATGCAATCGACGTTTATCGCGGCGACGCCAAGGTCGTCCACAACTGGATCGACTATGCGTGCTATGTGGCGATGTTTCCGCAACTGGTGGCCGGGCCGATCATCCGTTTTCAGGAGGTCGCGGATCAGCTGCGCAGCCGGACGCACACCATGGAAAAGTTCACGCGCGGCATCACTTTTTTCATGCTCGGCATGGGCAAAAAAATCCTGCTGGCCAACCCCTGCGGCAAAATCGCCGACACCGCGTTCGGCGCGGGCGCAATCGATGTGTTCGACGCCTGGTACGGCGCCGTCGCCTACGCCTTTCAGATATATTTCGACTTCGCCGGCTACTCGGACATGGCAATCGGTCTGGCGCTGATGTTCGGGTTCGTGTTCGCCAAGAATTTCGACTCGCCGTACAAGTCAACCTCCATCACCGAATTCTGGCGCAGGTGGCACATTTCGCTGTCCACCTGGCTCAAGGACTATCTTTACATCCCGCTCGGCGGCAACCGCAAAGGCAACGTGCGCACCTACATCAACCTTGCGCTGGTGATGCTGCTCGGCGGATTGTGGCACGGCGCAAGCTGGAACTTTCTGATCTGGGGCGGTATTCACGGCGGCTATCTGGCATTTGAGCGGGCGCAGGGGAAGGAGAGCATCTACCGTAAATTTCCGAAGCCGCTGCAGATTGCCATCACCTTTTTCATCGTGCTGATCGCCTGGGTGTTTTTCCGAGCCGACACCCTGCCGGACGCATGGCGCTACCTCGGCAGCATGTTCGGCTGGACCGCGGTGACCGGCTCCGGCTCGGTGATGCGCGGTCTGGTCTACAACCCCTACTACCTCATGAATTTCATTCTGGCGGCGGTTGTGGTGTGGGCGTTGCCGCAAAGCTGGGATTTCACAAAAAAACTGTCGTGGTCAAAACTCGTCTGGTGCGTTCTGGTATTTCTGATCGCGCTGGCCGCATTGACGACGCAAAGTTACAACCCGTTCATTTACTTTATATTTTAAGGAGAGCTGATCATGGACGAGAATAATAAAATCCGGCTCTCCCGCGAGGAGATCGCCAATATTGAAATCGGCAGCACCGAGGTGTCGCGCACCAAACAATGGGCGTTGACGCTGTTTTTTCTGCTGTTCATCGGAATTTATCCGTGTGTGCAAATGTTCTACCATCAGCCGTTCGGTGAATGGCGCAGGGCGGAAAATGTGCAGAAAACCATCAAGGCGTATGAGACTGCGATTGAAGACACGTCGCTTCTGCGCCGGCTTCTGCTGTCCGACGTTCAGCGATTTATGACCGCGGCTCTCCACACCGGCAACGAGAAGGTGATCGTCGGCAATGACGGCTGGCTCTTCTTCTCCGGCGACTTCGACTATCTTATCAACCCCGGTTTTCTGCGTCAGGAAACACTCCGCAAACGCACGATGAAAGGCGTTCAGCCGAACCCGGTCAACGCCGTATTGGATTTTGACCGTCAATTAAGGGAGCGCGGCATCCGTCTTATTCTGCTGCCGGTGCCGGTGAAGCCGATGATCTATGCGGACAAACTCGGCGGCACTCGGGTGCCGTTGCAGAATCCGTCGTTTGCGGAATTTAAAGAGAAGCTGGAGGCGTCCGGCGTCACGGTGGTTGATCTTACCGGAGAGTTCGGATCGCTCCGCGCCGCCGGAACCGACACCTATCTGAAGACGGACACGCACTGGACGCCGCTTGGAATGGAGATAGCGGCCGCCCGCCTCGCGCAGGCCGTTGACGGCGCAAGCGGCAACGCAACGCCCGACCGCCGCCGCGAAGTCCGGAACGCCGGCGACATTGCCGCGATGCTGAAGATGGCCGACGTCACCCGCTGTTTTCCGCAGGAAAAAGCGCTGATCTCCGACAACGCGCCATCCCCCCGCCGCTCCTCCGACGTTCTGCTTCTGGGCGACAGCTTTGCCAACATCTATTCGCTCGACGCCATGAACTGGGGAGCCGGCGGCGGACTTGCCGAAACGCTCGGCGCAAAATTGAACCGTCCGATTGACGCCATTCTGCGCAACGACTCCGGCGCGTTCGCCACCCGTCAGCTGCTGGCCAACGAGCTGAAGCGCGGCCGCGACCGCCTCGCCGGGAAGAAAACGGTGATCTGGGAGTTTGCCTGCCGGGAGCTGGCCAACGGCGACTGGAAGATGATAGATCTGACGCTGGGAGAAGTTCCGCCCGACAGCTTTATGACGCCGGACGAACCGCGCGTGGTCACTGCCGTTGTTTTGGACGCAACGCCGGTTCCGCGCCCGTTTTCCGCCCCCTACAAGGATCATGTGATGAGCCTTCATCTGGGCGACATCGACGGCGGGACCGAACAGGCGCTGGTTTACGCGGCAAGCATGCGCGACAATGTGTGGACCGCCGCCGCCAAACTGCGCCCCGGCAGCAGGGTGACCATTCGCCTTGAGCCGTGGAGCGAAGCCGAGGCCGAATACGGCAGCTGGACCCGCAGTGAATTCGACGACGAAACATTGCTGCTGGCCGAGCCGTGCTGGGGGGTTTTACAACAATAATCTGGAGTGCAATATTCATGAAAAATCTGCTGATTAAATTAATCGGCGCGGCGGTGGCCGCGTTCACCGTTTCCGCCGGAGCGGCGGATGTCGCTCAAATCGCCAAAGACGTTCTGCCGGAAGCCGCGCCGAGTACCATTACGTGGAAGGCGGACAACGGCGTTTTGTATTCCAAAAATGAGCTGGAGCATCTGTCGAGGGGGGAGCTGGCCGGAGGAAAAGTCGTTGCGGTGTCGAAAAGCGCCAAGCCGCAAAACGCCGATCCGGTCGCCGCGCTGACGGATTTCAACAATCAGTTGAAGGAGTTGAACATCCGTCTGATCGTGGTTCCGGTTCCGCCGAAAGCCGCGATTTGCCCGTTCGGGAATCTGAAGCCGGGCGACGCGATGGTCTGCCTGAGGCCGTTATACGACGAATTGCGCAAACAGGGAATCGAACTGCTTGATCCGGCCGAACTGTTTCTGAACACCGCAAATTGCGGTGCTTACTGTCGAACCGACGCGCACTGGAGTCCGGCCGGGATCGCGCCGGTGGCCGACGAGCTGGCCAAACGGATTGCTTTGCACGGCGACCGCCAATATACCGTGAAACAAAGCGACGCGAAGATTTCCGGCGACCTGGCCAGATCGCTTTCGCCGGCCGCGCCGGAGACCGAGAACGTCACGCTGGATACCGTTCAGGAAAATGTGTTTGACGATGCCAGCCCGGTGCTGGTCATCGGAGACAGTCATACGCTGATTTTCTCAACCGGCGGCGACATGCTTGCCGAAAATTCCGGGCTGTGCGAGGCGATTGCCGCACGCATCGGCATGCCGGTGGAGCGTATCGGCGTAAAGGGTTCGGCGGCAACGGCGGTGCGCGTCAACCTCTATCGCAAAGCGGCGAAAAACCCGGAATGGCTGAAAGGCAAAAAAGTCGTCATCTACTGTTTCAGCTGCCGGGAATTCACGGAATCGGCGTCGGGCTGGGTAAAGGTTCCGGTCATGAAACGGTAGCGGCAAGCCCTGCCCCCCGCGGGAATGGCGACGCCGCCGGCAGAGAAAAGATGGCTACGGGGCGGTGTTCCGCGCCATGCCGCCGAGCCGGACGCGGTTGTTTTTGGTGTCCACCGCGATTTCCACAAAAGCGCAGTCGGAGTTCCGAATCGTAAATTCGCCCTCGCCGCGCTCGCGCCGCCACATCCCGAGTTTGCGCCATTGAGCGCCGCCGCGATCCGCAGCCCGATGTCGGGAACCGGCGCAACCTCATCGACGGCAGGCAGGGAATTGCAGGCGCCGGACAGCCGTATCGCCTCGCTCTCGGAAACCGCTCCCCTCCGGCGCAATTCATTTATCGCGGCCTCCTCGCCGGACGTAACAAGCTTGAGTCTGCGGTTGTAACGGTCGCGGACAACCAGAAACAGCACAACCGCCGATATAACCGCCCACGCCACATAAGGGAAAGTCTCGCCCATAAAAATCAGCACTTGGTAAGAACTCATATTGCGTTCCGTTCCTTACGGCGGTGCATGTGTTTGAGGAAGCGGCAAAAGTTCCTTATGTGCGCTTTCACGACATGCCGGGCGCAAAATACCGGCGCGACGGGAAAGTGGCTGTGCTGCCGTCGATAGTGGTTTATCCGTTCA
>JAQUTL010000034.1 GCA_028709805.1 Victivallaceae bacterium
ATCACTATTCACCTGTTGGGTTAAACTTTATATGGTTGAATTAAGTAATCATAATATACTGTTTATCAACAGGTTTTTCTATTTTTACGCCCCTTTTTTATTCATTTCTTTCACGGACTCAGGGTATAATATATACAGGGATTGTGGTAAGGCAACCTGACACTTCGCTCTTTTATGCGAAAAAAATATAAAAACGACCGATTATCCCGCAAAAAAAAGACCGGACGGAGTTGCTCCGTCCGGTCTTTGAACCGATTTACCGTTTTGCGCTACTTGAAATTCAGCACGCTCGGATCGTAAAAGTCCGGCGCCTGATATCCAAGAAGCTCAATACAGGTGGCTGCGATACTGCTGATTCCGAGACCGGTCTTCAGCTCGCTGGTGTATTCGCCCTTGCTTTCCGGGTCATAAACAATGCACGGAACCGGATTCAGCGAATGACTGGTCTTTCTGGCGGGACGCCCGTCTTCCATCTTGACTTCGCCGCTTTTGGTATGTTCGTACATATCGTCGGAATTGCCGTGGTCGGCGGTAACCACCATCACGCCGCCGGCGGCCTCAACCGCGCAGCGGATGCGCTGAACGCAGATGTCCAGCGTTTCGATCGCCACCAGAACCGCCTGATAAATACCGGTGTGGCCAACCATGTCGCCGTTGGCGAAATTGAGCCGGATCATGCCGTATTTGCCGGACTGAATCGCGGCCGTCACCGCATCGGTGATCTCCGCGGCCTTCATCCACGGACGCTGCTCAAACGGAACAATATCCGAACGAATCTCAACGTAATCCTCCAGCGCCGCGTTGAACTTTCCAGACCGGTTGCCGTTGAAGAAATAGGTGACGTGACCGAATTTCTGAGTCTCGCTGATCGCAAGCTGATGGATTCCGGTATTGCAGAGAAATTCACCCAACGTGCGGTCGATTTCCGGCGGATTTACCAGGAACAACTTTGGCGCATGGGTGTCGCCGTCATACTCCATCATGCCGGCGTACATCACTTTGGGGCGGCGTCCGCGATTGAATTTATCAAAATCGTCCTGTTCAAACGCGGCGGTGATTTCCAGCGCGCGGTCGCCGCGGAAGTTGAAATAGATCACCGAATCGTTGTCCATGACCGGTCCCACCGGAGTATGACCGTCATCGCTGATGACGAACGGCGGCAGATCCTGATCGATTGCGCCGGTCTTTTTGCGCAGCGTTTCCACCGCCTCCGTCGCCGACTTGAAAAAGTCGCCGTTGCCGTGAACGTGGGTCTCCCAGCCGCGCCGGACCATGTCCCAGTTGGCGCCGTAGCGGTCCATGGTGATGACCATGCGGCCGCCGCCGGAAGCGATGCGGTAATCGACGCCGGAGCGGTTGAGTCCGCTCAGAAATTCCTCAAACGGCTTAATGTATTCCAGCGCACTGGTTTCCGGCACGTCGCGCCCGTCGAGCAGCGCATGGATGCGGGCGCGTTTCACGCCGGCGGCTTTCGCGTGCTCAAGCATGGCGCGAAGATGGGAAATATTGCTGTGGACGTTGCCGTCGGAAAAAAGTCCGATGAAATGCAGCGTCGAATTGTTTTTCACCGCGTTGTCAACCAGCTTTTTCCAAGTCTCGCCCTCAAACAGTTTGCCGGAGACAACCGCGTCCTCCACCAGTTTGGCGCCCTGAGAGAACACCCGGCCGGCGCCCATGGCGTTGTGGCCGACTTCGCTGTTGCCCATATCGGCGTCGCTCGGCATGCCGACGGCGGTGCCGTGAGCTTTAAGCTTGGTCCACGGACAGGTGGCCATCAGCCGGTCGAGTTCCGGTTTTGAAGCGTTTTTGACCGCATCGCCTTCGGCGTATTTGCCGAACCCGACGCCGTCGAGAATTACCAGCACCACCGGACCGCGGCGGCCTGCGAATTTCGGATTCTTGACAAGTTTGTTCATTTTTTCTCTTTCTTAATGCAGAAAAACAATCAGTCGCGATGTCCTTCGCGCGAGCATAGCACGCCGCGTTTCGAGGTCTCGCAGAATTCAATAAATTCAAGCACTTCCGGCAGTTGCGGAACGTCGCTCTTTATTTTCGCCAGCGCGTTGGAGATGTTAAGCCCGGAACGGACGAATAGCTTGAACACGTCGCGCATGGCCCGTATGCTCTCCTGAGAAAATCCGGCACGCTGCATGCCGATGACATTGACCATCTTGATGCCGCCGTTGCGCCCCTCGGCCATCATGAACGGGGGAATGTCCTTGCTGAACACCGAACCGCCGGAAAGCATCACATAGCGCCCGACTTTGCAGAACTGATGAACCGCCACCAGCCCGGAGAGAATCGCGTGGTCCATGACCTGTGAATGGCCGCCCAGCACCGCCGAGCTGACCAGAATCACGCCGTTGCCGACCTTGACGTTGTGGCCGACGTGCGCACAGTTCATGAACATGCAGTTCGAGCCGATCACCGTCTCGGTGCCGTCTTCGGTTCCGGCGTGAACGGTGGAGGCTTCGCGGAAGATGTTGCCGTCTCCGATGCGGACATAGGAGAGCGTCTTCTCGCTGGCGTGGAAGTCCTGCCCCAGCGTTCCGACGGTGGCGAACGGGTAAAAGGTGTTCCCCTCCCCGATCTCGGTGTGTCCGGTGATGTGGCACTGCGCCAGCAGTCTGGTGTGCGCGCCGATCTTTACATTGGGCCCGATAAAACACAGAGGACCGACTTCAACGCTGTCGGCAAGCTGCGCGCCGGGGGAAATCACCGCGCTGGGATGAATCGTTGCCATAGTCACAATCTCCTTGAACCG
The DNA here is from genome assembly GCA_028709805.1 of Victivallaceae bacterium. Lineage (GTDB taxonomy): Bacteria > Verrucomicrobiota > Lentisphaeria > Victivallales > Victivallaceae > CALXXL01. The sequence continues at coordinate 2,765 of JAQUTL010000034.1, forward strand.
TTTCCCGTTTTAGCATTGTCTATAATATACACCGCAAAGTGTTTTTTAGCAACCCGCCGCCGCATTTCGTCCGGCCAAAAAACCGGAAGAGCAGGCCCACTGGATATTGTATCCGCCGCACGGACCGTCAAGATCGACCATTTCTCCGGCAAAAAACAGATTGCGTATTAATTTACTCTCAAGACTGCCGGACGATATGTCGTGCAGATCAATTCCGCCGCGGGTGGCCATCGCCTTCGTCCAGTCGCCGCCGCCGCGCGGCCGAAACTCCATCTCCGCCAGCAGATGCGACAGCTTCCGGCGCACCGGCGACGTCAATTCCGAAATCAGCGTTCCCGGCTCCATTCCGGCCATGACTGCCAGCAGCGCCGCCGCCCGCACCGGAACAAGTCCGCCGAGCACATTGACCGCCTGCCGGCGCCCCGCCGTCCGTCCGCCGTCGATGAAGAATTTTTCCCAGCATTCAAAGTCCATCTCCGCCCGCCACGCCAGCTTCAGAACGGCGGAAGGCGGAGTTTCCGCCAGAACCGCGCCGGAAATGTCCAGCGCCGCCGGACCGGAAATGCCGTCATGGGTGAATAGCACCGTTCCGCGGGTGTGAAGTCTGCCGAACGTCAGCGCCGCGTCATCCAGCACCATCCCTGACAGCCCCCCCAGCGGATTGCCGTCCAGCGAAAGCTGCACCAGCGCCGGCGACGGACTGACAATGCGATGACCAAGTTTTTTCGCCGCCAGATAGACCACCCCGCTTACATCGCCAAGCTGCGGCCAGCTCACGCCGCCGCAGGCGGCCACCACCGCGTCGGCGGCGAATTCGCGGCCGTCGGCACAGCGGACTCCGCGCACCGCTCCATCGCCCGAAACCAATATGTCGATTACCGCCGCATCGGTCTCAAAAACGGCGCGTCCAGGACGCAGCGCATTGAGAACATCAACCGCGCTTTCAGAATCGGGAAAATAAAAGAAGCCGTCCGTCAAGTGCGATGAAACTCCCCGCTCCGCCAGCATCGCCACCAGCTTTTCCGGCGGAAGCCGACGCAGCGCCGGCATCATGAAACGCCATGATCCGCCGAATCGCAAGGCCAGTTCATCCGCCGTCAGTATATTGGTGAAATTGCATTTCCCCGCGCCGGACACCAGCAGTTTCGCACCGACTTTCCGCCTTGCTTCAAAGACGGTTACAACGGCGCCGCATTCCTCCGCCGCCCGCGCCGCCGACAGTCCGGCCGGTCCGGACCCGATTACCGCGACCCGCCGCATTCGTCCGTCTTCAATGCCGACTGCACCAGCTCGGCGCAAAGCCGTTCAAAGGTGAATCCGGCGACTTTCGCAGATTTCGGCACCAGACTGGTTGCCGTGAATCCCGGCAGCGAGTTGCCTTCCAGCGCATGCGGTTCTCCGGCGGCGTCAACAATGAAATCAACCCGCAGCAGCTGCTTTGCGCCGACCGCTGTGAAAAACCGCTCGGTATAAAGCGCCGCTTTTTTGAGCGACTCTTCATCAAGGCTCTCCGCCGGACAGAAATATTCGGTATGACCGCCTTTGTAAATATATTTCGCGTCATAATCGTAGAAGCCGTGCGGCGGCCGGATTTCCACCGGCGGCAGCACCTTGCCGTTGACAATCGGCACGCTGATCTCAATTCCTTTGACAAATTCCTCGACCAGCAGTCTGCCGCCGAAGGAAAACAGCTCCGCCACCACCTTGTCCCACTCCTCCGGCCCGGACGCGGTCTTGATCCCGACGCTTGACCCCTCGCACGGCGCCTTGACCACCACCGGAAAACTCAAATTCGCCGGGAATTTCCGGTTTTCCGGCGTCACCACCGCCCATTTCGCGGTGGTCACCCCGCATTTATCCATCACCGTCTTGCTGGCGATTTTGTCCATCACCGTCCGGCTGGCTTCGCTGCCGCAGCCGACAAATCTGATGTGCGCGTCCTCCATCAATTTCTGGAGTTCGCCGTTCTCGCCGAATCCGCCGTGCAGCGCGGGAAAAACCACATCCGCGCGGCGCATGGCGTCACTGATCCGGCATTCGGAAATATCCTCGCTTGCCACATTGTATCCGGCGCGCACCAGCGCTTCCGCCACTGCCTGACCCGACCGCAGTGAAATTTCCCGTTCGCTTGAATTTCCGCCCATCAGCACCAAAACCGCCGGCTCTTTTATCGCGTTCATCACCTTTTCCAGACTTTCATTGCTTGCGAACACCACTTCAGGACGCAGATATATCCCGCTGGTCTCCGCCACTTTTTTTCTTATTTCGCCCAGCAGCTCAACGAAATCCTTTTCGCTTGCGCTTCCGGTGTTCATTACAAAATTAGCGTGCCGGCCGCTTACCGCCGCGCCGCCCGCCGACAATTCCTTGAGTCCGGCTTTGTCGATCAATCGGCCGGCCGACTCCGCTCCGGCGTTGCGGAACGCGCACCCGGCCGATCTGCCGGCCGGCTCCCGCCGCCGCCGCGCCGCCAGAAAATCCTCCAGTTCGGCCACCGCCTGCTCCGGTTCGGCCGACGGCAATTCAAAAATCGCCGCAGTCAACACCACGTTTTCCGGAATATTGCTTTTGCGGTATCCCCAGTCCAGTTCGCCGCGCCGCGCCGACCACGGCGTTCCGTCCGCCAGCACACCGCTCAGGTCAACCACGAAATCCGAGATCATCCGGCCTTCGGCTCCGGCGTTCATCCGCAGTGCGCCGCCGACCGATCCCGGAATGCCGGCCAGCGCCGTTATTCCGCCGAATCCGGACTCGGCCGCATAACGAGCCAGAGCACCGAGCGCCACACCGACGCCGCAGCTTAGGTGATTGCGTCCGCGCGATATCTTGGTGAAGCCACCCTGACGCATGGTTATGACCACACCGTCGAAGTCGTCATCCGTTCCGGCAACGTTCGCTCCGCCGCCCAGAATGAAATATTTCACCTTCCGCTCCACGCAGAATCGCAGCAGTGCGCCGAGTTCAACATCGTCCAGAGGCCGCAGCAGCAGCGGTATCCGGCCGCCGACGCCAAGCGTGGTCAAATGTTTCCAGGCGGCATCGCGTTCCACCGCCGTCTGCGGAAATTCCGCAGCCAGCGCGGCGGCAAACTGTTCGCAGTCAAAACTCATAGTTCACCGCGCCTCTTCCAGTGCGCCGTCTTTGAGACGGCGGAAAAAACAACTGCGGCTGCCGGTATGACAGGCTGCGCCGGTTTGTTCGACCAGATAGATGATCGTGTCGCAGTCGCAATCCACCAGAATGTCGCGGATTTTCTGAACGTGTCCGCTGGTCGCCCCCTTGTGCCACAGTTCGCGGCGCGATCTGGAATAATAAACCGCCTCGCCGAGCCGGATCGCTTCCTCCAGCGCCTCGCGGTTGACATAGGCCACCATTAAAACCTCGCGGGTTTCGGCGTCCTGCGCCACTGCGGGAATCAGCCCGTCGGCGCTTTTGCTGAAATCGATATTGTCCGATGCCTTCATTGTTCAAATCTCCTCAATACCAGCGCCGTGCGGTTCGGCAGATAGAGACGGAGCAGGTTCACCCGTTCATTTCCGCGCGGCTCGCTGACCGTGAAATAATGCTGTCCGGGCTTAACCCGGCCGAATCCGTCAAAAGCGCCGCTGTCCGAATCCAGCGCCAGAACATATTCTCCCTCAAGTACCATAAAATCAAGGTCGGCAAACGATTCGGTGCAGTTGAAGTTGAAGAAAAACCACAACCCGGCGCGCTCGAAAGCAATGATTTTGCGTGCGTCATCGATCGTCACCGTCTGCGGGACCGTCCGGTAAATATCGGCGGTTCGCAGCAGTTCGACCATGGCGCGGTCAAAACGGTTAAGCCCGGAATAACGCAGGTCATCCCTCGACGCCAGACTCCACTGCCGCCGCGCATAATGACAGCTCCAGTTATTGCCCTCCCGCGGAAAATCAATCCATTCCGGGTGTCCGAACTCATTGCCCATGAAATTCAAATATCCGTTGCCGGCCGCCGCCGCGCTGATCAGTCTGGCCATCTTGTGAAGCGCCGTTCCGCGCTCCACCCGCAGATCGCCGCTGCCGCACGACATGCCGGTATACATTGCGGAACCGATCATCCGGAAAATCGCGGTCTGACCGCCGACAATCGCCTGATCGTGACACTCGACGTAACTCACCGTGCGTTCGTCTTCCCGCCGGTTGGTCAGCTCGTGCCAGAGCGTCCACATATTCCATGTTTCGTCCGGACGGTCGAACAGCTTGAACCAGCAGTCGGCAACCCCCATTGCCATGCGGTAGTCGAACCCGCAGCCGCCGGAGGAACCCGGAGCCGCCAGCCCCGGCATGCCGCTGACGTCCTCGGCCACCGTCACCGCGTTCGGATCGACCTCGTGCACCACCTGATTGGCCAAGGCAAGATAGGTGTAGGCGTCCTCGTCAACCGCGTCGGAAAAATATTCGTCATACCCGGAAAACGCCCGTCCGAGGCCGTGATGCTTGTACAGCATGCTGGTAACGCCGTCAAATCTGAAGCCGTCGATATGATATTCGTCAAGCCAGAACCGGCAGTTTGAAAGCAGAAAATGAAGAACGCCGTCCTTGCCGTAATCGAAGCAGAGCGAGTCCCACGCCGGGTGTTCGCCACGTGCGCCATCGTGAAAATAAAGCGTTCTGGTGCCGTCCTGAAGCGCGATGCCTTCATTGACGTTTTTCACCGCATGGGAGTGCACCACGTCCATGATGACCCTGACTCCGGCTCCGTGCGCGGTGTCCACCAGACATTTGAAGTCGTCAGGAGTGCCGAAGCGGGGCGCCACCGCGAAGAAATTGGAAACATGATAACCGAAACTTCCGTAGTACGGATGATTCATCACCGCCATGAGCTGAATGGTGTCATAGCCCAAATCGACGATCCTCGGCAAAGTTTCAGCGGTAAATTCATTGAAACTGCCGACTTTTTCCGCCTCCTGCGCCATTCCGACATGGGCTTCGTAGACAAACATTCCGTCACCCCGGCGCGGCGACTTGTGCCGGAACCGGTACGGCTGTTCCGGCGCCCACACCACCGCAGTGAAAAGCTTGGTGCGCTCGTCCTGATCGACACAGCGGCAGAACGCCGGGATGCGCCTCCCCGATCCGCCCGGCCAGACAATATCAAGTAAATAATGCTCGCCGTGATGCAGCGCGTCTTCCGGAAGCGACAGTTCCCACACCCCCCAATCGGATATCCGTTTGAAGGCGAAGCGTGCGGCGGAGCCGCTCCAATTATTGCAGTCGCCGTCCAGCCGTATCGCGGTTGCGTTCGGCGCCCACTCCCGGAGCACCCAGCCGTCCGCGGTTCGATGCAATCCGAAAAATTCATGACCGGACGCAAAATCCGCCAGACTGCTCCGATTGCCGCAGAGCCGCTTAGCCGTTGCCGCGATCCTCTCGCGCCGTTCGGCGATTTTTCCGGCATACGGCTTCAGCCATACGTCGCCGCCGAACGCGGCGGGCTGATTTTTCACGCGTTCAAACACCTGATCCGTCCTCTTCCGATAGCTCCAACGGTCAACTGCGGCTTACCAGTTTACGGTGAAGCATCTTTTCATAGATGTTGATATATCCGGCGGCGGTAACGTCGTGAGTAAAACGCCTGGCGCCCTGCTCCATGATTCTGGCGATCTCCCGTTCCTTTTCGTCGTCCGGCAGATGATAGAACTTCATCGCCTCGCCGATGGCCCAGTAAAGACCGTTGGAGTCATAATTTTCAAACACAAAACCGTTTCCGGTGTGAGCGCCGAGATTCAGATGCTCAACCGTGTCATGCAGTCCGCCGGTGTCGTGAACAATCGGCAGCGAACCGTAAAGCTGACAAGTCATCTGCGGCAGACCGCACGGCTCGAACAGCGACGGCACCAGTGTAAAATCGCTGGCGGCAAAACCGAGATGGGAAAGCGCATCGTCAAAGTCGCACACCGTGACCCGTTCGTAGAGGTTGTGAAATTCAACGATCTGCCGGAAATACTTCTGGTATTCACCGTTCGCCACAATCGCCACCTGCAGCCCGGAGGACGCATAGTCGGAGATGATGCGGTACAATATGTCGGTGAGCAGCTGACACCCCTTCTGAACCGGGTCGAGACGGTTCGGCCAGAAAAACAGCGGTGCGCGGTCATTGATCGTCAGCCCGGTTTTGCTCTGGAACGCAATTTTATTGCGCAGCTTGCCGTTGCGATGGTCGGCCGCCGAATAACCCACTTCAAGGTTGGCGTCGCTCTCCGGCTTGTCCCCCTCGTCCGGCGCGTTCAGGATGCCGACCGCGCAGCCGGCGCTGTATTTCGCCCGGATTTCGTTTCTGATGTTGTCCGGAATGAAGTTGTGCCAGCCATCGACAATTTCGCGCAGAAACGTCGGGCTTACGGTGTTGATGAAGTGCGCCGCAAATATTCCGCTGGCCAGCAGATTGACTTTGTTGTTAGAGCGGCTTTCCTCGTAATTCACCGGCTGATATTCATAATAAAGCTCATTGAATACCTCGGCGGCGTCGATGCCGCGATCCTCGATGTCGGCCAGCGAGATTTTCTGCGTGTGAATGTTGTGCACCGTGAACAGACAGGGAATGGCCATGCGGCGGGCGAATGCCGGGATCAGCCCGGTCATCCAGTCGTTGCAGTGGATCAGGTCGGGATTCACCGCCGGAATGATGTTGTTTATCACTTCGCGCTGGAACGCCATGGCAAACCTTAGCGCATCATCGGAATAGTTGCTGTACACCGAGTCACGGTAATAGAATATCCGGTCCTCCGCCAGATGGATGCGGTGGTTGGACAGATTCGTCATGTACATGCGCAACTCGTTGCCAATGAATTTGCCGACGTCCACGTTAAACATCCGCCGATAGTTCGGCAGCGCCACATGCACATCGGCCCCCTGACGATAAAGCGCCGATACCAGCGACGCCGAAACGTCCGCCAACCCGCCGGCCTTTGCGCGCAGCGAGTTAGCCATATTCCCCATGCCGTCAGGCAGATAAGTGATTTCAGGCGTGACGATCAGAATGCGCGGCTTGCGCCTTGTTCCGGCCGCCACGCCGCCCATGTCGGACTCCCACCGGTCGGCGGCGGTTGTTCTCTCGTTTTTCATCCCTGACACCCCTCTCTCCGCGGCGGTTATTTCGGCCAGCACATGAATCCGGGCACACTGTGCACCCAGTCATATCCCACCGGCGTAATCCGGGCGGTCAGCCCGAAGCTGCCGGCCTGCCGACATTTCAGCACGCACGAATATTGATAATTTCCTTTGCTCAACTCTTTTTCAAGCCGCATAAACTCGCAGAAGCTCTGAGTTATTTCGTTGTGGGCGTCGACATGTCCGTAATAGACCTCCACATCCACCTCCTCCGGCGCAAGGTCACTCAAGTAGACCTTTGTGGTCACCTTGAACGAATCGCCGACATGCAGCTCGCTGAGATCGCGGTCCAGCGCCGGCTGATCGATCCACAGCTTGTCGAAATTGGCGACCAGCCGCTCCTTCTGAGCCACCAGCGCCGCAGATTTAGCTCCGTTGTCGGCGCTGAGTTCCTCATATTTTGCGACCGCGTTGCGATAAAATTTCCGGTCGTAGTCCTCCACCATCCGGCGGCTGGAGAAGCGGCCGAGCGACATGGCGATCGAGCCTTTCATCAGATGAATCCAGCGATGCGGCAGATCGTCCGACTGCCGGTCGTAAAAACTCGGTATGATGTCTTTTTCCAGAATATCGAACAGCGCCTGACTCTCAAAATTATCCTGATCTTCGGGATTTTCATAATTTTCATTGCTCGGAATCGCCCAGCCGCACTCCGGCGTCCACGCCTCGTCCCACCAGCCGTCCATGATGCTGCAGTTCGGAACGCCGTTGATCGCGGCCTTCATGCCGGAGGTTCCGCTTGCCTCCTGCGGACGGCGCGGATTGTTCAGCCACACGTCCACGCCCTGTACCAGCAGCCGGGCAAGCGCGATGTCATAGTCCTCCAGCATAATCAGCCGGTCGGCCACGCCGTTGTCCTTGCCGAATTTGATGATCTGCTGAATAATGCGTTTTCCGCCGTCGTCGGCCGGATGCGCCTTGCCGGCGAAAATAAACTGAATCGGCCGACTGTCGTTGCGCAGCAGCGCCAGCAGCCGCTCCGGGTTGCGCAGCAGCAGATTGCCGCGCTTGTAAGTGGCGAAGCGCCGCGCGAATCCCACGGTAAGAATGTTGGGGTCAAGCACCTGACGGGAGGAGAACGTCTGCCGGTCATTCTCCATCTGATAATAGTTCAATGATTCTTTCAGGCGGCGGCGCACATGACGGACCAGCGTATGCCGGCCGGCCTCGTGAGCGGTCCACAATTCGTCGTCAGGAATCGCGCACACGCCGCATTCCATCGTCTCGTCGCCGGGGTTGTCCAGCCATCCGGTGTGGAAATAGCGGCTGTAAAGCTGCTGCATGCGCACGGAAAGCCAGCTTTGAACGTGAACGCCGTTGGTGATGTGGTCGATCGGAATTTCATCGATTCCGCGTCCCGGCCACAGATGCTTCCACATCTGCCGCGCGACCTCGCCGTGAAGTCGGCTGACGCCGTTGCTGAATCCGGCCATGCGCAGTCCGAGAATGGTCATTGACATTTCCCCGGCGGTATTGCGTTCCGTGATCGGGATGCCCCAGTTGATGACCCGGGTCAGATCAAGTTGCGCCTCGGCGCAGACCGGCGCCAGATACTGGCGGGCCAGGTCGATGGCGAACACTTCGTTGCCGGCCGGGACCGGCGTATGCGTGGTGAACACGTTGCTGCGTCCGACGATCTCCAGCGCCACGTTCGGAGCATAGTTGTATTTTCTGACCAGATGGCCGATTCGCTCAATCGACAGAAACGCGGCGTGTCCCTCGTTCATATGGCAGCACGGCGGCTCGCATCCCAGCGCCACCAGTGCGCGGAAGCCGCCGACGCCGAGCAGTATCTCCTGCTGAATGCGCATGCGCTTGTCGCCGCCGTACAACCGCCATGTGATTTCTCTGAATTCCGGCGGATTCTCCGGTATCTCGGTGTCCAGCAGCACCAGCGGCACATTGCCGACGTAGAGTATCCACACCGCCGCCTTCAGCTCGCGGTCGGCGATCGGCACGGAGATGGTTATCGGCGAGCCTGACGCGTCATAGGCGCGGTTCAGCGGCATATTGTGCAGCAGATTTTCCGGGTAGCGTTCCATCTGCCAGCCGTTGCGGTCGATATACTGCCGGAAATATCCCTGCCGATACAGCAGGCCGACGCCGACGATCGGCAGATTCATGTCGCTGGCGGCCTTGAGGTGGTCGCCGGCCAGCACGCCGAGGCCGCCGGAATAGAGGCGGATGCTCTCGTGAATACCGAATTCAAGTGAAAAATAAGCCACCTTGCGGTCGGCAATATTCGTACTGCTCGACTTGACCTGACGGCGAAATTCGTCCTCCACCACCTGCATCTGCTGGATGAACATTTCGTCCTTCGCCAACTCTTCAAGCCGGCTCTGCGGCACCTTGCTTAGAAATTCGCGGCTGTTGCCGCCGACTTCGCTCCAGATCGCCGGACTGATGCGGACAAACAGTTCCACCGCCAGCGGGTGCCAGCACCACCAGATATTGAATGAAAGTTCTTCAAGAAATTTAAGCTCTTTCGGTATGCGCGGCGCAACATTGTACAACTGTATCTGTCCCATAATATCACCTGCCATTGGCTTTCTTTTTTTCTTTGCTGCGGCTCCGAACTCCGCCCCTGTGCGTCCTAAGCAATCAATATAGCACTGCTGGAAAATAATGTCAAAAAAAAACCCGACAATATTATAACTGCCGGGTCTCTTTGCGCTTTATCACAGCAGATCGCCGATTATTCAACGATCAGCTTGCTGTTAAGCGTGCCGAAGTCATTATGCGAAAAATTGGGATTTTTCGGATCCAGAACCCACTCGCCGTCGATTACAAACTTATACTCGTAGGTTCCCGGCTCCAGTGTGACAACGCCGGAATAGACGCCTTTGCTGCTCTTGTAATCAAGAACCTTCTGCTCCGGATCCCAATCGTTGAACGCTCCGGCCACACAGACGTGCTTTCCGGCCGGCGCCTCAAAGGTAAAGGTATAACGACGTTTTCCGCCTTTTTCCACCGGACGCTTCTGCATTTTCTTATTAACAACCATAACACACCCTCCTTTTCATCATACGTTCCGCTAATTTTTTGTGCGGAATATGTAAAATTTCTACTGTGTTTTTAATATAGCATACATTTAAATTTTTTCAAATTACTCCATATATAAAAAGAGGTTCCGGCGTTTTACCGCCGGAACCTCTCATCTCAGATTTTTCAATCCGCGTCTTATTTGCGGCGGATATCAAGCTCGGTCGTGAGCGAAAGGTAACGCTCGTGATTTTCACGGTCAAGATAGGCGAGCAGACGCTTGCGGCGGCTGACCATGGCGAGCAGACCGTGACGGGTGCTGTTGTCCTTCGGGTTGCTGCGAAGATGCTCGGTGAGTTCGCGGATGCGGAAAGTCAGCAGCGCGGTCTGCACTTCAGGGGAACCGCAATCGCCTTTGGCGCGGGCATACTTCTCGATCAACTGGGTCTTGGTGGCTTTGTCCATTTTCTTTTTCCTTTTTAATCGTGTTCCGCAGCGATGATGAACCGGACAATCCGTTCATTTTACCGCCTGAACCGTTGTTATGTGATTAATATATCATCAAAAAAGCGATTTGCAAATTTACAAAAGGCCAACCGGTGCTATATTAGAAAAAAAGCGAGGGTAAAAATGAATATAACGATTCTTGGCGACGGCGGCTGGGGCACGGCGCTGTCAAAAATATTGGCAGAAAACGGACATGCGGTAAAAGTCTGGGGCGCGTTCCCGGAATATCTGGAGGAATTGGCGGCGAAAAGAGTTAACCGGAAGTTTCTGCCCGGCGTTCCGCTGCCCGACTCGATCCGCTATGAGGCGGACATGGGCAAAGCGGTCGCCGCGGCTGAAATGGTGGTGCTGGCCACGCCGACACAATTTTTACGCGGCGTTCTCAACACTTTTCATCCATATTTTCAGGTGCGCCGCCATCTGTTGGTCAATGTTGCCAAGGGAATTGAAGAGAAGTCGCTGAAACGCATCGGGGAAATCACCTTGGAGATATTGGGGCCGAGCGCTTACGCCGTCCTTTCCGGTCCGAGCCACGCCGAAGAGTCGGCGCGCGGGATTCCCACCGCGGTGGCGGCCGCCTCCTCCGATCCGGCGCTGGCCAGAACGGTGCGCGACGCATTCATGAACCGCAGTTTCCGCGTCTACACCACCAATGACGTGATCGGAGTGGAACTCGGCGGCGCGCTGAAAAATGTGATTGCGCTGGCCGCCGGCATCATCGACGGCATGGAGCTGGGCGACAACCCGAAGGCAGCACTGCTGACCCGCGGCATCGCGGAAATGGGGCGGCTCGGCCGCAAACTCGGCGGCAACCCGGAGACTTTTGCCGGACTGAGCGGCATCGGAGACTTGATCGTAACCTGCGCCAGCCGCCACAGCCGGAACCGTCATGTCGGCGAGGAACTGGGCCGCGGCCGCAAACTTGACGAAATCATCGCCGCCATGCAGATGAGCGTGGCCGAAGGCGTGAAAACCGCGCCGGGCGCAAAAAAACTGGCGGAAATGAACAGCGTGCAGACGCCGATCATCGATCAGATATATGAAGTGCTGTACAACGGCAAGTCACCGGAATCGGCAATCGACGACCTGATGCGGCGCGACCCGAAAAGCGAATAAACGACAAGGAGCCTTATCATGAAATTTATTTTGTTTTCCGCGTTATTGTTCGCGGTCTTTGCCGCGCCGGGCACAACCGCGCCGTCGGCGGAGCCACGGGTGGTCATGACCGGAAACAGCGGACTCGCCGTCCGGTCGCTGATCTGCGAGATTTCACTTGGCTCCCGCATCGTGGCGGTGGAGCCGCCGTGGAAAACCAGATATTTCGTCAGCACCGAGCCAGGCGTGACACCTATCAATGAAAACGGCCGCAAGGCACAGTTGACCGATGGAAACGGCGGCGCCTTCGCGCTTCTGGAGTACAGCGCCTCCGCAATGCCGGACGACCGGGTATATATCGATCTTTCCTGCCGGATGAATTCAGACGCTCAGGCGGTGCTTGAATATTCCGCCATGTGCATTCCCGGCGACCTTCTGGCCGGAGCGCGCTTTCAGGGGACTGCGGCCAACGGAAGGCGCTTTTCCGGCACAGTCTCCGGATTTCCTCCGGAGGGCAATAACATTGCCTCCGTCACCGGAGCATTCAAGGAGATAACTTTTTTTACCAAACTCGGCGAGTTGACCATTGAAGTGACGCGCGGTCCCGGTCTGTCGATCAACGACCGCCGATCCAATGAGTTCATGGGCAATAAATGTTTCTGGCTCGGCATCGGCGGCGCCGGGCTTTCCGCAAAAACCAATTTTGAGTCTTCGCTGTGCGTGACATTTAAAATATCCAGAAATATCAAATTTGCCAAGGAGACAAAATCGCAACTGCCGCAGGAGCCTCCGGAAGAGGACGCAGCGGCGATGATGGCGTTGACGGCGCCCGCCCTGCCGCTGCTTCCGATACCGCGCAGCATAAATTTCAACGACGGCATGCTCGCCCCCTCCACGTTGCAACTCGAAATCGATCCCAAACTGCGCGACGGTGAAACCGACGACCGGCTCGAACGGGCGGCCGTCAGACTGCTCCCGGACAACGACGCCGGAAAAATCACCATGTCCGCAACCGCCGCCTTTCAGCCGCAGTCTTACGCCCTGTCGGTCGACGCCTCCGGCGTAACCATCTCGGCCGGCGACGGCGCCGGCGCGTTTTATGCGCTGCAAATGCTGAAACAGTTGAGAACTCCGCGCGGCATTCCGTTCGTGCATGTGATGGATGAGCCGGATGTGCGCTTCCGCGGTGTGCATCTCTGCCTTGATTCAACGGACAACACCTACTTTGAACTGGTTGAAAAGGTGCTTTCTCCAATGCGGATCAACGCCGTGGTCGGCGAAGTGGAATATGTGAAGTGGGACGCGACCGCACAACTCGGCATCCAGCAGCCGGGGGGAATGACCAAGGCGGAGCTGGCAAAATTTGTCGAACTATGCCGCGACAATTACATTGATTTCATTCCGCTGTTTCAAACGCTCGGCCATTCCGAATGGCTGTTCAAAAACGGCAGGAATCTCGATATGTCCGAGGACCCGGAACACCCCTACGCCTACAACGTCTCGCATCCCGGCGTCTATCCGCTGATGACCGCGCTGCTGGATGAGATATTCACCGTCTGCCGGCCGAAATATCTTCATATCGGTCACGATGAAGTGACGATGACCGGCCGTTTCCCCCACCGCCCGGAAAACGTGGCCAAGGGAATGCGTAAGATCGTTTATGACGACGTTATGTTCTACCACAAATACGCGGCCGACCACAATGCCAGAGTGATGATGTGGCATGACATGTTCATGACCGGCGAGGAGTCGCGCACCGCATTCGGCGGTCCGCCTGAGAATCTGGCCGAGCTGCGCCGCAGTTTCCCGCGCGACATTATTTTCTGCGTCTGGCGTTACGACAACGCCACGCCGGACCATCCGGAAGTCGCCACGCTGATGAACGAGGGTTTTGACGTGATCGGTTGTCCATGGTATGCGCGGGAGAACCCGGAAAACTGGGCGCGCGCCATTACCGGCAACGGCGCCATGGGCACATTGGCCACCACATGGGCCGGTTATTTCGGCAGTAAAACGCTTCTGACGCAGAACTTTTATCAGGTGGTGCCGTATCTTATCGGCGGAGCCTGGGGCTGGCGGTGCGATGACGCCAATTACAATTATGATTTCGCCCGGATACTGTCATGGCTGATTTCCGCTCCGGCGTCTCCGGTACCGGAAAAAAGCGGCGCGCTGATCGATATTACGCCGGCGGCCAATCTGACACTGGATGCGAAAAACAACCCGTTCCTGCTTTATCCCAACGCGGGAATAGACCAGTTTCCGCAGAAAAATTATTACGGCTCGGTGAAGTTCAAACTGCCGAGAATCGACGGAAAAATGGCGGCAGTCGCTTTCCGTTCCCGGCTCAACCCGTTTTTTACGGATGAAACACGCGTCATTCCGATCAACCGGAAAGCGGCGAAAATACACCTGCTGAACACCGTGATCGGCGCCGCGCCGCCGAAGTCCACGGCGATGGGCAAGGCGGTCGTCAGCTACAAGGACGGCACGCAGTTTCAATACGACCTGCAATACGGACGGGACGTCGGCAACACCGGCGAGGAATTCAACTATGGTCTGACCGCTACGAATGCGGCGATATGGATGTTCGCCAACCGTGAACAGCGCATCTGGTTTGCAACGATTGACAACCCGTATCCGGACAGAGAAATATCCGGCATCGCACTGTCCGGCAGTCCCGAACAGTTTCCGTATTATGTGCTCGGTATTACAGTGACGGACTGAGTCGGCGCCGAGACGATCGGTTAGGAAAAATCGAGATAGGCGGCGGCTTTCGCTGCGTTCAGTCCGGTCAGGCCGATGTCGCCCGGCGAATGCAGTTTCGCCGCGCGGCGCAGCATGACGATACGGTCGGCATAGGTCGGTCCGACGGCTGGAACCCTGAGCAATGCTTCGCGCGGCGCCAAATTGACTTTCACCGGGAAAAATTCCGGATGCGCCTGCGCCCAGCGTTGCTTCGGATCGACGGTCAGCGCTAATTTTCCATCCGGTTCAAATATCAGCTCGGAGGCGTCGAACTTGTATTTCCGCAAGAGGAAATCGGCCTGATAGAGCCGATGTTCGCGGGTCAGACGGTCGCGGCCGTCCTGCAGCGAAAACACCTGCCGCTCACCGGGAATGGCCGGATCGCCAAGCCCCTGCTGATAAGCGGAAAAATAGATGCGGTTGAAATTCAGGCGGTGGTAAATGCCGTCCATATAGCGGACGATCTCCGCGTCGGTTTCGTCGGACGCGCCGACCACAAACTGAGTTGTGCTCTTCACCCGCTGGTATTTCATGCCCCTTGCGGTCTGTTCGGAAATGAACTTCAACTGATGAACGATATCGGCGTCAAAATTTTTGGCGGCGCTAAGTTTGCGGAAGTGTCCGGCGCCCGGCACCTCGATATTGAGCGACACCGTGGTGGCGTAATGCAGCGCGGCGAGAATCGCCGCGTCACTCGCTCCTGGAATTATCTTCAGATGGACAACGCCACGATAACGTTCCTTTTTCCGCAGCAGTTCGGCGGCGGCGATCAGGTTCTCCATCGCCCGGTCCGGGGTGTCCGGCACACCGGAGGACAGAAATATGCCGTAGAGTCCGCGCTTCCGGTGGTAATCCATAAACGCAGCGACAATCTCCTCCGGTGAAACCGCGCACCGTCTGGCGTTGGTTCCGCCGCGAAGCGGACAGTATCGGCAGTCATTGGAACAGGCGTTGGTCATCAGTGTCTTCAACATCACGCCATGACCGCCGGAACTCAGAGGAACCGGATACAGCCAGCTCGCGCCGTCCGTCGCGCGACGCCTCCGGTCTCCGGCGCCGCTGCCGCAGGCGCAGGCCAGATCGTATTGCGAGTCGGCGGAAAGAATATCAAGTTTTTCTTGGGCATTCATAGCGTCGCAAAATCGTCTCCACAAATTTTAACGCTGAAAAAATTTACTCCGTCCGACTCGGTTTTGCAAATCAAAATGATAAAAAAACGCCGGAGCAAAAGCGCTCCGGCGCAGAAACACCACCTGAAACCAGCGCAGCCTCCGACTTAATATTCACGCTGCAGAGCAATGACCCGGCCCTGCAAATGAACATCGGCGGCGGCATACATCTGGGTTGAATAATCCGGGTTGGCCGGACGAAGCTCCACTTTGCCCTGCGACAGCGGGAAATAGCTTTTCACCGTCGTCTCATTGTTGACCAGCGCCACCACGATATTGCCGGAATGGACATTGGCCGTCTGACGCACGATGACGATATCGCCATCCAGCACGCCGAGGTCGCGCATGCTTTCGCCGTTCACCCGCAGCGCAAAAAATTTGTCGCCGGGATATTTGGCCAGCAGCGACGGCTCAACATAGATGTCACGCTCTTTGAATTCCGGCGAGTCGGCCGGCATTCCGGCGTTGATCCGGCCCAGCAGCGGTATCGGCACCAGAAATGACAGGTGCGCCATTCCGCCGCGGCCGTTGCGCAGCGCAATGCTGCGGGCTTTTGAGCTTCTGGTCAGTTGATTTTTACGCTGCAGCGCCTTCAGATGGGCGAATACGGTAGAGGTTTTTATTTCAAATTTCTCTCCGATCTCGTAAACCGTCGGCGCCATTCCTTCGCGTGCGGAAAATTCCTCGATAAAATCAAGTATTTTCCTCTGTTTTTCGGTTAATTCTCTCATTTTTCAATCTCCTCTTTGCGGGTTGCCGTTTCTCTTCATAACACATCCGCCATATATTATTGTCGTCATTTCAAAATCAGGCAATCGGAGCGAACATCAGAACAACCAGCTTGCCGTTTACATTTCCGACCAGAACTCCGAACAGCGTTTCGTTTTTTACATCAACCGTGTTGCCGTCGGGGTCTTCAGCCTTTTTCATGAATTCAATTTTATATATTAACTTTACAAAAGGAGGCTGTTCCAAGGCGACCAGAAAATCGCATTTTACAACCGCCCCCGCCTGTTCAAAACGCTTGACGAACTCCTTGAATTGCTCCTCCGTTGCGGCCCCATCCGCCAGCAGCGGACCGGCCGCGGTAAAATCGCCGGCGCGCACCGCTTCGATCAAAGCCAGCCCCAGAGCGTTCTGCGCTTCAAAATCTCCGGAATCGACGGCCTCTATGCGATAATGAGTCTCCTCCACGGTTCTGCACCCGCAGAACAGCAGAGCGGCACCCGCAATGATGACCGACATTGAAATACGCAACTAAGCACCTCCTCTTTTTTCCCGGTTACGGGTTGATAAAAATCATTTGACTGTCGTTGAACCCGGGCAAGTCGGCCGCCTTTTGGTTGGCCGCGCTGCCCCCCGGCATCCATATACTCTCAAACGGTTTTCCGGACGCCAGACGGATGCGGTGACCGGAGATGACCGGAACCGGCGTGTCGGACATTCCGGTGCGATTTATAAGCACCACGATCAGTTCATTGCGGTCATTGCGCTTCACCGCCACTTCCACATAAGCCGGCAACCCCTCGATCACCACCGGCGACGGCGCGTATTTCGCCGCAAGATTGGCGATGAACCGGTCAAGTCCGGGATAGAAAACGTAGTCATAGCCCAACATTCCGCCGGAAGGCAGGGCAAAACTGTAGCACACGCCTTTCCCGACGCGGTTTTCCGTCATCGCCACGCCGAACGTATCCCATAAATACCGTTTTACCGAAGACGAGACATTCAGATTCAGCACCGGCGTATTGCGGTCGGCCGAAACCGTCCCGAACGGAGTTTCGCAACTGCCGCAGCCGCTGATTCCAACACCGTCAAACCGAACGCCGAGCAGTCCGGCCAACGCCCCGCCGCGCACCGGAATCCCCCACTCATTGCGGGTGGCGATTTCCCCGAACGTGACCAGGACGCCGCCGGCTCCCACGAAGTTCCGCAGCATTGTTGCGTCATCTTTGCTCATTATCTCCAGATTGGAGACCAGAAGCACTTTATATTTCGTCAATTTTTCCGGAGTGAGACATTCAAGAAATTCCACCGCGCATGGAACATTGCCGGCCACCGCAGTCGAATACAGCCCTACCTGCCGGTTGTAATATTCAAGCGGATTGTCCGACATAATCGCCTGACGCTCCGAAAACAGCACCGCGATCCCGGATTCCGGTCTGGCCGCAGCCAGCCGGGAACCGGCGGAAGCGACACTTGAATAATATTGCTCCACCGTGCTCCACAGATCTGGCGACCAGTTTCCGGCCATCAGCCGGTTCCGGTCGTCCAGATTGATATTTTCAGCGCCGTACCGCCAGAAAATGTTGGGGTCGCGGTATTTTGAGCAATACTCATAGGTCCAGACGTGGAGTCCGTCGCCATAGGCCACCCCGACCGCCAGCGAACGGGCAAACGCCGACGCGTCCTTGCAGCTGTATCCGGCGCCAGGCCACATGATCGCGCGATCCGCCGCGGCCGACCGTAAAAGCTGCATGGAAAAACTTTCACACACACCGCCGTTATAGTACAAATCGGTGCCGACATATGGCAGTTGCGAGGCGGAGGAGACAAAACTGGTGGCTTGCGGCGCCGATGAATTCCAGTCGATCAAAACCGTGCTGACCAAATTTCCGCCGGAAGTGAGCGCCTTGTACACATCGCTGAGATGACGCCCCATGTATTCCTTTTTAAATAACTGCCAGGCAAAATATGGAATCAATCCGTCGTCTCCGCGTTCCAGCTCCGGCCGCCGCGGCGACACTTCGACATTTTTGATATTCGCCCGCGCCAGACCCGCATTCAAACTCTGGGCGTATGAACTCCAATCATTCATCACCGCCCGATTGCGATAAAAAACGCCGTATGCGTTGCTGTCAACGGCGACCGGCTCATCCAGTTGAAGTCCGGCGATACGGTCAAACCCGGAAAATTCTGACAGATATTTTTTGGCATCGGCCTCCAGCGCCGCAATATTGCCGAAATAACTGTAACTGTTGGAGTCTCCCCCGTCAAAAGCCGGATCGGTGCTCCAGGCCAGCATCGGTCCGGACAGCGAGTCATTGAGCGTGCCGACGAACTTCCGCCAGTCGCGATTGCGAATAACCTCAAGCGACACCAGATTTATTCCGGCGCGGTTGAACGCCAGCGCAATATATTCCGGGTTGTAGGCGTTGCCGGGGTGCTTGAGCCGGTCTTCACCATAGAATTTATAGGCGAGATCCATTCCCAATATGAACCGGGTAAACAGATAATCCGGCGGAATTGCGTCACGGACGGCGCGCGCCGCCGCCGGAACCGCTTTCACCGCTTCAGCCGCCGCACCGTTCAACGCCGCGCAATCGGCCTTGAACGCGGCGAACTCAAGCTCCCAGACCGTCTTCCGCTGCGCAAACACTTCGCCGTCCAAAAGCGAATTGGTTTTTATCAGCGCCTCAAGCTGTTCGGACAATTTCAAATAACGTTCGCGCAGCCCGTCGCTTTTTTTCCACATTTCCACGCCGGAAGCGGCGGTGGCGGCATCACGTTCAGTCCGCATGGCGGCGGTGTCAAGTTTCATCCCGGTCTCGCCGTAAACGCGGTCAAGCTCGTACCCCTGATCCGCATAGAAATCCATCACCTTCCGCTGCGCGCCCGGCCTGGACTGAACGGGGCCGGAAACCGGAACCATTGCCACCGGAGCGTCCGCCATGGCAACATCGTCAAATACAACCTTTGCGCCCGGAGCGCCGCGGAACGTCAGTTTAAGCCGGACGTACGCCGCCGGCACGCCGCAGTCGCTTTTTCCGACAATCTGCCGGAAATCGTCTTCCATCAGTTTCGCTCCGTCCGCCGCCTTTTCCATCGGCGCCAGACGATGCAGACGCACCGGACCGGCGGTATACGTGCCGGTCAGCGGCGCATTGAGTTTAATCTCTTTGGCGTATCCGGTGTCCGTCACCGCCGCGATTCCCGGAGCCGCGCAGTTCAAATTTGGCAGATCGCGGCCGTCATCCGGCGCGCTGAAAACCACGACCACATCGGGCGACGCCGTCCAATTCGCCGAGCGCTCGACGCTGACAACGCGGTCTCCCGGATTGGCTGACACCGCCAGTTTTGTGCCGCTGCCGGGAATCGGCATGGCGTGGGTCGGCTCAAAAACATGGCCGTAACGATCCAGCAGTTGAAATTCGGCCGACACCGCGGCCGCGCCGCCGTAGACAGTGAAAAAACCGGAGAAAAACAGCGAGTCCACCGGGCCGCCGGCGACAATCGGCGTTGAGGTCAACACCAATTCACCGGACTTCGGCAGTGTGGCCGAATATGAATATTTTCCGGCAAACACCCGGCTGTCCTCATAGGAGACGCCGCCGCCGAATCCGGGACCGCCGCCCTCGGCGTTGAAAGAAGCGTCAATGCGTCCGGCCGATGCGGTCAGGCATCCGGCGGACAAAACAATAGCCAGAAAGTTTGTCAACAGATTATTCATTGTATAAATGTTCCATTCGCAGTTAGACATGAAACATAGCACAAAAGCATCGTTTTTCCAACAATAAACGCTTTTTTGTCATTTTTTTATTGCAGCCGGAAGCCGGCATGCGATCAAGTATGCGCCATATTGCGGCAACGATGGCTCAGGCACGCTTTTTCCCGAGCAGCGCCATAACCATTTTCAGGTCATTCCACGCCAGTCGCTTATCCGCTTCGGTACGCAGCAGATACGCCGGATGGAAGGTGGGCATCACCGGGATTCCGCGATATTCGCGCCATTGTCCGCGATGCTGTTTGATACCGGAAACTCCAAGAATATAACGCAGCGGCGTGGCGCCGAGCAGAACGATCGCCCGCGGCGACACCATGTCGATCTGCCGGTTCAAATAGCCGGAACACGCCACCGCCTCCAGCGGCTCCGGAACCCGGTTCCCCGGCGGACGGCATTTTACGATATTGGCGATATACACTTCATCGCGGCGGTACTGCATGGCGGCGATCATGCGGTCAAGCAGCTGCCCCGCCGGACCGACAAACGGCCGCCCCTGCCCGTCCTCCTCCGCTCCCGGTCCTTCGCCGATGAACATCAGCTCCGCCGTGCGGCTGCCCTCCCCGAACA
>JAQUTL010000043.1 GCA_028709805.1 Victivallaceae bacterium
GCGCACGTGAAAGAGTTGCTGGAACAGAACGCCGGGAAAATCCGTGCGCTCTGCCCGGAACTGAAAATCGGCATTTTTTCGGCGGGACTGAAATCCCGCGACACCTCCGAGCCGGTGATTGTCGCCGGAATTCAGAGCGTGTATGACAAAGCCTGTGACCTTGGAGCGTTCGACCTGATTATTGTCGACGAGGCGCATTTGATCGCGCCGGACGGCGACGGCATGTACCGCACGTTTCTGAAAGACATGGCGGTCATCAATCCGCGCGTCCGAGTAATCGGGCTCACCGCAACCCCTTACCGGCTCAAGGGCGGACTCATCTGCCAGCCGGGTAATATTCTCAATGAGGTCTGCTACGAGGCCGGACTCAAGGAGATGATTCAGCAGGGCTATCTGTCGCCGCTGGTGTCGAGAGCCGGTCGCGCCGAGGCTAACCTTGACGGTCTGCATGTGCGCGGCGGCGAGTTCATCGGCGATGAAATCGCATCGGCCATGGATACCGACGAACTGGTTTCGTCCGCCTGCCGGGAGATTGTGGACTTGACCCGCGACCGGAAAGCCGTACTGATTTTTACATCGAGCGTCGAGCATTGCAGGCACGTCGCGGAAAAAATCAAGGCGTTCTCCGGTCAGGAATGCGCGATGGTGACCGGCGAAACCTCGCCGGGAGAACGTGCGGAGATTATCAGCCGCTTCATGGGCGATTTCGTTCCCACCGATCTTTTCGGCACGCCGAAGCCGCCATTGAAATTCCTTTGCAACGTGAACGTTTTGACTACGGGGTTTGATTCGCCGAACACGGATTGCGTCGTGCTGCTTCGTCCGACCAACAGCGCCGGACTTCTGGTGCAAATGATCGGACGCGGAACCCGGCTCAGTCCGGCGACGGGGAAGGAAAATTGCCTTGTGCTGGATTACGGCGGAAACATTCTGCGGCACGGTCCGGTGGACATGATTGCAGTCAAGGATAAAACGCCCGGTCACGGAGACGCTCCGGCGAAGAAGTGTCCGAAATGTTTGGCACTGATTCACGCGGCATATCAAAAGTGTCCCGAATGCGGGTTTGAATTCCCTCCGCCGGAACGGAGCAATATTTCTCAGACGGCATCGACCGCCGGGGTGATTTCCGGTCAGGTGGAACACACCGATTACGAGGTACTGGATACTTTTTACGCTGTCCATGAAAAGCGCTATGCCGAACCGGGAACGCCGCGAACCATGCGAATTGATTACCGCGTCGGATTCAACGATTTCAAGAGCGAATGGGTTTGCCCGGAACATACCGGATACGCCAGAGGGAAATTTGAAAAGTGGTGGCGGGAACGGGCGGCCATCGGTTGTCCGATCCCGTCGACCGCTCACGAGGCGGTCGCGCTGGCGAACGAAGGTCTGCTCGCCGCGGCGGACTCCATTACGGTGAAGACTGTCGCGGGCGAGAAGTTCGACCGGATCACGGGCTGGCGGTTGAAACCGCGTCCGGTTATGCGGGAACCCGGCGACGACAGTAATGAAATCGGCGCGGAATTCGATCCGCCGCCCAACAGTCCGCAGGACTTGGGCGTGAACCATGATGATTTTGACGACGAAATCCCGTTCTGAGAAAGGAGCCGAAGCCTATGATAATCGCCGTTGATTTTGACAACACGATTGCCCGGACGACGTTCCCGGAAATACACGGGGAAATCGCCGGAGCAATAGATGCCTTGAAACGTTTTCAGCAGGCCGGACACACGATCATTTTATGGACGTGCCGCGAAGGAAAATATCTTGACGACGCCGTCCGCTGGCTGGCCGGGCATGGATTCACGCCCGACTGCGTAAACTGTCACAGTGAAAAACAGATCGCCGAATGGGGAACCGATCCACGGAAACTCGGGGCTGACATCTACATCGACGACCGGAACGCGCTCTGCGAAATCGACTGGAAACGTATTGAAGAATTTGTGAACCATAAATCGGTAGAGGAGAATAAAACATGTCCACAAGAGGACTGATCGCGATTGAAAAGACGGACAAAACCTGCCTCAGTATCTACTGCCATTTCGACTGCTATGTTGATGGAGCTGGGCGGATTTTGATTGAGCATTACAAAACTTTGGAACGGGTCGAAGCCCTGCTGGCACTCGGTTCGCTCTCCGCATTGGGCGAACGTCTTGCGCCGAAAACAGGCGAAGAACATTCCTACGACAGCCCCGCCGACGATGTCTGTATCGCCTATCACCGGGATCGTGGCGAACCGTTACAACCGGCGACCGTCTGGGCGAATGCCGAAGAAATGTTGGCCAATGCCGCCGACCGATTCTGGGCGGAATACTGCTATCTGTTCCGCGACGGCAAGTGGTATGTCGACTCCTGTTATAAAAAACAGGGCTGGAGACTGGTCGAGGACGTTTTACGGGAGCATGACGATGAATAAGATAGAATGGAAAGTGACCGAACAGAACCTCTCGCAGGAACTGGTCAGTTCCGACAACCGTTGGCACATTTCCAAGACGCAGAGCGGAAACGCCGATCCGAAATTCTTCCTGTCGAACTATGACCTGCTGTTGACTCCGCACGGAGCGGGAAAAGATTACCGCGAGTGCTTTGAGAAGTTCATCGCCGACTGTAACGAGTTCATTCAAAAGGTCGCCGCCGTTCAGAACGAAGCACGGATGCACATGGAAGTGCTGCTGAAAGCCGCCGAATCCCTTGAAAATCAGAATAAGGAATCCAGCCATGAAAATTGAAAAAATTATCGCTTCGGTGTTTGCCGAAATCGAACGTGCCGAAACCCTGCATCCGGCGTGGCCGCGCGACCCGGTCAAGGCCTGTTCCCTGCTGGCCGAGGAAGCTGGCGAGGCCGTCCGTGCCGCAAACACATACGACGAAACCCGTGCCGGGAAAAAAGAAATCATCACCGAGGCAATCCACACTGCCGCGACTGCAATCCGGCTGCTGAAAAACATTGAGGAGTCCGAAAATCATGAGTGACGTATCTGTTTTTACTTATCGGAAGATGTCCGTGCGCGTGGTGTCGATAAAGGAACAGAATTATTTCGTCATTCGCGACATCTGCAATATCCTCGGATTCACCAATCCGAACCGCGAGCTGGCGAAGCATACTGAGAACGTTCCGCTTTACGAGCGAATCCGCACACCAGGCGGACTTCAAATTGTCCGCCTGGTTCCACGTTCCGATGTGGAAAAGCTCCTCGCAGCTAATACGAGCCGCAAGGCTCTGCTTCTGGAACGCTGGCTCAAAGCCGAGGTGTATCCGAAATTCGACGCGGACGAGCGTTCCACCGCCGAGGCGAGAAATCTGCTGACGGGATTCATCACCATGATGCATCACGCCATGACCGAACATTATTTTACCGATAAAGGCTGTCCGCGCCGACCGACGGGAACGGTTTTGGTGCTGGCGGCGGGGAGCAAGAGATGATCGACAGGGAAGAAATTATCCGTGCGCTGAGACTTTGGTTCAAGCCGGGAGACGTGTTTGAGATTCGGGTACTGGACGCGGTGACCGCCGATTACCGGCGCGAACATATTGAATCCGGCTATTTCGATTTTGAGCACATCGAATCCGTTCCGGAAGCATTGAAACGACTGCTCTCCTCGCGCGGCGTATATGTGACGGTCAACCCGGTCAATCCGGATTTGCTTGCCCGCGCGGTCAACCGGATTCGCGCCGCCGGGAAATCTCCGACCACCGCCGACTCGGACATCCAGTCCCGCCGCTGGCTTCTCATTGACTGCGACGCGGTTCGTCCGACCGGCGTTTCCAGCTCCGATGCGGAACATGAAGCCGCGCTGGCGACAGCCCGTGAGATTCGAGACGGACTCACGTCTCTTGGCTGGGCGGAACCCGTCATGACCGACAGCGGCAACGGCGCTCAACTCATGTACCGCGTCGACCTGCCGACCGACGATGCCGGATTGATTCAGAGCGTCATCGGCGAAATTGCGAAGGGCGGAAACGACTGCGTGAAAGTGGATTTGACCGTTCACAATCCGGCCCGCGTCTGGCGCTTACCCGGCACGATGAACTGCAAGGGAGATTCCATCCCGTCGCGTCCGCACCGGATGGCAAAAATATTATCCGCACCGGATGATATCTGCGCCGTTTCCATGGCGCAACTGCGGGATATTGTGGTCGCACCGGAAACAGGCGGAGAAAGCGTTTGTCCGGACGCCCCGTCGAATTTCAACCTTGACAACTGGATTCGGCAATACTGTCCGGAACTCGGTTCGCCGCAGGACTGGAAAGGCGGCAGAAAGTGGATTTTTCCCGTCTGCCCATTCAACAGCGATCACACGAACAAGTCCGCCGTGCTGATTCAGGAGCCGTCCGGGGCAATCGCGTTCAAATGTCATCATAACGGCTGCGCCGGTCATGACTGGCATGCACTCCGCGAACTTCGTGAGCCGGGATGTTACGACCGTCCGGCGGAGGATTCCGGTGTCAATCTCGACGGGATTTTGAAGCAGGACCAGCCGAAGCCGGAAAAAGAGGAAACGCTGTTTCCGAATCCCGGGCCCGTGCCGGACAAACTGCTGGCCGTTCCCGGATTCATCGCCGACGTGGCGAACCTCACGATGTCGTCCGCTCCATATCCGAACCGCGTGCTGGCCTTCACCGGTGCGCTGGCGCTTCTGGCGTTCCTCGTAGGACGCAAGGTGCAGGACAAACGCGACAACCGGAGCAACATCTATCTCATCGCGCTGGCGGACAGCGGAACCGGAAAAGACCATCCGCGCAAGGTCAATTTCAACATTGCCTTTCACGCCGGAATCGCCGGAAGCATCGGCGATACGTTCGCGTCGGGCGAAGGGTTGGAGGACGCGCTCTTCACGCACCCGTCCATGCTGTT
>JAQUTL010000044.1 GCA_028709805.1 Victivallaceae bacterium
GCCCGCCGGAATTGACCTGCTGGACCGCACCGCTCATTATGACGCCATTGTTCGCAACGCCGCCATTGTTCACCGCCTGAGTACCGGAATCAATGATTTCTCCGGTAACAGTCTTGTTTTCCACTGGTGTAGTGTAAGCCATTTTTCGTCCACCCCTTTCGGTTTTGTTGTAGGCTTCAATGCTCTTTCTGTTGCCTTTAAATAAAAATCTACCACATCCGATACTATATTATCACCGAGGCACAAAAAGTCAAGAACAGAAAATATAAATTGCAGAATTTTTATGTTTTTTTGTACGGCCAACATCAGTGAAGGTCAGATATGTATTTGCAAATGCAAAACGGCAATATATATTATTTCAACACATAGGATTTGAGAGGAACCGCAGACCGTATGATCGGAACGTCAAAAAATAGGCCGAAGCCGTGCAAATATAGGAAAAAAAGTCTTATGCGCTTTTTTATTCCGGCGGTGTCGGCGATTTGCGTTCTGATCGGTTTTTGTGTGATTGCCGCCTTCACGATAAATGATGCGGACGATCATGGAACCGTCAGCCTGAAACGCGAACCCGACCACGGAGCCGTAACCGGCAATGCGGAAAATAATTCCGCAGCTGCGGCGTTGTATGCACCCCCGGGACGGCAGACCGGAACGGCATGGAAAAACCCGCAGGTGATTCCGGCTTCCGGCAAGGCGCTTGACCCGGGACGAGGACGCACCGCAATTATTACCGCTGCGCTCTTTCTCCGCCATCTCCGCATGAGGCACAGAGCCGGAGTCTTTACTCCGACGGCCGGTCAATACACCGGATGCACCAGTCCGGTTCGCGCCGGTCCGCGCCGCACCATGATTCATGGCAACGGGATATCCGCCGCGCCGGCGCAACTGACGGCATAAGAATTCTTCCATTCCCAGTCTGGCGGGTTCCGTTTACGTACTTTTTTGTCTTCATTCTATTGATTATTACAGGAACGTTATGAAACACGAATATCTGCTTTTCCGTACTTTTGTAGTATTGGCGGTAGTGGCGGTGTTTGCTTTTGCTACACATCCGTTGACACCACGCGACTTTTTCCAAACTTTCCGTGAAACCGTGGCTGAAGGCCAAAGCTCCGCTGCCGAGCTGCTGATTGAAAAGGCATCGGCAATCCAGCAGAATCAGAGTGAACAATATCCGTCGGTGGCGCTTTATGACGCGGCCGAGACGGACGACGTCGATCTCCGCCCGATCGTGGCGATGCCGGGCGCGGCCGACAACAGCGAGGTAGTGGCATTTTTGCGAAAAAAAGCGGCCGGCTCGATCCGACTCGGACTTGACTTGGCCGGCGGCGTCGAGTTTGTACTTAATCTTCAGCCGGACTACGACAGTCTGGCCGCCGGCGGCGTAAGCCGGAAAGAGGCCGAGGCCAGACTTGAGGAAAATTTCAACCAATATCGCGACATCGCCATGGAGTCGCTGCGCAAGCGGCTGGAGGAACGCAATATTTTTGAGTCGGAACTCACTCCGTTCGGCAAACGCGGTCTGTCGCTGAAGGCGCCGATCGTCTCGCGCGATGAAAAAGACCAGCTTAATAAACTGATCCGGGCCGGCAGCAAACTCCAGTTCAAACTGGTTCACCCGAACAGCCAGTCAATTATCGAATCCGGAAGAATACCGGCCGGATATGAACTGATGACCGAGGAGGCGGCAAAAGGAAAGACCGCCGCTTCGGCAGTGGTTTCGCACCGAACCGAAATGAACGGATCGGGAATTCAGAAGGCTTTCGTCTCGCGCGATCAGTTCGGCCGGATATCCATCGCGCTTGAGTTCAATTCCGAAGGCGCCGCCAAATTCGCGGCGGTGACCCGCGAAAATGTCGGCCGTCAGTTGGCGATCGTGCTGGACGGCCGTCTTTGCTGCGCACCGGTAATCAAGGGGGAAATCGCCGGCGGCCGTGCTGAGATTTCCGGCAGCTTTTCGCTCGAAGATGCCAAAAATGTGGCCGACGCCCTTACCAACGGCAGTTTCCCGTTCAAAATCGACGTCGAGGCAATGTACGACACCGCGCCGACGCTCGGCGCCGACAACGTGCGCAACGGCATCGTCGCCGGCATCATCGCCATTTCCCTGCTGGCCGCGTTCATGATCGCCTACTATCACAAGTGCGGAATTATCGCCTGTACCGCGCTCGCCGTCAACGTGGTGCTGATCCTTGGCGCTATGGCGGCTTTCGGCGCAACCATGACCATGCCGGGTATCGCCGGTATTATTCTCACACTCGGCATGGCGGTGGACGCCAACGTGCTGGTGTTTGAACGTATGCGCGAAGAACTTGAACTGAAAAAACCGGCCGCCGAAGTTGTCCGGCTGGGATTTTCCAAGGCATTGTCATCGGTGATGGACGGCAATCTGACCACGCTGGTGGTGGCGGTCATCCTGATGTATTTCGGCACCGGAGCGGTTAAGGGGTTCGCCTCCAGCCTCTCAATCGGTATCATCGCCAGTTTGTTTACCGCGCTGTTCATGACCAGAGTGATTTTTGACTGGTATCTGCACTTTTCCCCCAATCCGCATTTTACCATGATGAAATTTTTCTCGCGGCCGAATATAAACTTCATCCGTCAGTCCCGTATTGCGGTACCGCTGTCGCTGGCCGCCATCCTGATCAGCATCGGCGCCTTCATGTGGCGCGGCCATGATATGCTGGCGGTGGATTTCACCGGAGGAACGCTGCTGAGCTGCTCTTACCACAGCAGGGACATCCCGACCGAGGCGGTGGAAAATGCGCTTTCAGCCGCCGGACTTGCGGCGAAGGCAACTTATAAAAGCAATGCTTCGCAGGCGGACAACCGGAAACTTGAACTTCTGTTCGGCGATTCCGGCTCGGAGTCCGGCAAACAGCTGGCCGACCGTTCGATCGCCACGCTGAACGCCGCTTTTCCGGAATTGAAACTTTCCGACGCTCAACTCACCAGCGTCGGCAGCATGGTCGGCGGAGAAATGACCAGAAACGCCATCTATTCAATCCTTCTGGCCTTTGCCGGAATGATCGTTTATGTCAGTTTCCGCTATGAGTTCAGCTATGCCGCCGCCGGAATCATGGCGCTGGTTCACGATGTGGTCATCGCGCTCGGCATATTCACATTGATGGGACGCGAACTGTCGCTGCCGGTGGTGGCCGGACTCCTTACCATAATCGGCTATTCGATCAACGACACCATCGTAATCTTCGACCGTATCCGCGAAGAACTGAAGTTGAATCCCGGCATGAAATTCTCCGAGGCGGTCAATCTCAGTTTGAACCGTACGCTCAGCCGAACCATTCTGACCAGTCTCACCACATTTCTGGTGGTCGTCACCATGTTCTTCTTCGGCGGCATCGCGATCAACGACTTTGTGCTGGTCATCATGCTCGGCATTGTCATCGGCACCTACTCGTCGCTGTATATCGCCAGCCCGATCGTCGTCAAGTGGCATGCGCATAAAGCGGCCAAGCACAGTCTCCGCTGACCGTTTTTCCCTGCGAAAAAGTCACGGAACGCAATAAGAAGCGTTTCGTGACTTTTTTACTCTTAATGAGATTTTTTAACTATTATCCGCCGTTGGTGACTACTGGTATCGGCATGCAATCCCGCATGGAATGGCATTCAAGTGCAGCTGCAGCCGGACTCCTTGATTTTCCGCCGGATCATTTCACAGCGTCCGGCGCCGAGTTCATTCGCCGCCGTCGGCGAATTCAAAATTGCCGACAATACCTTGCAGGCGCATTTCAAGCTGTATTCCCCACAGCTTCCAGCGCAGCCCGGCTCGCCCAACTGAGCCAGAAACCGTTCGACCAGCAGCTCAAGCGAACCGGACGTGTAAACCAAGCGGTCATCCAGACTCTTGCCGGATGATATTCCGCCGCGAACCAGAAGCGGTTCCGCCCAATAGAGCGCGTCCCCCTGATAACTTCCTCCTCCTCCGTTTTCGCGCCGCCGGATATCGGCCTCTTCAGGCTCCGGATAAAGATCGGAACAGTAGAGCGAATCGTCAGCATCAAGGGCAACCCCGTAGGCAATTTGATAACGCATACTAAACCTGTTTCTCTGTTATCAGCAAATCTGCGTATATATATCACCATTTTGCTTAAATGTCAAATTTTTTTCCAAAAATCCTTAATATTTTAATTGTTTGCAAAACTTGGGTCTGGGGTGTATTATTATTAATATGATAAAATTCTCACAATTCAATCGCGCTTCGCCACCGAAGATCCCGGACGATCCGGATCGCTGCGCCGACCGGCTTGACCTGCTGCTCGATCAGCGCAACTATGACGAAGCGCTGCGCACGGTGGACGCCGCCTTACGGCGGTTTCCGCGCAACGCCATGCTGCTTTACTATCGTTCATGCGCCTATTATTACGCCAACCGTCTTCAGGAGGCGATCAGCGCGGCCAACGACTCCATTGCCTGCGACCCGGAAAGTCCGTCCGCCTACATCATCCGGGCGGACGCTTATGACGATCTCAACCGGAATGATCTGGCGATTGCCGATTATACCACAGCTATCCGTCTGGCGCCGGATTATACTTTATCCTGAGTCCGTGAAAGAAATGAATAAAAAAGGGGCGTAAAAATAGAAAAACCTGTTGATAAACAGTATATTATGATTACTTAATTCAACCATATAAAGTTTAACCCAACAGGTGAATAGTGAT
>JAQUTL010000035.1 GCA_028709805.1 Victivallaceae bacterium
TAATCACTATTCACCTGTTGGGTTAAACTTTATATGGTTGAATTAAGTAATCATAATATACTGTTTATCAACAGGTTTTTCTATTTTTACGCCCCTTTTTTATTCATTTCTTTCACGGACTCAGGACAATAATATAACCCGTTGACACGGATAAGCAAGCCGCGATCTTTGAAAAAATCTCAAAAATCTTTGCCGGCGCGATTTACCGCCGTTTTTTTTGCAAATATTTTACAACTTTCGGAAATGGCGGTTTGACAAATTGACAAACCGGTGTTTATTTGATTGTCGGAATTGAGGAGTTCCACATATTTGCGTTTGCGTATAATGCTTGGGGGAGAGATGTGCCGGCCGTGCCTGTTTAAAGCAGAGTTGGAGTTGTCGGCGTAATTTGTCAAATGCCGTTTTGACTGCGGCGGTATCGCCGTATTCCCCCTTGAAAAAAACTTCGAGCCGTATTGTATAAATACGAAAACAGGAGGGAGGGGGATTATGCTTATGATGCACACCGGCTTCTTTAAGCCCGCATATTGCATGAAACCATCTGCGGCCTGAGCACTTTTTTGAGTTCATCGCGTTGCGGCATGGCCGTTGATAACCTGTTGTCGTCTGCGTTTCCGCGGCGCTGTGATTCTCAAAATATCAGCTCAAGACATCAGGATTTTCATGCAACATACGGGTTGTCGCGACGGGCGAGGCCTTGTCGCCGCGATTCGAGGAGGAGTCCGCGGCTTTTTCCAGCAAATTCACAATGAAGAGGAGTGATTATTATGCGAAAAAAAACGTTTGCCGCATTGCTTTTGCCGCTGGCGTTCGCCGCCTGGAGCGCTTCGGCGCAGCAGGTCATGAACGCCGATCCGGCCACCACGCGCACCCTGCGGTTCGTGCAGGACGATGCGCAGGACTACATGGTTTCCAAGATATATACGCTGAAATATGTGCAGGCCAATGACATTACGCCGTTTGTCATGGGCATTGTGATGCGCTACAACATGAACTCGATCGTCAACTGCATCGAATACGGCCCCAACAACACCCAGCTGCTCACCGTCACCTGCCCGGTCCAGATGATGCCTTACGTCGACGACTTCATCGCCAAGGTTGACCGCGATATCAAGATCGACGGCAAAGTCCCCGGCGACGTGATTAAGGGAACCGGCATCACCCGCGCCGTCTATCGGCCGAAATACCGCTCCGGGCAGAATCTGCTGAACGTGCTGGTCAACTCGGTGATCGGCGAAGGGCCGTGGAGTTCGGTCTACGCCTGGGACGCCAACTCCAACCAGATATACTGGAAGGACAATTCGTCAAACACCGCGTATGTGTACCAGTTTCTCGGATTCCTTGACCGGCCGGCGCCGCAGATCACTTTGAACTTCAATTTGTATGAAGTCCGTGAAAGCACGCTGCGCGACCTCGGCATCGAATATCTGGCCTGGAAGAACGGGCCCGGACTGAACATCTTTGAAGCGGGATTTGACTCTTTCAGCATAACGTCCGGCGGCACCGCCGCGATTCAGGCGCTGTCCGGGCCGGTCGGCGGATTCATGTTCGCACCGCAGTTCGACGCCAGTTTCATCCGGCTGCTTCAGCAGAACGGCAAGGCCGAAATCCGCAACACCGCGTCGCTGACCGTGTCCAATTCCGATTCGCAGAGCTACGAGCTTTATTTCAACCCGGAATTGCAGAATATTGTGAAGTCCAACAACGACCAGACCAGCGTCGGAGTCAGCAATCTCGGTCTGCCGGTCGGGTTCAATCAGGTCTATCTTCAGATCAACCAGCCGATCGTCAATATTCATTACGGCGACCCGCAGGCCGGATACCCCGCCAGCGAAGCCTTCTCCATCGGCAATTATGAGCCCGGCGAATACGCCAAGTTCAACGGAACGCTCTATTTCGGATACAATATCCAGACCGCCAACGTCGTGGAGCGCAACAACCTCGGCGCCGAAGTGGTCGAAACCAACAATATCAGCAGCAGTCTGCTGCTGCCGCTTAAGCAGGAGTTGGTTGTCGGGCAGTGGAACCAGATGCAGGAAGTGGAACAGGTCATCGGCGTGCCGTGGCTGATCGACGTTCCGATTCTGAAGTACATTTTCGGCACCACCACCACCAGCACCGAAACCATAAAAGTATATTTGACGGTCACCGCCGAAGTGCTGAACACCTCCAAGCCGGCCGGACTGCAGATGGGCGAACTGCTTGACATCCGCACCGCCACCAAGGCGGCGCAGGCCGCCGCCAGAAGCGCCAACATGCCGAGTCAGCCGTTTGTGCCGCAGAGCAAGTAGGATGATGAACCCATCAGCAAGGAGACAACTTTTATGAAAAAAAATAAAACATTGCTTTTTCTGGCCGGAATGACGGCGGCCGTCTCGCTCTCGGCGGCGGAAGTCGCCGGCGTGCCGCGCGACTCCAATTTCAACAACACCGGCGGCTACGACCCCACCCGGATCGAGGCGTGGATGACCATCAATGTCAAAGACGACACCAAGGTGGTCCATTTCATCCGCGATAACAACGACCCGCGAGTGGTGACCAAAACCTATTTGTTGAAAAACGTCGATCCTTACGAGTTTCGCGACTATCTGCGCCAGATGGTGCAGTCCAAGCGCGTCGGCAACGCCACGCTGCAGCAGCAGTATCCGTCCAACTCCACGTCGCGGCCCTATGTTGCCACCGAAAGTTCGCCGATGCTGACTTCGGCCAATGCGCAGCCCAGCTATGCGCCCACGGTGCAGCTCGGCAGCAACACGGCGGTCGAGTGTCTGAAATATGTTGACGGCACCGGACTTTTGATCGTCAGCGCCGAAGAGTACCGGTTTCATGACAACGAGAACGGCATCGGCATCGATTCACTGGTGGCGATGCTGGATAATCCCGACCTCGGGCCGCTGAGCTACGGCAGCCAGATGTTTATTTATCTGCCGAAATTCGTTCCGGCCCGCAACCTCATGCCGCTGATCGAGAACATGGGCATGAACATCAGCGACGTCACCGAATTGTGGCAGGGCCAGGACATTGTGGCCTATGACCCCGACCTCAACTGGCTGATCTTTGATGTCGAAAACTACTCCTGCTACAATATTGCCGCCATGCTCGGCAAGTATGATGTTCCGATTCCGCAGGTCAGGCTGAAAATTCAGGTTTACGAAATAAACTCGGAGAATGACGACAAGATCGGTCTTGATTTCCAGTCGTGGAAGAACAACGAGGGCGCCGATCTGTTTTCGGTCGGCGGCCGCTACCGCAACAACTGGGAGGCGATGTATTCCGGCAATGTCATGCCGTCCAAGCTGATCGGTTCGGAGCGCACCAGCTATTACAACTTCAATCCGAAGTGGAACACCCGCTACATCGATTTTCTGGCGAGCCGCGGCGAGGCGCATGTGATTCACAGCGGCGAGCTGGTGATTCGGAACAACTATCCGGCGACGCTGGCCTGCACCACTCAGATGATTTACATCGACACATCCACGCCGGTTCCGGAAGCCACAACGCCGGAAACCGGCGATCCGTATCGCGTCGGCCCGTATAAACTGCTTTCCACCATCATCGGTCACGCCATCGCGAACAACGAGGACGTGGCGGTGGGCAAGGGCAATCAGCAGATCAGCACGGTTTCGACCAGTGAATTCGGGTTTACGCTCAATGTGAACAACGTGTCGGTCAATCTGAACGAAACACTGTTCAACGTGACGATTTCAAATTCAAGTCTGCTGGGCTTTCAGTCCAACGGCGCGCCGCGCATCTCCAACGGCAACTCGGTCACCCAGACGGTCAGTCTGCCCTACGGCAAGGACAGTTTCGTCATCGGCGGACTTTCCAAGCAGGAGCAGGTGAAGTCGCAGACCGGCATTCCGTGGCTGATGGACATCCCCTATCTCGGATATATTTTCAGCACGGAATCGACTTCGGTGAAAACCTCGGAGCTGATCGTGGTCGGAAAATGCGAGTGGGAGTCGCCGTCGCAGAAGGATTATTTGATCGACGCGCAGTTGACCAACCGGCAGACCAAACAGGAAGTGACTCAATAGTATGAAGACAAAATCCATATTGCCGTTTGCCGCGGCATTCCCCGCGGTTTTGATGCTGGCGCTGTTTTGCGGCGGCTGCGCGGTGTTTGCCGGCGGCGGAACTGACGGGAAGGCGGATGCCGCCGCGGAAATGCCGGAGGCAACGGCCGACGCCGTGGCCTGCGGCGACCGCATGCTGGCGGCGATTCGCGATTCCGATTATCAGGAGTTTGTGGCCAATCTGTCTCCGGCGATGCGCAAGGAACTGACGATGAATGATTTTGAATCATCCAACCGCCAGCTCTCCGACAAGTTCGGCCGGATCACCGATTTCCATTATCTGGTCAACCTCAAGGCTCCGGAAGTGGACAACCTGGTGTGGACGGTCACTTTTGAACAGACCGGCAGCGAAAAGCAGACCATCGTCCGCCAACTGCTGTTCCGGGTGGTCGCCGGGCGGCTTGACGGCAAAGTCGAGGTGTTCAGTTTCGGGTTCTTTTAACCCGCCTTAAAAGAAATATCCGGCGGAATTGCGCATTCCGCCGGATATTTTTCTGTCCGGAGCCAACTACTCGATGAAGTGGGTTTTCAGCGGCGGGAACCCGTTGAACTCCACTGCGCAGTAGCTGCTGGTGTAGGCGCCGGTGGTGAGCCAGAATATCCGGTCGCCGGGTTTGAGGTTTTCCGGCAGCGGATTGCGGTAGTATTCATACATGATGTCCTGACTGTCGCAGGTGGGGCCGGCAATGATGAAGTCCTCGGAGTCGATGCCGATCCGGTCGCAGTAGAGCGGATATTTGATCGCTTCGTCCCATGTCTCGATCAGTCCGTTGAATTTGCCGGTGTCGAGATACACCCATTTGTCCACGCTGTGGAAGGACTTCTGCGAGATCATCACCACCTCCGACACCAGCACTCCGGCCTCGGCGACCAGACTGCGGCCGGGTTCAAGGATCAGTTCCGGCAGATCGTCTCCGAAGTCCTCCTGCAGGTAGCGGGTGATTTCCGAGGCGTACAGTTCCATCGGGCTGGTTTTGCTGATGTAGTTGGCGGGGAATCCGCCGCCCATGTTGATCATTTTCAGCTTGATTCCGGCCTCTTCGGTGGCGTCGAACAGATAGCGCATTTTTGCGATTGCGGAGTCCCATGCGCCGATGTCCCGCTGCTGGCTGCCGACATGGAAACTGGCGCCGTAGGGGATCAGTCCGAGCCGCTGAGCCTCGCAGATCAGTTCATAAGCCATGTCCGGGTGGCAGCCGAACTTGCGCGAAAGCGGCCAGTCGGCGGTTTCCGCGCCTTCGGTGAGGACGCGGAAGAAAACTTTGCTTTTGGGCGCGAACTGGGCGAGATTGCGCAGGTCGGCGATATTGTCGGTGACGAACAGCCTGACTCCCTTTTCGTAAAAATACTTGATGTCCTGCGGTTTTTTTATGGTGTTGCCGTAGCTCAGACGCGACGGCTCAACGCCGAGTGAGAGCACCCGGTCAAGCTCATAGACCGACGCAATGTCAAAATTGCTGCCCAAATCGCGAAGCAGCGTCAGAACTTCTTTCGCCGGGTTTGCCTTCACCGCGAAGTATGTTTTTGCGAATGGCAGCAGTCGCTTCAGCGTTTCGTAATTTTTACGAACGATGCCGAGATTGACCAGCAGGAACGGCGTTTCATGTTTACCGGCCGCGGCCATGAATTTACCCCACTCTTCTGGCAGATAATAATCAAGAGGGTCAATGCTCATCGTTTACTGGATTCCTTATCGAGTTAACGTTGACAATTTTTTGCGACAGAAGCGAAAAAATGCCATAAATATCGCAAAATGCAAATGTTGAAACCGACAAATTCCTTTTTTTTTCCGTTTTTTCTTTTATATCGTGAAAATATGGCTCGTCGACTTGAAAAAAAACGGTTGCGGCATAAATTTCATACAAGGAGATTTTGATATGACAACCGTTAATTCCAGAACCATTTCCGTGCTGGTGGCCAACCGGTTCGGCGTGCTGGCAAGGGTGGCCGGGTTGTTCAGCGGCCGCGGCTACAATATTATTTCGCTGACCGTGAACCCGACTCACGACCCTAAGTTTTCCCAGATGACCATCGTCACTTCCGGCGACGAGGCGATCATCGAACAGATTGAAAAACAGCTTCAGAAACTTGTTGATGTGGTGAAGGTGCAGACGCTTTCCGGCGGCAATTTCATCGAACGGGAAATGGCGCTGTTCAAGATCAAGGCCGGCAATGCCGCCGAGCAGGGGCAGATCATTCAGCTGGTCGAAGTTTTTCAGGGAAAGGTCATCTACGTTGCCCCCGGACGGATGACGGTGGAAATCTCCGGCGATTCCGACAAGATAGACAATTTCACCAGCATGGTCCGCGAGTTCGGCATACTGGAAATGGCCCGTTCCGGACGGGTGGCGATCAGCAAAAAAAAATCAGCAGAGATTTGATGCCGCGATAAAAAAGCGCCGGAAAATCCGGCGCTTTTTTTATTGCCGATGCGGTGATTTTGCCCAAGCTCCGGCTATTTTATGGACAGAACAAGATGTTCCTTGAGCATTTTCTCCGGTATTTTTACGGTCACTGTCCGGTCATTGTCGGAAAACTCGAGATCCGCCGGTTCGCCGTGAAGCGCACTTGCGGCAACGCGGGTTATCCGGCGGTCATCCGGTTTTCTCAAGGTGACGGAGAATGCGGCGTTTTCCGGATAGGGCAGTTCGTCGCTCATGCGGTAGCCGTCCGGAGCGGCCGGGCGATCCAGCGCGCCGACGGTGTTGAGAATGTGTGCGGTCCACGCCCCGGTGTCGGGGTTGAGCAGCGAGGAGATCAGCATGCCGTCCGGAGCGTCGGAGACAATGTCCTGAGGTCCGGTGAGTTTTGAGCGGAGCAGATCGAGAATCCGGGCGCGCCGGTACTTTTCCGCATCCGTCGGCGGCTGCCATTTTTCCGGAGGCACCAGATCGCAGTTCCACGCCAGTACACGTTCAAGCGGGCGTACAAAGAGGGCGTCAGCCGGCAGTTTTTCGATGTTTGCGCAGTCGCCAAGCAGGGCGGCAACGTCCTGCGGACTGCGGCGCCCATAGTTCTTATAGGTGCGGCTGCCGGACTCCCCCAGCCAGAAAACGTGTCCGCCGTTCTCGGCGAATGACCTTATCGACGCAATTTCGTCATCATTCATAAAGCGCACCTCCGGCACGATCAGCAGTTCGCATTTCTCAAGCGTACCGAGCGTGAAATCCGGGCGTCCGGCATAAATGAACGGCTGATTGCCGAAGATCATGGTTTGGGCGATCGCGCCGGACAGCGTTGAGTATTTCACGTCAAGCTGCCGGTTCCGCGATGAGTCGTATATGGCGACGCGGGCAAACGGCGAGAACCCGGCGATAATATCATAATTGAGTTTTTCAAAGTCGCGCATCGGCTGTTCGGGGAAGGTTTTGTTGTCGCGGTCGTCCGGCAGATAAATGTGTCCGGCGTAAAGGCACAGCATCCAGAAAAATTCACGCTGCTTCCGGGTGGCCGGACAGCCGAGACTCATCGGCGGCGCCTTGTGCCATCGGCCGACCATGGAGCGGTGCTGGGCTTCAACCAGATATTCCGGAAACGAGTAGCGCAGCGCGCCGCCGAATGCCTCCTGAAAACTCCAGTCAATATAGCGGTAATCGTCCAAAGTCACCGGAACGATGTGCTTCCATGAAACTCCGGCGGCGCAATAATGCGGATAAAGCAGTTTGGTGTATCCGCGTTTTACGGCGTCATCGCCGACGGCGTCGGCAAAATCGACGATGCTTGCGTAGCGGAAATCCTGCCATGCGGTGTAAATTTCCGACTCCTTGTCGGCCATGACTTTATCCCATTCGTCGCCGGTCGGCAGATCGAAGCCGTACCGGGTTTTGAAAAGCTTGCGGCAATGTTCGCAGGCGCAGGATTCCGGAGTCATGAACCACAGGTCGTCGGCGAGGATGCCGTCCAGCCCGGCGGCATACAGCGTTGCCAGATAGTCGAAGTATATTCGCCGGAAATCCGGATTGTTGAAGCAGGTCGCGTAGTTGTGATAAAGGCTGGTGAACAGCGGTTTGCCGGTGCGGGCGGAGACCTGGAAGAGCGAGCCGACGGGAACGCCGTGACAATCGGTGTTCAAATTCATATCAGCTTCATAGTCCGGCCAGTACGCTGAACCGTTGCGGGGTTCACCGGGCAGATAACTGTACATTATGGTGGCGGAGTGGTGTTCGATCACGAAAATGCCGTATTTATGAAAAGCGGTGCAGAGTTTTTCAACGGTTGTCGCCATTTTGTCGAAATGACGGTAAAAATTCCAGAGGTAGTGGGTGGAGTTGAAGGTCATGGCATGTGTGACGCCGTGATCGGCGAAAGTCTTGGCAAGTTTGTCAAAGTCCTCGTCATTCCAGTCAAAATACATTTGGTCATGAATGGTGACAAATTTCCAGGTCGCCCGCTGTTTGTCCGGATGGAATTCCGCCGCCAGCGCGGTGTTGAACAGCAGGGCGCCGGTTAGTGCCAACGATCGTGAGAGCTTCATAATTCCCATTTTCCTTGTTTTCCTTTTTTGCGGATAGTCAACGGCGCTTTTTTTTGACTTGTCTTATTTTGTCGCGCAAATCGGCGGCGCGTTCAAATTCCAGATCCTTCGCGGCGGCTGTCATCTCCTTTTCCAGCTCCTCGACCAGCCGGTTGAAGTCGTCGGACGACAGTGCTCCGGTCGATTCGAGGTCGATCTCGTTGGCGCCGAGAATTGCCGCCACCGCCTCCTCCGGCGAATGAACCGCCTGCCTTTTGACTCCGGCGCCGATCACGTCCGCGATCGTTTCCCGTTTTATCGATGCCACCGTCTTCGGAACAATATGGTTTATTTCGTTGTATTCCCGCTGTTTTTCCCGATGGGCGGCGGTGAGGTCGATCAGCTCCTTCATGCTGTCGGTTATCCGTTCGGCGTAGAGTATGACCCGGCCGTCGGCGTTGCGGGCGGCGCGTCCGGCAACCTGGATCAGGGCGCGGGCCGAGCGGAGGAACCCCTCCTTGTCCGCGTCAAGAATGGCGACCAGCGCCACCTGCGGCAGGTCGATGCCTTCGCGCAGCAGATTGATGCCGATCAGGCAGTCGAATGCTCCGTCGCGCAGTTTGTTCAGCACCCGAACCCGCTCAAGCGCGTCCATTTCGCTGTGCAGATAGCTGCAGCGCAGTCCGGTGTCGCCGAGATAGTCGGAGAGCCGTTCGGCGTTTTTCTTGGTGAGGGTGGTGACGATGACCCGTTCATTTTTTGCGGCGGCGGCGCGGATTTCCGCCATCGCGTCGTCGATCTGTCCCTCAAGCGGGCGGACTTCGATCACCGGGTCGAGCAGTCCGGTCGGGCGGATGACCTGGTCTACGGTTTCACCGCCGGTCTTGCCGAGTTCATATTCCCCCGGCGTGGCGGAGACGTAGATCGTCTGGCGCTGAAGCTCTTCAAACTCGGCAAAGGTCAGCGGCCGGTTTTCAAGCGCCGACGGCAGCCGGAACCCGTGATCGCACAAGGTCTGTTTGCGGTTGCGGTCGGCCTTGAACATCGCCTGCACCTGCGGAAGCGTGACGTGCGATTCATCGATCACAGTGAGTTTGTCCGGCGGGAAAAAGTCGATCAGGCAGTAGGGGCGAGACCCCGGCTTCCGGTCGGCCAGATGCATCGAATAATTTTCAATTCCGGAACAGTAGCCTACCTCTTTCATCATTTCCAGATCATAGGTTACTCGCTGATAGAGCCGCTGCGCCTCCACCAGCAGCCCCTTGTGTTCAAACCATGCGACCCGTTCGCGCATTTCGGCGAGGATGCGGCGCGAGGCGTCTTCAATGCGGTCCGGCGGCATCACAAAATGTTTGCACGGGAAAAAGCGGATCTCGTCCGGCGAACTTTTTACCTTGCCGGAAACGGCGTGGCGGCGTGACAGCGACTCGATCTCATCGCCCCAGAACCCCACCCGGATGAAGTCGTCGCGCTGCGGCTCGAAGATGTCCACCGCGTCGCCGCGCACCCGGAACTGGCCGGCGGAGGGGGCGGTGTCGTTGCGTTCGTACTGAATGTCGATCAGCTTGCGCAGAAAGTCATTGCGCTTGAATTTCTGGCCGCGGCGCAGGAATACGCACATTTCGGAGTAATCTTCCGGCGACCCCAGGCCGTAGATGCAGGAGACGCTGGCGACCACGATCACATCGCGCCGCTCCAGCAGACTGCTGGTGGCGGACAGCCGCAGCTTCTCGATGTTCTCGTTGATGCTGGCGTCCTTTGCTATATAGGTGTCGGTCTGCGGGATGTAGGACTCCGGCAGGTAATAGTCGTAATAGCTGATGAAGTATTCGACCGCGTTGTCCGGGAAAAAACCCTTGAATTCGCTGTACAGCTGCGCCGCCAGCGTCTTGTTGTGCGACAGAACAAGAACGGGCCGGTCGGACTTCGCAATGACGTTTGCCAGTGTGAATGTCTTTCCCGACCCGGTCACGCCGCGCAGCACCTGGGATTTTTTCCCGCTTTCGATGCCGCGCGACAGTTGTTCGATCGCCTCAAGCTGATCGCCGGCCGGCGAGTATTCGCTGTGAAGCTTGAACAGGGACATATCGTTTCCGGTTTACGGCTCCCGGACCGATTCGTCCAGCATTTTGATCAGCGGATGGAAGATGTAGGAGATGATCCGGCGCTCGCCGGTGATGATCTCCGCCTGAGCCTCCATGCCGGGACGCATGCTGAAGTTCTTCGGCCGGTGTTCATAGTCGCCGGTGATGACGACCCGGCCGCGATAGTAGCTGTTTCCGCTCATCATCCGCGCGGCGTCAACCGGCTGCTGGCTGTTGCGGGTAAACACGTCCTCGCTGATGTTGGTGAGCTTGCCCTTCATGGTTCCGAAGGTCTGGAACGGGAACGGCGTCAGCTTGATCCGCACCGCGTCGCCGATTTTCACCTTGCTCACGTCCTTGGCCGGAATTTCGATCTCCAGTTCGTACTGAACGTTGACCGGGATCAGCGTGATCAGCGGCTCCGCCTCGCGCACCGCCGATCCGCGGGCGTATTTCGCCACTTCGTGGACGATCGCGTCATGCGGACTGTACAGAAAATAATAGTCGCGGTAGCGGATTACTTTCTGGAGCTGCTGCCGTGCCTGAAGCAGATCCTGCTCGGCGGTGTTGAACTCCTCGGCAACCTTTTGCTCCCAGTCTTCGATGTAGGCCTGCCGCTCGGCTTTGCTGCTGGCAAGCTGGCTTTCGTAGGTGGGCAGCGAATTCAAATACTGGTCGCGCTGGTTCTGGTAGCTGATCTCGTTGATCTGGACTTGGGAAAGGTCGAGCACCGAAACCGCGTCCTTGTCTTTCAGCCAGGAGTAGCGCTTCACAATATCCGAGTACTTCGCCAGGTTGGCGTTCAGGTTGTCGATGGTGACTTTGACGCTGGCAATCTGGCTTTGGGCCGAAGCGATCGCCGCGTCGTAGTAGTCGAGCTTGGCGTCGTAGGTGCGTTTGCGCTGATCGAACATGGTTTTCTGAATCTGCTGATTGCGGTCTTTCGGGTCCTTGGGCTCATAGACCTTGTGCTCGTATTCCGCAAGCAGCCGTTCGTAGGCCGGTTCGAGTTTTGAGATGGTATCGGTATAGTTCTTGTAGTCGGCCTCGTTGATGGTGGGGTCGAATTTGAACAGCACGGTGCCTTTCTTCACGCTGTCTCCCTCACGGACGCACACTTCGTCGATCACCATACGTTCCGGCGGCATCATGGTGATGTTGTCCACCGTTGAGATCACCTTGCCGGTGCATTGCACGATCACGTCGACTTTGCACACGCTGGCCCAGATTATGATGCCGACCATGAATGCGAACAGCCAGATGACACCCATTCTCGCCCACCAGGGCAGACGGCTGTTGGCCAGTTCGATGGCGTCGGGCTGATATTCGATGGCGTCTTTTGCAAGCACCAGTTCGTTTTTCTTTTCGACCATCTTATTTGCCTCCGTTAGCAATGGTTATGTTCCGCGCGTCGATGCGTTGCGCGGCCGGTGCGGCCGGTGCGGCCGGCTTGTCCTCGACAATGTGCCGACCCAGCTGCTGCTGCCAGAATTCGCGGTAGGTGCCGGGCTGCGTCACCAGTTCGCGGTGCGGCGCCATGGCCTTGCGTTCGCCGCTTTCTATGACCAGAATGTTGTTGCAGCCGGAGACGATCGACAGCCGGTGCGAAACAATTATCAGCGTGCGGCCGCGCGCCATGGCGTTCAAGTTGGTCTGGATCACGTTCTCGCTTTCGGGGTCGAGGGCGCTGGTCGCTTCGTCGAAGATCAGAATCGCGGGGTTGGTCAGCAGCGCGCGGGCGATGGCGAGGCGCTGTTTCTGACCGCCGGACAGGTTGCTCGCATTTTCTTCGAGCATGGTGTCGTATCCCTTGGTCAGCTTCTGGACGAATTCGTCGGCGCCGGCCAGTTTGCTGGCGTAGATGATTTCTTCCAGCGTGGCCGAGCGTTTGGTCAGGCAGATGTTGTCGCGCACGGTGCCGTTGAAGAAATAGTTCTCCTGAAGCACCACGCCGATGGAACTGCGCAAGTGGGTCTTGTCGATTTCCCGGATGTCGATGCCGTCGATTTTGATCAATCCGCCCTGGATCGGATAAAGGCCCTGGAGCAGCTTGGTCAGCGTGGTTTTGCCGGAGCCGGAACGCCCGACGATGCCGAGCGACTGGCCGGACTTAAGCTCCAGTGAGAAGTTTTTGATGACCAGCGGCGTGTCCGGCGTATATTGGAAGTTGACGTTTTCAAAACTGACGTTGCCCTTTAGCGGGTTGCGCACGCCGCCGCCGGCGGGTTCGGGCGCGGTGTTCATGACCACGCCGAGCATTTTTACCGACAGCGCGACCTGCTGGTACTCATGCACCAGCGCCACCATTTTGACCAGCGGCCCGGTGACGCGTCCGGAGAGCATCTGGAATGCGATAAGTTCGCCGACCATCAGCTGCAGGTCGAACACCATCAGCGTTCCCATGTAGATCACCGTGACGGTCATCATGGTTTCGAGGAACTGGCTGAGTGTTTTCGCGGTCATGGAGATTTTGCCGACCTTGAAATAGGCGTTGATCGCATAGGCGGTGGAGTCGTTCCACGCCTTTTCCTGAACCGGTTCAACCGCCAGACTCTTTACCGTCTTGATGCCGTGGATTGCCTCCACCAGCATGCTCTGCCGTTTGCCTTCCGCGTTGTACAGTTCGTGGAGGCGGCGCTGGAACGGCCGGATCAGCAAGCCGATCACCACCGCCATCATCAGCGAGAACGCCACCACCACCATGGTCAGCCGGACGCTGTACAGCAGCAGGAACGGCACGAACACCACCAGCGTGGTCACTTCAAGGAAGGTGAAAAACAGGTTGCCGGAGAGAAAGCCGCGGATGCGTTCGGTCTGCTGCATGTGTTTAAGCAGCACGCCGGAGGGGACGCGTTCAAAGAAATCGACCGGCAGGCGCATCAGATGACGGAACGTCTTCGTCGCGGTGTTGATGTCGATCTTATTGGTGGCGAACAGCAG
Source organism: Victivallaceae bacterium (assembly GCA_028709805.1). Taxonomy (GTDB): domain Bacteria; phylum Verrucomicrobiota; class Lentisphaeria; order Victivallales; family Victivallaceae; genus CALXXL01. The sequence continues at coordinate 13,554 of JAQUTL010000035.1, forward strand.
CAGATAGCTGCGCAGATACTCCATTCCGGCGTTGAACACCAGAGCACAGCAGACGCCGATGAACAGCACGTTCAGCGTATTGTAAGTGCTGTTGGCCAGCACCTTGTCCACTACGATCTGGAAGAACAGCGGGATGACCAGCGCCACCGCGGTTATGGCGAGAACCGCCATGGCGATCTGGGCGAATACGCCCTTGAGCTTCATAAATTCGGGGAGGAACCAGAGCAGACCGAACGGCTGGTTTTCATCGGTCAACTTATAGATGCGTTTAAGATATATTCCGGTTCCGGAGCATTGCTCCTCATAGTCGGCCTCGGACCAGAAAAGGAACCGCTGGCCGCTGGTTTCCGGGCGGGTTTCGGGGTCAACCACCACCAGATTGCGGCCGTTCTCGTCATTCGGCCGGAAGCCGCAGAGCACCACCCATCGGCCGTTTTTCTTGCGTGCCATCAACGGGTAGGCGCGGCCGATTTTGGCAAGCTTTTCCCACGGCAGACTGGCGTGTTTCGCCTTAAGTTCGTGGTCGGAAGCCATCTTGAGCATCAGCCGCTCGCTCGGCTCTTCCTCGCCGACGGCGTATTCGTGCATGAGCTGGCGCATGTCCAGCGACAAATTGTGATGCTTGGCGATGCTTGTGAAGCAGAACAACGCGGTGTTGCGCGACGTGTCGATCGGCTGAAGATTGAGGAAAAGCAGCGCTTCGCCGCACCACTTTTCATCGACCTGTTCGCAGTTGCACGACCCGATCTTCTGCGGTCCCTGAATGGACGGATCGAAGATGGTGACGTTTTTTCTGGCCACCAGCGCCGCGTAGTCGACCATGCACACCCAGTTGCCGTTTTTCATTTTCAACAGCGCGGGACCGTGATAATAGTCGAATTCGTCCTTGTCTTTGTTAACCAGCAGCGGACTGAGTTCCAGTTGTTCGGCGAGTTTCAGCAGTGTTTCACCGCTGTTTTCGGCATAACCCTGACGCACCTGTTCGGTTATCAGCGCGTCAAAATTGACATTTCTCCGCAGATTGTTCATCAGTGAATTCAGACAAACAATCCCGGTGGGATATTGTACTTGTTCCATTGCCTTCTCTGTCGATTGATTGTTAGTATGCGTTTACATCTTCCGGCGCATTGACACATCAGATTCACACCCTTCTTGACCAATCGTCAATGCGTCAACAGGTAATAAAGCACATTCTGCCGTATTTGTCAAGGTTGCGCTCTTATTTAAATGACTTTAAAACCGGATCGCGGCGGCGTTTTTGCGGATTTTTTTCTTTTTTGCGCTTGACAAATGCCGCAGAGGTGTTATTTTGACAGCAACAGAAAATTTTATTCGGAGATTTTGCAGTGAATTGTTCCTTCGACATTTTTGCCGGTTGCTGGCGTTGGTCGTGGCGAAAGCCCGCCTCGGCCGGATTTGTCGTGGAGTGATTTGATGATTTTACAGACAATATGAACTGAAAAATATTAAACCGGTTGCAGGCGGGTTGGATTTCAAGCGAAATTCGACCCGCTTTTTTTGTGCCCGGAAGCAAGGAGAAAAATGAAAAAAGAAGAGTTTTTGCAGCTGGCGGCGGAATACGATCTGATACCGGTCCACCGCGAGTTCATTGCCGACGTGGAGACGCCGGTGTCGGTTCTGGCCAGGCTGGACGGCAGCGCCGAACTGTTTCTGCTGGAGAGTGTTGAGAGTTCCGAGCGGTTCGGGCGCTATTCATTTATCGGGTTGAATCCGCGCGGTGTATTCACCGTGGAGCACGGTCGGCCGTTTTTCCGCGACCGTTCCGGAAAACGCGAACTTCCGGCGCCGGACGGCGCGATTTCGGCACTGCGCGGCGTGGTCGGCGGACTGCGCACCTATTCGCCGCCGGAGCTTCCGCCGCTGTTCGGCGGCGCGGTCGGGTTCATGGGGTATGAGACGGTGAACCAGTTTGAGCGTCTGCCGGAGCCGAAGGGGATGACGGAGCAGCCGGAAAGCGCGTTCATGCTGACCGACGAGATGATTATTTTCGACAATCAGCGCCATCGGATGACGGTCAGCGTCTGCGTCCGTCCGGCCGAACACGCTTCTACTGCCGCTGCCTACGATTTTGCTCAAAAGCGCATTGCTGCAATCCGTGCGCTGCTGCTGGAATCTCCGGCGGCATTCGAGCGGGTCCCGGACGGAGCGGCGTGCGAATTCACGCCGCAGACTTCACGCGAGGACTATATGGCGAAAGTCGAGCTGGCGCGGGAATATATCCGGCGCGGCGAAGTCATTCAGCTGGTGCTGTCGCAGAAGTTCACCGCGCCGCTCGGTGTGCCGGCGGTAGCGCTTTACCGGGCTTTGCGGCTGATAAATCCGTCGCCGTACACATTCTTCATGAAACTGGATGGAACGGTGCTGATCGGGTCGTCGCCGGAGACGCTCTGTTCGCTGTCCGGCCGCGCCGCGGTGCTGCGTCCGATCGCCGGGACCCGCCGCCGCGAAGCCGACCCGGATGCCGACCGCCGCATGGCCGACGAGCTTCTGGGTGACGAAAAGGAGCGCGCCGAACACCTGATGCTGGTCGATCTCGGGCGCAACGATCTTGGCCGGATCGCCATTCCCGGCAGCGTTCAGGTCAAGGATTTCATGACGGTCGAGCGTTACTCGCACGTCATGCATCTGGTCTCCACGATCGAGGCGCTGCCGCGGCCGGGGATCGACGCGTTTGACCTGCTGCGGGCGGCTTTTCCCGCCGGAACCCTCTCCGGCGCCCCCAAAGTCCGGGCGATGGAGCTGATCCATGAGCTTGAGGACGCGCCGCGCAACGCCTACGGCGGCGCCGCCGGATACTTCAGTTATTCCGGCAATATGGATTTGGCGATCACCATCCGCACCTTTGCAATCCGCAACAATCTTATAACCGTTCAGGCCGGAGCCGGCATTGTCTGCGACTCCGATCCGGCCTCCGAATATGCCGAATGCCGCAACAAGGCGGCGGCGCTGTTCAAAGCGGTCAAGCTGGCGGCGGCCGGCCTCGAACTGGACAAGGAGGAATAACATGATTTTCATACTCGACAATTTTGATTCGTTCACCTACAATCTCGCCCAGTATTTCGGTCAGCTCGGCTGTGAGGTGGAGGTCCGGCGGAACAACGAGATCACGCCGGATGAGGTTCTCGCGCTGCGGCCCGAGGCACTGGTTCTGTCGCCCGGCCCGGGGCGGCCGGAGACGGCCGGAATAATGCTGGAACTGATCGGCCGGGCGGCCGGCGAACTGCCGATGCTCGGCGTGTGTCTGGGCCATCAGGCGATCGGGCTTTACTTCGGCGGCCGGGTGGTTCCGGCGAAGCGGATAATGCATGGAAAGGTTTCGGCGGTGGAGCATGACGGGCGCGGAATATTCAAAGGCATTGCGTCGCCGGTGAAGGCGGTGCGCTACCATTCGCTGGCGGTGGAGGAGGCGACGCTGCCGGAGTGTCTGGAGGTGTCCGGGCGGTGCGTCGAGGACGGTGAGATCATGGCGATGCGTCACCGCACGCTGCCGATAGAGTCGGTGCAGTATCATCCGGAGTCTATACTTTCTTCCGGCGGCAAGCGTCAGCTGGCCAACTTTGTGGAGCTGGCGCGGGAGTTTGCGCGATGCTGAAAAAATATCTTAAAAAGGCGGTGACCGGCCGCGATCTGACCGCCGCGGAGATGGGCGAGGCGTTCGAGCTTTTGACTTCCGGCACGGTTCCGCATTCGCAGATCGGCGCATTTCTGGCGGCGATGCAGATAAAGGGGATAACCGGCGGCGAGCTGGCCGGAGCCGCCGCGGTGATGCGTCGTGCGGCGAACTTCATCGACTGCGGACAGCGCGAGGTGGTTGACGTGGTCGGCACCGGCGGCGACGGAGCCGACACCTTCAACATTTCCACCGCCAGCTGTTTTGTGGCGGCCGGCGCCGGAGTGGCGATGGCCAAACACGGCAACCGGGCGGCCACCAGTCGCTGCGGTTCGGCCGACGTGCTGGCGGAGCTGGGGGTGAATCTGGATGCTCCGGCTGAAAAAGTGGAGGCCTCGATCATGGAGAACGGCATCGGCTTTCTGTTTGCCGCCCGACTTCATCCGGTGATGGGGCGGATGCGGATCATCCGCGGCGAACTGGGGATACCGACGGTGTTCAATCTGCTCGGTCCGCTGACCAATCCGGCCGGCGCGAAATATCAGGTCATCGGCGTGTTTGCGGCGGAGCTGACCGAGCTTTTCGCCGCGGCTTTGCGCGATCTCGGCAGCCGTCATGCGCTGGTGGTTCACGGCATGGACGGGCTGGACGAGATCAGCTGCTGTGCGCCGACCCGTGTTTCCGAGCTTTTGGACGGCGAAGTGCGCACCCGCGAGCTGCTGCCGGAAATGTTTTTTGACGGCGTGTACGACAAAAGCGAACTCGTCGGCGGCGACGCCAAAACCAACGCCGCGATCATGCTGGACGTTCTGTCCGGCCGCGACCGCGGCGCCCGGCGCGCGGTGGTTCTGCTCAATGCCGGCGCGGTGATCTATGTTTCCGGTCTGGCCGCGGACATCGCCGGCGGAGTAGAGCTGGCCAGACGGTCGATCGACTCCGGCGCGGCGCTGGACAAACTGGAAATCCTGAAGGAGGCGGTGAAATGAACTTTGACATCCTTGAATCGATTGTCGCCGGACTGCGTCCCGCGCTGGCGGCGGAGAAGCTCCGTCTGCCGCTGATCCGTCTGGCCGGACTGTGCGGCGAACTGCCGCCGGTGCGGCGCGATCTGGCGAAGGCGCTGCGCCGGACGGACGGAAAAGTGGCGGTGATTGCGGAACTCAAGCGGGCGTCGCCGTCAAAGGGAGTGATCCGCGTTGGTCTGGATGTGGTCGAACTGACGAAGACGCTTGAGGCGTCCGGCGCGGCGGCGCTGTCGGTGCTGACCGAGCCGAACCGGTTTCTCGGCAGCCGCGACAATTTGCTGGCCGCCTCCGGCGCGGCGGCGGTTCCGGTGCTGCGGAAAGATTTTATTTTCGATCCTTACCAGATATACCAGTCGCGTCTGTTCGGCGCCGACGCGGTTCTGCTGATCGCCGCGCTGTTGTCCGACGATGAATTGCGTTTTTTTCGCGAACTTGCCGAGTCGCTCGGCATGGCGGCGCTGGTGGAGGCGCATTCGGAGCGCGAAGCGGAGCGGGCGGTGGCTTCCGGCGCGGCGATCGTCGGCGTGAACGCGCGCGATCTGCGCGATTTTTCCATTGCCTCCGAAGCTGCGTTGTCGGTGATCGCCAAACTGCCGTCCGGCGTGGTCAAGGTGGCCGAAAGCGCGATCAGCGATGCGTCCGGTCTGCGCACCGCCGGTTCCGCCGGCGCCGATGCCGCGCTGATCGGGGAGACGCTGATGCGCGCCGCCGATCCCGGCGCGGCGTTGAGGCGGCTTTATGAGCAGTGTTGAATTGAAAATCTGCGGACTTGTCCGCAACTGCGACGCGCGGTTGGCCGACCGCCTCGGCGCCGGCTATATCGGCGCGGTGCTGGCGGAGCACAGTCCGCGGCGCATTGCTCCGGAACAGCTGGCGGAACTGTTTGCCGGCTGCCGGAACGCAATGCGGGTGGGAGTATTTGTCAATCAGAGTCTGGATTTCATCCGCCGCTCGGTTGAACTCGGCGGTCTGGAAGTGGTTCAGCTGCACGGTTGCGAGTCTCCGGAGTTTGCCGCGTCGATTGACTTCGCCGAGGTGTGGGCCGCGAACCGGTCGGACGATTTTCCGGCCGCGGCGCTTCTGGCCGACGGCGCCTCCGGCGGTTCCGGACTGTGCTGCGACTGGTCGGCGGCGGCCCGTCTTGCCCGTAAGCGGAAACTGGTTTTGGCCGGCGGCCTCAATGCCGGAAACCTTGCCGCCGCCTGGCGCGCGGTGCGCCCGTTCGCGCTGGACGTGAACAGCGGAGTTGAAAGTTCTCCCGGCGTCAAGGACGAACGCCGGATGATCGGAATATTTGAAGCATTAAAAAATATTGAACTTGAAGAAAGGTGATATCCCATGGATTCTCATTACGGCATCTACGGCGGCATGTATGTGGCCGAAACGCTGGTTCCGACGCTGCTGGAACTGGAAAAATGTTATCTTGAAGCGCTGCGCGATCCGGCTTTTCATGCCGAACTTGAGGCGCTTCAGCGCGACTACGTCGGGCGGGAGTCTCCGCTTTACTACGCCCGTCGGCTCAGCGAATACGCCGGCGGCGCCCGGATCTATCTGAAGCGCGAGGACCTCAACCATACCGGCGCCCATAAGATCAACAATGCGCTGGGGCAGGTTCTGCTGGCGCGACGGATGGGCAAACGGCGGCTGATTGCCGAGACCGGCGCCGGGATGCACGGCGTTGCCGCCGCCACCGTCGCCGCGCTGTTCGGCATGCCGTGCGATGTGTATATGGGCAAGGTTGATGTGTCGCGGCAGGCGCCGAATGTGGACCGGATGCGGGTTCTGGGAGCGCGGGTGGTTCCGGTCGAGTCCGGCTCCGCGACGTTGAAGGACGCGATGAACGAGGCGATCCGCGAGTGGGTCGCCTCCTGCGGCGACACCTTTTATGTGATCGGCACGGTGGCCGGTCCGCATCCCTATCCGGCGATGGTCCGGGAGTTTCAGAGCGTGATCGGGCGCGAGGCGCGCCGTCAGATTCTGGACAAGGAGGGCAAGCTCCCGGTGGAGGCGATCGCCTGCGTGGGCGGCGGCTCGAACGCGATGGGTTTGTTCGCCGGATTTCTTGACGACCCCGGCGTCCGGCTGACCGGCGCCGAGGCCGGCGGCCGCGGACTGGATACCGGAATGCACGCCGCGAGCATCAACGCCGGACGGGTCGGGGTGCTGCACGGCAGTAAAAACAAGCTGCTGCAGACGCCGGACGGGCAGATTGTCGAGGCTTACAGCGTGTCGGCCGGTCTGGATTATCCGGGCGTCGGCCCCGAACACTGTCAGCTGGCCGACACCGGTCGGGCCGAATACACATGGCTCTTTTTCATTGGTATATTCATCTGCCGGTTCTAGAAAACACCGATACGATATCGCGTATCATGAGTCGAGGGAACAGGGGGATTTTCTTTTTATTTGCTTTTATGGTATGTTATATAATGGT
>JAQUTL010000010.1 GCA_028709805.1 Victivallaceae bacterium
ATTTCCCGGCGGCGCGAATCCGGTTGACCGCGCGGGCAAGCAAATCCGGATTGACCGGGTTGACCGTCACATATACGCCGCGCGAGGAGAGCAGTCGTTTCAATGCTTCCGGAACGGATTCGATGTGTTCAAAATCGAAATAACCGGATTCAATATGTTCGCGCCGGTAATCGGCGGTCACCGCGTCCAGCACCCGAATCTCAAACACGTCTCCCGGCTTGAACCAAAGTCTCAGCGCACGGATAATTTCTTCCCTGTCGATCATCTCTTGCTCCCCGCCGCCAGCACCAGAACCGTTCCCGTCGGTCGGCGCGGACAGCCTTTATCGGTAAAATAATGTTCGGTCATGGCGCGATGCATCATGGAGATGAATCCCGTCAGCAGATTTCTCGCCTCGGCGGTGGAACGCTCGTCCGCGTCGAATTTCGGATACACCTCGGCTTTGAGCCAGCGTTCCAGAAGCAGAGCCTTGCGCCCGGTGTTCGCCGCGAGGAGCTTTTCCACGTCGGAACGCGGAACCAGACGGACGATTTGAAGCCCGCCGGAGGTACGGATTCGCTCGTAAAGGGGCGTATTTTCAGTATGCTTCGCCAGCTCGCGGTTCGGATTGGAAAAGGAGAGAATGTTACAGATGTCGCGGATGACGAAATAGTTCTGTTCCCGCAGCCGCACGACGCGGACGAGCATCTTCCGAAAGGTGAAAACGGACACGTCACTCATGATTTTCGGTCTCCTCGATGTTTTTCAGCAGCCGGATCGCGGTCGCGGCGGTGTGGATTGCCTCGGTAATGATTTCTTTTTTTCCGGCACGGGTTTCGTCAAATGTGTTTGCGGCGCGAACGGCTTCTCCGGCCTCTTCAGCCAACAGAGAACAGGCTTTGACAATATCACGCGGCCATGCAGGATGCAGTTTTTCGGCGCGGTCAATCTCGGAAAAGACTTGCGCCAGTACGGTTTCAATCTTCATGGCAGGATTCCTTATTCTGATTTTCAAGGGATTCGGCGGATTTCAGCAACATTTCCATGTGCGTCCGCGCCTCGTTCTGAACAGCGGCGACCTTCCGGATGAACTCGTCGCAGTTGGCGATGAACTTCTCGAAACACTCGCGGTAATCCGATCCGGTTCCGTGCGGAGTCAGCAGCACGTCATAGTTCGACAGGAAGAATTTCGGTTCGGTGTGTCCTGCCTGTCTCTTGGAAATGTGCCAGCGGTTGTCGGAGCTGACCAGCTCCTGCGAGAGGTTCTGTTCGGTCACTTTCCATTCTATCTTATTCATCGTCATGCTCCTGTAAAACGTCCTCGACCAGTCTCCAGCCCTGTTTTTTATAACAGGAGTCGACATACCACTTGCCGTCGCGGAACAGATAGCAGTATTCCGCCCAGAATCGGTCGGCGGCATTGGCCAGCATTTCTTCGGCATTCGCCCAGACGGTCGCCGGTTGCATTTTCTCGCCGCGATCCCGGTGATAGGCGATACAGATACCGTCGGCGGGGCTGTCGTAGGAATGTTCTTCGCCTGTTTCCGGAGCAAGACGTTCTCCCAATGCGGAGAGCGAACCGAGTGCCAGCAGGGCTTCGACCCGTTCCAAAGTTTTGTAATGCTCAATCAAAATCCGCCCCGCTCCATCAACATAGCAGTCGAAATGGCAGTACCCGCTACGGCAGGTTTTGTCCGTCTTTTCAATCGCGATCAGTCCTCTTGTGGACATGTTTTATTCTCCTCTACCGATTTATGGTTTACAAATTCTTCAATGCGTTTCCAGTCGATTTCGCAGAGCGCGTTCCGGTCGTCGATGTAGATGTCGGCTCCGATTTTCCGGGGATCGGTTCCCCATTCGGAGATCTGTTTTTCGCTGTGACAGTTTACGCAGTCGGGCGTGAATCCATGCCCGGCCAGCCAGCGGACGGCGTCGTCAAGATATTTTCCTTCGCGGCACGTCCATAAAATGATCGTGTGTCCGGCGGTTTGAAAACGGTTCAATGAATCTATTGCTCCGGCGATTTCCCCGTGTATTTCCGGGAACGTCGTCCGGGCAATCGTGTTGTCAAAATCAACGGCGATTATCATAGGCTTCGGCTCCTTTCTCAGAACGGAATTTCGTCGTCAAAATCATCATGGTTCACGCCAAGGTCGGCTGGGCTGTTGGTCGGCGGGTCGAATTCCGCGCCGATTTCATTACTGTCGTCGCCGGGTTCCCGCATGACCGGACGCGGTTTCAACCGCCAGCCCGTGATCCGGTCGAACTTCTCGCCCGCCACCGATTTGACAGTAATGGATTCCGGCGCGGCGAGCAGACCTTCGTTTGCCAGCGCGACCGCCTCGTGAGCGGTCGACGGAATCGGACAGCCGATGGCCGCCCGTTCCCGCCACCACTTTTCAAATTTCCCCCTGGCGTATCCGGTGTGTTCCGGGCAGACCCATTCGCTCTTGAAATCATTGAATCCGACGCGGTAATCAATACGCATGGTTCGCGGCGTTCCCGGTTCGGCATAGCGCTTTTCATGGACGGCGTAAAAAGTATCCAGCACCTCGTAATCGGTGTGTTCCACCTGACCGGAAATCACTCCGGCGGTCGATGCCGTCTGAGAAATATTGCTCCGTTCCGGCGGAGGAAATTCAAACCCGCATTCGGGACATTTTTGATATGCCGCGTGAATCAGTGCCAGACATTTCGGACACTTCTTCGCCGGAGCGTCTCCGTGACCGGGCGTTTTATCCTTGACGGCAATCATGTCCACCGGACCGTGCCGCAGAATGTTTCCGCCGTAATCCAGCACAAGGCAATTTTCCTTCCCCGTCGCCGGACTGAGCCGAGTGCCGCGTCCGATCATTTGCACCAGAAGTCCGGCGCTGTTGGTCGGACGAAGCAGCACGACGCAATCCGTATTGGGGGCATCGAAGCCGGTCGTAAGCACGTTCACGTTGCAAAGGAATTTCAATGGCGGCTTCGGCGTGCCGAAAAGATCGGCTGGAACGAAATCGCCCTTGAAGCGGCTGATGATCTCCGCACGTTCTCCCGGCGAGGTTTCGCCGGTCACCATCGCACATTCCTGACCGGAAAACGCCTTGATTTTTCCCGCGACGTGCCTGCAATGGTCGACAGACGATGTAAAAATCAATACGGCTTTCCGGTCGCGGGTCAAGTCCACAATCTCCCGGCAGGCGGACGAAACCAGTTCGTCGGTATCCATGGCCGATGCGATTTCATCGCCGATGAACTCGCCGCCGCGCACATGCAGACCGTCAAGGTTCGCCTCGGCGCGACCGGCTCTCGACACCAGCGGCGACAGATAGCCCTGCTGAATCATCTCCTTGAGTCCGGCTTCATAGCAGACCTCATTGAGAATATTACCCGGCTGGCAGATGAGTCCGCCCTTGAGCCGGTAGGGAGTCGCGGTGAGTCCGATTACCCGGACGCGCGGATTGATGACCGCCATATCTTTCAAAAACGTCCGGTACATACCGTCACCATCCGGCGCGATCAGGTGCGCCTCGTCGACGATAATCAGGTCGAACGCTCCAAGGTCACAGGCTTTGTCATACACGCTCTGGATTCCGGCGACAATCACCGGCTCGGAGGTGTCGCGAGATTTCAGTCCAGCCGAAAAAATGCCGATTTTCAGTTCCGGGCAGAGCGCACGGATTTTCCCGGCGTTCTGTTCCAGCAACTCTTTCACGTGCGCCAGAATAATTACGCGCCCGTTCCAGTTTTTGACGGCATCTATTGCAATCTGTGCCAAGCACAGACTTTTCCCCCCTCCGGTGGGGATTACCACGCACGGATTGTTGTCTTTGCTGCGGAGGTGTTCATATACGGCATCAACCGCAGCCTGTTGATATGGCCGCAAAATCATTGAAAAATCTTTCCTTTCCTACGTTTTTACGCTTGACTTTTTGCAGAAAACACGTATCCTATATTCAGAAAGACACGTGCTATCAGAATTGGAGGTTATCATGCCGATGGCAAAACTCACATTGACCGCGCCGCCGGAAGTGATTTCCATGGCGGAAGAACAGGCGAAGAGAGAAAATACTAGCATCTCGGCGATGTTCACAAATTTCGTGATGGCAAAATCGCGCCTCGGAGCGCACCATCGTTCTCGGACGAAAATCGGACCTCTGACGAAATCCCTGACAGGCATTGTCAAACTTCCAGATGATTTCGATGAAAAGGAGTTCATGGGACAAGTCATTGATGAAAAATACGGACTTGGCAAATGAAGCTTTTTATCGACACCAATATTGTGGTTGACGTAATTGCCGGAAGGGAACCTTTCCTCGCCGATTCCCAACAGATTCTCGACCTATGTGAAAGCGGCAAAGCGGAAGGGATTATTTCCACGTTGACGCTTTGTACGGTATCGTATGTTCTGCGTAAATTCGCACGTGCTGCGATGCGGAAAAAACTGCGTGATTTCAGAAATATTCTGACTCCCGTGGATCTTTCCGTTTCCATTATAGACAAAGCGATTGATTCTTCCCTGACCGATTTCGAGGACGCTGTCCAGTTTTACACCGCGACATACAGTGAGGCTGACTATATCATCACACGAAATGCCAAGCATTTTCCCCATGATAATATCCCGGTTCTGACACCGACATCTTTTCTCGCGCTGAAATAAGTCATGCGGAATTCCGGATTCCGGTCTTTTTCATGTCCATTGCCAGTTTGAGTTTTATCGCTTCCAGGCGGGGACGGTCCAGATGGAGTTCATTGCGGACTTCCGCATCGGTATAGTTGTGCATGTAGAGATAGCAGACCAGCCGCATCGTGTCGTCATTGATCGTTTTCACAAATTCCTGGACGAGCTGGCATCTGCGCCCGTTGTTTTGTCTCCGTTCCATTCGGCTCCTTCCATGTCTTCCAGTTTTACGAAACACATTCCTCCCTCAACGGGTTCATGCATTTCAAGATAAATTCGTTTGATTTGGCAGTCATCCTGATAAAGTCCCGCCGCCTGCAAAGTATCCAGCAAGACTTTCCCGCCGACATTATCCAAATCTCGTCTCCGCCTGTCAGGAGGATAGAATTCCGCATGAAGCGAAATTCTTCCTTCGAAAGGCGGAATGTTTTTCTGCCGTACCAACCCGGTAACCAGTTCCCGGTAGCGCCGCCCGTCGCGGCTGATCAGCACACGAGGGCCGACATGCCTGTAGTAATGATTCACGCTGGGAGGCCACGGCAGTTCAAATTCCGCCGTCATTTGTTTCCGAACTGAAACAGGAAGGGACTGTTCGCGGGAACGACACCGGAGGGCGTTTTACCGTCCCAGCGCTTCGCCGATTCCAGTTTCGCTTCGGCATCCATCTGACGGATTTTCAGTTCGACCATCTTGGTCTGCGCCTCGGCGGCTTTTGCGAATTCCTCGGCTTTCAGACGTTCGTTCCGAGCGATGCTCAAATCTTTTTCATTGACGATTTTTTGAGCCTCGCGCTCCTGTTCCGCCTGTTTAACGCGGGTCTCGTTCACAAAGACCGCGTCAATGGTTTTCTGTACTTCCGCATTATCGTAACTCATGCCGTCCGCGATGCCGACCGAGGAAATCGTGATGCCGTACTGTGCGAAATGCGCGATCAGTTCTTTTGACAGGCCGAGAACGATGTCTTTCTTTTCCTGCTGGCATTTGGAGAGGTTGCGGCTGCCGAATTCACGCGCCAGGACATTCTGAATGAAGCCCTTGACGTTCTTGTTCATAACATCGGCAAGTGAGTTTCCCGGATAGTAATAGAGGAATTTCGCCGCGTCCTCCTCTCGAATCATTCCGGTACAGTTGACACCGACCGTAAACCCCACCGAGTCCAGCGATTCAACTTTTACGCCGTCCTTTTCGAGCCATTCGCGGGTAACGGGAGAACGGTCGACGACAATCACGCGGGCGAGTGGAATCCACTCGTAATCGAACCAGGCTCTTCCAAGCTGCCTCTTGCGCAGCGGAATCACGATGCGCTTGGTGGCGACTTTCGCCCGTTCCAAATATTCGATGGACATGAACTGCGCCTGTTTCGCCTTGGAATCGCCTTCCAGCGGAACCACGAACGCGGTCTCGTTGTTTTTGACTTCGACCGCCTGTTCGGCAGGATACGGACCGCAGCCGGTCAAGGCGGCACAGACGAAAAAAGCGGAAATGACGGGCACGAAAAGGTTATGGGAGAATTTCATTTGGAAGACCTTTCTTTTACAGTTTGGAAAATTCGGGAAACCAGCCATCCGATGCAGAACCAGACGGCCAAATTGAAGAGGGTTGAAAGAGAATCGAAAGCGACGACATACAGCATTCCGGCGGGCAGAGTGCCGTTGACCTGTTCCGCAAGGGTATCGGTTCCAACGAGGTACGGCGCAATACGCGCCGTGAGCCTCGCCAGAACGATTGTCGCCACAAGCCAGAAGACCGGGGCGGCAAGTTTTTTCATCACTTGCCTCGCGCCCACGGGGGAGCGGCGTTCGGAGACTGCGGAGCCGGGGTGGTCTGCGTCGCCCCGGAGAGTGCCGCTTTCGGAGCATAGCCGCGAATCTCATTGACGATTTCGTCGTCCTGATTTTTGCGGCAGCGGACCGTGATGGTGAGCGGCAGATTGTGGAGTTCCACGGAATCGCGCGGCTGAATCACGTTGACGGCGCGGCAGATCGCCGAGAGATCGGCGCGGGCCATACGGACGGCTTCGGAGTTCGCGTTTTCCAGATTCAGCCGCGCCCAGAGTTTGCGGTTCTTGTAATCACCTTCAATGACCTCGAATTCGAGTTGGAGATATTTTCCCGTTCCGGATTTGGTGTCTTTCATCTCGGAATCGGTGATGACGGCCTGATATTTTCCCGCCGGGATAGCGTCGAATCCGATGCTGGGTTCGACCTCATTCGCATTGAAATTGAGTGTGGACATAATGTTTTTCCTTTGTTTTTACGCCAAGCAGAGGGCGTGATTGTTGAAAGCGGTTCTGACTTTCGGCGGTGTCGGACGCGGTTCGCTGATTGCGACCGCCGGTGCGCCGGGACACTGAATGTGTTCGTGATATTCGATGGGCGAATACTCGTCCCGGACGGCGCGGTAGCGTTCGCCGGGACGGATTATCTGCCCGCAGAGATCACACGCCATCGGACGATACGCCGTCCGGATTTTTTCGTGCATTTTTCTTCACCTCATAGACTTTGCGTTCCTTGAATTCTTCCTGTTTTCCCTTGTTCCAGTTACTGACCGGGCGAAAATACCCGCAGACGCGACTGAACACCTCGCAGATTGCGCCACACTTACTCACTTGTTTTGCTCCTCGATTTTGCTGTAGGTGTCGATGAAAGCCTGCCACGAAAGCGGAATCTCGGCGGGCAGACCGTAGCGGTTTTTCGCAATGCAGGCCGGACTGCCGACCGTGCGGATGATGCGTTCCCCGCCGTCCGAGCCGATAGGCGCGGCGATGGCACGGTCGTTTTCCTTCGTCACCCGGAACTTTTTGTTTGCGAACAGAACCGCATCGACCCATTCCGCGATCAGGCTGGCGGCATGTTTGTGAAGCCGGGGCGTGTAACGGTCGTAAGCGGCATTTTCAGGGTCTTCAAACCGCTCCACCTTGGCGTGTGCAACAAGGATCACCATCATGCTGCGTTTATCGCGGAGTTCCTGAAGCAGATTGATAACCTTGCGCCAGTGGGTGAGCGCATGTGTGTAGCCTCTGCCATAGCCGCCGTCCGCTTTCTCAATGTTTCTCACCCCGTATTCCCTGCAGACCTCATCGAAAATCAGCCGTTCCAGCCAGTCGGCGCTGTCCACAACCACGGTTTGAAAATCATGCTGTTCATCCCTGAGCGCGGTCAGTTCCGCCAGCACTTCCGCGAGGCTGTGCGCCAGCGGGAACTTCTTGCAGTTGATTTCACCGAGGCCATCCTCGGTCTGCACGAAAATCGCTCCCGGCGCGGACGCTCCGAAGGTACTTTTGCCTACCCCTTCGCTTCCGTAAATCATGATGCGAGGCGGCTTGCTCTCCCGCCCTGACTGAACGTTTTCCAGCATTCCCATTGTGTGTTTCTCCTTAAATGTTAGTTGTTGCTGCTGATGATCTTACTGATGTCGTCTTCAAGCTCAAAGACCGGCTTTTTGAGTTCAACGATTTTCGTGACGTTACGACCGCGATCCGCATTTTGCAGAATACTCTGGATACGAGGCCAGTAAACTTTCGCACCAAAATCGTCAACGGATGTTCCTTTTCCATCCTGCAAAGCATTCCGCAAGGTGATTAGCGATTGGTCACCAGTCAAGCCGGATGTATAACCGGTGGAAAGGACATTGGCAAAGCGCTTCAATTTCATAAGACTGATATAGGGATACGCCTTGAAAAATTCCCCGTACACCGGCGTAATGGTAATTCCGCGTTTATGTTTCGGAAACATTTTAAAGATTTCGCGGAAGCGTTCACCATAATGTTCAAAGAGCAAGGTTTCCTCGCGGGTGGAGAGTTTCATGCCAGTGAGGTAGGTGCTAATCGCTGTAATCATCTTGTTCAGCGCCGGATTGTTTTGCTCGGTGGTACGCGTTTTGCAGTCATCTTGAATTTCCGCCAGACGCGGGTTAAGGTCTAACTGGACATTCAGATCAGCGGTCATATTGGCCAAAATGATTGCGGCAAGACGATGCCCCCCGCTGAACACGTTGTGCTTTTTGTCCATCTTCAGCGGGTCTGCGCCTCGTTCACAAAGCCAATGTCCTTCTTGAATCTGTCTGGCATATTTCTCAACGCGGTCAAGGCTCGGCTTCCGGTTGTAACGATTGTATTTTTCATTGATGGAGGCGGCAATCTCCGGGGAACAACGGAGAACAAAATCTTCATTGAAACCCATGTCCACGAGTTTGTCGAATTCCTGGTTGGTTGTGACGTATTTTTTCATTTTTCAGATTTCCTCTGTTTGTGCGAGTTCTGCGAGATGTTTTTTTGTAATTTCAGCAACGGTAGCGACGATTTGAGAAATTTCGGCTTCCGAATAAAGGATATCGGGATAATTCTTCTTCTCGCGCTTTACACGTTCTTCAATCGCGTTGCCGATTGTTTCCGGAAGATCCAGAAACCTTCTTTTTTTCGTTAGGCGGATGCATTCGTCCGCAGTGAGCGGTTCACCTTCCTGTTCGTGCGCTTCCTGCAATTCCTTTCTGGTTCTTTCGTATGCTGCATTGATTGTAATTTCATTGTCAGCCAAGGCCCGCTTGGTTTCTTCACTGCCCGACTTGGAAATCTTTCGGAGACGTTCCGCCTGACGCTGGGTCGTCTTAAGAATTTCCGCAAGTTTCGCGGCACTTTTCCCCCGGAAATTAGCGCCGATTGGCGCTATTTTTTCCTCCGCGTTTACTGTATCGTCCTTTTTGGGGCGTCCCCTCTGGAGCAGGTGATCGGCAGCCTCTATGTATCGAAGCATATCGCCGGGAGTGATGTTCCTCCGTCCGACTTGCTGTCCGACCGCATAATCGAGTGCGGCTGCTGTATCAGGGAATTCCTTGAGAACAATGGGTACTTCGTCAATCCCAAGCGTAAGGGCTGCCTGAAGCCGAGTGTGCCCATCCAAAACCACGGGTTCTTCTTTTTTCCAAACGATGATCGGATTTGCATCGTCGAATCCGCTCTTCCTCATTTGGGAAATGATTTTTTTTAAAACCGATTCCTGAATGGGGAAGATTCTGTCGAACGGAGCCTGCGTTTGAAGAATACCCGGCTGAATCATTTGTTTTTCGGATATCACAAAATCACCTCGACAGTCGTGATTTCAACGTGACGGATCAGTCTCTTGCGATATCGGTCAATGCAGGCGCTGTAGGCTTTCTCAAGAGCCTTGTCGATTTCTCCGATGGAAAATGAATTCCGGCAGATATTCATGCGGATGGCGTAACGTATCGCCTCATCAACAGTTTCAAAACTGTTTTCATAGACGGCAACCATCGCCAATCCGGCCTCCTTTGCGGCGGCAAGCCGTAGATGTCCGTCCAGCACAATGTTATTATGTCCTCTCCAAATAACAATCGGCATGGCCGTATCATATCCATGCAAGCGCATATCGGCGGCAATTTGTTCAACGACTCTCTGATCGTGTGGCATGAGTTCACTGAAACGGGAAACGGTATTCAGTGCCTCGGTCTTTTCCATGTGAAATGCATTATTCATGATGAAATATCCTTGCGAAAAGTTAAATGGAATCAATGATGCGGATATCTTCGTAGCCGGTCGGCCATACGCCGGTCGTGCAGCAGGCGCGGAAGCGTTCCAGTGCCGCCTTGTTGGAAAGTTCGGCAAGGTCAAGCACCTCGTCAGTCAGTTTCCATACTCCGGCGGAAAATGGCTCGTTTTTCTCGACCGCAATGATGTGAACCGGAACCGTAATTCCCGTCGCCTTGCGGATGACCGACCGGTAGAACGCCAGTTGGTGAATGTATCCATAACGGCGGCAATCGGACTCAACCCATTTCAGGCTGTCGCAGGTTTTAAGGTCGACAAGACCGAGCGTCGGATTAAACCAATCCATGCGGATCTGGCACGGAACATCGCGGTATTCGGCGCGGATCACGCCTTCCGCTTCACCGTTCGCCAGCAGTTCGGAAGCGACCGGATGGAGCCAGACGCCGGTCTGAAGTTTCAGGATGAAGTTGTAATCCTTGCCGGAAACGACCTCCCGATCCTGCGTCGCTGCCCATTCGGCAAACGCTTTGGTCTTGGAGCCGTAGGATTCGCCGGTTCGCGGATTGATCGGACCGTCCGAAACCACATATTCCTTGTCGAAAGCGTTGCGTCCTTCGAGAATCAGGCAGTGCGCGGCGCGGCCCATGATGAATGCGGCGGACTCGCTTTCCTCAATTTTTCCAGTGACTTTTTTGCGGTAGAGAGCCGGGGATTCTCGGAAATCGGCCAGCAGGTGGCTCGACATGTATTCTCCGCTGCGGCTGCGGGCGTGGTATTCGTCCGCCGGTTCGTGGATGATGAACGAGAGATCAGTCATTTTCGGTATTCTCCTTGAGGTTGAAGTAACGGGAAAAGGCACTAAGAACATAGGGGGGAGTGAAGCCGGTCGCATTGTAACGGCGGATATCGCCGGGATTCAGTTCGAATATTGACGCAATCAGATTCTGGGGATAATTGCAATCGTTGGCCGCGACGAAAATAACATCAGCGATGCTGACTTTTTCCTCTCCGAAGCGTTCCGCAATCTTCTCTTTGAGATCGGCGATGGGGTCGATGCTGTCGACATCGTAGATTTCTTCATGCTCAATCAATTCGAGGAGTCCATGAAGATTGAACATCACATCGTAATTATTGTCGAGGTAGCGCTTTATGACGGATACCGCCGCCATAACAATTTTTTTCTGTTTGTCTGTCATTGTTTTTTCCTTTCAAGTTGGTGGTTGTTCAACACCGGGTATATCACCAAAAAAAATCTCTTTGGACGAAGAAAATCCGAAGAAAATCAAAAAAAGTTTTTGAAGGCCGCACGGATGTGGCGCAGGTACGCGTATTGAAAAGTGGAATAGCTGATTCCAAGCCTTTTCGCGACATGACGCAAGGAGTCGCCGCTCTTGATCATCAGCGCGGCCTCTCTGATATGCGGGGGAAGCGCTTCGATGACAGTATTGATGTCTTGTGCCAGCATGGCGTTTTCAACATCATTCACCGAGTGCTTGGCGAGAGATGTTTCATCCGACTGGGAAATGCAGGCGATTTCGTCCGAAGCCCCGAATTCATGAATCGGAGCGGCGTATGCGAGTGTAAGCCCTGTTTCAGAAAAGAAATCCCGTCTTGCCTTGTTGAGACCGGAACGGATCGCCATACGGCAATATGTCTGAAGCGAGGAACGATTGGGGTCATAACGCCGGATTTGCGTCCAGAGATGAACGAGGACTTCCTGCCGGATATCATCCTCGTGACCGGAAAGAACGGGATACTTGCGAACGCAGTTGTCAATCATGCAGACAAGGGATTCCCGGACATACGGCATAGCGTAAACTTCTTCGAATGTCGGGATTTGTTTGGTGTTTTCGGCGGCTTCCGCATTGCGGACGGACTGTTTTTCGATTTGGGTCATTTCGACTGCTCCTGTTGGTTTGGAGCGGTCGGGATGCCGTCAAAAAAAATGGAGGTGGTCGGGTTGCGCCATTATTCTGGCGGCATTCCCGACCACCTCCGTTTTTCGGTTGTATGGTCAGCTAAATACCTGTATGGGAAAAGATGCGGGCGATCAGCCCGGTTAGATTGATGTCACGTCCTCCTCGATTTCCAACGAAACGGGTAGTCCCGCCTGAATTTGGATTTCCCGGATAACGCCATTATCGGCGGTCCGGACAATGGTCAGGAACTCCTCTTGCTTTTCGGAAAGGAAAAAATCCCCGTCGGGACGGCTGTTCCTGCGCTGGATGTTGACTGCGCCGATTTTTCTGGAACGGACTTTCCTGCTGTGCGTCGTTGCCACGGCGTGTCCGTCTTGAATGGAAAGATTTACGAGGCGACCGTAATCAATCGCCCGCATGAGGGTGAAGAGCTTTTGCTCTCTTTCGTCAAGCTGTCTGAACTGCATTTTTTACTCCGTATCGTTGTTTCTTGTTACGGAGATAATTTACCTTGAATGCAAGATGAAATAAATGAAGGGCCGTGGAGGGCCAGCGAAGAGGCCGTAATTATTTGAGCAACGTTTGTGCGTGATAAAAAAAGTTGCACGGACCGCGCAAAAGAGCCGTGGAAGTGCCAATGGCTCTTCACGGCTCTTTACTTTTTCGCGTCCCTGCTATCGCAATATGTTAACCATCAATGTGATAGCTTATAAAACGCTATGGCTCTTTGTATTTTTAATAGTAGTGTAAATAATTGATTGACAGGAAGTTATTAACGGCTCTTCACTATTTGATTTTTACCAGAAGAGCCTCGGTTTTTTCCCGAACCGCGTCCACAATGCACTGAGGAGACAACGGCACGGCATCGCCGCCCTGGGACAAAATCCACGGGACGACAACTTCGCTTGGAACTTCCGGAATGGTGAACAGCCACGATTTTCCGTCAGGTTCCAATTCAATTTTCTGTTCCGAATGCATCAGCGTCGGCATGGCAAATTTTTTTGCCGTTCCGGTCAGACGGATTCGCACGTCTGGAATCTTGGGATAACTTACAACCTTATCCCGCGTAACCGAGGCAATGATTTTCATATCAGGCTCGAATGTGCTGTCAAGCATCTCAATTTTCAGAATACGGCTGATGACAAATGTCCGGGGGCCATCCTTCAGATGACAATAGGCTTTTATTCGCCACTCTTTTTCAAATAGGAAAAGAACATGCGGATCAATCACGCGCTCGGATATTGGTTTCCCGTTTTGCTGGTCATATGTTATCCTCAGGCTGCGGTGAAGCTGCCATGCGTCAAATACAACGGGGAAAATATGGGAGATGTCCACGGAACTGGATTCGGCAAAAACAATCAGGGAATTCATCAGCGTTGTGTCCAGAAAATCCGGATTGTTGCCTTTGAGAATTTCATCGACGGCCACCTTTACCCGTTCACGAAGCGGATTCGGGAAAACGTCTTCCGCGATCTTTGCTCCGACTACGAGAGCCAGCATCGCCGATTCGGAAAGGTCGGTGGGGCAGTTAAAATCCCAGCCGTGGTGTTTCAGATAATAACCAGGCACACTCCGGTCATAGGCGAGCGGACATTTAAAATCGTTTTTCAGCGTGTCAATGTCCCGGAATACAGTGCGGAGACTGTATTTGTCCCGTTTGGTCACGCCGTCAATGTGTTCCAGATTATAATATTCCCGCAAAAGAGACTGCGGTGTCGGATGCGCATTCTTCTGAAGAAGCGCGGCGATGCGAGCCAGCCGGTGAAGCTGGATTCTCGACATCTTCGATTTGTCTTGTGTCGGTTTCATATTTTTTCGTTTTTTTTCGGGGCTTGCATTTCACTGACATTATTTGTCAGTCATAGGGTATACATTATCCCCGTAACAACGAAAAATCAAGTTGCGTTATGAAAATGACGCGGAACAAAAAATCCTAAACAGAGGAAACAAACATGACGATTGCATCGCATCGCCTGAAAGAACTCCGCATTGTCGGCGGATTCCTTGATGGCTTCGCTTACACTTTCTCCGACAAACTGAATTGTATCATTGGCGCACGCGGAACCGGAAAAACCACGGTTCTTGAATTTATCCGCTATGGTTTGAATGCTATGCCGCCAAGCCAGAAAGCGCAAAAACGCATTGCCTCTCTCGTCGAAAGCAATCTGAATGGCGGGCGTATTGAAATCACCATTGAGACGGCGGACGGCATCACCTACATCATCAGCAGAAATGCTGGAGAACAGCCGATGGTGCTGAATGCCGACCGTTCCGCGACAGGGATGACTTTCACGCCCAATCTTTTCCCGCTCGATATTTTCAGTCAGAACGAGGTTGAGGAAATCGCCGGACAGAGCGCTTATCAGATGGCGTTGCTGGAATCGTTCAGTCGCGGCGAACTCCGCGAAATGGATGCGCAGATCAGCCAGACGCAAAAATCACTGGAAGCCAACGCCGCAAATCTTGTTCCGCTTCGAGAAAAAGAAGTTCAGCTGACGGAAGCATTGAATCTTTTGCCCGGTCTTCAGAAGCAATTGAATGATTTCGCAGCGGATTCCACTCCGGACGCGAAGATTCTGAATGTTGCCCACGAGCAGAAAAGCATTCGGAATATGGAACTCCAATTCACAAACTCAATCGGTGAAATTTATCAGAAAATCGCCGGACGGGTTCGCGGGTTGAAAAATGCCGTTGCGGATGAACTCCAATGGTGCGGAACGGACGAAATGGGTAATGGCGTAAATTACGAGCTGATGCGTCAGATTTATGCGGAGGTCGCCGCGAACAACGACATTCTCAACGATGCCCTCGCATCGTTCGTCGCTTCGCTAAATTCCAGCTATCATCGCTTCGGTGAAATGAAAAAACAAATGACGATGCTTCACCAGCAACAGGAACTCCAGTATCGGACGCTGGTCGAAAAAGGGAAAGAGGAGCAGGCACGGTCCGCTGAACGCCGCAAGGTTGCCGACGAGCATACTCGCCTTCTGGCTTCTCAAAGTGAACTGGGAGAAGTTCGTCGCAAAATCACTGCGCTGATGAGCGAGCGGAACACCATGCTTCATGATTTGTCCGTTTTGCGCGACCGGCGTTTCCAGGTGCGTGATGGAATTGCCCAAAGGATAAACGACACTCTTGCACCGCATATTCGCGTCACGCTCACACAGTTTGGCGGAGTCGAGCCATATTTCGATTTGCTGGTAAACGCTCTGAAGGGTACGGCCATGCTCTACCGTCAGGTCGCCGGAACAATTACCCAGCGCATTGAGCCGCCAAAACTGGCGGAAATGATTCGGGACAACGACCAGAAGCGCATTATGGAAGAATCAGGTGTCAATCAGAACCAAGCGAAAATTCTGGTCACGGAATTGAACAATATTCCCTTCCTGTCGGCGCTTGAAATCGTCGAGCTCCCGGATACGACGAAAATCGAGTTACGGGATCATCAGGAATACAAGCCGACCGAAACTCTTTCCACCGGACAAAAGTGTAACGCCATTTTGCCGATCCTGCTTTTGGACAGCGACCGCCCGCTTCTGATCGACCAGCCGGAGGACAATTTGGATAACGAATTTGTTCACGATACCATCGTTGACAGCGTATCGCGGGTCAAGATGAAACGGCAGATGGTTTTTGTGACCCATAATCCGAATATTCCCGTACTCGCAGAAGCAGAGAAAATCCTTGTCATGGAATCCGATGGTTGCGCCGGACATATCCGCAGATCCGGAACGGTGGATGACTGCAAGGAGAATATTGTCAATATTCTGGAAGGCGGCGAAGAGGCTTTCAAAAAGCGTAAAATGCGTTATGCATATTGAGGCAAAAATGATGGAAGACCTTTTCGCAAAAGAAGAAATCGCCGAGCAGGCTCCATGGATCGTCCGTAAAAACGAGGTTCTGAAAATCAAAGAATACCTTGCGGAACATTATGGCGATGCCGGTGCGACAAAACGGCTTGCAAAATTTCTTGACGATGAAAAATGGGAAATCCGCAGCGAGGTGGCACTCGCCATGGTGTCCGTCGGTGAAGACGCGCTCCCCATGTTCGAACCACTGCTTTCCGATGCGAATCTTTATGTCAAATCCAAGGCGCGATTCGCCATGGAACGCCGGGAAAATTTTGCAAAGATAAAGGTGCAGCAGGAAAAGCGTGAATCACGGCTTTTTACGAACATTGAGAAACTTCGTAAAAACTTCGGCCCGGAAGCCGCTAAACTCGCCCGCGAAGACATTGAGAATGCGTATGAATTGACGGTCGGTTATGCCGCACATGATATTCGCGGCATTTTGTCGCCTATCGCCGATTATCTGGAAGTCATGAACCGGCTGGCGTCAAACGAATTGACATCAAGCAGCTTGGTCAGATTTAACCAGGCGAAGCAGTTTATCGATGTGCGCCTTGACATGCTGTTCCGCATGATAAACGATATGCAGAACCTTGCCCGGAAAACGCCCGTCGAACGGGTGCATGAAAACCTTCGCGATCTGCTGACGAATGCGGTCAACGAAGTCAAAAATATTTTCAGCGGGAAAATGCGCGATATCAGCAGGGTTTCGTTCATCACGGACGATATCCCTATAGACCTTGCCGTTCCTGTGGCTAATCTTCCCATCACTCTTGCCTTTGTCAATTTGATGAAAAACGCGGTGGAATCATACATGTCCAAACCGGATTTGGCACGGGAAGGAAGTGTCGAAATCAGCGCAAGGGAAGTCTGTTCCGGAGTAGAGGTGGTCATCCGTGATCACGGCATGGGACTTTCGGAATCGGAACTTAAAAGAATTCGGTTGTTTTTGCCGCGAAGCACATCGAAAAAGAAATCCGGGTCAGGTCTCGGCATGGCTATCGCGTATGCCAAGATTAAAGACCATGGCGGCACTCTGTCTATTGAATCTGATGGCGCAAACAAAGGCGTGACCGCCACTGTGTTTTTGCCGTATAAGGAGAACTGATTTATGGAATGCAAAGCGCTTGTTATTGATGACGATGATGGTATCTGCGTAGCCGTCGCCGCACGGCTTGATCTGTTGGAACACAAATGCGATTGTGCTCATTCCGTGAAAGAGGCCAAAGAGCTTCTCCGGATGAACAAATACAACTATATCATTCTGGACATGGAGATCCCGCTGGATTTCGGAAAAACGCCGGAACTCAGTATCGGAGCAAATTTTCTGAAAGTTCTGCGTGCCAGTTTTTCCAGGGAGGAAATGCCGATTCTTATCATTACCGCGCACTCGGAACGGCAAAGCCGCCTTGCGTCGAATGTAATATTCAATGGCGCGACAGACTTTATTTTGAAACCATTGGAAACAGAGGGAGAACATACGTTGGAAACATCAATTGCCAGATTTGTCGGCATAGGTGATCAAATAATAACGGGAAACGAGGAACAGGAAGACTGGCTCTCCCGTACCCCGAAGGGCGGGATGATGTCGTGGAAAACAATTGCCAAGGACGGACATGTCCGCGAATATCTTCTTGGTGCCAGCTCCATGCGGTGCAGCCTACTTGACTGCATCTTTTTCCTCCATAAGAAAAGTCCTGTTATTTGCCATCAGGACATTATGGATAAAGTCGGATGGAAATCTAAAGCTTATTATGCGAAAGAGGGCGGGGCTCCTCGCGGACCGTTGAAAGGACATGTCGCGGCTTTAAGGAAAATGCTTGGTATGAATATCGCGTATATTGAGCATGGAATCAAGGTAACCAGACCGGAGGATTGACATGGAAATTTTTGCAGCCGTAGACATAGAAACAACAGGACTGGATGTCGGACGGCATGAAATCCTTGATATTGCAATCGTGCCGCTGAATTCAGATTTCACTATTGACGTGGGGATGCCGGATTTCTCGGCGCGTATCCGTGCCGAGCATCCGGAGACGGCGGAATTACAGGCGTTGCAGGTCAACGGGCTGAATCCGCAGGAAGGGATAAGCCGGGAAGAAACCGCCGCCGATTTCCGGCAATGGCTTGTCGATTGCAGTATCGAAAAAATCATTCCCGTCGCCCACAATCTCGAATTCGATATGAAGTTCATCCGACGGACGTTTCCGATGGAGTCCAAGGTCTTTTCTCATCACGGACGGGACAGCATGCGGCTGGCACTCGCGGTCAACGACATTGTTCGCCGGGAGAGCGGCGAGGACAATTTTCCAAGCGTATCCCTGCGGGTTTTGAAAGACGCCCTGAATGTCGCCGGTGAGGTGACGCATCATGCCGTCGAAGATGCCAAGGATGCCGCGACCGTCTATCGCCGGTTGACAGAAATGTTGACACAGGCATAACCCGTAAAAAGTGCCGAAAACAGGGGTGCGGAAGTCTGAATTTCTATACGGTGTATGCCGCCCATTTTTCCGTTTTCAAGCTAAAAAAAGCGGAGATTGTTTATCGCAAAGACCTCGTAGATGTTGTCGAAATTGCAAAATAACCGCGACCTAACGCGTGATTTTTTGCAATTCCGACTTTGAGCGTGGAGGTCTCCGACCTCTTCAGAACGGAGAATTTGGGCGGATTAGCAACGGAAGTGTCGGGCGTACCCGCTCCGTTCGTTTTCTCCTGTAGTCATAAATCAGGCGCTTTGAGGGTGATTTTGTCCCCGAAAACGAAAAAGCCGTTCAGAGGTGTGAACGGCGATGAATCTGTAAAATGGGGTGGTAAACGGGACTCGAACCCGCGACCTCCTGGGCCACAACCAGGCGCTCTAACCAACTGAGCTACAACCACCATTTTTATGTCTTTTTAATCTATACCGACTTTCGGAAAAATCAAGCCGGCATTGCGTCTTTTATCGATTTTTATGGCTTACCCACACCCATCATAGAGTATGTTCAAGCTAATACTTAAAAAAGGTGGTAAGTGTGCTATATTGAGCATATGGAACTCAATCAAGCACAATACGAGAAAATAATGAAGTATTTGCCGCGGCAGCGAGGCAATGTAAGCATGACGAATCTCCAGTTGGTGAATGCGCTTTTGTATGTTCCTGAAAACGGCGGCAAGTGGAGAGCGTTGCCGCAGATTTATGGAAACTGGCACACAATTTATATGCGCATGAACCGCTGGAGTAAAAATGGCGTTCTGCAACGTTTTTTTGGGAGGATTGCAGCAGGATGATATTATCTGTATACGCATGGAAGCGATATGTTTGGATAGCACAAGCATAAAGGTACATCCAGATGGCACCGGGGCTTTAAAAAAGTGGAAAGCAGAGGATTGGGCGTTCGCGCGGTGGACTTACAACAAAAATTCATATGGTCACCGCATCTGACCGTGCGGCTGTTTCGTTCTCGCTCTCGGCGGGAAATATCGGCGATGGGCCGGAAGGTCGAAAATTGTTGATTTTTACAGCCGCAAATGCCGCACACAAATTCGTTTTAATGGATCGGGCCTATGAGGGTGATGCAACCAGAAACACCGCAGTTGAATTGGGTTACATCCCGGTTGTCCCGCCAAAGAGGAATCGGAAAGAGACCTGGGAATATTATCAAATTCTGTATAAGCGAAGAAATGAAGTTGAGCGTTTTTTCTTGAGAATAAAGAGGTTTCGTAAGATATTTACGCGTTATGACAAGCTGGATATCGTTTTTGCAGGGTTTATATTATTTGCAATGATAATTGACGCGTTAGTGTGAACAGTCTATAGGACAGACGTGAAAAATGATATATGATCCGGATTGAGCCGGAGCTATGCGGATGTTTTTCAGCCGCTGATTCGCGCGGCCGACAATCTGTCCAGATTGGATAAAAAGGTGTTGCACCGCCATAAGCAAAAGCGCCGACATGGCCGGATTTCCGTTTTTTGTGCCTTGACAAGTTGCTTTTATAACAGAAACGTGATATAGTGATATAAAGCCCGGCTGGCGAAATGGCACACGCAACAAACTTAAAATTTGTACCTCTGCGGGTTCGAATCCCGCGCCGGGTACCACCCTGTTTTCCCGTCCTTCCGCTTCGGCAAACCGCCTGATCGCGATCCGTAATGGCAAAGCGCCGCGCGATTTACCGGACACGCCGAGTTGCGTCTGCCCCGGCTCCCACAGATCATCACCCTACTGCAACTAATGTTAGTTAGCCCATTGGAAAAGCATTTTTTCAATATTTCTACCGGTGCCAGACGCCTAATCCTGATTTTTCGCTTGCAATTCCGTGATTTTGCGGCAAATTACATATATGGCGGCATCGGGTCTTCTGCAATTCAGGTGCTGTTGCGCCGTTTGATTTCCGGCGTGTCTCAACGAATGGCGATGTTATTGAAGCGGTCGGGAAGCCGGAGCGCACGGTATTATTTGAACCGTATCCGGGAAAATCGCGTTCCGGCGCAACATCAGGCGGCCGTTGCTGTTGATTGAGCGACCCTCCGCTCGAAGCGTCGCAGTGCATTCGACGGTATTTGTATTTGAATGTGGTAAAACTTTGGCGGCTTTCGCGGCGAAAAATGGGGACGCGACGGATGGCCACAATAAATTACGGGGAACGGCTCGCATGGAATACGGGGCAGCGGAGAGAACGGCCGAGTTTGGCATGAACGGGAAATTCTTCTGTCAAGTTGAAATATGGCGCTTTGCCGTTGTGTGCCAAGCGCATAAGTGCGGACTTCCGAAATCACTTTTTTCCACGCCAGTTTCACCTGCGTCGCCGCAAATTGTCTCATATGAACCATCATGGCAATTCCGCTTCAGAAACACGATTCCCGTAAAAATTTTTGGTGTCCCTTTTGCCTCCCGACAAGATATGAGAAAAACGTGTCAAGATATGACCGGCAGGGGAATATGACAAATTATAAGAAAAAAGTGACGGCCGTTCTGCTTGCAATGTTTTTTTGCGGCTGTATTGCCGCGATGTTGACGGGACGGTGCGGCGCGAAGTCGGACCCGGCGCCGAAAATCTCAACCGCCCAAGACCTGAACAACCCGCGGTTTGTGATCGGCGGCGAGACCGGAACCGTGTCTTTGCGCGAAGCCAGGGCAAAACTGCCGAATGCGACGTTTCGGGAATACACGAACCCCGGCGATATTTATACCGCGCTTGCGGCCGGCAAAGTCAACGCAATGGCCTATGACCGCCCGCCGCTGGAGTACGCCGCGCAGAAACGGGAGGATTTTGTCGTTCTGCCGGACGAACTGGCGGTGGGGCATATTGCGGTGGGAGCATCGCTCAAAAACACGGCTCTGATCGCGCAGGTCAATGAATTTATTCACCGCTATCGCGCCGACGGCACTTATGACGACATGTATAACCGCTGGATTAAAACAAAAAATACGCGGATGCCGGAGATGCCGTCGCCTGATCCATCGCTCGAAACAATTGTGATCGGCATTGGTGACCTCAACGCGCCGATGGGTTTTCTGGACGAAAACGGGGAAGCGACCGGGTTTGATGTTGAATTTTCTTTGCGGCTTGCGGAATTTCTGAACCGCAAATGCGAATTCAAAACAATGAATTACGAAGCGCTCTTCCCCGCATGCACCGGCGGAAAGATCGATTTGGCCGTTGCCCAGATGGACGCTACGCCGGAGCGGGAAGAGACGATGCTTTTCTCCGATCGCTACATCGACTCGCCCGTGGTGCTGATGATCCGCCGGGCGGATTACGACGGAGAACCGGCGAACGTCTCGCTCGAAACGCTGAACCGGCCCGGAGTCAGGATCGGCGTGCCGCAGGGCGCGGCGGCGATGACGGTCGGAGAGCGGACGTTCAACCGGGCGGAGATACAGTATTTCAATTCACTGACGGATGGCTACAACGCCGTCCGCCACCGGAAACTCGACGCATTTGTCTTCGACCGCCACAATATGAACTATGTGGTGAAAAACAATCCCGACCTGACGCTGCTCCCATACGATATCGCCAAAGAACATATTGTGATCGGATTCCCCCAAAAACACGGCGACCTGTGCAGTAAAGTCAACGAATTCATCCGTCAATACCGTTCGGACGGCACGTATCAGGACATGTATGAACGCTGGTGTAATACCGCGTCTCCGCCGCCGATGCCGGAAATTCCGGCGCCGACAAATCCGGCGGTAAAATACCGGGTCGGCACCGAGGGGCTGAACGAGCCGATGAATTTCTACGGCGCGGACGGTAAAATAACCGGATTCGACATCGAGTTCATCCGGCGGCTGGCGTTGTTTCTGAATGCGGAAATCGAAATCTCAGCCATGAATTACGACGCGCTGATCCCGGCCGCCGAAAGCGGAAAGATCGACATGCTGATCGCCAATCTGAACGGAACGCCGGAACGCCGCGAAAAAATGCTGCTGTCCGACGATTACGTCGACACCACGATCGCCGTAATGGTCCACGCCGACGACGCTTCCGGCCGAAAGGATGACGGAATACACTCCCTGCGCGACCTGAAGGGCAAAAAGACGGCCTCGCTTACCGGAAGCGGTTTTCAGGAATTGACCGAACCGCTGCAGCCGGGAATCGAATATTTGTTCTTCAATGACAACAATTCATCGGTTCAGGCGCTGCGCTCCGGCAAAGTCGATGCGGCACTGCTCGACGAACCCATGGCCCGCATGTGGGCGGCGCGCTACCCGGAAGAGCTGCGTTTTGTCTGCATTTACGCCGATGATCATTACGGATTTGCTTTCAAAAAAGGCTCACCTCTGACAGAGAAAGCCAGCGAGTTTATCCGCATGTTGAAAAAATCCGGAGAACTCCAAAAACTGACAGAAAAATGGTGCGACTCCTCCGATCCGAACCGCAAACTGGAAACGTGGACCCACCGCAGAGATTACACCGGAACGGCGGGAACGTTCCGCTTCGCCTCCGATCCGACGCAGGAGCCGATGTGCTGTTTCGTCAACAACCGCTATGTCGGACTGGACACGGAGGTTATGAACCGGATTGCCTACGAATTGAATATGAAATTTGAATTTATTCCCATGAATTTCGGCTCTCTGATTGAAGCGGTCAATGCCGGCAAGGCGGATGCGGTCGGCGGCGCCATGTCCATCACCGACGCCCGCCGGGAAAAGGTAGATTTTGCGGACTCTTACTATGACGGCGGATTGTCCATCCTTGCGCGACGGGAAAAGGAAAACCGGCGGACGGAAATTTCCGAGTTTTCACAGCTGGCCGGCCGCAGGTTCGGCATCCTCAGCGGAACGACTTTTGATTCGCTGACCCTGAAATATATACCACAGGCCATACCGGTGTATTTCAATATGTTCAACGACTTGGTCATTGCGCTGGAGACTGAGAAAATCGACGCGTTTATGATGGAGGAACCCCAGTCGCGCATTCTGTTGCGTCAACGCCCGAATCTGACCATCCTGAAGAAAAAGATCGCCGATAATGACTACGGATTCTTCTTCTCCAAAGAGTCCCGCCAATTGCGCGACGCATTCTCAAACGAAATCAAACGGATGAGAACGGACGGCACGCTGAAGAAGCTGGAGAATAAATGGTTTTCCGGCGACGAGGCGGCCCATATCATGCCGACTCCGCGACCCGGAACCAAAGGAACGCTCAATTTTGTCACAATTCCCCAGCTGGAACCGTTCTCCTTTATGCGCAACGGACAGATCGTCGGCTTCGACATCGAAGTCGCCGTGCTGGCGGCGGAAAACCTCGGCTACACAATTCAGTTCATTCCGATGGAATTCAGCGGATTTATCGAAGCGGTTTCCTCCGGCAAGGCCGATATGGGCGGCGGCTGCATCACGATCACCGAAGAACGCAAACAGCTCGTTCTGTTTACCGAGGCGGATTACAACGGCGGCATCGTGGTGATCGTGCGCGGTGAGACCGGAGGCGATACGCCGGGATTCCGCGACCGGCTCGCCAATGCCGGTAAAGAGCTTTCCGCGAGTTTCGACCGCACCTTTGTCCGCGAAGACCGCTGGAAGCTGATTCTGCAGGGACTGAAGGTGACCGTGCTGATAACGGTTCTTGCGGCGCTGTTCGGAACGGTTCTGGCGTTTCCGGTCTGTTTCATGCGGCGCTCGAAGCGGCGGCTCTGGCGCTGGCTGGGCGGAGCCTATGTTTCGCTGATGCAGGGGACGCCGATCCTGGTTATCCTGATGATCCTTTATTACATTATTTTCGCCAAAGTCGATATTGAAGCGGTGCTGGTGGCGGTGATCGGATTCGGACTCAACTTCGCAGCCTACGCCGGCGAAATGCTCCGAACCGGAATCGCCGCCGTTCCGAAAGGCCAGACCGAGGCGGCGCTGGCGCTGGGCTTCTCCCAACTCCAGACCTTCGTCAAAGTGGTCCTGCCGCAGGCGCTGCGCCAGATACTGCCGGTCTACCGTGGAGAGTTCATCAACATGCTGAAGACGACCTCGATCGTCGGCTATATCGCCATTCAGGACCTGACCAAGATGAGCGACATCATCCGAAGCCGCACATACGAGGCGTTTTTCCCGCTGATCGCAACGGCGGCGATTTATTTCGCCGCGGCATGGCTGCTGGCGACGGGGCTTTCGCTGATCGAATACCGGCTTGATCCGAACAGCCGGAGAAAATTCCGGAAAGGAGACGCGCGATGATTCAAGTCCGGCATCTTTATAAGGAATTTGACGGCACTGCGGTGCTGAATGATGTGAATGCGGAAATCCAGAAAGGGGAGATCATCTCCGTCATCGGTCCGTCCGGCACGGGAAAGAGTACATTTTTGCGCTGTTTGAATCTGCTGGAACGGCCGACCGGCGGTAAAATACAAGTCGACGGCGTGGATATTCTTGCACCGGGGGCGGACGTCTCAAAATTGCGGATGAAGATGGGCATGGTGTTCCAGCAGTTCAACCTCTTTCCGCATCTGACCGTCATCGAAAATATCATGCTGGCGCCCCGGTCGCTGCTGAAGCAGTCGCCGGCCGACGCCCGCAAACGGGCCCGTGAACTGCTTGAGCTGGTCGGACTGATCAACAAGGAGAACGCGCTTCCCGGCGAACTGTCCGGCGGGCAGCAGCAGCGCGTTGCCATTGCCCGCGCGCTGGCAATGAATCCGGAGATCATTCTCTTTGATGAACCGACCTCGGCGCTCGACCCCACAATGGTCAACGAAGTGCTGTCGGTGATCCGCAATCTGGCAAAAACCGGCATCACCATGGTAATCGTCACCCATGAAATGCGTTTCGCCCGCGACGTTTCCACCCGCGTGTTTTATATGGATGAAGGCGTCATTTACGAAGCGGGAACGCCGGCCGGGATCTTTGACGCGCCGAAGCGGGCGAAAACCGCCGCGTTCATTCATCAGCAGGGGCTGTTCGTCTCCGAACTGGCAAAAAAGGAATTCGACCTCTATCACTTCCAAGCCGAAGTGGAACTTTTTGCCGAACGCTGCCGTCTGCCGGCCAGACAGCTGCACTATCTGCAACTTCTGAGCGAAGAGTTGCTGATGAACATTCTGTTTCCGCGCACCGGGCGCATCCGGGTTGAAATCGGCATTTCCGAGGAAACCGGCAAGGTGGATTTTCACGCGATATGGTCCGGCAACCCGGAGAATCCGCTGGATGCGGACGACGAACCCGGAGAAATGGCCCGGATAATCATCCGGAAACGCTGTTCGGAGATAGACTTCTTCATCAACAGCGAAAAGCTCAACGAACTGCACCTCGAAATGCAACAGTAGACGGGAACCCCGGTTATGTACAAGACCCCAAAAATACGTCACTTTTCCCAAGCGGTGCTGACCGGTCTGACCCGGGGCGCCACCGACGCGTTCATACACAACCCGATGGCTTATGAAGACCGGTTCGACCGCAAATACCGGAAACTTCAGGCACTGCTTGAAATGAATCTGAAAACCGGCTTCTCCCGTTTGAACCCCATATACAGTGTTTTTGACGGGATGGAATCACATTGTTATATGATGCGTCCGCAGGACGCGCCGCCGAACGCCATATAAAATAGACATTTACAATATATAAAAGGGGAAATAATGAAAATTACAATGAATCAGGAGACAAATAAACTAACCGTTTCCATTGAAGGAAGCATTGACACCGTGACCGCGCCGGAGCTTGAAAAAGAGCTGGCGGCGAATTGGAACGGCGTCACCAAACTGTTTTTGGACTTCAAGGCCGTGGACTACATTTCCAGCGCCGGGCTGCGTGTGATGATGGCGGCCGAACAGCACATGGAGGCGGTCGGCTCCATGACGATCATGAACGTCAATGACGACGTAAAAGAGGTCTTTGAAATGACCGGGTTTGACGAACTTCTCAACTTTGAATAAAAAGGTGCGACACATGGCGGATATCATCAGAAAGTTTCAGTATCATGGACATGACGCGCTTCTGCTTCCCGCCGAACGGGAGGCCTTTGTTACGCTGCAAACGTGGCTGTCCGGCATTGCCGACGAGCTTGAGCTTCCGGAAAACACCAGAAAAAAGCTGCTGATCGCCGCCGACGAAATATTTACCAATATCGCCGCCTACGGCTATCCCGGCAGCGGCGGAACCGCCGAGGTTGAAGTGACATTTAACATTACACGGCAACTGCTGACCATGAAATTCATTGATGCCGGCATTGCCTACAATCCGCTGGAGAGTCCGCCGCCCGACCTCACCAAGCCGCTGACGGAGCGGAGTATCGGCGGACTGGGGATTTTCATGGTGAAAAAGCTGATGGACACCGTTGCATACAAGCGGGAAAATGACCGCAACATTCTTATCTTGGAGAAACATCTGCTGAACCGGGAGAAACAGAAATGAAAAAACTGTTCCAACGCTGGCTTCTGCTGTTTGTCGGAGTCGCGTTTCTGGCCACGCTCGGCGTATCATACTATATCCATAACCGGCTGGCTCACGAGTCGGCTCTGGAGATACTCCACCTGAAGCTGGCGGATGCCGAACGCCAGTTGACTCAGACGCGGGAGAACCTCAAGACCGTCCGCGCAATGAACAACACTGCGGCATTGGCGAAGGCCAGGGCTTTTGCCCGCATCGTCGCTTCCGATCCGGGTATTCTTGATAAGCAGGCCGAATTGGAAAAAGTATGCCGGGAACTGGATGTTGACGAACTGCATGTGTCGGACGAAAAAGGAATCCTCATCGCCTCCATCCCGGAAAAATACCGCGGCTATGATATGGGCGCGGCCAAGCAGTCAAGCGAATTTCTCGGTGCGATCACCGATCCTGAGTTCTCGCTGGTGCAGGAACCCCGTCCCAACGGAATACTAAAGATTCTGTTCCAGTACGCCGGCGTCGCCCGTACCGACCGTCCGGGGCTGATTCAGATCGGCTACCGTCCGGAACGGCTGGAGCGGGCCATGAAAGTGGCGGATGTCAACGCCATCGCCGCGGCGTTCCGAATCGGCAACAACGGAATATTGCGTATTGAAAAAGCGTCCGGCGACCAAGACGGAGAAAAGATATACCGGGAAACCGTGAACGGCAGAAAAAGCATCTGTCTTTCGGTTCCTTTCGGAGACTCTCGGTTGATCGGCAGTCTGCCGGAGGAGGAGATGTACCTTTCGCGCAATTCGGTGATCCGGATTTTGATTATCGGCAATTTAGTGCTTTTCGGCGTCATCTTTCTTCTGGTCACACTGCTGCTGCAGAAAGTGGTCATCAAAGGCATTTATTCGGTTAACGACTCGCTGGAAAAAATCACCGACGGCAATCTCAACGAAAAGGTGGCGGTGGAAAACACCCCGGAATTCAACGCCTTGTCCAACGGCATCAACATGACAGTGGAAGCGTTGAAAAGAGCCATTGAATCCGAGTCGAAACGCATTGACGCTGAACTTGAAATGGGAAGAACGATTCAAACCGGCGTTCTGCCGACGGATTTTCCGGACAACCAACAGTACCGGCTGTCCGCCGCAATGTACACGGCAAAAGAGGTCGGCGGCGACTTCTATGATTTCTTCATGATTGACAAGGACCGCCTCGCAATACTCATCGCCGACGTTTCCGGCAAAGGTATAACCGCCGCACTTTATATGATGAACTCCAAGACGCTGCTGAAAGAGTTGATCCAGACCGGCAAAAGTCCGGCCGAGGCGTTCACGCAGGCCAACCTTGAGCTGTGCGGCAACAATCAGGCGCATATGTTTCTCACCGCGTTTCTTGCCGTGCTGAATGTGCGCACCGGAGAACTTGAATGCGTCAACGCCGGCCACAATCCTCCGCTTTGGAAACATGCCGACGGCGCATGGGAGTATCTTAAGATCAAACATTCCCTCGTACTGGGCGGATCGAAAAAAGCATGTTATCACGGAATTCCGGTTCAGCTGACGGTCGGAGACCGCCTTCTGCTCTACACCGACGGCGTCACCGAGGCGATGGGGCCGAACCGTGAACAGTACGGAGAAGAACGGCTGAGGACCTTTCTCAACGAATCAACGGCGGCGGGCGGCGAACTGCTGACCGCGTTGCGCAAAAACCTTGAGCGCTTTGCAAACGGAACCGCGCAAAGTGATGACATCACGCTGCTGACGCTGGATTTCCGCGAACGCCTGACCGAGGAGTCGTAAGATAAATCCCCGGCGCAGGACGGCGGTTTCCGTCCCGGTATATTGCATAAAAAAGCTTAATGTTTTGAGCAGAGTTTTTGAGGATTGGTGTGTTGCAAATGCGCAGTCGCCCCCAACCCGGTTGTCAACGGGCGCTCCGCTCAAGGCGCGAACAGTTTCATGCAATATGCGAAGGAGGAAATGCCGGCGGCGCGGATATAACGCGTTTTTCGGAAATGACTGATTACGGATGAAGGAAAACACATGTTTTCCGCCGGAAAATAAAAAAATCAACCGCGTTGCAAGTTGATTAAAGTCATCCGCCGCCCCGAATTGGCAGCTGAATTGAGAAGCGCGTATCCGATTTATGCCGTGCCGTTCTCATCAGATCACCGGCTATTATGTTGACGCGATCACCGCGTATCCGATTTATGCCGTGCCGTTCTCATGGTTCCCCATGGAATTGGCATCCCCACGGGGATTCGAACCCCGGTTGCCGGGATGAAAACCCGGTGTCCTAGGCCTCTAGACGATAGGGACCAGCATCAACCGTGCCTTTAATATAGACCGCATGAGACAAAAGTCAACCCGGAAGCGTAAAAAAAAAGTTTTTTTGTCAGCGCTGCGTCCAAGTCCCGGACATCCAGGTAAAGTAATCGCGCACAAACTGCACCTGCTCACGATGGCTGTCACGATCGAACCAGCCGTTTGACAGCACGCAAACTCCGTCGATATGTCCGGGGCGCAGTTCCTCCGCGACCCGTCGGCATTGGAGTTTCAGCAACTCAAGCGACATCGGTGTAAAATCGGTGGCGTCAATGCCGTAGTGATGAAGGAATATTCCCTGCACGATCGGCTTGTTGTACTTTGTCTGAAGCTCGGCCACCACATCGCTGTAATGCGCCGCCCAAAAATCTTCAGTGGATATCCAGCACCAGAAACTGAGCACGTCGAAGCCGTCGAGATACGGCAGGAGTTCGTCCATATTTTCCCGGGTGTAGCGGACAACATAAAGTTTAAGATCGGGGTTGTGGCTGCGAAGCGCCGCGCGGATTTCCCGGAGTTCCTCCGGCTTCATCCCGGCGCTCGGCCCGCGGTAATAATTGCCGCGGTAGTCGAGAAAGTCGTCGATCAACGCGCCGGCGATGTTCGGATGCGTCAGCGAAAAACGGCTGATCGCCTCTGCCGACCCGCGGTAGTCGCTGTGCTGCAGCGCGCAGACAACCGTTT
This sequence comes from Victivallaceae bacterium, assembly GCA_028709805.1. Classification (GTDB taxonomy): domain Bacteria; phylum Verrucomicrobiota; class Lentisphaeria; order Victivallales; family Victivallaceae; genus CALXXL01. Next base: position 29,720 of record JAQUTL010000010.1, read on the forward strand.
TACCGGCCAGCGGCGCGAATATCCGCTCGTTCAGCGACGCCGCGGCATTGTCCGACGTGTTCGTCATCACCACATTGTCCGCTCCGATGTAATCCGCCGCGGTTTCCAAACTGCAGTAGTGCTGCCCCGGAACAAAGGGGACTGCCCCCGGAATTTCGTCCAAAACACATCCCCAGACCCATAATTTGTTGTGCATTGATGTTTGCCCTTTATAATATTTGAACGATGACTTGCCGCGACCGGCAACGACTGTGGTGAACTATTGCTTCCGGTTGATATATTGAAGCGCCAGACGCAGCAAATTGCCGGAATTGCGCTCTTTTTCCGGGATATCAGCCTCCACTTTGCGCAGTGCGTCCAGTGCAACGTCATGTTTGACGCCGAGTTGCTCAAGCGCCAGCGCCGCATCGTTCACCGCTTCACTGTCCGGCGTATCCGGCGCCGGCGCGGCGCCGGCGGTGCTGCCGAGCCATTCTGCGGAAAGCAGTTTGTCGCGCAGTTCCACCACCAGACGCTCGGCCGTGCGTTTTCCGATTCCCGGTATCTTGCTCAGAACCGCCAGATCGCGGTTTATCACCGCGCCGCGGAAGCCCGTCACCGGCAGACCGGACAGCACGCTCAACGCCAGTTTTCCGCCGATCCCCGATACGGTCAGCAACAGCTCGAACAGCGATTTTTCCAGCAGCGAAGCGAATCCGTAAAGAATGATCGCATCCTCTCGAACCTGAGTGCACACATACAACTCCGCCCCGTCGCCGACTTCGCCCATCCGCTCCGAGGTGCTGACCGGTATCTGAAGTTCATAGCCGACGCCGCCGGTGTCGATAACCGTCCGGTTGAAGCTTTTCTCCCAGATTCTGCCGCGCAGTCTGGCGATCATGCCTCCTCCAGTTCAATATCCATTGAGATGTCGGACGATTTGACCGAGTGGGTCAGAGCGCCGGATGAAATATAGTCGACACCGAGTTCCCCGATGCTCCGCAGCCGCGCCAGCGTGATGCCGCCCGACGCTTCAAGTTTGGCCGCGCCGTTGTTGAGCCTGACGGCTTCGGCCATGGTCGCATTGTCCATATTGTCCAGCAAAATATAGTCAGCTCCGGCGGCGACGGCCTCGCGCAGCTCGTCCAGATTGTCAACCTCAACCTCCACCTCAAGCTGCGGATAACTCTCTCTGGCCCGCTTCACGCTGCGGCCGATGCCGCCGGGCCCCTCCATTCCCGCCAGCTCGCGGTGGTTGTCCTTGATCATTATCCGGTCGTACAACCCGATGCGGTGGTTGGAGGCTCCGCCGACCGCCACCGCGTATTTTTCCAGATTGCGGAATCCCGGCGTTGTTTTCCGGGTGTCGAGAATTTTCGCGTTGGTGCCGGTCAGCTCCATGGCGTAACGCCGCGACACCGTGGCCACACCGCAAAGCCGCTGAAGAAAATTCAGCGCGGTGCGCTCGCCGGTCAACAGCGCTTTCGCCGGGCCGTTGATCCGGGCCAGCAGCGTCCCCTTTGAACAGACGGTCCCCTCTTCGACCAGAGGCGTAAACTTTATGCTGCGGTCCACCTTGGCAAAAACGCGCGCCGCCACCGGCAGCCCGGCGCAGACGCACTCCTCCTTGGCCAGCAGCACCGCTTTGGCCGCCAGCCCGGCCGGGATGACCGCCTGCGTGGTCGCGTCGCCCAGGTCTCCGAGGTCTTCGCTCAACGCCAGCGCGATCAGCGCATCAAGCTGTTCAAAATCTATTTCGGGTATTTTACTCATTCTTATTTCTCCTTGGGCAGCCATTCGGAGTCCCAGACAAAGTCCTGAAATGTTGTTTTGTTGAACCATGCGCCGCGATCAAAGCCGACGAAAAGCACGTCGGTAACCCCGGAAAGCGCACGAACCCCGGTGAGTCCGGCCCCCTCCACCGCGCCGCCGACAAATCCCCAGAACGGTATCTCGCTGTTCCGGTAGACCATCCCGCGCGGAACCTCAAGGAAACAGGTGAAGATATTGACAAATCCGCGACCGATGTTGTAAAAATTTCCGTTTTCAACCGGCTCCGTTGCCGCCGCCGGCTCTCCGGTCTGCGATGCGGAATCGCCCTCCTGCGCCGCAAGCGCAATGGCGGCGAACAGAGCCAGTCCGGTCAAAACTCTACGCATTTTCAGCCCCCTGATGATTGATATTGAAAAAACTCTTTTTGCATTCCCAGACAAATCCGGACGATTCGACGCCATCCAGCACTCCATCGCGGTTTTTCAGTTTGGTGCAGGCGTCCACGGCATAGGGACGCACAGCGGCGACGGCCTCGGCCACATTGTTCGCGTCGAGTCTGCCGCTGAGGATCACCGGCAGCGCCGCGCGCTTCACATACTCGGCCCCGGCGCCCCAGGCGTAACACTTGTTCGGAGAGTCCACCCCCACCAGATTGGGCGCCAGATTGTAACAGTCCAGATTGATCGCGTCGATCAACGGCAAAAGTTCGGCCATCTTCATTTCATTGATCTGCTCGTGAACATACTCGGTGTAAATGATCTTTCCGGCGGCCGGCAGCCGGTCGCGCAGTTTGGCCACTTCGTCCACCTGACAGTTGGTGAGTTGAACCGCATATATCTCCGCATGGTCGAGCAGTTCAAATATTGCTTCGGCCGTGTTGAGGTGGGTCACCAGCACCGGCGTCACAAAAACCGGCAGATTTTCCGCCAGCCGCCGCGCAGTGCTCGGCAGTATGAAGCTCTGCGAGGCGTAAACCTGCCCCACCTGAAAACCGACCGCGTCGGCGCCGGACTTCACCGCGGTCTCCAGCTCCGTCTCGTTTTGAATACCGCAAATCTTGACCCGCATGTTATCCGTTCTCCCAGCATTTGACGATGCCGCGCAGTGTGAACAGCGGCCCGCCGTCAATTAAATTTTCAATATGACGCATAAAAAGTCCGGCGTCGCCGCCGGTGGCGGTCACCTTCAAGTCAGAACCCAGCTGACGCCGCGCCGTCCCGATCACCGCCGCCGCGCCGCCGATGGCGCCGCGGTCAACGCCAAGCCGGATTGCCGAGTCGGTGTCGGTTCCTACCTTGTCCGGCGGCTCCTCGCTCCACTCCGCCACCGGCAGCTGGGCCGTGCCCTGCGCCAGTATCCGGCGCAGCAGCGCCCGGCCGGGCATAATGGCGCCGCCGATGAAACGGCCGTCCGCATCCAGCGCCTCAAGGGTTATCGCGGTTCCGAAATCCATGACCGCCGCCGGAAACTCCCTCCGCGACCTCAATTCTACCGCGTTGGCCAGCCGGTCGGCTCCAACCGTCGTCCGGTCAACCGCCGAAAGATCAAGCTTGGCGCAGTGCTCCGCATCAACCAGAAACGCGCCGCGCCTCCCGAGTTCGCGCCCGACTTCAGGTACCACACAGGCGGCAGCCAGCTCTCCGCTCAACTCCGACAATGAAAAATCAGCGGTAGGTTCAATGCGCACCCCGCTGAATTCTCCGGTTTCCGGATCGTATGCGGCAATCTGCGTATGCGTATTGCCGACGTTGAGGACGGTTATCATAAAAATTTACGCAACTCCGGCTTTTCGCTGAGTTTGCGCACCAGCTCCTTTACCCGCTGCGCCGACCCGGACGGACAAACCAGCGTCGCGTCATCCGTATGAACAATGATCAGATCGTCCACATCGATGGTGGCCACCAGATGTCCCGGCGTTGTCACAACGCTGCAGTTGTGCGAATCAATCTGCGTATACAGCCCCTGGGCGACATTGTTGTTCTCCCCGGCCCGCAGCTGATTGCGGATGGAAAGCCAGCTTCCGACATCCAGCCAGTCGAAATCGACGTCGCCAACCAGCAGTTCGCCGGACTTCTCCATCAGCGCATAGTCGATCGAAATAGCGTTCTGCCCGGCGCAGTCCTCGGCCATAACCCGGTCAATCCGATGCTCCTTTTCTCCGGTCTTGGCCGCGCCGGCCAGCATATTGAGCGCCGGAGCATGCAGTTTGAGTTCGTTCATCAACGCATCGGTCCGCCATACAAACAGTCCGCTGTTCCATCGCCGCCCCTCGGCCACATATTGCGCCGCGGTCGCCGCGTCGGGTTTCTCGGAAAAAGCGCGCACCGCTCTGAATTTCGTGCCGTTGCTGCCTGTGCATATTTCTTCGCCGGGAAGTATATACCCGAATCCGGTGGTGGCAAACGCCGGACGAATACCCAGAGTCACCAGTTTACCGGTGTTCTCCGCCGCCTCGATCGCATCCGTCACCGAATGCCTGAACCCGCCGATGTCCCGAATCACATGATCCGCCGGCGACACCACCATCACTGCCGGTTTGTCGGCGGCGCGCTGCCTGATCACTCCGGCGGCCAGCGCCACGCAGCAGCCGGTGTCGCGGCCGAAAATTTCGCCAAGAATGTTTTCCGGCGGCAGTTTGGTCAGCAGACGCCGCATCGGATCGACGTAGTCCTGATTGGCAATCACCAGTATATGACGGGGATCGACGACGGTCAGCAGCCGTTCCGCCGCCTGTTCGATCATCGTCAGATTCCCCATGAGCCGAAGCAGCTGCTTCGGCTTGCTGGCGCGGCTCTGCGGCCAGAACCGCTCGCCGCGCCCCCCGGCCATAATGACCGCGTAAACCGGAAGTTGTGCCATGGTCTAACCCGAAAGTTTATCCACCAGAGAGATCAGCGGCAGGAACATGGCGATGACGATCACACCGACCATGCCGCCCATCACGATGATCAGCAGCGGCTCAATCAGCGAAGTCAGAGCGTTGACCGCGTTGTCCACCTCCTCGTCATAGGTGTCGGCAATCTTTTCAAGCATGTCCGGCAGCCGGCCGGTTTCCTCACCGACCTCGATCATACTGATCACCATCTGCGGGAACACGTTGGTAACGCTCAGCGGAGCGGCGATACCCTCACCCTCCTTCACCGCGTCGTGCACCTTCTGAACCGCGTTGGCCACCACCTCGTTGCCGGATGTGTCGCGGACGATGTTCAGCGCGGTAAGCACCGGCACACCGGCCGACATCAGCGTGCCGAGCGTACGGGCGAACCGCGAAATGCTGCCCTTGGACACGATCGGCCCGAACAGCGGCATCCGGTATTTAAGAAAGTCGAACCCGAATTTGCCGTATTTCGTCCGGTTGGCAATCTTGACGAACACGATTAGCGACACCAGCATGATCGCCATCGTCGGCAGGTTGTGCTGGAGATAGTTGCTTATGTCGATGACGGTTTCGGTCAGCGCCGGCAACCCCTGGCCGGGCGTCAGGTCACGGAAAATATCCCGGAATTTCGGCACGATCGCCACCATCAGGAACACCATGATGCCGCCGGCGATGATGAGCACCGCGATCGGGTAGATCATGGCCGACTTGATTTTGCCGATGATTCTGGCGTTCTTTTCCATGAAGAACGCCAGACGGCTCAGAATGGTTTCCATCGCGCCGGCCGCTTCGCCGGCTTTGACCATGTTGAGATACAGCTTGTCAAACGTCCGGGGGTGCTTCGTCAACGCCTCGGAAAAAGTGGCGCCTTCCTCCACACTGTCCGCCACGTTGCCAAGCACCCGCTTCACGTTCATGCGTTTGTTCTGGCGCTCCAGCGTCCGCAGCGACCGGATCAGCGGCAGCCCCGCCTCCAGCAGCGTGGCCAGCTGCCGGGTCACCACCATCAGGTCTTTCCTCTTTATTTTATTCGGACCGAGGCTCAGATTCATGGCGCCGCGGCTTTCCGCCGCGGTTTTGTTCTTGGTGCGCTTGGCGAGCTTGTCTTTCAGCTCTGATCGCACCGTGGTCGGGAAAAGGCCTCGCTTGCGAAGTTCCACGGCCGCCATGTCCTCGGTGGTGGCCTGGATCTTGCCTTTCAGCTCCTTACCCGCCGTGTCAAGCGCGGTGTATACATAGGTTGCCATGCGGTTTTTCCTTTATATGATTGCTTATTTCAATGCGTTTTCCAGCATGCCGTCAAGCTGCATCTGCTTGAGCTTTTCCAGAATCGACTCCTCGTCCTGACACTTGGTGATCAGTTCGCCGTAGGTGATCCGCCCCTTGGCGTAAAGGTCGATCAGATAGCTGTCAAGCGTGTACATGCCCCACTTGGCGCCGGTCTGCAGTTCGCTGGTGATTCGGAAAGTCTTGTTGTCCCGGATCAGCGCCTGAATACTCGGAGTCGAGATCATGACTTCAAATCCGGCGATACGGCCAGGTTTGTCGCCGCGATGGAGCAAAACCTGACTGATCACCGCCACCAGCGAAGACGCCAGCTGGGTGCGGATCTGCTGCTGCTGGTTGGTCGGAAACGCGTCGACGATACGGTCCACCGTCCGCGCCGCTCCGGTGGTGTGCAGAGTGCCGAACACCAGGTGACCGGTTTCGGCGGCGGTAACGGCCGCTTCCATGGTCTCAAGGTCGCGCATTTCACCGACCAGAATCACGTCCGGGTCCTGACGCAGCGCGCGCCGCAGCGCCTCTTTGAAACTGGTGGTGTCGGCGCCGATTTCACGCTGGATCACCACGCTCTTCTTGTGATTATGGTAGAATTCGATCGGGTCTTCGATCGTGATGATGTGGCAGGCCCGCTCCTGATTGATGATGTCGATCATCGTGGCCAGCGTGGTTGATTTTCCAGAACCGGTCGGCCCGGTGACCAGCACCAGCCCGCGCGGACGGTAGAGCAAGTCGCGGATGCGGTCACCCAGTCCGATCTGTTCGAGCGTCATCAGCTTGTTCGGAATCTGACGCAGAACCGTGCCGTAAAACCCTTTCTGCTTGAACGCACTCACACGGAAACGGGCCTGGTCGCCAAAAGCAAAACCGAGGTCAACCGTACCCACCGCCTGAATCTGCTGCAGATGCGCGTCCGAACAGATCGCCTTGATCAGCCGCTCCGTGTCCTGCGGAGTAAGACACGGCAAATCAAGCGGAGTGATTTCGCCGTGCAGACGCACCAGCGGCGGCGCGCCCACTTCAATATGCAAGTCGCTGACGCCTTCGTCAACCACCAGCTGAAGCAAATCAGTCATTTCAATCATAGCTTATATCCTCAGAAGTTGATTTTAAGTATAACGCAGGACCTCGTCCACCGAGGTCTCGCCGTTTAAAATGGCCATAAGACCGTCCTCTCGAACGGTGGTCATGCCGTTTTCGCGCGCCTTGGCCTGAATCGCTCCGGACGGCGCGTTGGAGGAGATCAATTCCACGATTTCTGGAGTGATGACCAGAAGTTCGGTGATCGCCTTCCGCCCCTTGTACCCGGTGTGATTGCAGACCGGACAACCGCGACCGTAATAGAATTTACGGTTGCCGAGGTCGGCGCGATCCAGATCGAGACGGGCCAGCTCCTCGTCATTCGGCACATAGGCGGTCTTGCAGTTCGGGCAGACGCGCCGAATCAGCCGCTGCGCCAGCACGCCGACCAGACTTGAGCAGACCAGGAACGGCTCCACGCCCATATCCACCAGTCGGGTGATCGCGCCGGCGGCGTCGTTGGTGTGCAGCGTGCTGAACACAAAGTGACCGGTGAGCGACGCTTCGATGGCGGTCTGCGCCGTCTCGAAGTCGCGGATCTCACCGACGAGGATGCGGTCGGGGTCCTGACGCAGGAACGCACGCAGCGCCCGGTGGAAAGTCATACCCACCGCATCGTTGATCGGCACCTGAATCAGTCCTTCAATGTCGTACTCCACCGGGTCTTCGGCGGTCAGCAGTTTGTCGCCGATCACGTTGATCTCGCTCAGCGCCGAATACAAAGTGGTGGTCTTGCCCGAACCCGTCGGCCCGGTGACCAGCAGAATCCCGTTCGGCAGATGGATCATCTCGCGCAGTTTTTCCAGCACCGTGGTGTTGATTCCAAGCGAGTCAAGCTGCAGATTGACCACTGTGCGGTCAAGCACGCGGAGCACCACCGATTCGCCGTGGGTGGTCGGCAGACAGGAGACTCGCAGGTCCACCGGCCGGCCGGCGTAGCGTTTCTGAATTCGGCCGTCCTGCGGAATGCGGCGCTCGGCAATGTCGAGGTTGCTGAGAATTTTAATACGGCTGATGATGGCCGAAGCCAGCGTCAGCGGCGGCGGCGGCATCTCGTACAGCGCGCCGTCCACCCGGTAACGGATGCGGAACTCCTTTTCAAACGGCTCGAAGTGAATGTCCGACGCCTTGTCCTTGATCGCCTGACTGATTACCGCGTCCACATACTTCACGATCGGCGCTTCGCTGGCGGCACTCAGATCAACATCTTCCAGTCCGGTGTTCTTGTCCTCATTTTTAAGCACCTCCAACACGTCGCGCACCGTGCTCATGTCCGGCGGATAATATTTTTCGATCGCGGTGTCGATCTGCTCCGGCGGCGCCACCAGCGGAATGATGTCCGTACCCTGAATGAAGCGCAGATCGTCATGAATCTGATAATTGAGCGGCTCGCGCAACGCCACCCGCAAAATGCCGTCGGAAAACTCCACCGGAATCGCGCCGTAGGTGCGGGCGGTGTCCGGCGTCATCAGCGCAATGGTTTCGCCGGTGATCACGATGTTCTCGAGGTCTACCACCTCGGTATTGAGGCTGCCGGCGATCAGCCGCATCAGCTCCGTTTCGCTGGTGTGGCCGAAATCCACCACCACCTCGAAGAGGCTCTTGCCCGAACGGGACTGTTCCTCCTCCATCTCGTTTAACTGCGCATCGGTCGCAATCCCCTCCTGAAGAAGCAGATCACGCAGCGCCTGGCTGGCGGTATCGAGCATAATATTTGTCCTATGTTAAAACTTTTTTCGTCCTTATTCTTCGTCCATCATGGTTACCCGGATGACCTCTTCCAGCGTGGAAATGCCGGCCTCGGCCTTGCGGATGGCGTCATCGCGCAGGGTGCGCATGCCGTTGCGTCTTGCGGCGTCGCGGATGGCGGCGGCCGGCTGGTTGCTGAAAATCAATGCGCCGATGTCCGGCGTGATGGTGAAAATTTCATAGATGCCGATACGTCCTTTGTACCCGGTGTGGCCGCAGCGTTCGCAGCCGCGACCTTTGTAAAATTTGCGGGTTTCGGCGTAATCGGCGGAAAGTCCGAGCAGCCGCATTTCCATTGCGGTAGGCCGCACCTCTTCCATACAATACTTGCAGACCCGGCGCAGCAGCCGCTGAGCCATGACCGCACGCACCGAGGAGGCGACCAGAAACGGCTGTACGCCCATATCGATGAGTCGGGTGATTGCGCCCGGAGCGTCGTTGGTGTGCAGTGTGCTGAACACCAAGTGGCCGGTAAGCGCGGCGTTGATGGCGATCTCGGCGGTTTCCAAGTCTCGAATTTCACCGACCATGATGATGTTTGGCGCCTGACGCAGCATGGAGCGCAGCGCCGCGGCGAACGTCATGTCCACCGTCCGGTCCACCTGAACCTGATTGATTCCGGGCAGCAGGTATTCCACCGGGTCCTCGACGGTGATGATCTTGCGTGCCACGGTGTTGATTGAGTTCAGGAATGCGTAAAGACTGGTGGTTTTACCCGAACCGGTCGGCCCGGTGACCAGGAAAATGCCGTCAGGATAGTTGATGATGCGCTGGACAACCTCCAGGTCGTCGGCGAAGAAGCCAAGTTTCGGAATGTCAAGCTGGATGCTCGCCTTGTCAAGGATACGCATGACGATTGATTCGCCGTGAGTGGTCGGGATGTCGGAAACACGGAGGTCCAGCTCTTTGTCTCCAATGGCGATCTGGATTCGGCCGTCCTGCGGAATGCGTTTTTCGGTGATGTCCATACGGGCCATGATTTTGAGCCGACTGGTAAGGCTGGCCTGAAGGAACTTCGGCGGCGACTCCATCTTGTGCAACACTCCGTCGATGCGGTAGCGGATGCGGTAGTCTTTTTCCATCGGCTCAAGGTGAATATCGGAGGCGCGCAGATTGTGCGCTTCGGAGATGATCAGGGAGATCAGACGGCCGACCGAGGCTTCATCGTCGCTGTACACCTCTTTGGTTCCGGCCAGAGCGCCGATTTCGCCTTTGCCTGAAGCGGCGTTGCCGGCGGTGTCCAGTCCGTCCATGAATTTGGACATGGTTTCGGCCAGCGTGTGGTAGTGACGGTCGATGATCCGCTGAATCTGCCCGGCGGGGGCGATGACGGCGTCGACGTCGTGACCGAGCAGGTAACGGAGGGCGTCGATGGTGTCCATATCGGTTGGATCGCTCATTGCCACGGTCAGCGTGTCATCGTGTTTCATCACCGGAACCACGTTGTAAGTGCTCACGATGTCCGGGGTGAGCGAGGCGAGAACTTCTTCCGGAATATCATAGTTGTTGAGATCGATGATCTCCATGCCGTACTCGTTGGCGAGCAGCTGGAGATAGACGTCCTCCGGGACGTAATTGAGCAGTTTTATCGCGTCCACCGCGTCCATATGCTGCTCTTCATTGGAATGGTTTTTCGCATATTCGACTGCGTTATCGGCCTGTTCCTTGGTCAACAGCCCGTTTTCCATCAGCAGTTCGAGAATGTAGCGGTTGTCTCTGGCCACGTTATTTCTCCATGGTGGGTTGGTCGTTCTATAAGTACAAAGAAAACATTAACGTTTTTCTGCAAAATTTCAAGCGCTGATGATGTAAAAAACGATTTTTTATGGCTTTATGGCGTTTACCAGCGTTTCAAGCCGGAGCAGCGCGTCGGGCAAAGTCGAGAACTCGCCGTCAAGCTGGGCCTGATAGCAGGCGGCGGTCAGCCGACCGACTTCCGGTCCCGGCGGGACACCGAGGGCGAGAACATGGCGCCCCATTATCAGCGGCTTCGGTGCTCCGGCGGCGATTTCAAGTTCGCGGATTTTTTTGTTGAACCATTCGATTGGTTCGCGGTCCGGCGGCAGCGGAGGGCGCCCGGCCGAGTCAGCCAGAGCCACTTTCGCCAGCAGGTCGCACCGGGCGACCCGCACAGCGAGATGGCGGAAGGCGCGGTCGCCGGCGTGGTTGTAAAAATAGCTGTAAGGTTTTAGGTGATTTTCCACCAGCGGAAGAACATCGCGAGCGATGGACGCATCGCGGAAAAGACGCGTCAGGAAGCGGCCGGCCGGCGCGGAACCGGACTCCTCGTGCCCCTTGCTGGTGATGCGGCCGTCCGGCTCGAAAACGGTGGTTGACGGCTTGCCAAAATCATGACAGAGAACTGATAACATAAAAATAAGATTATCGCGGTCTGCGGCGGCGCAGCGCATTGTTGCGGCGGCGTCCAGACAATGCAGAGTATGGGTCCACACGTCGCCTTCCGGATGCCATTTGCGATATTGTTCACATCCTATTAAATATTTTAATTCAGGATAAAAATCTACCCACCCGGAAACGCGCAGAAAATTCAATCCGAGCGACGGCTCCGCCCCCTTCAGCAGCAGTTTTTTCCACTCCTCCCCGACACGTTCCACCGGCAGGTTCTCCGGCGTCATTTTCCGGCATTCCGCAACCAGTTCCGGCGCCGGAACAAACCGGAATCTGGCCAGAAACTGCATGGCGCGCAACACCCGGAGCGGGTCTTCGGAAAAGTGACCGCCCACCTGCCGCAGCACGCCGGCGCGCAGGTCGCGTTGTCCGTCGTGCGGGTCCTCGATTTTTCCGGCGGAAAGGTCATACATGATCGCATTGACGGTGAAATCGCGCCGCGCCGCCGCCTCGGAAAGTGTCAGCGACGGATCGAAGTCCATCAGAAATCCGCGATGTCCGGTTCCGGTTTTGTTTTCGCGCCGGGGGATGGCCACGTCAACGTCGACGCCGGAGAGTTTGACCACGCCGAAGCTGGACCCGACCAGATTGAGTTTGAACTCCGTTTCCAGCGCCGCGGTCAACCTGTCCGGCGACAGCCCGAACACCTCAACGTCCAGATCGTGCGACGGCGTACCGGTCAGCGCGTCGCGCACCGCGCCGCCGACCAGATAGGCGTTGCCGCCGGCGCACTTCACCAAATCAGCCACTTTTCTCACCGCCTCCGCCGCAGCGCGGTCGGCGGCGTTGTCCAACAGGTCAGACATGGAAGAATTCCTGCGCCATGGCGAAGATCAGCAGTTTTGAATCCACGCCGTCGCCGTCGGCGATGCGCCGCTTCAGAAATCCGGCCAGCTCCCCGATCTTCACGGCGAACACCTCGATATTTTCGCTGTCTTCCTGACGGTTTTCCGGCATTCCTGCCTGATAATCGAAGTCATTGATCTCGATTATGGCAAAGACCGAGCTTTCGCCGCTCATTCCGGCCGACGAATACGCCGGCGGCGAACTGAAGCTCAGCAGTCCGGCGAATCCGGTCTCCTCCATCAGTTCCCGTTTTGCGGTTTCCTCCGGCGGCTCGCCCGGCTCGATGAGTCCGGCCGGAAATTCGACCACGTATTTACCGGTCGGCGGACGGAACTGCCGGGTCAGCAGCACCCGGTTCGACGGCATCAGATGGCCGATTATCACCGCGGCGCCGTTGGTCTCCGGGCGGTCGGCGGCCTCCCAGACCCGGGCTCTGCCGCGTTCGTCGATAAATTCTATTTTGTTGAGTCCCAGAAATTTTCCGGCGGCGATTGCGGCCTTTCCGGTCACTATTGCGGTTTTGTTCATATTTGCCTTTCGTGCACTTGCTTTTATTTTTTTTCGTGCTACAATATACACAGCGGAAGTTCTCCGCGCAAATTTTCCCCATAAACTTGACGGCAGAAAATAAAGTCATGTCCGCCAGCCGCGCCCGATGAGGCCCCGGATGGCGGTATGTAAAGTTGACTCAAAACGATTGTAAATGGCTTCGTGGCACGGTTGCCGCCGTCAGCGTGCTTCGCCGGCCGATCCCGGTAATCCAGAAAAAAATGTTCGGAAAAAAAATCAATGTCGCCGTCACCGGCGGAGTGGGATGCGGAAAAAGCACCGTGCTGAAATGGATGGCCGGCCACGGCTTTCCGGTGTTGAGTGCCGACGCCGTGTGTCACAAGGCGCTTGACCGCCCGGAAATCATCGGACGGTTGACAGAACGCTGGGGAAGGAACTGTCGGCTTGAATCCTCATCGGGCGTGGCGGCCGACCGCAAATGGATAGCCGGAAAGGTGTTCGGCGAACCCGGAGAACTTGAATATCTGACCTCCGTTCTGTACCCGGAGGTGCAGAGAAAATTGGAGGATTTCTGCGCCGGAAAATGCGACGGCGCGGCGGATAACGTGAAATTCCGGGCGGCGGAGGTTCCGCTGCTTTTTGAAAGCGGCATGGAAAAAATGTTTGACTTTACGGTCTGCGTCTGGTCTCCGGAGTGCCGCAGCGCCGGACTGTCCGGCCGGGCGGCGCTCCAGCTGCCGGTGGACCGGAAAATGGAACTTGCCGATTTCGCACTGATAAACAATGCCGGTCTCGAACAGCTTTACCGCCAGTGCAGTATGCTGGCCGCTCAGCTTGAAAATATGGTTGTCTAATCAAAAACAAGGAAAAAATATGGAAGAAAACGAAAAGAACGAAGCCGCCGGAAACGGTGGTTCGGGAGCGCCGGAGCAGTCCGCCGCGACGCCGCAGAAAAAACGTCGCGGCCGGCCGCCGAAGGCGAAGACCATGGTTCCGCTGGAGGAGATCGCCGGAGAAGGCGAGCCGGTGCCGTATCAACGCCCGGAGCCGATGTTTGACGACGATGATATGAATTACTCCGCTCCGGCCGGCGATCCGATGCCGACGCCGGAGAAGAAAGAGGTTCGTCCGGTAGACCCGGTTTTCGATTATGACGCGCCGGCGCCGCGGAGCTATTCCGCAGCCGATCCGGAAAACGCGACGACCACCGCCGCCGCCGCATCATCATCCGGTCAAGGACAGGAAGACGAGCGGCGGAACGAAAACAATTCCGGCAACACCAATGCCGTCCGCCAGCAAAACGGCGGGGCCGCGCCGCAGAGAACGATCCGGCCGGCCGACGATCCCGGCATGATGCCGCAGGGCGCCGAACGCCCGGCCGACGACCGCCGCCCGTCCAGATTCCGGAACAACAATAACAATAATAATAACAACAACCGGAACAACCGGAATAACCGGAACAACCGGAACAATAACAACAACCGCTATAACAACAACGGCGGAAACAATTACCGTCAGCAGCAGCAGATTCAACCGCAGTATCCGGACGAAATATATGACGAAGCCGTCGAAACGGAAAACGGAGATTCCGGCGAAAAGATCAATATCGCGGCGCTGCACGCCGCCGGCATGTCCGAACTTTACGCCATGGCCGAATCTCTGGGCATCGAAGGCATCGGCGCGCTGGAAAAGCACCGTCTGGTTTACGAGATATTGAAAGCCAACGCCGAAAAAAGCGGCATGATGTACGGGTCGGGCTATCTCGAAGTGCTGCCGGACGGGTTCGGCTTCCTGCGCAGTGAAAATTACAGCTATCTGCCCTGCAATGAAGATATCTACCTGTCTCCGTCCCAGATCAAACGCTTTGCGCTCAAGACCGGCGACTTTGTCTGCGGCCAGATCCGCACTCCGCGCGAGAAAGAGCGCTTTTTCGCCATGATCAAGGTCGAGACCATCAACGACGACCTGCCGGAGCGGAAGAAAGAGATCATTCCATTCAACAACCTCACGCCCTATTTCCCGACCGAGCGTCTGGTTCTGGAAAGCGATCCGGCCGACCTCTCCACCCGCGTGGTTGACCTCGCCTCGCCGATCGGCAAAGGCCAGCGCGGACTGATCGTTGCGCCGCCGCGCACCGGCAAGACCGTGCTGATGCAGAAGATGGCCAACGCCATCCGCAAGAACAACCCGGACGTGAAACTCATCATCCTCCTGATCGACGAGCGCCCGGAAGAGGTCACCGACATGCAGCGCAGCGTGGACGCCGAAGTGGTTTCATCGACTTTCGACGAACCGCCGGAACGCCATGTCCAGGTCGCTGAAATGGTGATCGAGAAAGCCAAGCGGCTGGTCGAATATAAACACGACGTGGTTATAATGCTGGACAGCATCACCCGTCTGGCCCGCGCCTACAACACGCTCCAGCCCCACTCCGGCAAAATTCTCTCCGGCGGCGTGGATGCCAACGCGCTGCACAAGCCGAAGCGCTTCTTCGGCGCGGCCCGCAACATCGAGGGCCACGGCAGCCTGACGATCATCGCCACCGCGCTGATCGAGACCGGGAGCAAAATGGACGAGGTGATCTTCGAAGAGTTCAAGGGAACCGGCAACATGGAACTGGTGCTGGACCGCAACCTTTCGGACAAACGCATTTATCCGGCGATCAACCTTGAGAAGTCGGGAACCCGCAAGGAGGAGCTGCTGCTCCATCCCGACGAACTTCAGCGCGTCTGGACGCTGCGCCGCGCCATGACCGGCGTTCCTCCGGTCGAGGCCATGGAACTGCTGCTGGGCAAGTTGAAGAAGATTCCAAGCAACATCGAGTTCCTGCTGACCCTTCAGGTCTGAGCGGGAGAGGAGACGGTTTGTGAGTAAGAAGATTCTGTTGTGGTTCTTTTATGCGCTGCTGCTGTTCCTGCTGGTGGCCGCCGCCATTCTGCTGGTGCCGATGCGCAAGCAGCTGGCGGACGACTCGCGCGAGCTGAACCGCCAGCGCCAAATCGAGGAAAACCGTAGGATCGAGGCCAATAAGCTGGAGAGCGAAGTCAATGCGCTTCAGAACGATCCCGACGCGGTTGAAAAAATCGCACGGGAAAAGTACGGCATGGCCAAGGACGGCGAAACCGTGCTGATGGTCCCCGGAAAAAAGTAGCATCTCCCGCCCCCGACCGCAAGAGTGCGGATGACGTGAAACGCGGCGTGAACGGCGGACTGACGGGTGAAACCATCGGTCGACCGTCGCGAAACACCGCGCACAAACGGCAAACGGAAAATGCGGAAAACCGCATGCGGACAACAACTGACGCCGAAACGGGCAACCCCCGTTCCGGCGTTTTATTTTTTATCCCTCCTTTCCGCCGTCGGATGTTCCCCACCTTAAAAATTAATTTGTGGACAACGGCATTGAGTTCTTGATTTTTTCAAAAAAAATGATATATTCTGTATTTGTAATCTTTTTTAACAAAGTCAAAAAAAGAAACGGAGTTTTTTATGGAGATCAAGATTTACCGGAACAAGACGGAGATGAGTGCGGCGGCGGCGGAGTTCGGCGCGGAACTTTTGCGCAAGGCGCTGCACAGCCGCGGCGAGGCGGTGATGATTGCGGCGACGGCTCCGAGTCAGTTTGAGATGATGGAGCATCTGACGGCGGCTCCGGGCATCGACTGGAGCAAAGTGACGATTTTCCATCTGGACGAATATATCGGTCTGCCCGCCGGCCACCGTGCCGGGTTCCGGCTCAATCTCCGGAAGAACCTGATTGACCGCCTGCCGGCGGCGCCGAAGAAGGTGTGGTATGTTGACGGCGACCACCCGGAAGAGTTCTGTTCTTCAATCCGGCGGGTCATGGCGGAAATTCCGGTGGACGTGGCCTTTGTCGGAGTCGGGGAGAACGGCCACATCGCCTTCAACGATCCGCCGGCCGATTTTGAGACCGGCGAGGCGTTCAAAATCGTCACTCTCGACCATGTCTGCCGCAACCAGCAGTTCACCGAAGGGTGGTTCCCGTCACTGGACGCGGTGCCGACCACGGCGTTGAGCATGACCATTCCGCAGATCATGAAAAGCGCGGCGATCGTCAATGTGGTTCCTGACAGCCGCAAGGCGGCGGCGGTTCGCGGCATGGTGGAGGGGGCGGTGAGCAATCTTTGTCCGGCGTCGATTTTGCGGACTCACGGGAACTGCACAACTTTTTTGGATGACGCATCGGCCTCGCTGCTGGCGGAGCGCCCATAAGCGCTCTTGAATTTCGCGGTTGATATGATATTGTATTGACCGTATGCTTACATATCTGAAAATCACAAATCTGGCGCTGATGGCGCATGCCGAAGTGGAGTTCGGCCCAGGCTTCAACGCGGTGACCGGAGAGACGGGCGCGGGCAAATCGGTTTTGCTCGGCACGGTGGCGCTGCTGCTTGGCGTCCGGGCGGACAAGTCGTTGATCCGGCAGGGGTGCGACCGCTGTGAAATCGTCGGTGCGATCTCGCTGGACGGGGTTTCGTCGCCGGCGGTGGCCGCGCTGTTCGACGATCTGGCGATCCGGTTCGACCCGTCGGAAGAACTGCGTCTGCGCCGGGTCATCACTCACACCGGAAGCCGCTGTTTTGTGAATGACACTCCGGTGGGGCTTCAGGCGCTGGCCGGGATCGGCGGCGTGCTGATGGACGTTTACAGCGCCAACGAACAGTATTCGCTGCTCGACCACGCCAGACAGCTTGAAATGATCGACCGGTTCGGCGGCTGTTCCGCGCTGCTTTCCGCTTACGAAGCCGAGTTCGCAGCGCTGAAAAAATTACGCGCCGCCCGCGAGGAGGCGATGAAGGCTCTGCCGTCGCCGCAGGAGGCGGAGCTGCTGGGCGCGCTGGTCGCCGACATCGACGCGGTGAACCCGGAGGATGACGAGGACCGCGCCGTCGGAGAAAAGTTTACACTGGCGGCCAACCGCCGGGAGATAATCGAACTGGCGTCCGGCCTCTCCTCGCTGTTGAGCGAGGGGGAAAATTCGATCTGCGACCAGCTGGCCGCGGTCTACCGGCAGCTTTCGACGCTGGACCGCCTGGTCTCCGGACGGTTGGGTGAACGGCTCGACCGGTGCTCGATTCTGGAGGACGGCGTGCGGGAGCTTTCGGACTCGGTGCGCGAAGTGGCCGAGTCGACCGATTTGGATGACGAAGCGCTGGCCGGTCTTGAAGTCCGGATGTCGGCGCTGCAGCAGCTCAAGCGGCGCCACGGTCCGCAGCTGGCCGACGTGATTGAAAAATGGCGGAATGCCAAAGCGCGGCTCGCCGGATTCGCCGCCGCCGGTCAGATGCGTAAAAAATTCGACGACGACGAGAAAAAAATTATGGAACGGCTGCTTGCCGCCGGATCCGCGCTGACAGTTGAACGGCGTAAACAGGCCGCCGCTTTTGCGGTGGCGGTCGGCGGGGTGCTGACCCGGCTCGGCATGCCGTACGCCAGAATCGTTCCGGACTTCACCGCGGTCGCGCCCCGCGAAAACGGACTTGACGAGGTTGAACTGCTGTTTTCCGCCAATCGCGGAATTGAGCCGCGGGCGCTGCGACTCACCGCGTCATCCGGGGAACTGTCGCGGGTGATGCTGGCAGTAAAGGCGGTTCTGGCCGAGCGGGACACGGTTCCGGTGCTGATCTTCGATGAAATCGATGCAAATGTCGGCGGCGAGACAGCCAACGAGGTGGCCGCAGTGATTTCCGAGCTTTCCCGGCGACGGCAGGTGCTGTGCATTTCCCATCTTGCCCAGGTCGCCGCGCGGGCCGACCGCCACTTTTCCGTGCGGAAGAGCGACGGAGGAGCCGACGACCCCGACGCGGTCACCAGCTCGGAAATCGTTGAGCTTTCCGGCGACGCCCGGACGGCGGAGCTGGCCAGAATGCTCGGCGGCGGCCCGGCGGCGCTTCGCCACGCCGGAGAACTTTTGCGGTAAGACGGAAATAATTTTTGCAAAAGCGCCCGACCGGGGTTATATTTTGTAATAAACCATTTGCGAGGTGACTTGACATGAAGCTTTTTCTTTTGCTGCTGACCGTGATGGGCGCGGCGCTCTTTTCCGGCGGATGCCGGTCCGAACTCTACTACCGCGACAAAGCGGTGGGAGAAGCGCGCGAGTATGTGCTGGAAAACGCGCCGGAACTCAACGCCGAGCAGCGCGACCATGTCCGGTTCACCCAGCCGGTTCTGCTCTACGACCCGAAAGTCGGCGGCAAATCCGGCACGTTTCTGACCCGGACTCCGGGGCAGATATGCGTCACC
Source organism: Victivallaceae bacterium (assembly GCA_028709805.1). Lineage (GTDB taxonomy): Bacteria > Verrucomicrobiota > Lentisphaeria > Victivallales > Victivallaceae > CALXXL01. Next base: position 48,492 of record JAQUTL010000010.1, read on the forward strand.
TGGCTGGTTCCGGGTAGCAAGGCCGCCTACATGGTGGTCGGTTTTTCCGACAGCCGGATGATGGACTGGTCGCCCAACCGTTTGATCCGGCGGACATTCCCGCAGGACGACCAGTCGCGGCTCGGCGCGATCGACAAGGCCAGACAGTACATTTTCAAAGGCATTTACATCAACCTTTCCGCCGACTCCGGCAATGTGGTGCGGTTTGAAAATCCGGAAATATATCATTCCAATTTCACTCCCGAGACTTCGTTCACCGGCGAAGACCGCGAGGCGTTCATCAAATCGCTGGCGCAGAAGCCCCAGTACGCTCTGGTCTGGAAATCGCCGGACGAGCCGGAGTTGAGCTTTGTGGTATTCGGCTATTCCGATCCCGATCTCAACGGCTGGACGGCTAATTCCGGCGGTATTTATGAAAACGCCGATCTTGCCGGAAAACTTGGCGCAAAGTTCGAGGAGGCCGCAGAATGATCCGCAGCATGACCGGCTTCGGCAAGGCCGAAAAAGACTGCGGAGCACCGCATTGCCATATCACGGTGGAAACGGTAAGCGTGAACCGGAAGCAGCTGGATCTCCGGCTGAATCTGCCGCGCGAACTTGCGGCGATGGAACCGGAATTGCGCTCAAAGGTGGCGAAAAAAGTCGGTCGCGGCAGCGTTTCGGTAAAGATAAACTGCGATTTTCACGGCGGAGAAACGGCGGCGGCGGTCAATTTGCCGCTGCTGCGCAGTCTGGTGCGGACCGCGCTCGCGGTGCGCGATGAATTCGGCATGGTCGGCGCGGTCGATGTGGCCGGTCTGATGCGGCTGCCCGGCGTGATCGACGAACAGGATGTGGACCGGTGTTCCGAAGAGTTGTCCGCCGCGGTCGGCGCCGCACTGGACGATGCACTGGATGCAATGACCGCCATGCGCGACCGCGAGGGCGAGGCGTTGAAGGCCGACCTCTGCTCCCGGCTTGATCTGCTGAAAAAACTGCTGGACAATATCAGGCCGTTGACCGCCGCCATTCCGGTCCGTCTCAAAGAAAAGCTCATGGAAAAACTTGCGTCCGGCGGTTTGCCGGTGGATATGAATGATGACCGGATGCTCAAGGAGGTGCTGTTTTACGCCGACAAAAACGACACCACCGAGGAGGTCACCCGGCTGGACAGCCATTTTGCCCAATTTATGAAATTTGTCGATTCCGCCGAGCCGGCGGGGCGTAATCTGGACTTTCTGCTTCAGGAGATGTTCCGTGAAATAACCACGCTTTCAAACAAAGCCGGCACGCCGGAAATCTCGCCGCTGACGGTGGCGTTCAAATCGGAACTGGAAAAACTGCGCGAGCAGATTCAGAACGCCGAGTAGCCGGAGCCGCCGCGGCTTGTCGCCGTCGGCCGGAAAAGATTACAAAAAAAATAAAGCGCGGTACGCGTCATGATTTGGACGCACACCGCGTTTATGTTGCACGCAAAAGCGCTCAGGCGAGCGTCCCCTTGACGTAGCCAACGCGAAGAATGCCGGAATCGGCGTCAAGCGTCAGCGTGCCGTTGTCAATTTGGACGGTTTCGCCCCAAGAGAAGGCGCCCAGACGGACACCGGAGGCGTCAAGCAGGTTGACAGCAACGCCTTCAAAGTCCTCGTCACTCACATCCATCAGGTCGAATTCGAAACCGGCGGCGGTGTCGATAACCAGTGTGACCGTCCGCTTTTCGCCGGTCAGATTGAAACTTGACGGGGCGCCGGAAATCAGTCCGGTCTCGCCGCGGCCGACCAGATTGAATTTCCACTCCGCCGCCTCACAGCGGTTCGCCGCGCTGATATTGACCGAGCCGCCGCCGAATGACAGCGTGTCAAAATTGACGAGCGTGCCGGAAAAATCTCCGGTGAAATCGTTGAACTCCGCCACCGTCCTTTGGGCGACTGAGCAGTTGCCCTTGCCCAGAGCGTTGACCGTGCCGACCGTCAGATAGTCGCCATTGCCGGTGAATTCGACAATCGCGTCGCCAAGCACGTTGACGGCGCCCGATCCCACCACGCATCCGGCGGCGTACACATAACCCTGTATCGCGGTCACGGCGTCAAAATCGGCGTGTATCGTCACCCGGCAGTCGCCGTTCACCGTCACCGCGCCGTCGGCGGCAGCATATCCCGCGCCGTAGACACCGTTGGCAACCGTTGCGCCGGAGAGTTTCAACATGACTTCTCCAACCGCGAACATGGAACCGCCCTGCGCCTGTCCGCCGCCGACCACATTGGAAAACGCCCCGCTGCCGAGATTCAGATCAATTTTGCCTTTCACAACGCAGTTGCCGCCCGCAGCGCCGTTATTCACCGCCTGTCCGCCGCCGACGATCCATGCCGAATTGCCTTTGCCGGCCGCGATAAGTTTAAGATTGTCGGAGTGGCGGATGTTTTCGAGTGAGAGATTGACGTCACCGCCGATCACGGTGTTTCCGCCGCAGGCGCGGCTGCCGCCGAATATCAGCCCCTCGTAGGCGCCGGGCGCCGCCACGGTGCTTTTAAATACCGCCGTCACGCTGCCGGAGATGGCGGTGTCGCGCCCGGATGAGCCGGCGGCGCCAACGGCGGGAACCGTTCCGCCGTAGAAGTTTCCGCTCATTTTGGCGCCGTTGTAGGCCGGCAGATCGATCAGCAGCCGGACGTCGCCATTGACGCCGCCGCTGCCGGCTCCGGAAAAAACGTTGAACACCAAGGCGTTGTGCAGTATCACCGAAATGTCTCCGTTGACCGTGCAGTTATCGCCGCCGCCGTACACATAGCGATGGCGGCCGCCGGCCACCTCCATGTTTACCGCGTATTTCCCGCCCGAAGCCGCCGACACGACGGAATTACGACCGCCGCCCAGGAGCAGCGCGGTAGTGAGCGCACTGTCGCCGTCAACATAGAGATTGACCCCGGCGGTGACGTTCTGCCCGTCGCCGCCGCCGTAGATGATATTTTTGGCTCCGCCGGTCACCTTAAGCCAGGTGGCGGCGATTGATTTGTTCGACGCGCCGGCGAAAATGACGGCCCCGGTCTGCCCGGCGGTGACTATGCCGCCGGTGGAAACGGTTCCGAACGCGTCGTTGACCGCGTTTCCGCCGGAATTTTCCAGCTTGTCGCCAAGCCGCAGCGTGGCCCCGGAGGAGACATCCAGATCGTTGACGTAGCGGACCGCGTATTTTTTGATGGAATCCCAGGCGATCGCGTCCCACCCAAGCTCGGTATTGGTGGAATACAATGAGCGCACGCTCAAATTGGCGACCTTTTTGGCCAGCAGTTCGTCATATTTTTCCTCAAGCGTCACCACATAGCCGTCCACTTCGACCGATTCTCCGAGCGTGATGTCGAATGAGACTCCGCCGAATGTCGCCTTGAACACCGGCATCGCATACCGGACGGCGGCCACCCGCTTTTTGAAGCTCTCCCAGCTGTTGTCCTCGATAATGCGGTGCGGACATTTTTTTCCGCTCCAGTCATAGTGCATGCGCAGATCGTCCACCGTAAGCCCGGTGGCGTAGAGCAGATAGGCGGCCAGTTTCACCGCGTTGTCTTCGGCCCGGTAATAAATGTCGCTGCTGTATATGGTGCTGCGGCAGATTTCCACGCCGATGCTTTTCATGTTGCCGTCGCCGTGACCATCGCCGGCGTGCCAGCCGTGAACGTTGAGCGGCATGATCTGCACCGCCTGGGTTTCGTCGACCGCAAAGTGAAAAGATATATATTGATTGTCCTGCCGGTTGTTCAGATAGTTGCGCTCCTGCATGGCGGTGGCGCTGTTGGCGGTATTGTGAATGGTGATGTATTGCACGTCCGGCATGGCGCCGGCCAGCTTGTATTTGAGATTATACGGAGTTTCGTCCAGCAAGGCCTGTGTGATTACCAGATCACTGCCGAGCGCGCCGACTTCGCACAGCGTGTATTCCCCCTGGGAAAGCCGACCGGATATCCGGTACTCTCCGGCGTCGGTTGAGTTCAGCGTGTCAATCATGCAGCCGCGGGTGAACCATTCGCCGTTAAGGTCAAATTCCACCGCGGAGGTCTTGAGTTTGAACCCGTTGCCGAATTCGGTTCCGGCGCCGCGGATGTAGACGGTTGCGGAAAAGCCGGCCGCCTGATAAATGTTTGTATTGATCTTCGCGTTGTTGAGTTCAAATCTGGTGGTCAGCCTGCCGATGAAAAGATCGACGTTGGCGGCGGTGGTCCGGGTGCCGTCGGGACGCAGAATGGTGCCGCCGCGATTTACCGTGGTGTTGCACAGCCTGATATTGCCGACAAAATCGTAGATCGGCGCTTCGCCTTTGATATAGAGGCCGCGGTCGGCCAGAATGATGGTGCCGCCGGTCATGTCAAGATTGTTTATCATGGCGTTGCGGACAACCAGCGTGCCGCCGGAGATCGACAGGTCGTTGGCGATGGCGATGTTGTTCGAGCGGTTGCCGTCCCATTGGCCTCCGACGTTGACCTCGCCAAGATACAGTGTTCCGGCGGTCATGCGCGCCCGGTCGAGCGTGATGATTACGCCCGGACTCTCCACCGTGCCGCCGCCGGAGGTGCACAGATAGGCGAGACCGCCCTCTTTCTGGCTGATGGTGAGATCGGTTATGTCTCCGCCCCACGCGGTCCAGCCGTCGATCAGCGTCAGTCTGGAGGTGGCGGCCGGGGTCAGGGCGTTGTTGCCGAATCCGGCGCAGTTTATGGTAAGTCCGTCGATGGTCGCGCCGGAGCCGCAGGAAAGCGAGTCGTATTCCAAATCGACGACGTCGAGGTTCCGCACCGTCACTCCGTCGCCGATATAAAGCGATCCGCCGGTTTTGGTGTAGTCGGTCACCACATTCCCGACGGCTGAAAATGTGGTTTTCTGTCCGGCGATCGACGCGTTGACGATCACGGTTCCGGCAAGCAGTTCGCTCCAGTCGAAAACCGCGCCCGACTCCATGTCAAGCCCGTCGATTTCCGCGGCGCCGTCCAGTTTCAGCGTTCCGCCGGCAAGCACCAGAAGATCGGAAAATTTGCCGGCTCCGGTGTTCAGGACTTCACCGGAGGAGACCACTGTTGCCGCCGCCACCGCTGCAGAACTGACGGTTGAATCGCGCAATGCGCCGCTTACATATTCCGATTCGTCGCTCCGCATCTTCCACGCCTCCGCTGTTGTTTTTTTTGCGTATTTGATTATCCATACGCAATATAGCACAAACCGCCCCGAAAATCAACACCCGGAAAGCAGCGTATTGCGGAAAAAACATCCGGCCGTCAGGCCAGCGGCGAGACCAGACGCAACGCTTCTGAAACCAGCTCCGGCATGTCGTCGGCAATCACCGAGCGCATGGCGGACGGATGGAGTTCTCCGGCAAGTCCGTGCAGATAGACCGCGGTGCAGACCGCGTCAAAATGACGCTCCGGCGGTTCGCGCCCGATCATTGCGGCGATCACGCCGGTCAGAACGTCACCGGAACCGGCGGTGGCCAGCGCCGGACAGCCGGACGAATTGACGCTCAACCGCCCGTCCGGATGCGCCACCACCGTTTTGGCGCACTTCAGCACCACAATCGCGCCGGACGCTTTGGCCAGCGACAGCGCCTGCACCGTCTTATCCGTGTCCGGATTCTGATTGAACGCATTTTGCAGCCGTCTTATTTCACCGGGATGCGGGGTGAACACGGTGGTTGCTCCGGCATGACGCGAACGGAGCAGTTCCGGCTCGGCGGCGATCATATTCAACGCCTCGGCGTCCAGCACCAGCGGCCGTTCAAGTTCAAGTATTTTCCGGAACACCTCCTGCCGCGGTCCGACCCAGCCCGGTCCCACCACCGCCACATCGGAAGATTCCACAATCTCCGGCGCCTCCGTGAAATCGGCGTCCACATTGCGCAGCACCATTGCCAGCGGCAGTCGCGTATTCATACCGGGAGCCGCCGCCATCTGCACCAGTCCGGCGCCGGAACGCAGCGCCGCGATCGCCGACAACTGCGGCGCACCCATATATGCCGGACTGCCGCCGATCACCGCCACCCGGCCGCGCGAGTTTTTGTGCGACTCGTGCGGCAGCATATCGATGAAATTCGCGGCGTCGATTCCGGTGAACATTGCCGGACCGCCGTGTTCCGGCGCCGGAATCGACAGCGGAATCACCCGGATCGGTCCGCAGTGTCTTCCGGCGTCGCCGAGGGTAAGCCCGATCTTCGGCCAGCCGAAGGTCACGGTGGTTGACGCGGTGACCGCCACCGGATTCACGCTGCCGTCGTCGCAGTTAAGTCCGGACGGGCAGTCCAGCGACACCACCGGCAGCCGGGCGGCGTTGATTTTTGAGATTATTTCATCGTAAGGCGGATTCAACGCTCCGGTGACCCCGGTTCCCAGCAGCGCGTCGATTATCATGTCTCCGGGGCGGAATTCCAGCTCGACGGCCGGCAGCACCTTCAATCGCCGTCCGTGATACCGGCTGGCCTCCGACATTTTATGCACCGGCGCCACTCCGAACACCGCGACCTGCTCGTGAAAAACTTCAAGCAGATCGGTCGCCACCTTCAGCCCGTCGCCGCCGTTGTTGCCGCGGCCGCACACCACCACAAACCGGCGGCGGAAATGTTCCGGAAACCGCAGCGCCCAGCGGTGTATCCACCGCGCCGCGCCGCTCCCGGCCTCGTTCATAAGTTCGGTTTCCGAAGTTCCTGATTCGACCGCGCGTCTTTCAAGCGCCCGCATCTCGCTGGTGGAAACAAGTATCATGACAACATCCCCATTCCGCAGTCCACATCGAGGACCGCACCGGTTATTGATTCGTTCGCAAGCATGAACAGCACCGCCGCCGCCGCGTCATCCAGCGCCACCGGACGGCGCAGCGGAATAACCTCCAGCGTCCGGCGCATCTTCAGGTGGGCTAATTCGTCCGGCGGCAGAACCGGACCGAGCGCCACGCCGTTGACCCGCATTTTCGGCGCAAACTCCATTGCCAGTTTGACCGTGGCTTCGCGCAACAGAAATTTACTCTCCCGGTACGGGTCGCCGTCACTGTGGGTATTCACCGAGCTGTCCAGCATGTTTACCGCGCATCCCGAGCCGAACCGGCGGAAAAACTCCCGCAGCAGCCCTACCGGAAATTCATAGTTGACCCGCATCTGCTCCGCGGCGCCGGCATGCAGAAACACCGACGCGTTGTTGACCACCGCGTCAAGCCGGCCGCAGCGGTCAAGCAGCTCCTCCGGCGATCCGTCGAGGAAATCCATCCGCACCGTCTCAGCCCAGTCCGGCACGGCGGTCCGGTTGCAGTGTATCACCGGAACCGCCCCCGCCGCCCGCAGCGCCGCAGCGATAGCGGCGCCGACCCGTCGGCCGCCGCCGGTGACCAGAACTCTTTTTCCGGCAAGCAGACTCATTTTTCCGGTGGAAACGCCAGACTGCGACTCATCTCATAGAGGTCCAGCCACCACTGTTTTTTAGGACGCTGAAACTCACGATGAACCAGCCGTTCAAGCTCGATCCAGTCGTGATAAACGTAGTGGCCGTTGGTCTGGCCGACAAAGCCGCACTCGCCCTCGCCGCGCTCGATCAGTTTCAGCAGCGACTCGATGCCGTGATAGGCCAGTCTGGTCGCCTGAATCCGGTCGAACGGCGACGGCACGCCGCCCTGCTGCAACGGGCCGAGCACCGTCCGGCGCACATCGAACATGCTTCCGCCTTCTTCGTCGTAGAGTGCGCACATGAAGTCGGTGGTATAAGTTTTATTGGCGTTTTCGTTGCGGATGGCCAGCGCCACCCGTCTCTGCTGCTTGGCAAAACTGCTGCGCAGCAGCTCAAGGTCGGCGCGCATCCGCTCCAGTGTGATTCCGTGCTCATGGAGATAGACGAACTCGGCGCCGGTGGCCACACCGCTCATCATCGCCAGATAGCCGCAGTAGCGCCCCATGACCTCCACCATGAACAGCCGCCGCGAACTGTCGGCCGAATTCTTGACCTGATCGACCGCGTTGACGATGCTGTTCAGCGCGGTGTCCGCCCCCACCGCCAATTCGCTGGCCGGCAGGTTGTTGCTGATGCTGGACGGCACGCATATCATCGGCAGTTTGAACGCCGGATAGTTGCGCCGTTCACGCTGAAGACGCTCGACCAGAAGATAAGCGCTCCAGCCGCCGATGACCAGCAGACCGTCCAGATTCCAGTCATCCAGATTGCGCGCGATGCGGTAGAAGTCGTCGCCCTCCGGCAGATGGCGGTTGGCGCCGAGCTTCGAGCCGCCCTCCATGTTCCACTCTTCGACCTCCATCCATTCCAGATTGCGCGACCGGTTTTCAATCATTCCCTCCACGCCGTTTTCAATGCCGATGATCTCGTGGCCGCGCACAATGCCGAGCCTGGCCACGGTGCGGATCGCGCTGTTCATGCCGGGCGCCGGCCAGCCGCAGGTCATTATGCCGAGCCGCAGTCGTTTGGCCGGAGCTTTTTTTAGCGCCGGAACCGCCAGACAAAGGGTCTTATAGATGTCGAGAGCCTGAATCCACGAGGCGCCGCGCAGCTCTTCCGCCAGCTCGTAGTCCCCCTGTTTGACGGCGTCGGCGATGGTGCGGGTCTTGGCGACCGCGTCCATCAGCGGAACGGAAGCGATGCGGTTGCCGCGCAGCCCGATCATCATTGATTCGCTGTTTTCGTCGGCCTTGAGCAGTTCATTTACCGCGGCGCAGCCGCTGGCGGTGCTCATGTAGCGGTCGAACGCCGACGGGCTGCCGCCGCGCTGGACGTGCCCGAGAATGGTGACGCGCGCTTCGATGCCAAGCCCCTCCTCGATCGCCTTCTGGATGTCGGCGGCGGTCACCGGATTGCCATCCACGTCGCGGGCGCCCTCGGCCACGATGATTATATTGTCGCGCCGGCCGGCTTTGCGACCGGCTTCAAGCAGTGCGCAGAGATTTTTCCGCCATTCGTGCTGAGCCGGAGCCTCCGGAACAAACACAATGCTGGCGCCGGTGGCGATCGCGCTCATCAGCGCCAGATAGCCGCAGGCGCGCCCCATGACTTCCACCACAAAGGTGCGCTGATGGCTGAAGGCGGTGCTGCGCAGTTCGTCCACCGACTCGGTGATGCGGTGCAGCGCGGAGTCGGCGCCGATGGTCATGTCGGTTTCCGCCATGTCGTTGTCGATGCTGCCCACCAGACCGACGATGAACAGATGTTTGCAGAACTCCGCCTCTTCCGGCGAGACCTCTTTTCTCTCCAGCAGCTCCCGCTGGAGGTCGCTCCATTCTCCGCGCAGCTCGTCGGCGCCGGACAGACTGCCGTCGCCGCCGATCACCACCAGTTTGTTGATGCCGTGTTGGTGAAGATGCTTGGCGGCGACAAGCCGCCCTTCGCGTTCGCGGAACGCTTTGCAGCGGGCGGTGCCGATGATGGTGCCGCCGCGGCTCATGATGCCGGAGACGTCTCCCCAGAACAGTTCCTTGATGTTGTCGTCAACCATTCCCTGATAGCCGTCGTAGATGGCAAAGACCCGCAGGCCGGAGGCAATTGAATAACGGACCACCGCGCGCACCGCGGCGTTCATGCCGGGAGCGTCGCCCCCGGAGGTGAGAATCCCGATGGATGGATTTTTTTCAGTCATGATAATGGCAGCTCCTCAAGTTCATTCAAAATAATATAGCACTTCCGGACGAAAAGTAAAGACCGCCAAACGGTTCGCGGTCATTGCAGATACTGTTCAAAAAACGCGGCCGCCAGCGGAGCGCAGTCGCGGCCGCCGCCGGCGCCGTTTTCGATAACGATGAACATGGCGTAGGTGCGGTCGTTCGCCGTTCCGAAGCACATGAAAAGACTGTTGTTCCGCAGTCGGGGTTTGCGGCCGAACTCGGCGGTCCCGGTCTTGCCGTAGAGGGTGATTGCGGAATTCAATGCCAGTTTGCCGGTGCCGCGCGGCGCATTGACAACGTTGAACATGCCCTGTTTGACCGCGGCGATATGTTCCGGGCTGGCGGCGAGGAATCCGCGGATTTCCGGAGCGGTTTCAGACCGCAGCGTTCCGGCTTCGTCGATCACCTTGCGGATTACGAAGGGGCGCATCAGTTTTCCTCCGTTGGCCAGCGCTCCGGCGATCAGCGCGCCCTGCAGCGGAGAGAACTCCACCATCCCCTGACCGATGGCCACGAATCCGGTGTCGGCCCGGCTCCAGTTTCGTTTTTCGCGCAGTCTCATCGCTTCGCGGCCGGGCAGACGGCCGGAGGCGCCGCCGAGTTCAAAACCAGTGGGTCGGCCGATGCCGGCGGAGTCGTATACTTTCAGCAGTCCGTCCAATCCGGCCTTGACCGACTCCTCAATGATATAGTCGTTGCATGACCGTTCCAGCGCGGTGTATAAATCAATCCGGCCGTGACCGCCGTATTTCCACGCCGTACAGCGGATATGGACGCCGTCCACCACGCTTTCGCCGTCGCAGACGACCTCGTCATCCGCCGGCGTGCCGTTTTCGAGAATTGCCAGCGCGCTCAGCGGCTTGATGGTGGAGCCGGGCATGTACGAACCGTTCAGCGCACGGTTGAACAGCGGTTTGTCCGGGTCGTTGGTCAGCGCGGCGTAGCGTTCGCGCCCGATGAACGGCGAAAAAAGATTCAGATTGTACGAGGGGGCGGAGGCCATAACGATCACCGCCCCGGTGTCGGCGTCGATCACCGCCATGGCGCCGACGCTGCCGCGGAGCAGGTTTTCCGCGATTTTCTGGGCGCGGGCGTCGATGGTCAGCACCACGTTGTTGCCGTTGACGGTTTCGCCGGTGCGGTCAAGCAGTTCTCGGACGAAACCATAGTTGTCCACCTTCACCACCTCGTAGCCGGGTTCACCGCGCAGTCCGCGCAAATCCCGGCCGGAAAAAACGTCGCAATACTGTTCCAGACCGGAACGGCCGACCAGATCCGGCTGATAGTAAAAAAAGTCGCGCCGGTCGAATGCCTTTGCCGGGTCCTGGGACCGGGCGTAGCCGATCAGGTGGCAGGCGGTTTCAAACTGCGGATAAAAACGCAGCGAGTCGGCAACCACCTCGATCCCGGGATAACGGTGCTGAAGTTCGAAGGCGGCGGCGATTTCGCGGTCGCTCAGGTTGGTCATCACGGTCATCGGCAGTCCGGCGCGGTTGTAGACGTGATATTTTATCTCCTCGTCGTCCACCTCCGGCTCCCGGCCGAGCCGTTCGGCCAGTTCGTGATAAAGTTCCGTCGCATGTCTGACCGTGCGGGACGGCGGACCGGGACGGCGCATTTCGTCAAAATAAAAGTTGACGTCATAGGAAACGGTGCTTTCGGCCAGCACCTGCAGATCGGCGGAAAAGATTTTGCCGCGCTTTGCCGGAATCCTGATGCGGCGGATGGACTGGCGGTCAACCGCGCTCGCGTGTTCGCCACCTTTTCTGATCTGCTCGTTGAATGACTTTACCGCCATTGCAATGAAGATAATAAGCAGCACCGCGCCGATTATCAGGAGCCGCATTCTTGAGGAATCGAATTTCATTGCCATGTCCGTCTACTCCACACCGGATTCGGAGTTGGTGCGGCGCTGTTCGCTTCTGCCGGCAAAGGTGTCGAATCCGGCCGCTCCGGATATCCGGTCCAGCAGCAAAATCAGCAGCACGAGCACGCCGCCGTTCAGCACCCCGGAAAAAAGCGGCAGTGAAAACATCCGCCAGCTCCATTCGACGGCGGCGGAGGAAAAAATCATTTGGAACATGCCGCCGCAGACAAAAAGAAACCACGGCAGGAAAAAGCCGTACACGGCGTTCAGCGCCACCGGATTGTCAAGCCTTGACCTGATCCACAGCCGCGCCGCCGGAACGGTGACGACCACGGCCGCCGCCTGAAAAAAGCCGTCCCGGAAGAACGCCAGATCGAGCGCCGCTCCGCCGACCGCCGCCAGAATCAGCGCGGTTTTCCACGACCTCGTTCCGCAGAAATAGAACACCGCGTCGGCTGCCAGCGGCAGAAACAAATGCCATGAGCCGAGCCACAATTCGCAGCAAACCAGCACCAGCAAGGCGAACAATGCGAATATTCCGCCCATCGCCGTTTACTCCCCGGCTCGTCCGGGCGCCGGCTCCGGAACGATTATCACGACAAAATTCAGATCCTCAATTCCTCCGAGCGCCGGACGCAGATAGCCGCGCCGGTAGAGCGCACCGTCGAATATGCCGTTCTGCTGATCGATCAGCGCCAGTTCTCCGAGCCGCAGACCGGCCGGCACCCCGGGATCGAATCCGGCGGTGACGGCGCTTTCTCCGATCCGGTAGCCGCCGCCGAGCGGCAGATAGCTTATGCTGGCCAATCCTTCGGACGGCAGCGGCATATTCTCACCGTTGAGAAAACCGACCGCGCCGGACTGAACCAGACGCACCGGTATCCGCAGCGTCTGGTCATACAAACTTGACACTTCGCAGGTTGTTCCGGTCACCGCGCCGACGAATCCGGCCACCGCCGGCACGATCTCGCCGTCGCGCCGCATCATGAACAGAACTGCGGCGCCGTTGACAACACCGTCGGCCGAACCGGCGTTCAGCGTAAAATGTTGTTTCCAGTAAAGCGGGTCGAAGAGCAGCACTTCGGCGGTAAGGTAGCGAAAGCCGGGAAGGGGGCGCAGTTTGACCAGTTGACGCAACGCATTGTTTTCCGCCGCCAGCGCCGCGGCGCGCTCGGCCTTTGCCGCGACTTCGCCGAGTTCCCGTCTGGTTTCCGCCAGCGCCGCGGCCAGGGTTTCGTGATCCAGCAGCAGCAGTGATTTGTCGGCGGCAGCGTCCTTTGCCGCCCGTCCGACCGCCACATAGGGATGGAAAAAGTCGGAAGCAACGCGACGGGCAAATGATGTCGCCGCCGGAATTGACCCGACGATCAGCAGTATCGCCGCAGCAGTTCCGGTTATGAGATAGCTGTTCAGCCAGATTTTTCCGCGGTTCGGAAACGACATTTACTCAAAACTCCATCACAAAAGGTTAATGAGTTAATATACCTTTTTTCCGGACATTTTCAAGGTTCGGACCGCCCGTCGCGGCAATGACTTCCGAAAAATCGGCTATTTGCAGTTGAACCCGGCCCGGTCGCCGCTCGACGGCAGCGCAATGTTCAGCCGGTGCGCCGAAAGGTCATAGACGGCGCTCCAGACGGTGTTCGGCTGTCGAACCGAAGTCCGCAGCCGTTCCGCCGCGACACAATCGGCGATGCCGCCATTCAGTCCGGCGGCTGATAAATGCGCATTCCGGCCGGAATTTCAAACAATTTGTCGGGAAGCTCGTCGAAAAATTCGATTTGCTGCGGTATGACCTCGTAGATTGTGCCGTCACGCATCTTCATCGTTGCGCCGATCGTGAAAACCGGCTCTTTGAAAATATACCAGACGCGGTATTCGCGTTCGTCGGAATCCGGATAAAACGCCGTCGCCGCATAAGCCGGTCTACCGTTGAAGGTGGTGTCGCCAAGCTCGAAACGCTCCGGCAGAGCGTCGTCGGCTGAAGCGGTCTCCCCGCGCGGCAGGCGTTTTATGGCGACTTCGCCGCCGGCGGCATACTGAAATTCGCCGTTCCGGTTCTTTATCCGATGGATCGCGCCGATTTCGCTGTGCGAATCGCCGTTGCTTCTCCGGTAAAAGACAAAAGTTCCAAGCTCGGACGACTTGCGGACAATCCGAAAATTCAACCCGGACTGCCGAGCCGCATCGCCGGTGCGCAGCAGCGCTTCCGGCGCCGGCGTTTCAGCCGCCGGACCGGTAATGACGGCGCATAAAATGATGAAAATTGTCAGCAGTTTTTTCAATGATACAGCTTTTCCGGAGTAAACCTGTCAAGTTCTTCGTCCCAGCGGGAAAATTCGGCCGGAAGGTCGGCGCCGCGCAACAGCGTTTCTCTGGTCTGTCCGTCGCCGGCCAGAATATCGAACGGAGTAAGTTTCCGCTCATACTCATACGGCGGCGGCAGAAAGCGCAATTCCCCTTCACCGGTCTTCATGATTGCCTGAAAAATCTCCACAAATGTCCGTACCGGCCGGAACCGCTCCGGCTCGGTAACGTGGACATAAAGTCCGTGGCACACGGTTCCGGCAAATTTATGAAAGGTCGGGTTGTAGTCATGTATTCTGAACCGGCAACCCGGAATATTCCGGCCTGACAGTTCGGCCAGCAGTTCACGCGAACGGACAAACGGCGCGCCGAAAAGCTCAAACGGCGTGGTCGTTCCGCGCGCTTCGGAAAGATTGAGCGCCTCAATCAGCACCGCGCCCGGATAAACCGCGGCAGTGCGTTCGGTCGGCATGTTCGGAGACGGCGGCACCCAGTTCAATCCGGTGTCCTCAAAACGCATCCGGCGGTCGTAATTCTTCATCTTCACCACTTCCAGTCGGCATCCGGGAACCTCATGGCGCTGTAAAAACATTGCGACTTCCCCGATGGTCATCCCGTGACAGAGCGGAATCTCCGCCATCCCGACGAAAGTGAAAAAATCGCGCTTCAACACCGCTCCGTCCGGCTTCAGAAAACCGACCGGGTTGGGGCGGTCGAGCACCGCCACCGGAATCCCCATCTCGGCACAGCGCTCCATGCACAGCCGGAGCGTCCACATGTAGGTGTAGACTCTGGTGCCGACGTCCTGAACGTCAACCAGCAGCAGATCGACATCCCTGAGCATCTCCGCGGTCGGCTTGCGATGTTCGCCGTACAGACTGTAAACCGGGACATGCCAGACCGGATGAATGAAACTGTTCCATTCGATCATATTGTCCTGTGTTTCGCCGCAAATGCCGTGCTGCGGTCCAAATATCGCCGTCAACCGGCAGGGGGCGGATGACGCAAGATAGTCTATTATGTGGACAAAATCGCGCGAAATGCTCGGCGCGTGGCAAAGCACCCCGATCCGCTTGTTCCGCCATTTGTCCGGAAACACGTCCTTGATTACATCGAATCCGCTTGCCGTATTCACAATGTTTCCCCCTTGAATTCTCCGCCATTCCGCTTCGCCTTGTCCGCCGCGATTCCACCGGGCGAGCTCCCCGTCTCTGCGGCCGGCCGCTCGCATTCCATTGCCGTTTTTACACAAAAAAGCCCCGCATCTGCGGGGCTTGCGATCTCAAGTTAGAGAGCTTCGGTGATCACCGGTTTTCCGGTACGCTCGAAAGCGAGCGAATCCGGGAAGTACGGCGACCCGTCCGGGTTGACCAGCGTACAGGTCATGAAGATCAGAAGATGAACCTTCCTGCTCTTCGTGCTCTTGCTTTGGAAGAACCGACCAAGCATCGGAACTGCGCCGAGTACCGGCACCTTGTCGTCGATAACCGTGGTTTCGTCGCGAATGATTCCGCCGAGCACCACCGTGCCGCCGTCGCGGGTCGAAACCAGCGTATCGATAATGCGGTCGGAGAAGATCGGCTCGCGCAGCACTTCCTTGACGGTCTCGCCGTTTTCGTCCGGCGGAAACGCCGTACCGGTCTGCTCGTACTCATAGGTGGTCCATCCGATGAACTGCCGGACCTGCGGCGTCATGCGCATGGTAATGGTGCGGTTGGCAAGATCGACCTCCGGCTTGACCACCATCTGAATACCGATGTCGGTCGGTTCGCTGTCGAAGTTGGGCACCGGGCCGATGTAACTGTACATGATCGCATTCGAGTAATCGGCCTGAGTGGTGGTCTGCGTGGACTCATCCCAGTCGTCGGGGAAGTATACCCGGCGGATCATCTTGATAACCGCGGTTTCGCCGTTCAGCGTTGTCACCCGCGGCGCGAACAGCACGTCCCGGGAGTCGGTCCAGTCGAGGGCAAAGACGCTGACGCCGTATTTGTAGCCGTCACTGGTGCCGTTATAGGTGAACACACGGTCGCTGCCATTATTGATGTGGCGCATGATCGAGTCGTTCTTGTTGAATTGCAGCTGGCCGTTGGTGTCGCTCACGGCACCGGTACTGTCGGTCAACGTGCGCTCAAGCGAATACTGGAATCCCAGTTCTTTGAGGTCGTTCTCGGTAACTTCAACGAACTTCGCCTGTATCTGCACCTGAACGTCCTTGATATTGAGCTGGGTCTGAATCAACTCTTCGATCTTGGTCAGATTGTCGGCGGTATTGTTGACGATCAAACGGCTGTTGCGCCAATCATAGACGATGCTGGATCCGGTCGGAAACAGGATGCCGTGGCTGGCGAAGAAGTACATCAGCTGCTGCGGACTGGAGAAGTTGGTGGCAAGCAACGCTTCGCGCTTAAGCGGAAACAGCTTGATCTCCATGTCGCCGATGGCGACCGATTTAGGCGCCACCACAATCGCATTGTTGTCGACTTTGTATTTGAGTCCCGCCTGATTGCATATCCGCCGGACAACCTCTTCCAGCGGGACATTGCTCATATTCAGCGCAATTTTCGGATAGGTCTCCGGTTCCGCGGCGGTATTGTCCAGCCCATAGTTGCCGGTCGGCATTCCGTTCATGGCACCGGGGCCCATCGGCATCATGCCGGGCATGCCTCCGCCCATCATGGCGGCCAGCTCAGGCGGCATCGCCGCGCCCTGCGGCATGCCGGCGTTTGCAGCACCACGGTTATTCTTGCGACCGGCGTTGTTGCGTCCCATGGTGGCCTGCGTCTGCATCATCAGATTGTCAAGCTGCGACACATCCTTGTACGGAGTGCCGTACTGGTCGACCTTGTAGCCGTCCGGCCAGATCAGCACGATATTCGCGCCCTGCCCGGAGGGATCGTTATTTCTGGCTTCTTCCATCACGATGTTCAACGCATCCGGCAGCTGTTCGCCGGTAAGCGAGATTTCCGCAATAATGATCCGGCCGACCCGGTCGAGAAGACCGTTTTCAGCACTGGAAACCTGCTTGGCAATCGGCTTGGCGTTGGTAAGCTGTTTGCTTTCCGCATCGCCCATCGGACGAATCGGAATCGTATAGCCGCCGGCAGCCTCGGCTTCCATGCGCTCGGCATCGGTTGCCGCCCGGACGTCGCCGGCACGCAGCAGCGCAATATTGCAAGCTCGAACGCCGCGCAACGCCGTCCAGTTGGTCCGGTCGATGGTGATCACTTCGTTGTATTTCTCTTTGGCTTCGACCACCCGGCCGTTGCGGTAGAGATTGGCGGCCTGAGCCAGAAGCGTCTCAATGCGGGCATCGACGCCGGCCTGATCGGGAACCACTTTGGCTTCGGTCACCTTGTTGCGGCTTTCAACGCCCTTCTTCTCAGTCTTATAGCGCTCAATCGCCTTGGCGATCTCGCCCTTGAGCGACGGACTCATCGCCGCTGCCTCTCCGGCCTTTTTAATCGCCTCATCGTATTGTTCGCTGCGGGAAAGCTTCTCGGCCTCCTTGGCCAAATCGTCGGCCCAACAGCGGTAGCCAGCGGCGATCTGCTTGCGACAATTCAATATCTTTCCATCCAAAAAAGCGCTTTTGCCGATTGATTCATAGATTTTCCACGCCTTGAGGTTGTTGGCGATGGAAGACTCATACTTTCCCTCGGTGAAGTCTTTTCCGGCGTCAGCCGCGAACTTCTCCGCCGCGCTGTAGCGCTCATCGTGAAGCACTTCCTCCACGGTGACATTGCGTTTGACCTCGTCCTCCGTCCCCGGAGCCTGCGCACAGAGCGCGGCCGAGCAGAACAGCATCGACGCGGTCAGACACCCCTTAGTTATTTTCAAAAACATCTTTGCCTCCGGCAGTGTTGTTGTTTACCAAATGAAATCCGGTACGCCGAACGGCTCGCGGCTTCTCCACGGCGTGCCGTCAGTATTCATCAGACGCGCGGTCACGAAAATCAGCAGCGAGCGCTTTTCGTGCATCTCCATCTGACTGGAGAACAATCTGCCGAGCAACGGTACCTCGCCGATAACCGGCCATTTGTCGTCGCGCTGAGTGTTGTATTGTTCGGTCATGCCGCCCAAGACAACGGTGGCGCCGTCGTAAACCTGCACGTTGACTTCCATCTCGCGCACCGCAAATTCCGGCATCCACATATCGACATTTGTCGAAATAATCGGAACTTTGGATGACGTGGTGGTCGTTCCGGTCGTTCCGGTGGAGGTGGAGGTGTATATCGTGCCGGCTTCAAGTTTTACCGGATAAGAGGAGTCCTGATGCCCGACATAAGCCGTCACCTGCGGATAGATATAAAGACTTATGGTGTAGTTGTCCGGATTCACGATCGGCCGGCAGGCAAAGACCGTACCGATTTCATTCCCGTCATCAAATTCCGGAATCGGCATGGTGATTTCCACCGTATTATTATCAATTTTAATTTCCGGAGCGTCCCAGGAGTCCGGGAACTTCCAGTTTTCAACCGACTTGATGATCCCGAGGTCACCGCTGGTGAGCAGCAGCTTTGCGCTGGTCAACACCTCGGTGCGATCGGACTGATCAAGCGCGTTCACTGACAGACTCAAGTTGACATTGCTGTTTTTGCCGAACAGCGATTCGCCGAAATTCGGGAAAATTTTCAGGTTGTTGACAACCTTGTAGTCTTTCTCCGTCGCCATCGACGAATTGGCGTCGCTGACATTATAATGACGCAGCGGATTTTCGTTGCTGGGAACATTCCAATGAGCGGTCGCATCATTCTGGTTGATGTTCAAATACCAGTCAAATCCGAGTTCCTTCACGTCGGTGTCGGCGATCTCGACCATCTTGGCCTCAACCTGCACCATCGGCGCGCGAACCGCATCCAACAGAGCAAGCAGATCGCCCATCTTGCGGAGATTGTCCACCGTGTTGGTCACCAGAATCTCGCCCTTGCGGCGATTATAGGTGATGGTGGCGTTGTCCGGAAATTCGATCCCCCGGCTCCGGAAATAATTAATCATGCTTTGCGTGGTAAGCGGCGGGGTTGCCGCGCCGACCTTGCCCATCTCATTGTAATCCTTGCTGCTGCCGCTGTCGTTGCTGGTATCAATGCCCAGCGCGTCCATGCTCAGCCCCAGCGATCCCAGCCCCTGCGCTACGCCGCTCTGATAGGTGGATGACGAGTTGGCCTTCGCGGCCGAGATCATAGTGCTGGTGGAGATGCGCCCGCTGTCGTCACCGGCAGTTTTCTTGCCGCCGGCGCCCATTCCCATTCCCATTCCCATCATGCTCATCATATCCATGCCTTCAGGTCCCATAGCTCCAGCGCCCATGGCACCGGCGCCCATCGCATCGCCACCCATGGCACCGGCGCCCATCGCACCGCCACCCATGGCGCCGGCGCCCATCGCACCGCCACCCATGGCGCCGCCACCGCCCATAGCGCCGCCGCCGCCGCCGCCGCCGCCGTCCTCAGCCGCGAGCAGCACGTTGCCCAAGTGGTAATACGGATTGGCACTCTCGGCAATGTCTTGGATCATTTCGGCGGAAATCGAAAAACGCCTGGTGGAAAGATCGTCCATCGAGCTTAATCCGAGAACAACCGCGCGCTCCTCGACCTTCATCTTCAGGCCGGTCTGCAAACAGACATAGCGCAAAAGGTCGGTAAGCGGAATCTGGTTGACCTCCATCGTGATTTTCGGAAGAGCTTCACCGATCTGCGGCGGAAACTGCATCAGAATGGATGAGTTGAGATCCGGCGCTTCGCGGGTCAGATTGCGGTTCTGCTCGTCAATGACATCATAAATGGTGCTGCCATCATAAACCGCGTTGACCTTGATGTCGGCCAGCCGGCCGTAAAGGTCGCCGGAAGAGCTGTATTCACGCATCGTGTCTTTCGGCTCAAAGCTCACCTTGTTCGCCACGACCTGCGGCACATACACCCAGCTGGAATTGGCCGAAATACCGCGCAACACGCCTTCGGACTGCAGCTTGGCCGCACCGTAAAGTTTGTTGTAAATCCTGCGCAGTTTGACGTTGGCATCCCAATTCAAAGGATCAATCAGAAACACTTCCTGAATTTTACGTTCCGCCTCGGTGTAGCGGTAGGCCCGCTCGTAGATGTCAGCCTCGCGGAACAACAGCCCGACCTGCTCCTCGTCGGAAAGCAGCTTGGGCATTACCGCACTGGCGGAGGTCTTCTGGCGAAATGCCTCGGCCTTCACTCTGGTCTGGCAGAAACTGATAAAATTGTTTACTTCGTCGATCTTGCTTTCATCAACCATGAGCGCGTCCGACGCTTTGCGCACCGCATCTGAATAGTTGCCGGCGGTGGCCAAGTCTTTGGCCTCCAGCATTATCGCCTGCCACCACGCACTCTTCATATTGGCGCGCGCCAGCGACACCGCGGCCCGTTCGGTCTTCGCGGCATCTCCGGACAGCGAAGCAAGAATAAACTCCGCCCGCTCATAAGCCGCATCGGCATCGGAGTATTTACCGTTACCAGCCAACTCATCGGCCTCAGCAGCCGCTTTTCGCGCCGCATCGAGTTTGGCTGCGTAGTCCTGCTCTATCTGTTCCGCGGCATTGTTGCACGCTTCGCTGCCGAGACATGACTCTTCGGCGGCGGCGGCAACTCCGACAGGCAGCGCCAAAAGTCCGGCCACCCACAGTGAACAGAACCGATTCGGAAATTTTGGGATTCCCAATCCTTTCATGCTTCCTTACCTTATTTTATTGTTTAAGAAAAATTCCTGCTAATTTCTATTCCGGCTTCCTGGCGCGCGAAGTAATTTTGGACTGCGCGGTCAACTCATAGGTCTTGCCGTCCGCCCCTTCGAGCGTGGCGGCGGCATTCTTCATATCCATGGCGACAACCTTCCACTTCTCCTTGCCGGAGGAGTTGTTGCCGATTTCGATTGTCGAACCGACCTTGACGCCGGTCTGCAGTTTGTTGTTGCCCAAATTCATAACCGTCATTTCCTCTTCCGGCAGTTCTGCGGCAACACCCTTGCGCACAATAAAATCCTTATCGGTGTTGTTGATTTTCATCTGCACACTGTCGGGCGACAGTATCCGATCAATCGTCATACTGCGACGATCAAACGAAACCGTGCTGCCAACCTTGTATTCACGCGGACGCCCCTTGCCACCCATCGAAAACCTCACGGTTCCACTATCCGCGTCAGCCGACTCCAGCTGCGCACTGAGCAGCGGCGGACGGGCACTCTCAATATAAATAAGATCGGTAAGCGGCGGATGGCTCTTCGCGTCATCGATGTCGGTTCCGCACATATATTCATAAAGATTGGTGAATCCGTCGTTGTCCCGGTCATATTTCGCATCAAGCGGATTGGTGGGATTGAGAAATTCCGGATACTTTAGTTCAAAGATATTAGGCATGCCGTCACCGTCGGAGTCCGACGAACGCATCTGAATATCAATTTCATCATTGAAACTGCGGGCGGGGCGGGAAAGCGCCATTCCGCAAATCGGACACTGCCCTGCGCTCTTAAAGCTGAACAGCGGAATGAACCGGTTGCAGCCCGGACATTTCGCCGCACGCAAAGGCGACAGCAAATCGCTCACCAAATCGTCGGAAACGCCCTTGATCCGGTTACCGTCCGCGTCCGTCATCCGCGTGCCGTAGGGTTCCCACGCCACCTTCAGTGCAAACACCTTGTCCAATTTAAATTTTGCATCGGAGAAATCCACCGACTCATAATCCGGCACCGGAGCCTTGATCGCCAGATCACGCTCGCTTATATTTTTGGCGGATTTGGTGATTTGCAGCAATGCAACCAACAGAATAACGAAGACCGCCAGCAGAACCGCCAGCAGTATCTTCTCATAATGCTTTGTGAAAAAGTTCAACTTCGGCCTCCTTCTATTCCGTCACAAGCTCGTCGGTGACATAAACGACATAATCCACCACGATGCTGGCGGTGCAGCGTCTGCCCACCCCAAGCGCCGGACGGGCGTAATTGCGCCGCAAACCCGGCGCGGTCTTTTCTTCATCTTCGGAAACCGCCATAAGTTCGTCAACCAGTTTCCGTCCTTCGTAATAAGTGGGATCGACCAAGGCGCCGTCTTCAATATTGCCGCGTCTGGCCGACAGGGATGACGCACGCCCGGAAGCCACCGTGTTGCGCACTCCTCCTCCTCCTCCGCCCATGCCCATGAGCATTCCCATGTCCATCGCTCCGGCGCCGCCGCCGAAGTTATTGCGGCCGCCGGGCTGCTGGTTGCGCGCGTCGGTACTGCTCGTGGCCCGGTTGATGTTTTCGTCAACCAGAATCTGCGCACTGTCAAAGTCCTTCATCAGCGACATCCGCCGGACAATGTAAACTCGACTGTCCTTATAGGCGTCGGCAAAATCCCGCGTCAGCTGGCGAATATTGTCAAGCGTGCCGGAGACCTCAACCTGAAAGCGGTAATAGCGGAATCCGCCGTCTCCGTCAACACCGGTAATCGTATCAACCGAAAAGTCTTCCAGCGAGGCAACCTTGCTTGCCGCAATCCGTCCGGCCAGATCGCAGATGATATCCCACACCTTTCCGATATCCACCATCATTTCCTTGCTCGGCTTTCCATCGCCGGAACTGACGAACGAAAAACTCTGCGCGTTGTCGCCCAATCCGACATTGCCTTCGGTGAACTTCTTGATCAGCTTGCTGCGCACATTGTCCACATAGACCTTGCAGCGCGCCTCGTTGTCGCCGAACGACCGCGGCACGCCGAGACTGGACATCAGAAGCTCTTTTGCCGACACCGAGTCGGAACCGTTGATGTCCTCAAGCGTATATTTCTGAGCCTCTTCGACAAAGGCCTTCATCGCGTTTTCCCAGCGGTCCTTGTCCCATTTTGCCTTCACCGGAATCGCGGTCTCGGTGCCGTCCTCGGCCGTCACCGTTTCCGGCTGCTCGTCACCGGTCAGTCCGCCGGATTCAACAAACAGCGCATATATCTGATCCGGACGCTGGTTTTTTGCAATGCCGGCTTCCCAAAAAGCCCGGAACATCGCCCGGAAGTCCACAGTGGCAATACCGAGCGACTCGCTGAAACGCTCCAGCGCCCGCTCGTAGGGCCGTCCGAAATAACGGTGAAGCTCATCAAGCTTCTGACGGTACTTTACGGTGTCGGACTCAATGGTCTCCAAATTCTCCTGTGCCGGAGACGGCTTCGAGTCATTCAATCTTTTGATGGCGTCCTTCTGGGCATTCAGACGGTTGGCGGCGTCCAGCCGCTTACCGTTCTGCATCAACACCATTACCAGCAACGCCAACACGATAACCACGGAAACGCCGATGGCAATCACGAATCCGATATGTTTTTTCAAAAATCTTTTCATATCCATTAGCCTCTTCGGGTTACTGTTGTTCTACCGCTTCCTTCAGACGCAGACGAATGCGGAAGGAGGTGATGTTCATGTCGCCGTCGGTTCCCTGTGAGTACTCGTACACGAATGACTCGCTGTCTCCGCCGGCGAATATCTCCGATTTGCCAAGATTTTCCTGCAACACGGTCTCCGGCGGAACTCCTCCGGAAAGCACCAGCGAATGCCCCTCGACCACGATCCATTCGACCGAGTCGATCGGCTTGACCCGCGACTGCGCCAAATTTAGGTTGCTGACCGCCTTGAGTTTTCCGCCCGCCATGGGCATGCCCATCATCATCATGTCGGGATTCATCATTCCGGGCATCATCATATTGTTTTGACGCTTCAGTTCGCTTTCAAGCTCGGCGCCATAGGGTTCGATATAGGTGAACCACATTGTATCCGGCATAACCCGTTCCAGTTCCATGATAATGCCGCTCCACCGGTCGCGGGCGTCGATATATTTCAGCGCGGTCGCATAGTCGGACAACGCACCGTCCAAAGCACTTTTCGCGGTCCGAACCTTGTCCGCCTGCGCTTTGGTCGCATTATATTTGCCCTGGCTCTGCTCCACCAGGCGCTCGTCATATTCCGTGCGTTTCTGCAGACCGAACAACAACAGCCCCATGCAGATGATGGCCGAAACAGCGCTGGCGTAAAAAAACGGCTTTCTGCGCCGCAGAATCTCATCTTGCTTGATCGACTTGGACATCAGAGAAATCTGAACCGGGCAGTTGAACGCATGCCGCAGACCGATACCGATCAGCGGCGGAAACAGCTGGGCGACATTTTTCAGCGCCTCGCGGTCAACGCCGTCCCCGATTTGCACAACCGGGAAAACGTTCAGGTACTCGACCGGAACGCGAAGTTTTTCGCAGAAAAAGTGTGGTGTATATGGAATAATCGACGATCCGCCGCACAAAAACATGCGTTCCGGCTTGCTTCCGGAATATTGTGAGCGCCACAGGTTGATCGACCGGCTGACCTCGCCGTGCAGCCGGGTCATCACGTTGCGGGCGACCTTGCTTATGGTGGCCGCCACTTCGGAATCCGGATCCTCGTAAGCGCCGCCCAACGCAATAAAGCAGTGGCGGCGTTTCAACTCTTCGGCGTCGGCAAAACTGATATTGAACTCTTTGGCAATCTGCTGGGTCAACGCGTCGCCGGCGATTGGAATCGACCTGACAAAGATACGTCCGCGCTCAACGAATACCAAACTGGAACTGCGACCGCCGATGTCCAGAATCATATCGCAGCTTGACTCGCCAAGCTGATTCGCTTTCGCGGCGTTGAAGATCGCGGTCGGCGCTATTTCAATGGAAAGTATTTCCTTGCCGGAGTCCTGCACCACGTCGGTAACGATCGACAGCAGGTCGGCCTTAACCGCAACATACAGTGCTTCAAGCTCGTCGCTGCTGTCCAGCTCCTCCTCGTCGCTGGTGGAACCGGCATGACGTATAAGCTGATAAGCCCAGGCCACCTCGTCCATTGGATATGGAACCGTCTGGCGGGCTTCAAATTCAATAATTTTGGCGAGTTGTTCACGCTGTCCGGCCAGCGGCGGCAACTTGCTCAACCGGGAAAATGCCGCCTGACCGGAGATGGAAATACGCACGCTCTTGGCACTGAAAGTGTTGCCCTGCATCATTTTGCGATAAGTTACCGCGAAGCCGTCGAGAAAATCTCCCTGCGCGTAGCTTTCATCATATTCCTGCACCGCATAGCAGTCAAGCACCAGTGCGCCGGACGCGCCGGCTGTGAACTCGGCCATCTTCAGGCTGCTGCCGCCAACATCAATCGCCAGTATCGTGTTTTCCTTTGCCATACAAATATCTTTTATGTTAGAGTTAATCTAAATGCTTCGCGCAACCGCCGTCACAATGCGAAAACACACCGGGTTCGGCAAAATATAATACAACCTGATTTCTATTTTGCAAGGACCAAAGCCGTATAAAACAATGACATTGCATCAAAAAAACATATTTTTTTATCAAATCACTGTTTGGACGAAGCTTTTTCTGCGTCCGGAGCTGCCGAAGGAGCCGACCCCCCGTCGGTCGCGGCGGATGGCTGACGCGGCTGCATGGAGGCCGAAATGCCGCTGAGCACTTCCGCCTCGCGCTGCCGCTCGTTCACGTCGGCACGATGACCGATCAGGAATGCCAATCCCAGCGCCAGCACGAAAAACACGCTGGTCAGGACAACCGTCAGTTTGGTAAGATGGCTTCCCATCTGCGCGCCGAAGACCGACTGGCCGATACCGCCGAAGGCGGCTCCCATCCCTCCGGACTTCGACGGCTGAACCAGCACCAGACAGATCAGCAGCAGCGACACAATCACCACCGCCACGCATATCACATTTATCAGTATATCGATGCCGCTCATAACATGTTCCTACTTGGAGCTGGCGCCCTTGAGCGCATTGGCAATCAGAGCCGCAAAACTGTCGGCCTTAAGCGCGGCGCCGCCGATCAGGCCGCCGTCGATGTCCTTCTGCGCGGCCAAGGCCTCGGCGTTCTCGGCCTTCATGCTGCCGCCGTACTGAATACGGACCAGCTCGGCAACTTCCCGGCCGTACAGCGCGGTAAGCTTTTCGCGAATGCAGGCGTGCGTTTCCTCCGCCATTTCCGGCGTTGCGGTCTTGCCGGTGCCGATGGCCCAAACCGGCTCGTAGGCGATGACCACGTTCCGGATTCCGATCTTGCAAATATCCTTCAGGCCGCCTTCAAGCTGCCGATCGAGAACCGCCTTGGTCTGGTTGCCCTCGCGCTCCTGGAGCGTCTCTCCGACGCACATGATGACGGTGAATCCGGCCTTGAGGCCGGCGATGGCGCGTTTGTTCACGGTGTCATCGGTTTCTCCGAAATACTGGCGGCGTTCGCTATGGCCGACGATAACATATTCAATACCGGTTTCCTTAAGCATGGCGGCGGAGATTTCGCCGGTGAATGCGCCGGATTCGGCCCAATGAATGTTCTGCGCACCCACCTTGACATTGCTTCCCCTGGCGGCCTCGACGACGGCTGACACGGTGGTGAACGGCGGGCAGACGACCACGTCGCAAACATTTTTATACTGGGCGACCAGCGGCTTCAAGGCCTCGACCAACGCGACGCCTTCGGCGGCAGTCTTGTTCATTTTCCAGTTTCCGGCGATAATCAATTTTCTGGCCATTTCCAAGCTCCTTACATATTTATTAATAATGACAAATAAAAAAGTTTACATCGACAGTCAGTAAAGATAGCACGTAAGTGATTTTTTTTCAACCCAGCCCAAAGGAAAAACTGGAATAAAGTTTGGAGGTAAATCCCACACCTGTCCTAACAATTTTCTGAATGTGTGAAAAAAAGTGGAGCCAACTTGCCTGCAACAGTATATTACGATAGCCCAAATAAACAAGGAGACTCCGTTTTGAAAAAATAGTCATGAAACACAATGGAGACAAATACAAACAGACCTTTGACTGTTGGGTACATTTTGTGTCGATGATCTTCTGTCAACCGCCCCATGCCAACAGTTTGCGGAAGATTTGCGGCGACCTGAAAATCTGCGGAGGAAACCTCAACCACCCGGGAGTGGAGACGGTTCCGGGCAAATCAAATCTGTCGTATGCGAATCGACATATAGATACGGAAATCTTCAAGGCGTTATTTTTCATGTTATTGGATCACTGCAAGACGGTTGCGCCGAACCATGAATTTGTCTTCAAACGGAAGTTGTACAGTCTGGATGCAACGCTGTGGTTGTCTGCGATGTAGTGAATCACCGGACGCTGGTTCTGTTGACGAATAACTTTGATCTTGGTGCCAAAACCATTGACGACATCTATAAATTCCGTTGACAGATCGAATGCTTTTTCAAGATGCTCAAACCGAATTTCAAGATCAAAACGTTCATCGGAACCAGTGAAAACGCGGTCAAGATTCAAGTTGGGACAGCGCTTATCGCCATTCTGCTGACAAAGTATCTGAAGTTTCTGTCGAAGGCGGGATGGCACTTCTCGACGCCGATGGCGTTTTTGAAGCGGAATCTCTTTGTATATCGTGATTTGAGCCAATGGTTGGATCAACCGTTCACCCGACCGCCGGAGCCGGCGCGTTTTCAGCTGGGACTTGCTTTTTTTCGTTTTTTTGTTCTATATCTGTTGTGCCGGAGAAAGCGTCTGGCGACAGCCGTGCGGCTCCATCGCAAAAAATGCGCGCCGCGGACCGTTCGGAGACGGGGCGGCGGTTCGCGTTCGCGCTAAATCGGAATAACAGTCAGGAGAGGAACCGGATTGCGTCCGGGAGCTGTCCGAAATCATAGATGATATAGTCGGGATCGACTCCGTGCGACTTCTGATCGCCCTGACCGGACTTGAAGAAGACGGTCTTCATTCCGGCCCGGTGTGCGCCCCATACGTCGCGGTACATGTCGTTGCCGATAAAAATCGCCTCGTCCGGCGTCACATCAAGTGTTTCCAGCGCGTTGGCGTACATTCGCGGATCGGGTTTGCGGAATCCGAAATCGCTGGAGATCACGATCGGCTGGAAATAGCCGGTCAGTCCCACGCAGTCGAGTTCGGCCACCGCCCACAGCCGCTGTGCGTCGGACACAGCGGCTATGGTATAATTGGCGCGCAGATAATTCAACACCTCGCGTGCGCCCGGGTAAAGGCGGAGGCGGAGCAGCGAGGCGGCCCGGAAGGTCTCGGCCAGAATTTCCGGCAGCAGCCGGCGTTTTTCCGGAGGCAGACTCCAGGTGTAGTCTCCGGCCCGTTCGTCGATTATGGACTGGAATATTTCGAGAACGTCGAATTCCGGGAATTCTTCGGCGCTGTCGCGGCGCATATCTTTGTTGAGCCGCCAGTACAGTTCGCGGAAGTCGTCGGCTGAGGTCGCGGCGCCGTAGAATGACAGCAAATTGGCGACGGTGCGGTATATTTCGTCGCGCGATTCGTCGGTTAAAATATCGATGATTGTGCCATTAAGGTCGAAAAGGAGTGCTTTTATCATGGTGTCATCCTTTCAGGCATTGCTTGCCCTCATATATCAGTTTGCGGCGATAGTCGCTTGACAGGTAGTTGTTTCTGGCTATTCTGAGCAGATTTATCCCCATGTAGAACGGAACGCGTTGCGCTATGGAGTGGAATGCGGCGGCGCGGTCCGGAAAATGACAGGCGTATTCCCAGAGAAAGTGGCCGATGAACGGTTCGGCCCGGCCGCGGTCGCCGGTGGCGGCCATGAAAAAGTGGGCGAGTTCACCGACAACACGGCCAACGTCGTGAACCCGGTCGGCGCGGCGCAGCCGTTCGAGGTCGAAGGTGATGACGTACTTGTCGTCACCGAAAAGAAAGTTTTCCGGCGTGGCGTCGCCGTGAACGATCACCTGACGGTCCTCCCGAACGCAAGGCATGCCGTTCCAGCGGTCGCGGAGATGGTAGAGTTCGGCATCTTCGCCGCCATTGAGCAGTCCGGCTCGTCTCACGTCGGCGATCAGCGACCCGGCGTATGAATACGCCTCGTTGAAATCGACCGGATATTCGTTGACTGTCCGGTTGTGGAACCGGCTGAGAAACCAAGCCAGCGCGGTGAGTTTTGCGAACAAGAGCGCGTCGTTGTTCTCCCGGATGGCGCGGCTGATGACGCTGCTCATCGACTCGCCGTAGCAGTATTCGATCACCAGCAGCGAGCCGAGATCGCGGTTGCGGCCCAGCGGTCTGGCCACATAGTGCGGTCCGCGGTCAAAACCTAATCCGCGCATAAGGCAAAGGTGGTGAAACTCGCGCTCCATGCGCTGTTCGGCGGCGGCGCGGTTCGGACGGCGCGCTGAATGGAAGAATTTTCCGATGAATTTTGCGCCGGTATGAACCTCTTCGTATAAGTAAACGTCATTGGAGGCGTTGTATTTGAATACGCGGTAATCGCAGTGTTGACACGGCGCGGTCTGCGGCTGGATTTCGTATCTGAGATAGTCGTAAAGATGGTCGCTGTGCGTCAGCATGCCGAGAAAGTTCAAGCTCATATTTTAAGCTCCCCGCCGTTGACGGCCCGGTTGGACAGCGCAGCGTGTTTGCGGAACATATTCATATTTTATCTTTTTCCGGCGCGGACGGCGTTGTCCGCAAAAAACCGGCAATGATTATAAATACCGTTGCAATGGAAAAAATCAAGGTGTTCAAGCGATAAAATGCTGAAAGTCGCAGTCTGGCGCGGCGGAGGGGACAAATAAAAAACCGTTCCGGCGGACTGCCGGAACGGTTTTGCATTGATGGCAAACAGTGTCAAGCCATGCGCCATAAAGATTCAACTGTCAAATCAATTTCATGGCGACGGCCGCCCACTCCGGAATCCGTCCGATTTTTCCGTTGAACGCAACCGGGGTGAGACAACGGCCATTTATGATTTTTAATTTTCTGCAAGTTGTTTATTTATGTGCTGTTATACCTATTCAGCCAGTTTCCGGATGAGTTCGGTGCGCATGGCGGTGTATTTCTGCCAGAAGTCAGCGTCCTGGAGATGTTTCTCCGCATAGGCGCGCATCTGTTCGGTCAGCGCGGCGGTTTTTTCCGACTTTGCGCCGAGATACAGCAGCAGATAGTCGTTGAGTCCGCCCTGCCATTCGATCCAGCGGCGGGATTCGACCGGTTTGCCGTTGCGGTCGCGGTAGAAGAACCCGAAGTGATCGTTCGGGTTGCGCGCTCCGCGCGGCGTGATGAAGTAGGTCGTCCAGTAGCAGCACCCCTTCATGTCCATCGCAAAGGCCAGAAGCGGCTGTTCGCGGAACCGCCTGGCCGGGTTGATCGGAACCGGTCCGCAGGCGTAAGTCCACAACTCGGCCGGAGTGTTCCGCATTTTTTCTATCTGGAATTCGTATCCCTGCATGTAAGGAGGAAGCATCCACGCGACCGGGCACCAGACATCGAGATACGGCGCGAATTTTTCGACCACGCCCTCCTCTTTGTTGATGCAGTCCGAGAATATTCTGACATTGGGATTGTATTCCTTGATCGCCTTGGCGGAGGCAAGGAACTGCGGCGACAGGTCTTCGTCATAAATTTCCAGATACCAGTGGTCGCAGTCCACGCCTTCGTCGGCGAGGGTTTTCACCAGTTTGTCGAGCCAGGGTTCAAACTCCTTTTTCCAGCCGCCGTTTTCGCGGATGAACCAGGTTTCGACGATGAAGTTCGGCTCCAGACCGGCGGGCGCCGCCGCCTTGACCGCGCGAACCACCTCCACCAGCGAAGAGAGGTCTTCGTCAATATCCTTTTTCCCGAGCTTCGGCAGGTCGCCGTAGTGGAAGGTGTTGACTCTGCCGTCGAGCAGAAGCTGGAGTTTTTCCGGGTCTTTGGCGCCGGAGTAGTCCCAATGGAAGGTTTTGATCGGCAGCTGGTCGGGCAGCGATACGGCGGCGACTTCCAGCGTCAGCGGCAGAATTTTTCCCGGAAAGAGCGGATTGAACGGCAGGAACGTCAGCTGTCCGCTGAAATTGCCGGCCTCGGCGGTGGTGAAGCGGACCAGAACGCCGGCGGTTTCCTCCGCGCCGAGGTGGAGGATGGCATCGGCCGGCATGGGCACCGGCAGATCGGGCGTGCCGTCCACCTCAAGCAGCTGGAACACTTCGGCGTATTTCGCCACGTCGCCGGAGAGTTTCACCATGAAGTTTTCCGGATGCTTTGAATTGTTCCGGATCAGGCAGACGAAGCCGTCTTTGGCGTTGCGGGGCAGCGTCAGGGTGAACGGCACGGTGCGGTCGGGAATCACGGTGGAATGATCGTATTCGAATGCGGACGGAACCGGCATGATCGAGCTGTCGGTTGAACAGTAGACATTGCGGAGCCGGGTGAATTCGCGGAACGTCCGGGTGCTGCCGTCGGTCTTGGTGGTCTTCAGCCAGTCGGTGGCGTCGAGGAACTGGCGGTCGCCGGCAAGCGACGGTTCAAGCGTTGCCATTTTGTCGAGCACGACGGCGGTTTTGCGCAGTGTTTCGTCGGGCAGACGGTCGAATTCGTCCGGGACCATCAGGTCATATTCCGGCAGCGGCGGAAGTTCGACCGGCTCGGTTGAGATGACCGGATTTTCGATTGCCACCCACGATCCGGCGGCCTTGTATTCAATGCCAACGCCGCAACTGAAGAAACTGTCGTTGAATATCCGGTCCAGTTCCAGCGTCAGCCGCTGCCACTGATAGGGTTTCATCTCCGGGCGGACGGCTCCCATGCGGCGCATGGCGCCGCCCCATTCGTCGTTTTCCCCGATGACCAGCCGGACGGCGTCCGGGTTGTTGCTCATCACGTCGGCGGAAAAGTAAAGTTTTTTCGCCGCGCCGAGTTCTTCCGCCGGCAGATTCTTCACATAGAAGAGCCAGCTGGCGTTGTTCGTGGTGATCAGAACCGGCGTTTTAACCGCGCCGTCCTCCGAAGTGAATTCGGTCACCACGCCCTTGCCGTCTCCGAGATTCTTGATCTCCCAACCGGAGAAGTCGCTCTTGCCGAACGCCGCGAACGCCGCGGCGCACAGCCAGGCGGTAAGGATTTTTCTCAGCATCAATATATCTCCTCTTTAAGCATCTTCATTACCGGTTTGATGTCGATATTGTAATGTTCGCAGTAGCGCTTGTAGAGGCCGAGCGCCTGACGGTAGCTGGAGAACGGACTCATGAAGTGGGAGAATTCGAAGGTGATCGCCCGTTCCAGACCGGCGCGTTCGGCGGCCTGAAGTTTGAGCAGCATTTTTTCCCATTTGATCGGCAGGAATTTGATCGGCATGTCGCGGTCGAAGCTTTCGCAGTTGGTCCAGCACTCCATGCCGTATTTCGAGGCGAGGGTTTTGTTGACGGTGAGGTAGTCGGTCAGTTCGTCGTAGTCGCAGTGACCGTCCTGAAACGCGAGGATGTCCACCGCGCCCTGAATGCCGCCGAGAATTTCATTCCACTCCTTTTCGTGCTGATCGATGGTGATGGCGTTTTTGTTCTGGAGGTCGGTGGTGAAAGCGTAGCAGTCTTTCTTGCCGGCGATGTAGGGGGAGATGAAGGTCGGCTTGTTGCCGGAGATCGCCTTGCAGAAGCGCCCCATCTGGGAGTAGATGTCGATGATTCCCGCAAAGGCGCGGCTGACCTCCTGATTCAGATACCATCCCTTGAACGCCGGACTTTTACCGTAGGTGTTCCACACCTCTTCAACGACCCGCTTGTTGATTTCCACCTCTTTCTCCGGCTGGTGGTTGTGCCAGTAGTTGCCGGAGTCGTAGGTCCCAAAGTAGAAGCCGAGGCCGTGTTTTTCGGCCAGCTCAAGAAACAGGCCGATCAGGTCCACCGGCGGGCGGTAGCAGTTCTCGCGCTCCATCAGAACCTTGGAGGGGTAGGTGATCCAGCGTTTATGGCCGCAGCGGATGACGGCCACCGAGTCGATGCCCATGGCCTTCATGGCGGCGAAGTCGCGGTCCCATTCCTCGCGTCCCCAGTTCTGATGGGGGATGTCGTGGCTGATTTCGTCCAGAAACGTTGCGGTGATGCGCATGATAAAGTTCTCCTTGCTGGGTTTATTGTTCAAGCGTAGTGTATTCCTGAATCCGTGAAAGAAACACCGTGTTTCTCTCATTATTGTTATTATGCTATAAATTTATAGCAACTTTATTTGATTTTCAAGTCTTTTGATAACAAAATCGATGATAAGTTCACTTTTTCA
>JAQUTL010000045.1 GCA_028709805.1 Victivallaceae bacterium
TATGAAAAAGTGAACTTATCATCGATTTTGTTATCAAAAGACTTGAAAATCAAATAAAGTTGCTATAAATTTATAGCATAATAACAATAATGAGAGAAACACGGTGTTTCTTTCACGGATTCAGGACGGTGTATGTGATTGATTGCCAAATTATTAAATTGAGAAAAGTGTCACGGTATTTTTCTGAACAATTGAACTCAATAATGACCGCCTATGACAATCGGAAAATCACCGGAATCAGGATCGGAAATCAGAACAAAAAACACCGGAAAATCCGGCAAAAATCAACATTTGAATCCGAATGAAAAACACATCAACAAAATTTCACGGATTCAGGAATAATTTAAAACCACGCGGCCGCCGATTAAGGCGGCACGGCCCCAAAGGAGGAAAACGATGAATCCGGCGATGAAAAAAGTTATTGCAACGGCGGTAACGCTGACCACGCTTTCTGTTCAGGCTCAATTTGGTACGGTGTTTCCGACGCCGCAGAAAAGTACGCCTTCGGAGGTTTCCTCCTTTCCGCCGTCCACGGAAAACACAAAAATATTTTTCCACCCGACGCAGGAAAATATCGCCGCCAACCGAATTCCGACCGCCGGAAAACTCGGCGCCGACTTCTATCTTAAAGCACTGCGCAATCTCAAGAACGTGCAGGACGCCGCGCCGGTGGAAATTCACGCCGGTCTGCTTTCCGCTCCGGCGATGGCTGAATTTTTCAAGGACGGCATTCCGTCGCTTCCGGCGCAGGGATACGCGATCAGGGTACAGAAGTCGGACGACGGAAAAATCATCGTGGCGCTGGGCGGCGCCGATCCGCGCGGACTGTTTTACGCCTTCGCCTCGCTGCGCCAGCTGCTTGACGAAACCGGAGCCGTTCCGGTGCAGAACCTTGAGAACATCGACGACTTCCCGGTCTGGCGCGAACGCTACATCTGCGACTACTTCGCCAACATCTCCCCCGACCAGTTCATCGACACGGCGGCCGATAAAGTCGGCGGCATCGCCGGACTGATCGAAGCCAACTGGCGCAACCCGGAATGGTGGAAAAGCGTTGAACCGCTCCTCGCAAAAATGAAAAAATACGACTCCGCCGGCATGTTCGACTTCATGGCTCATCTCCACCTCTACAGCACTCCGCCGGACGGTCCAAAATTCAACGCGGCAAATGAGGAAGACATTCAACAGTTCATCGCCGTCTGCCGCAAACTGGCGGAGTCCGGCGTGTCAATCTTCATGATCGCCGCCGACGATACGACGCCGCGGGGAAAAGAGGGATTTGTCTGCTATCACGACGCTGAAAAGACGAAGTTCAACGGTTCGGTCGGCCGCGCCCACGGCTATGTGATGAAGCGGCTTTACGACGCACTGCACACCGACTTCCCCAATCTGCGCTTCTCCATGGTGGCCGCACCCTACTCGCTCGGCCACGGTATCGGACAGCCCGAGGTGGACAAGTACGTCACCGACTGGGCGGCAGAAGCGCCGGACGAGGTCATGTGGGTCTGGACCGGCGACGGCGTATTCTCGCCGGAACTGCGCAAGACCGACCATCAGGTGATGGAGAAACTGCTCGGCAACCACAAAATGTATCTGTTCGACAATTCCAACGGCCTGCTCTCCCCGCTGCCCCGCTGGGAAACCGTCTTTTACCCGGAGATGAAAGATGACGACTGCGGCATAGTTTTTCTGCTCAGTCTCTATTTTGGTTCCCGCCCGTGGGAGACAATATATTTAATCGGCGCCAACGCCTATCTCTGGAATCCGGCCGCCTACAACCCTGAAACCGCGTGGAACTATGCGCTCAGAGAAAAATACGGCGAGAGCGCGGTGGCTCCGGTCAACCGGATGCGCAAAGTCATGGCGACCGCACAGATGAAGATCAAAACCAACGATCCGTCCGACATCGCAGCCACGCTGAAAGAGTTTGAGGCGGCGTTCGCCGGACTGCCGGCAAATGTGCCGCGGGGGGATATCGAATGGCAGCTGACCGGTCTGCGCGAATTCGCCGCATTTCAGCCGCCGGAGGTTGACGTGCCGGAACTGCAAAACACGGTAAAACTTGACGGCGTGATCGATCCAGAGGAATGGAAAGGCTCGGCCGAAATCGCGATGACCGACCGGGACGGCAGTAATGACACAACACCGACCACCCTGCGCCTGTTCCAAAGCGATGGAGCACTGTATCTGGCGTTCGATATTCCGGCGGACAAGCCGCTGCCGACGCCCGTTCCGATGAATTTCGATGGAAGCGTTTACCTCAACCCGGAAGTGCTGGAGCTGTTCATTCAGTTCGCGCCGACCGTTGCACCGAATCAGGCCGCCGACTATGCCGGCAGTTACGCCCACTTTGCGCTCGACTCGGCCAATCAGCGGTTTGACGAAGACTCCGGCACCGGCGGCTTCATGTGGGACGGCGACTGGCAGAGCGCCGTCGCGGAAACCGGAAACGGCTGGTCGGCCGAAGTGGTCGTCCGACCGACCAATCTGCGCGACTCCGATGCCACCCCCGCAAAAAACGGCAACCGTTGGCGCGCCAACTTCCACCGGATCAACAATCGAACCGGCAAGATCCAGTCATGGAGCCACTCCAGCGGCGGATTCCATCAGCCAAACTACTTCGGAACACTGAACTTTAACTGAACAGCCACGCCGCGTCGTCCTCGGTAAGGTTAAAAACCGATTCGAGGACTTCGGCGGAAAACAATTCATCCAGTTCAAGCATCCGGCAGCGGCGGTTGACCACCGCCGCCGTCCGGGTGGCGATTTTTGACGCGGCGCGCAGATCGTGCAGCGCCATGACCACGGTTAAACCAAGTTCGCGGTTAAGCTGTTCAAGCAGTTTCAGAATCATAATTCTTCCGGCCGGATCAAGAAACGCGGTCGGTTCGTCCAGCAGCAGAAGATCAGGCCGCTGAGCCAGCGTCATGGCAATCCACGCCTTACGGCGTTCCCCGCCGGACAAAGTGTCCAGACCGCGCGCCGCAAGTTCGTATACCCCGCACCGCTCCATCGCCTCCACCACGGCATCGTCATCCTCCCGGGCAAAGCCGCGCCAGCCGCCGAGATACGGAAACCGGCCGAACCCGACCAGGTCGCGCACCGTCACCCCGGACGGACACTCCGGCTGCTGCGGCAAAAACGCCCGACGCCGCGCCAGCCGACGCAACGGTATTTTCTTCAGCGGTTCGCCGTTCAGCAGTATTTCACCGGAAAACGCCATTGCTCCGGCCAGACAGCGCAGAAATGTTGACTTCCCCGCCCCATTAGCACCAACCACACAGGCCAAACCGCCGCTTTCCAACTCAAAGTTAAAATTCTCCAGAACCGGGCGGCCACCGTATTCCACTCCGAGTCCGCGCACCTCAATTTTCATAGATCCGTCCTCCGCGGCGCAAAAGATAAAGGAAAAACGGCGCGCCAACCAATGCCAGAAGGATTCCACACGGCAGTTCCCGCGGCGCAAACGCCCAGCGCCCCAGCGTGTCGCACAAAATCACCAGCACCGCACCGGTAAGCGCCGCCCCCGGCAGCAACGTCCGATGGCCGGCGCCCAACAGCAGCCGCGCCAAATGCGGCGCCACCAGCCCGACAAAACCGATCAGACCGGCCGCCGCCACCGCCGAACTCGCCAGCAACGCCGCCGCGCAAATCAGAATAAAACGAGTGCGCTCCACCCGGATTCCGAGCGACAGCGCCACTTCGTCGCCCAGCCGCAGAATATCCAACCGGCGCGACAGCAGAAACACCACGACAAGCCCGGCCGCAATGTACGGCCAGATCGTTTCCACCCTGCTCCATGACGCCGAAGCCAGACTGCCAGACAAAAAATTTAGTATCCCGGATATTTTATCGGCATGATAAATCAAAATACCGCCCGCCGCCGAACCGGAAAAGAAACCCGAGGACAATCCGGAAAAGAAGACTCCCGAAGAAGATGAGGCTGCCGCCAAGGCAGCAAATTGCGATCCCGAAAAAAAAGGCAAAAGCCGAGGCCGTGCCTCCGGCGATTCAGGCGAGCGGAATTGACATTCACGCCGCCGCCAAAGCCGCCGTCGCCGCCGAGCGCGAACGTGTCGGCGCAATTCAGTCGATCTGCAACGGGGAATTCCCGGAAATCGAGAAACAGGCGGTGAGCGCCGGATGGACTCCCGAAA